>NZ_JACBGI020000096.1 GCF_013391765.2 Thiomicrorhabdus heinhorstiae | reverse complement strand
AGTCTGAGCCTGGTAAACAGGTTTTAAATCGTTCATGAATTCTTTCTGATTTTTGGACGCCACATACTTCATTGAATTGCGAATTTGATGCACCACACACAGCTGCACTTCCGTATCAGGGTAAATACTGGCGATGGCTTCAGGAAAACCTGTCAGGCCATCGACACTGGCTATCAGAATGTCTTTGACACCACGGTTATGTAAGTCGGTGAGTACAGAAAGCCAGTAGTTTGCGCCTTCACTTTCTGACAGG
>NZ_JACBGI020000095.1 GCF_013391765.2 Thiomicrorhabdus heinhorstiae | reverse complement strand
TACTACGTGGTACTAAGCGTGAAGACATCGAGCGTGGTCAAGTATTGGCTCACAAAGGAACTGTTAAGCCTCACACCAAGTTTGAAGCAGAAGTTTATGTTCTGTCTAAAGACGAAGGTGGACGTCATACTCCATTCTTCAACGGTTACCGTCCACAGTTCTACTTCCGTACAACTGACGTAACGGGTGCATGTGAACTACCAGCTGGTACTGAAATGGTTATGCCAGGTGACAACGTTCAAATGACCGTTGAGT
>NZ_JACBGI020000094.1 GCF_013391765.2 Thiomicrorhabdus heinhorstiae | reverse complement strand
AAAATAGCTTGTTGAAGCTGTTGTATGCTGGCATACTCAATGCGTCCAAGAAATGGACGATGCCTGTCCAGAATTGGAACCTCGCCCTGTCGCAACTGGCGATACACTTTGAAGGCAGATTAGATGGAGTGCTGGATATTTAGCACCCTAGACTGACACAGAATTTTGAATGCTCTCAACGAATTTTTAAGTTTTTCTTCTGTAACTGCTGGCGGTTGTCCGTCATTGAAAGAATGCGGTCTTTGCCAGTTGTAGTAGTTCATTAAATAATTGCCAATATCTCTCTTAGCTTCTTCAAAAGATG
>NZ_JACBGI020000093.1 GCF_013391765.2 Thiomicrorhabdus heinhorstiae | reverse complement strand
AACAACTCACTGAAGCCGCTCTCAAAGCAGAACTGGAACAGCATCTCGAAAACGATAATTCGCCCAACCGCAAGAACGGTTCTTCCAAAAAGACCGTCAAAAGCAGTGTCGGTCAGTTCGAGCTTGATACGCCCCGTGACCGTGATGGCAGTTTTGAACCTCAACTGGTCAAAAAGCATCAGACCAAGCTCACCCCTGAGATTGACCAGAAGATCCTTGGTCTCTTTGCACTCGGAACCAGTTATCGAGACATTCGTTTTCACATTGAAGAACTCTACGGCATTGAGGTCTCTGAAGCCACGATTACCGCT
>NZ_JACBGI020000092.1 GCF_013391765.2 Thiomicrorhabdus heinhorstiae | reverse complement strand
CGAAATCACGCATCCTGGATGCGGACTTTGCGAAAGAGAGTGCCAACCTGGCCAGAACCCAAGTGTTGCAACAAGCCGGAATGAGCATGTTGAGCCAGGCGAACCAGCAGTCACAAAATGTGATGTCGCTGCTCCAGTAATCAGCTAATCGGGTTTTCATGCTTTCCCATTAAAAGAAGCATGGCATAAAACACTATAAGGGTAAAAAGGAGATAGTTATGTCAATGGTAATCAACACCAATATGGGTGCACTAAACGCGAACCGTATTTTGAACCAAACCAGTAATGAACAATCCACAACGATGGAACGTTTGACTTCTGGTAAGCAAATCAACTCTGCAGCGGATAACGCGGCAGGTCTAGCGATCGCCACCG
>NZ_JACBGI020000091.1 GCF_013391765.2 Thiomicrorhabdus heinhorstiae | reverse complement strand
GAATAATATTACTTGACATCTATTCTCAGAGTGCCATACTGTAAGTGTAATCGCCGATTTAGCTCAGTTGGTAGAGCAAGGCACTCGTAAAGCCTAGGTTATAGGTAGATAAACGACTGAGGAGTTGAAAAAATAGATAGGTAGAAGATAACCGTTAAGCCTTATTCTTAGCGGTTATTTATATTGTTTAATAGCGCTGATATTTCATCAATTATGCCTGTTTTCGTGTTTCTGGTAGTTGTTCAAGTTTATTGCTACTATTTTTGATGGTATGAATGTGCTTATAATGTATCCCGGTTAACGAAAGTTTTGGACTTATACTCTTAGAAAATCTCTTCAAACCACGTCAACGTCGCCTTGCCGTGCGTATGGTTACTGAC
>NZ_JACBGI020000090.1 GCF_013391765.2 Thiomicrorhabdus heinhorstiae | reverse complement strand
CTTTTATGTCCCTTCTGCGCTGACTTTTTATCATTATTGGCTTCAGCTACCTCGGCGACAGCTCTCTGCCGGTACGCATTCGGGAGTGCGTACCAGAGAAAGGATAGACCAAGATGGCGCGCAGAATATCATGCTCCGGCGGGATCGGGCGTCTGTTCTGGACTTGGTGGTCGTCTTCGCGACAGGTTCAGCGCCACCGGAGGAATAGGGCATCCTGTGAACCGGCGTTTGTAGTCCCGGCAGGATGGAGAGAAATGCTGAAAATCAGAAAAGCCGATGGGAATCATCGAGTTTTTACGGTTTTCCGCCCTGCCCAATTGTCGATAATCGCGCCTACCCAAAACACAGGCGCGCATCCAGATGACAGAGACAAAAAGCTATAC
>NZ_JACBGI020000089.1 GCF_013391765.2 Thiomicrorhabdus heinhorstiae | reverse complement strand
ATTCAAAACTCATCAAATCCGCTGCTCATCACCCCCGCAACTCGCCACTCAACTTCTCAGTCAGCGTCTCGTCGTGAAGAGGTGCGTATTATGTCCAAACTCAGAATTAGTGTCAACAGTTTTTCCAAAAAAATTAATAAAAGTTTTCGACTGACTTTACCACTTAATTTTTATTACGCCTTTCTTTTACAACTGGAGCATCCCAAGGCCCGGTGACATCATAGTAATAACTGATCAAATCTTCATTAATATCGGGAATGACTTTCATCAGCGCGTATACCGCCAAGGCGGTAAACGGTGATGCAATCCCGGTTATTGCACTCAAAGCCGTCAACGAGCTGCCTAATGCAGGGGTTACATCCGCCTTCAGTGCAAACTGCTTCTC
>NZ_JACBGI020000088.1 GCF_013391765.2 Thiomicrorhabdus heinhorstiae | reverse complement strand
CATAACGGGAGTGGGGCGCCCAGTAGGGTCGCTTTGGCCACGCTGCCCAATGAATCACGTTTTAAATGTTTGTTGAGGAAGTCGGTTGGCAGCAGGACTTTCATCAGTCCGCCGAGAATCAACCCGAGCACCAGCCAGGGAGCGGACTCCAGAGCCAGAGACAGGAAATGGTCAAACAGGGTCATCAGGCCTCCTTGGGTAAGTGACCGGGTCGTTGGTCAGAGTCTTTTCGGTATCGGTACATCCTAGCAATTTCTATCGGGATGTGCCATTCAATGAACGACCGTTTGGTTTAATTATGATTGTAAATAAAAATACGTTTTGTTTGTATTTTAAAGCTGAGGCTTGGTATAGTAAAACTCGAGTGGGCTTAAATTTAGGCACTCA
>NZ_JACBGI020000087.1 GCF_013391765.2 Thiomicrorhabdus heinhorstiae | reverse complement strand
ATCATGTACCGGGCGTTACAGCGTGCTGGCGACACGGTGAAGAACTTCTTCAATCTTGCCCTAATTGCTCTCACCCTTTCTATCGTAAAAACCGATTGTTACCGGGGTTGACCGATGATTGTGCTTGCGGGTGGAACGCTGTTAAACCTGCGAACCGCTCACCCGCCTCAAATGAAGAGCGCGAGTTTGCAGTTTTTGTAAATGATATTCTGCAACGCAATCTGCCATCGATAGATTATACGGTTTTGGCTGCTTGTTATCGGCGTCAAGCAAAGAAGCAAGGGTTTGTTCATGGGAACCTAATTGGCACAGCTAAATTATTTAGCAGTATTCGTGATAAGTTCAGCGATGAAATTATTTCGAAAATTGATTTGGCATACGCAGCTGGAA
>NZ_JACBGI020000086.1 GCF_013391765.2 Thiomicrorhabdus heinhorstiae | reverse complement strand
AAGCATCATTCCAGCTATAATGCTGCCACTCTGATGAAATGATAGTTTCTGACTTATGAAATCTATCCAGGTGTCACTTTGACCATAGTAAAAGCACATATAAGCAATATCTATTTTTTGTGCGTCAGTTAGGTTGCTAGATAGTTCTTGGTCAATTTCAGGGTAAGCGGATTAAATGGTTGATCTTACCTTTGCATGAGAGTGAGACAGACCGGCATCTCATCGGATTATCTGGTTGATGCTTCACCTACTGCTGGTGCATGTTTCCTTCGCTAATTCCAGCAAGAACCCCACACGCCTCAACTTCCCGGTCATCGTTGCAACTCGCTCTCAGTGAAACGAGTTGTTTCTCAAGCGCTTGCAGAGCGGTTATCTGCGACCGCACATGAGAGA
>NZ_JACBGI020000085.1 GCF_013391765.2 Thiomicrorhabdus heinhorstiae | reverse complement strand
GTTGCAAGCCAGCGGCGTTTCACTTCCGAATGATTTTGTACAAATGGAGGCCGAGAAAGCTCAGCAAGCGCAAACCAGCGTGTGGGTGGCTCAGGATCAACAAGTCGTGGCCATTTTGTTCCTGGAAGATGAGCTACGCGAGGATGCCATCGAGATGATCGCTCGTTTAAAAGCTCGTGGCAAACGAGTGACGTTGTTGAGTGGCGACCGCCAGGCTGTGGCCGAAACCGTTGCAGAAAAATTGGGCGGTATGTCGGTGCATGCCGAGGTGTTGCCGGAA
The DNA here is from genome assembly GCF_013391765.2 of Thiomicrorhabdus heinhorstiae. Lineage (GTDB taxonomy): Bacteria > Pseudomonadota > Gammaproteobacteria > Thiomicrospirales > Thiomicrospiraceae > Thiomicrorhabdus > Thiomicrorhabdus heinhorstiae. The sequence continues at coordinate 124 of NZ_JACBGI020000085.1, read as the reverse complement.
CAAAAACACGAAGCGATTCAAGCCTATCAAAAAGACGGTGAATTGGTGGCGATGGTCGGTGACGGCATTAACGATGCGCCGGCGATGGCTCGCGCCAATGTCAGTATTGCCCTCGGTTCTGGAA
>NZ_JACBGI020000084.1 GCF_013391765.2 Thiomicrorhabdus heinhorstiae | reverse complement strand
ACAAATGATGAAGCCCTTAAGTATTGGGTGATGGATCAATTAAGCCAAGAACCAGTTGGTTATGATGATGTATTGAGATTTTTAATTGATTCACTAAATTCGCAGTTGATGATGGAAGCGTTTTAAGGAGTTCATTCTGATAATGATTTAAATCTTTCAACACTTAAGTATGTCGGCTATAAAGAACGGAAAGAAGTTGCTGCCGATTTAAAACAAATTTATCAATCCGTTACCGAGGAGGAAGCCCTACTTGAATTAGATAAGTTTGAACAAAAATGGAAGGCTAAGTTTCCAAGTATCAGTAAGTCTTGGAGAAGAAAATGGGATAATGTTGCCACTTTATTCCTGTATCCAGAAGCGATTCGAAAAGTGATTTATACCACCAATACCATTGAATCACTTAAC
>NZ_JACBGI020000083.1 GCF_013391765.2 Thiomicrorhabdus heinhorstiae | reverse complement strand
GCCGAGAAACATCCGGAGGTCGTGGCCAAGTTTGCCAAGATCACCCTGGATTCGTTTGCCGACTATGCAGCCAATAAAAGCAGCTGGACGGTGGATTCCGGCCCGGTGCAAAAGATCGCCCGGTTGACCGGCGCAAACGCCGCAGACATCCCCGAACTGCTGGAAGGCAGCACCTTCCCCGATGCACAGGCGCAGCGAACCGACGCCTTGCTCAATGGTGGGACAGCCAAGGCCATTGGGGAGACGGCGAAGTTTCTTAAGGAACAAGGGAAAGTAGAGACCGTGTTACCGGACTATTCGGCCTATGTGACCGGAAAATTCATCAAAGAATAAACCCGGACAAAGAATGTGGGAGCGGGCTTGCTTGCGAAGGCGGTGTGCCAGTCAATAAATGCGCTGACTGACAC
>NZ_JACBGI020000082.1 GCF_013391765.2 Thiomicrorhabdus heinhorstiae | reverse complement strand
AACCCGGCACCAGTACATGCCATCACGGCGGCTGGGTGGTTCCAATCAACGGCGCAAGGCTTGCTGACGGGGTGTTCGGGGTTACGACGGCGCCTGGGCAGACATCGACCTAACGTTATGTAGTGCGCGCCGAGGCATACTACATGATGAGTTGCGGTTGTGAAAATTAGACTAAATACGTCGTTTAGCGACCCACTTTGGTTGTACGGTCACAGCGGGGTATGGGATGTTCTCAAAAAACCAATGGATTGTTCCAGATAAATATAAAAATGGTACACGATTTGTTTTTCCTCACCGCCATGCGATCAATGTAGGAGCTGGCTTGCCTGCGATGGCCTCTACACCGCAGCACCCGCATCGCCGGCAAGCCAACTGCCGCATGAGCCAACCGATACCCGTATCTGCCTATAC
>NZ_JACBGI020000081.1 GCF_013391765.2 Thiomicrorhabdus heinhorstiae | reverse complement strand
GAAAAATTCTGATGAATTGGATAGCGGAATAAACAAGAGGGTTGTTGCGAGGGGGCTTTATGGAGGCAACCCCACCAGCCACACCCCGGCACACAATGCTCCCGCTGTGGCTGCTGCCTTCCGGCTCTGACCAGGTTCACGGGTAATCGTTGCGGGGGGACCGATGGGGTCACCATCCTAGAGCTTCCAAGCGATGCTCTGTACGATTCTTCACCATCACGCGGATTCGAATTTGGCGTCCTTGTAAGGCTTGTGAAGGGATGCTGCGCAAGCCATTTGTATCACCAACTTGCCTCCCTTTTGTACCACCTGAAGGCGCCTACCAGGCCCAACTAAAAGGTGTGCCGGCCGTTTCGACCAATGAGGAACAAGCTATGAATACCCCAATGCTTGAGGAGCGTGACCGAGAAGC
>NZ_JACBGI020000080.1 GCF_013391765.2 Thiomicrorhabdus heinhorstiae | reverse complement strand
CTTCTACCGCTACCTTGGCGGCGAATATCAATTTACTGGAGAGTCCCCAAAGGGGCGGGAGAGTCGCTGATGAAACACGCTGATTGGACGCCAGAAGGCGATTGCCTGCCGACCTTCGTTGATGACCAGGTAGTGCTGCCGATCCCGGTCTTTGCTACCCGGCAATCAGACCGGGCAGTTAGTGCTCAGATACGGGAAAAGATCGCCGCCGCAACGGCAGGTGATCGCCCTGGCAACGCAAAAGCAACAACGGCAGAACGAAACATCAAACGCTAACTACCGGGCAAGATAGGTGAAGTAGACCCACCAGCAAGCTGGCGACCCTACTTCACGTCTTGCCCATTCGCCTCCCGGCTCAAGGGGGGTCAGTTTCCGAATCGGAAACTTCCATTCAGACCCCTCTCAGCAACCC
>NZ_JACBGI020000079.1 GCF_013391765.2 Thiomicrorhabdus heinhorstiae | reverse complement strand
CGATCATTGCGTGGTGCCCCGTCGGCTGCGGCCGGCATTCGATGCCAGCCCGGCAAAGTAATCGTGCATGCGGGCCTCGGACCCGCGGAGATCCGCGATCTCCGATGTCAGTTCGCTTCGGAGCCGCTCATTGCGTTCGCGCTGGAAAGCCAGCGCGCGGTTGATCACTTCTTGCTGGGCGTCTACTTCCTGGCGCCGGCCGGTCAGGTAGCTCCACATGGCTCGGATCCACTCCATGTCAGCGCCCCGCGTTGCCGCGGTCGGCGATCCGGCTGAGGTCCAGGGCCACCTGCCCGAGAGACTTCTCCAGATCGGAAACCGCCTTGCCTTGCTCCTCGATCGCGCGCTCGAATCGATCGTCTCTCTGGCGCGCTTGGTCGAGGGCCGACTTGTTCTCGGCATGCATGGTCTGGAC
>NZ_JACBGI020000078.1 GCF_013391765.2 Thiomicrorhabdus heinhorstiae | reverse complement strand
ATGCATTCTCCATGTGTTAAGAGGATAAGCGGGAAAACCGTTACATCAGACAATCGATTAATGTTGCTAATACATTGGCGAGTCGCCGGGTTTCCAGACTTAATGCGTTTGTAATAAATGTTGGTTCTCTTTTAATAGGAAAACCTTGCTACAAAGTAAATATTTTAAATAACAGTAAGTTTAACTACTGTTGTTTATTGATAGTTTAGATATTATGTGATTTTTCATAGCGCTCCAAATACAAACCATTTCTCATTAAAAATGAGATGAATATTGGTAAATTGCTCGGGTGTGCGTAGCCATGCCACACACACCCTGTTTCAATTTCAGATGACGTATAGCCACCTTAAGATTGAATTATAGATATTGAACTTTGAAGGTCGCATCAGCGTTTGCAGTACCAGCTACGGACTGCC
>NZ_JACBGI020000077.1 GCF_013391765.2 Thiomicrorhabdus heinhorstiae | reverse complement strand
AAGTTATGTGGCATCATCAAATGAGCATCTTGCCGGATTTGATTGCCACCCATGAAGCGGCTCAAGCGAAATCTTGGATTTGGCAAAGAGCCGCTGAAATTGCGTATCAGTCTGAGTTACAACAGCAACTTAAACACGCCAGTAGAACAGACCAAAAAGTAGAGACCGAATCGCCGCCGGTTTTGCTGCAAGCCGCTTTTTGTATTGATGTGCGATCGGAAGTCATTCGTCGTGCTTTAGAAGCGCAAGATTCTCGAGTTGAAACACTGGGCTTTGCTGGCTTTTTTGGATTGCCAATTGAGTATCAACCGGCAGGCACCGATGTGTCTCGTCCTCAGTTACCGGGGTTGTTAAAATCAGGCATTAAAGTCACGCCGGTGATGACGAAAGTGTCTAAAGGCGCAACCAAACAAGCCT
>NZ_JACBGI020000076.1 GCF_013391765.2 Thiomicrorhabdus heinhorstiae | reverse complement strand
CTTTGGGACCTTAGCTGGCGGTCTGGGTTGTTTCCCTCTTCACGACGGACGTTAGCACCCGCCGTGTGTCTCCCGTGATAACATTCTTCGGTATTCGTAGTTTGCATCGGGTTGGTAAGCCGGGATGGCCCCCTAGCCGAAACAGTGCTCTACCCCCGAAGATGAATTCACGAGGCGCTACCTAAATAGCTTTCGGGGAGAACCAGCTATCTCCCGGTTTGATTGGCCTTTCACCCCCAGCCACAGGTCATCCGCTAATTTTTCAACATTAGTCTGTTCGGTCCTCCAGTTAGAGTTACCCAACCTTCAACCTGCCCATGGCTAGATCACCGGGTTTCGGGTCTATACCCTGCAACTTAACGCCCAGTTAAGACTCGGTTTCCCTTCGGCTCCCCTATACGGTTAACCTTGCTACAGA
>NZ_JACBGI020000075.1 GCF_013391765.2 Thiomicrorhabdus heinhorstiae | reverse complement strand
CTTCATTGGCGCTGGACAGGGTGGTAACGGGCAGTGCGGCGATAGAGGAGTTCATGATTTGTGCTTCCTGGGCAAGCGGCGGGCTGTTCCCGCGCGCTCTGCCCTACTGGGGTGTTCGACAATTGGCTGTATTGGCTGCGTGTGTTGGCTTGCCACCAATAGGTGACCGATCGGAGGCGGCAGGCTGTCCCGAACGGAGCTTGCTAAATCGCCAGGCGGTGCAGGTGTCGTAACGGTAATAAGTGGTGAAGTTCATGGTGTGATTTCCTTTAAGTTCGGTGTGTAGCAAAAATTGTTCAGGGCTGGAAAAACAAAACCCCCGGTCGGGGAGCCGACCGGGGGTTAGATTTCTCTGGCAGGCGACCCCTTGAGTAGTGGGCGCCGATTTCAGGTATCAGGCGCGCCAGTGGCTAAACCAATAC
>NZ_JACBGI020000074.1 GCF_013391765.2 Thiomicrorhabdus heinhorstiae | reverse complement strand
GCTTGTTTCCTGAAAGCCACACGAACCCGATTAATGCGATACCTGCGACAGATGCATTTGAACTCACCCAGAATGACTCCCCTTTAACGCTAGATCAAAAAGTGGAGCTGGCTGCAGGGATTTTGCATGCCATGGGGCTGGATCATGATCTCGCTGAAACGGTAATGCTTGTGGGGCATGGCAGCACCAGTTGTAATAACCCGCATGCAGCCGGGCTGGACTGCGGTGCTTGCGGTGGGCAAACGGGTGAAATCAATGTGCGGGTGTTAGCGTTCTTGCTCAACGATGAATCGGTTCGTCAGGGCTTACTGGAAAAAGACATCAAAATTCCGGCGCAAACTCGTTTTGTGGCGGCCATGCATAATACCACCACCGATGAATTCACTTGTTTTGGTTTGAATCATGTGGATGAAACCATTCAAA
>NZ_JACBGI020000073.1 GCF_013391765.2 Thiomicrorhabdus heinhorstiae | reverse complement strand
CTCTGTATTACCGCGGCTGCTGGCACAGAGTTAGCCGGTGCTTATTCTGTCGGTAACGTCAAAATTGCAGAGTATTAATCTACAACCCTTCCTCCCAACTTAAAGTGCTTTACAATCCGAAGACCTTCTTCACACACGCGGCATGGCTGGATCAGGCTTTCGCCCATTGTCCAATATTCCCCACTGCTGCCTCCCGTAGGAGTCTGGACCGTGTCTCAGTTCCAGTGTGACTGATCATCCTCTCAGACCAGTTACGGATCGTCGCCTTGGTGAGCCATTACCCCACCAACTAGCTAATCCGACCTAGGCTCATCTGATAGCGCAAGGCCCGAAGGTCCCCTGCTTTCTCCCGTAGGACGTATGCGGTATTAGCGTCCGTTTCCGAACGTTATCCCCCACTACCAGGCAGATTCCTAGGCATTAC
>NZ_JACBGI020000072.1 GCF_013391765.2 Thiomicrorhabdus heinhorstiae | reverse complement strand
AATAAAAACGGCTGGCAATCAGAATCGATAAGCCCGCCACCAACACAGCGGACAAGGCCGACAACTCCAAAAACAGCCAGGCCGTGTCCAGCGATTGCGCCAAATCCTGCGATGGCGCTTGCGCGGATAAACTTTGAAGATGCGGATTCTGTTCCGCGTCCACGGCCTCGGCAAAACGCTCAATCGCGTTCGGTGTTCCAATCAAGGCCAATTCGTATTCGACACGACTGCCCGGCCCTTTCAATTCCGTGGCGGCCATATCCGCCAGCGGAATCACCATTTGGTGCGAAAAGGCGCCCATGCCTCCGGCCGCGCCCAACGGCTGGAAGGTACCGCCCAAGGCAAATTCGGTTTTCCCCAGCGTAATAGTGCTGTCGTCTTGCAATTGCATTAACGGAATCAACGCCGACTCCACCCAGACACTTCGC
>NZ_JACBGI020000071.1 GCF_013391765.2 Thiomicrorhabdus heinhorstiae | reverse complement strand
AACCACTCTCGCTCAAGCCTTGATGCAAGTAGTCGGCAGTTTTTGGTTCGTCCTCAACCACAAGGATACGCATGCAGATTGACCTCTTACTGATAAGCAAACAGGCGACGGGAGCTACACCGAGTAGGGCTGTAGTCCCAAAAGTAGGAAAATTCTGAGCCTTGAAGTAGCTTCAGGGTCAAGGGCGGCGTTGGATGATATCGAGCGGGCAAAAAAAAGCGCCCGTGAGGGCGCTAAAAATTCATCTCCTTCCAAAGGAGCTCCACAAAAAAAAGCTTCAAGAGATGAATGTGCACAGGGTGCGCCGCTCAGGTGGCCTTTGGGGCCGGCGTATCCGAGGGGGCTGGTGTTTGCTCGGTCACGGCTTGGCTGCCGTGGATCTGTTGCTGTTGCTGGCGAAACTCGACCAGCAACTGGCGGGATCGCTCAC
>NZ_JACBGI020000070.1 GCF_013391765.2 Thiomicrorhabdus heinhorstiae | reverse complement strand
ACCCGACAGGTGCTGAATATCAACGGCGGCATGATTTGATATCGACTCTCCAAATGGATGCCAAAGCCAGATCAGATTAAGCAAATATACGAAATTGGCTTTACCAAATCCCCTATTAATGGTACTTTAATGGGGTTTTCCATTTTTAGAAACACACCATTTATTGCGATCGATTCAGGAGGATAAACACAAATGAAATTCATGGTTCAAAAATTGATTTTAGGTCTATCGGTACTAGGCTTAGTCGCCACCTTAACGGCTTGCGGAACAGGCCAGCCAATCCGTAATATGGAATCACAACCGGTTCCATCCAACATCAAAACCGCCGAGCAGGTCAAAAAGGCCATCCGTACAGCCGGTGCCGGCCTGGGCTGGATTATCAGCGACGACGGTGCGGGCAAACTGAAAGGCACTTTGAACTTGAGAACCCAC
>NZ_JACBGI020000069.1 GCF_013391765.2 Thiomicrorhabdus heinhorstiae | reverse complement strand
CATTTAAGTTGTCAGCCTGGAGATCTCCTAGTGTACCAACCGGAGCCACATGTTTCTGTTGTCGTCTAGCAAATGCCCACCACGGGAGATCAACTGCGAGTTAGAGTCTGGTACGCGCTCAAAACACGCCAACTTCCAGCATTCATTTTCTGAATAGTTGTAATTTGGAGTTTGCAGACTATTTTGGATACGACCGGCTCAAAACAGCTACTGTTTATTGTTGGAAACAGCAGCCCAGGCCGCGTCGAGTGCTGCTGCATGGGAAAGGCTCAAGGAAAACCCAAGTGGAATGAAGTCGGATCAGCCTACCGGCGCCCGCCCTGCTCCGTGGGTGCCGGTGAGTCCGACGTAAAATCCTATTCTGCGTACCTCCACCGTGAATGGCTTAGGCGGGACAAGCCTGCCTGCAATGCAAACGCAACGATCACGGTAGAG
>NZ_JACBGI020000068.1 GCF_013391765.2 Thiomicrorhabdus heinhorstiae | reverse complement strand
ATTTCCCAACCGGTGGCGGCGATGCCGGCGCCGAGAACGCCGCCCACAATGGAGTGGGTGGTGGACACCGGCGCGCCCATGGCCGTGGCCAGGTTCAGCCAAATCGCTCCGGACAGGAGGGCGGCGATCATCAGCCAGACAAAGGTATCGCCGTTCTCAATCAGAGCGGGGTCGATAATGCCTTTTTTAATGGTGCTGATGACGTCGCCACCGGCAATCAAGGCCCCGGCGGATTCGAAGACGGCGGCGATGATGATGGCGCCGGTCAAGGTTAAGGCTTTCGAGCCGACGGCGGGGCCAACGTTGTTGGCCACGTCATTGGCGCCGATGTTCATCGCCATGTAACCGCCGATCATGGCGGCAATGACCAATTCGACACTGACCGTTCCGGTGCCCAGTTGCAAATTGGCGGAGAAAAGCATGATGAGGATAATGA
>NZ_JACBGI020000067.1 GCF_013391765.2 Thiomicrorhabdus heinhorstiae | reverse complement strand
GGTCTATTGTCAACTCAGAGTGTCTTAACCGGTGTAGTTTTAGCTTTTCTTTTTAATAAGAATGTTTTTATTAAGTAATTGAAAATATATTTTGTTTAGGCTTAATTTAGTATGAAAAAATTGTTATTTTACTCTTCAAGAAAGTTAAATGTTAAGGGTAATCCCAGAGTAGAAAATATTCTCAACCGTCTTGAGTTATTGTCGAAAAAGTTTGATGTTTCTGTTGCTGTTCCAGAAGATGGTGCAGCAGAAGTTTTGGAGGAGTTGGATGTTCAAGTTATCTTTTATAATCGTAAAAAAACTTTCAAAAAAATATGTCGATTGTTTTTAAATATTTTGCAATTACGGCCTCTACAATTTGGTTTTTTTGCAGGAAATGTTGATGTTTCGTCATATGATATTGTTGTATATGACACGGTCAGAGTATATGAGCTGTCT
>NZ_JACBGI020000066.1 GCF_013391765.2 Thiomicrorhabdus heinhorstiae | reverse complement strand
CCACCATATTGCGTGACAAAGAAGCCAATTGCCTTCTCTGTTAAGCCCCAACCTAGCCCATGGCAAGGGTGACGCTCTATTTGGTGCGGATGAAGAGACTCGAACTCTTACGCCTCGCGGCGCTGGAACCTAAATCCAGTGTGTCTACCAATTCCACCACATCCGCGGCTTGAAACTTTTAAAACAAAGGCGCCAGACCGTTAAATCTGGCGCCTTTTGAAATATGGGGTGGACGAAGGGGATCGAACCCTCGACAACGGGAGTCACAATCCCGTGCTCTACCAACTGAGCTACGCCCACCATCTTGCGCTACTTGTGCCAAAGCTGCCTAATGGCGCACCCGGCAGGACTCGAACCTGCGACCATCCGCTTAGAAGGCGGATGCTCTATCCAGCTGAGCTACGGGCGCCTGATTAATCTGTACTCTTGGAGGACTACAAAC
>NZ_JACBGI020000065.1 GCF_013391765.2 Thiomicrorhabdus heinhorstiae | reverse complement strand
ATACCCATGCCAGTGCCGAGGCCGTCGAGCGTTTCAAGGCAGTGTTACCGCTGGTGTTGACGGAGTTGAGTCAGGTCGATAACCAGACGCTGGCACTGGAGCGCTCCTTGAGTGTTTTGGCCAGTGTCATGAATCGCAGTGTGTATCTGGTGCTGCTGAAAGAAAACCTGCAAGCGATTAAACATTTACTGCAACTGTGCGCTTTGAGTGCTTGGATGGCCGAAGTGCTGGTCAAATATCCAGCCTTGTTGGACCAGTTGCTGGATGAAAGCATCCTGTATGAGCCGCTTGATTTGATTGGGTTGAAGCAGGAAGCGTCGGCGATTCTGGCGGAAACTTTCGACGACGATGAAGCCTTTATGAACCAGATTCGGCAGTGGAAGCACGCTCAGGTGTTCCGGGTGGCCGCTGCCGATATCACCGGGCATTTGCCTATCATGAAGGTAAGTGA
>NZ_JACBGI020000064.1 GCF_013391765.2 Thiomicrorhabdus heinhorstiae | reverse complement strand
GTTCATCACTACAGCAGAGATGCCCCCAATATCTACGCCCATCTCCATAGTCGTGGAGCAGTTGAGTACGTTGATATCACCCTTCTTAAACAGATCAACATAGTCATCGAGTCTCTGCGCCGACTGCTGAGCCGAATGTTCTGCGGTTCGATAGTAAAATCCGCCTTCCACGGTACGGTCGCTGATATCGGTCCAGAGATTCTCAGACCGAAGGTGCTGGATGACCGGGTCTTGTAAGACCTGCGCACGAATCTGCAATTGCTTGGCCACGGCGCTACCGTCTATCTGGAGGTTAGCTAGCGAGGAGAGTTGGACTTTCTGGCAACGATAGTCTTGCGGACGCAACTTTATGGGTAAGTAGGGGGTTAGCCCACGAAAAGTCGAATCAAAAATTCGGTGCGTTATCGGGCAGAGCCACCCCTCTTCTAATAGCGAAAAGGTCAGTGTATCTA
>NZ_JACBGI020000063.1 GCF_013391765.2 Thiomicrorhabdus heinhorstiae | reverse complement strand
CGCTTGTATTTGCTGCTTGATCAGCTCGCCACGCAGGAAGCCTTGACACCGAATCGCGTCAAAACCATTTTGGACAAGTTTGTCGAATCGCATCAAGGCTTGAGCACACACGCCTTTGTCGAATTCAAGTTCGATTACTACGAACGCCGCCTCTCGCTCAAAAGCGACAACAGCGGCTGGAAACACTACCCGACCACGCTGCGCGGTGAGCTGCGCAACGGCCAATTCGAGTGCGAGCTTTCCATCGAAGTGCCCTACTCTTCAACCTGCCCCTGCTCAGCCGCGTTATCGCGCCAGCTGATTCAGGAAGCGTTCGAAGCGCAGTTTGCCGGAAAGTCGCTGGACTACAATACGGTTCTGGCCTGGCTGGGCACGCCCGAAGGCATCAACGCCACACCGCACAGTCAGCGCTCCTACGCGCAGGTTAAGGTCAAAGTGCAGGCCGGCGACCAGCTGGAAA
>NZ_JACBGI020000062.1 GCF_013391765.2 Thiomicrorhabdus heinhorstiae | reverse complement strand
ATTTTTGAAAGGCCGCCTCGCCGCCAGGTGGCTCTCGACGGGGCGCTTTTTCGTATTAGCAATCCACCCTGGCGTCTGTGCGCAGCTCGTTGAGCTGATCTCTATTGATTTCGACCCAATGAGCAACCAGGAAAAATCTGCGACAGGATTTGGTGGCGGTACAGGTGCTGTCCCCTGTTTTGAGTGACCTCCACATGCGTATTACCGACACCTATCACTGATTTATCGATGTTAGTGGTCTAATAGTTTGGCCATGATCTTTGACACGGTCATCCTCGATAACGATTTTGCTGCTGGAGGAGACGTAGTACTCGCTCGTCTGTGCGAGGTCTTGGACGAGCATTAAATAGCCTCTTGAATCGCTACGCGACCACGTGTCGCTATTGCCTTGCTCTATTGAGAAGTAGTCCTCACTGGGGTTGCTATCAGTCTTCCATGAACTTACTGCAACTTTTACAAC
>NZ_JACBGI020000061.1 GCF_013391765.2 Thiomicrorhabdus heinhorstiae | reverse complement strand
AAATGACCCCTCACAACAGCCGACCTGCTGTGCAAGACAGCTACCCCAGCGCCCGCGTGGCGGGCTATCCCGGCCAATTGGCCGATATGCGCAGCGTGAGCCGCGACCCCCACGCCAGCTACTTTTGCGAAACCGATGTGTATGTTGGTCGTGCCGTGGTCAAGGGCGCGCCCAGCAGCAATGACGCTGACCTGCGCTCGTTTGCAGTGCAGGCCCCCCAGCCCGACAGCACTGCCGAGCAACTGGTGGGCCTTGTCGGCTACACCTATGCCGCCGAGGTGGACAGCGATGGCTGGGCGTTTCTGTGGGCCAAGTCACAGGTCGGGGTGATTGAGCCGGGTCTGGGCGTGCTTGTGTATGTGAGCAAGCCGCAGGACGTGAGCATCAGCCACGGCGACCCGGTGTTTGTCGCCATCAGCCCGGACAACGAGGCGCAGGTGCCGGTGGGGCTGTTTACCAA
>NZ_JACBGI020000060.1 GCF_013391765.2 Thiomicrorhabdus heinhorstiae | reverse complement strand
CGAAATCACGCATCCTGGATGCGGACTTTGCGAAAGAGAGTGCCAACCTGGCCAGAACCCAAGTGTTGCAACAAGCCGGAATGAGCATGTTGAGCCAGGCGAACCAGCAGTCACAAAATGTGATGTCATTACTTCAGTAATTGAATCATCGGCCGATATATAAAACAGAGCCAGTAAATTAGAGCTAAATCGGCCAAAAAATTTGAAGGAAACTTCAAAACAGAATCTGTCACTTCAAGTGGATGGATATAAAAAGTTAGCGATCCGCTTGGAGAGACTAACAAGATATAAAAAGGAGATAAATTATGTCAATGGTAATCAACACCAATATGGGCGCACTAAACGCGAACCGTATTTTGAACCAAACCAGTAATGAACAATCCACAACGATGGAACGTTTGACTTCTGGTAAGCAAATCAACTCTGCAGCGGATAACGCGGCAGGTCTAGCGATCGCCACCG
>NZ_JACBGI020000059.1 GCF_013391765.2 Thiomicrorhabdus heinhorstiae | reverse complement strand
ATCCTATGTGACAACAATTAAACGATAGTTAAATGGATTGATGAAAATTAAAACTATATAGGTGGATGCTCAGCCTATTGGAGGAGGGGGGGCACTCAGAATCCTGTGGAATGAAATAAACCTCTCTTTCTGTCCATTACCCTTTTAGCTGCGCTGTATCGTCGCCGTATTCCCGCATTAACCATGACCGTAGCCCGACGGGGAATTCCTTCTGCGTGAGTGTGCGGGAATAATCAAAAACGATGCACACCGGGTTTTACTGTGCTGACAGACGCAGGGTTACCCTCATAGTCGCTTTTCCGGTGCGATGGTGGAAGAAACCGGGATGTTTATTCATCATCACTCTGGATTGATGTATATGCTCTCTTTTCTGACGTTAGTCTCCGACGGCAGGCTTCAATGACCCAGGCTGAGAAATTCCCAGACCCTTTTTGCTCAAGAGCGATGTTAATTTGTTCAATCATTTGG
>NZ_JACBGI020000058.1 GCF_013391765.2 Thiomicrorhabdus heinhorstiae | reverse complement strand
CAATCAGGATGACCGCGACACCGGCGCGTGCGGGCAGGGAGCTGCGCAGCCAGTTAAACATCACGGCGTAATCGAAGGGGTAAGAACAGCAGCATGACGGCACCTGGCACGGGAAACAGCATTGAATTGTGCATTCCCTGGCGCACTACCTCTAAAGAGTTGCCGGCGGACCCTCCCACGGGAAAAAGCCGGCACAAGAGATCAATCCATTGATAAATAAAGACTTTCTCTTGTTATTGGGCCTACCTCCTTAGAGGTAGACGGGCTAAGCATAGGCCAATACCCCCCAGGCGGACGTTGATCTGGGTCAAGTTCCTGGAGGACCTCGCCCCTAACCTGCGCTCATGGAATCACTTCTGGGAGCGCAAACCGTGACTCAACCCCGTGTAAGACATGGCCTGGTGCTCGGCATGAGTACACTGGCCTTCACCGTGTGCTTTATGGTCTGGATGATGTACGCCGTCCTCGGCGTGCCGATCAAAGA
>NZ_JACBGI020000057.1 GCF_013391765.2 Thiomicrorhabdus heinhorstiae | reverse complement strand
GCACAGCCTGTGAGCAGGGCAATGGGTAATAGATGTGCGAATGCACGGAAGAAACCACGCATGAAAGGTCCTTGGGGGGGAAAGATCCATTGGTTGCCGGAGGTGAGTCGAGCGGTAGAGGCGATACCTGCGGGCTTTGGGGGGATGATAAAGCGTGGCAAGGCATGAGGCTAGAGTCAGTCATGGCGATGTCCCGTGTTTTGACTCAATCTCAGTCAGCCCTTCAACAAGGGCCACCTAGGTTCCGTGCGTCACAGGCGCAAAAGGGGACAGATTTATTTAACATGCTCTTCAACTCTAATTTAATAAATCTGTCCCTTTCCTCTTCCTTTTCTCTCTCGCCCCCTTTTCTCTCTTTTCTTTTCCCTTAAAACAACAGTTAAAAGACATAACATCCTTTTACGTTAGAAGTTTCGTATCTCCATGACTTTATTAGCCGATCCGCAGAGACAAAAACAGAATATCGGCAATCTCTAATCCAAGTTATGTAATACCGCCTGCCTCCGCCTTCATCAACAACCTTATCAA
>NZ_JACBGI020000056.1 GCF_013391765.2 Thiomicrorhabdus heinhorstiae | reverse complement strand
CAATATTGAAATAATATTTCAATATTAAAATTATTAGTTAAATCGTATGGCATTAGAGGCAATTGGAAAAAAAATGCAACTGGATAAATTTGATCGACAAATTCTAAGTGCATTGCAAAATAACGGGCGCTTAAGCAATCAGGAGTTGGCAGACCAGATCGGACTTTCACCATCGGCTTGTTTGCGACGTTTTAAAACCTTGGAAACCAGCGGAATCATTCAGGGTTATCGAGTACAACTCGACGCCAAAAAACTCGGATTGGATCTGATGGCACTGGTACACATTTCGATGGATAAACACACTAAAGAACGCTTTCAGGAATTCGAAAGCGAAATTGGCAAATTACCGAATGTTATCGAATGCCTGCTGTTAACCGGCCAGAGTGCCGACTATCAACTCAAGGTTGTAATCAAGGATCTGGACGCTTATCAGGATCTACTGCTGAACCATATAACGCAGATTCCCGGCGTCAGCGGGGTACATACCAGTTTTGTTTTAAGAAAAGTTATCGATAGCGGAAAAATTCCGGTTTAGATTCAAAAGTTATTTTATTC
>NZ_JACBGI020000055.1 GCF_013391765.2 Thiomicrorhabdus heinhorstiae | reverse complement strand
GTCCAATAATGCAGCTTTTATTGTTGCGCCGCGCGCCAGAACAAGAGGGGTGGATTTTCAAGGGCGTGCCTTTTTGCATGATTATGATTGGCAACAAGATGCCGATAACAGTTTATTAACCTTGATTATGACCGCGCCGATGGTGGTGACCAACTGGATTAACCTACAATATTATGCATCTGTCTGCGATAATCACGTTTATGGAAGTGGGAATAAAGTCCTGCACAATGTGGTGGATGGTTGCATCGGTGTTTTTGAAGGGAATGGCGGCGATTTACGAATCGGGTTGCCGATGCAGTCTTTGCATAATGGTGAGAAATGGATGCACGAACCTTTGCGTTTGAGCGTGTACATTGATGCACCGCAGAAAACGATTGCACAAGTCGTCGCTGAGAATGACGTGGTTCGTCATTTAATTGATAATGAATGGTTGTATTGCTTTAGCTGGGCTCCGGATGGTCGCATCCATCGTTATTTTAACAATCAGTGGTTGGAATCTGCCTGAAAGGGCGAGCTCAATTCGAAGCTTGAAGGTAAGCCTATCCCTAACCCTCTCCTCGGTCTCGATTCTACGCGTACCGGTCATCATCACCATCA
>NZ_JACBGI020000054.1 GCF_013391765.2 Thiomicrorhabdus heinhorstiae | reverse complement strand
CGATTGCCGCGATTGACCAGGATTTGTCGAACATCAACCTGCAACGTGCGAAATGGGGTGCTTTGCAAAACCGTCTGGAATCAACGGTATCGAACTTGAGCAATGTAAATGAAAACATCAGTGCTGCGCGTTCACGTATCGAAGATGCGGACTTTGCGAAAGAGAGTGCCAACCTGGCGAGAACTCAAGTGTTGCAACAAGCCGGTATGAGCATGTTGAGCCAAGCGAACCAGCAGTCACAGAACGTACTTTCTCTGGTTCAATAAAATAACGATACCAAAGTTTAAGGGAACTTTGACTGAGGTGTCTTTACCAGGGCTCTGATCCGCCAGAGTCCTGACTAAAGAGACTTGAAATAGCTTAGAGCAAATTTTTACTTCCCTTGTGTTTAGCCGCTACGACTTCGTTGTATGCGGCTTTTTTTGTATTTGGACAAAAAAAATCTAAAGAAAATTCTGGACGTGACGATAAATAAATTGAAGGCGGGAGACACTGCCTCATAAATAAAAACTTTAAAAACAAATACATACACAAACACAAGCGTGAATATATCACAAGGGAGAAAGATCATGTCAATGGTGATTAATACAAATATGGGTTCACTAAACGCAGTACGTTTATTGGATCAGTCC
>NZ_JACBGI020000053.1 GCF_013391765.2 Thiomicrorhabdus heinhorstiae | reverse complement strand
GCACTAAACGCGAACCGTATTTTGAACCAAACCAGTAATGAACAATCCACAACGATGGAACGTTTGACTTCTGGTAAGCAAATCAACTCTGCAGCGGATAACGCGGCAGGTCTAGCGATCGCCACCGGAATGAGCTCACAAATCGCCGGTACGGATCAAGCCATTCGTAACGCAAACGACGGTATTTCTCTACTGCAAACAGTCGATGGTGCGACAGAAGAAGTCGTGAACATGATGCAGCGTATGCGTGAACTTGCCACTCAATCATTGAACGGCACCTACAGTGCGGAAAACCGTGCGCAGATGGATGAAGAATTCACACAGCTGCAAAATGAGGTTGATCGTGTTGCCAAAACCACCAAATTCAACGATAGCGCGTTGATGAACGGTTCAACTGCGACAGTCGATCTACACGTTGGTTGGCAGACAGGTGCGGATAACAAAATTACCGTATCGATGAAAAACTTCAGTGCGGGTCAATTACAGACATCGGCGGCGATTGCGGTCGACACCCAAGCGAACGCATCAGCGGCGATTGCCGCGATTGACCAGGATTTGTCGAACATCAACCTGCAACGTGCGAAATGGGGTGCTTTGCAAAACCGTCTGGAATCAACGGTATCGAACTTGAGCAATGTAAATGAAAACATCAGTGCTGC
>NZ_JACBGI020000052.1 GCF_013391765.2 Thiomicrorhabdus heinhorstiae | reverse complement strand
GTATCCAGAGAACCGTAAGTATCAATGATTCCCTGATCGACGGCTCTTTGTGGGATCTGGTCAGCGGAGTCCCACTGATTGTCGTAGGCCATAAAGGTGACAGAGTAGGTTCCCTGTGGCGTATGACCATGGTAACGGGCCAGAAAGTTCTTTTTCTCGACGCCCTCTTCGACATCGCTCCAGGGGCCATCGTAAGTCTGCCCTTCCAGCCCGAGAACCAGATTGCCGGAAGCGGTTTTGAAGTCGTCCATCAGCAGGGCGCGTTTATAGCCGTACTCGCCAACTTCAACTGTAGCACTTCCGGATTCCAATGCATTCGGCAGATAAATATGTGCGGCACCGGCACTGGAGAAGTCGCCGTTCTGCGGATAATAGACCCCTTTCTGGTAATCCATGCGCTTGATCATCTCGGGGATGATGAAGTTCATGTCCATATACCCCTGACCGTGGCCATGGGTACGCATATTCAGCGGCATGCCATCAACGGTAATGCTGAAGTCGGTTCCGTGATCGAGATTGAAACCGCGCAAGAAATACTGATTGGCTTTGCCGCTGCCGCTATGTTGGGTGACCGCCATGCCCGGAACAAACTCCAGAATCTCTCCGACTCGCAACAGCGGACGCTTTTTGATTTCACCATCACCGATCACCCCTTCCGAGGTCGAAAGCGACTCGCCGATATAGGATTGATAGTGACCGTCAACCTCGACCGCTTCCAG
>NZ_JACBGI020000051.1 GCF_013391765.2 Thiomicrorhabdus heinhorstiae | reverse complement strand
AAAAACTTTAAAAACAAATACATACACAAACACAAGCGTGAATATATCACAAGGGAGAAAGATCATGTCAATGGTGATTAATACAAATATGGGTTCACTAAACGCAGTACGTTTATTGGATCAGTCCAGCAAAGAACAATCGCTGGCAATGGAAAAATTGACCTCAGGTCTACGAATTAACAAAGCGGCAGATGATGCAGCCGGCTTAGCGGTCGCAACCAAAATGGATACTCAGATCCGTGGAACGGATCAAGCGATTCAAAATGCGAACGATGGAATCTCACTGGTACAAACACTGGACGGTGCCACCGAAGAAGTGGTCGGCATGTTGCAGCGTATGCGTGAGCTAGGTGTTCAGTCGATTAATGGAACCTACAACGCGGAAAACCGCGCGCAGATGAACGAAGAATTTACTCAGCTGCAAAACGAAATCGACCGAATCGCCAATACAACTAAATTTAACGAAACGTCATTGATGAACGGTTCGAACACTGCGGTACTGGTACATGTCGGCTGGAATGTCGGAGCGGACAATAAAATCAGCATCGGCCTGACGGATTTCAATGTTTCAGCATTGAACACCGACACAAACGTGTCGTTGGGAACCGTTACTGCCGCATCGGCGGCGGTACAGACAATCGATCAGGATCTATCGAACCTGAACCTGCAACGTGCGAAATGGGGTGCCTTGCAAAACCGATTGGAATCCACGGTTTCGAACTTGACGAACGTAAATGAAAATATGACTTCGGCGAAATCACGCATCCTGGATGCGGACTTTGCGAAAGAGAGTGCCAACCTGGCCAGAACCCAAGTGTTGCAACAAGCCGGAATGAGCATGTTGAGCCAGGCGAACCAGCAGTCACAAAATGTGATGTC
>NZ_JACBGI020000050.1 GCF_013391765.2 Thiomicrorhabdus heinhorstiae | reverse complement strand
ATGGCAAAAGAAAAGTTTGAACGTTCCAAGCCTCACGTAAACGTTGGTACTATCGGTCACGTTGACCATGGTAAAACGACTCTAACAGCGGCTTTGACAATCGTGCAAGGTAAGAAATTCGGTGGAGACGTAAAAGACTACGCGTCTATCGATAACGCTCCAGAAGAGCGTGAGCGTGGTATTACGATCTCAACAGCACACGTTGAGTATGAATCAGAAACACGTCACTACGCACACGTAGACTGCCCAGGGCACGCTGACTATGTTAAAAACATGATCACTGGTGCTGCGCAGATGGACGGCGCGATCCTAGTATGTTCTGCAGCGGATGGCCCGATGCCACAGACTCGTGAGCACATTCTTCTATCACGTCAGGTAGGTGTACCATACATCGTTGTATTCCTAAACAAAGCTGACATGGTTGATGATGAAGAGCTTCTAGAGCTAGTTGAAATGGAAGTACGTGAGCTTCTAGATCAGTACGAATTCCCAGGTGACGACACTCCGGTAATCATCGGTTCTGCTTTGAAAGCAATCGAAGGTGAAGAAGAATACGTTGCTAAGATCGGTGAATTGGTTGAAGCACTAGATACTTACATCCCGACTCCAGAGCGTGACACTGACAAGCCATTCTTGATGCCTGTAGAAGATATCTTCTCAATCCAAGGTCGTGGTACGGTAGCAACCGGTCGTGTTGAGACTGGTGTAATCAAAGTTGGTGAAGAAGTAGAAATCGTTGGTATTCGCCCAACTCAAACTACAACTGTTACTGGTGTTGAAATGTTCCGTAAGCTTCTAGATCAAGGTGAAGCGGGTGATAACGTTGGTATCCTACTACGTGGTACTAAGCGTGAAGACATCGAGCGTGGTCAAGTATTGGCTCACAAAGGAACTGTTAAGCCTCACACCAAGTTTGAAGCAGAAGTTTATGTTCTGTCTAAAGACGAAGGTGGACGTCA
>NZ_JACBGI020000049.1 GCF_013391765.2 Thiomicrorhabdus heinhorstiae | reverse complement strand
AACGAATTTTTAAGTTTTTCTTCTGTAACTGCTGGCGGTTGTCCGTCATTGAAAGAATGCGGTCTTTGCCAGTTGTAGTAGTTCATTAAATAATTGCCAATATCTCTCTTAGCTTCTTCAAAAGATGAATACCAAGTCGAGGGTATCCATTCTGATTTTAAGCTACGGAAGACTCTTTCCATTGGGCTGTTATCCCAACAATTTCCACGACGACTCATGCTCTGAGTCATTTGGTACCGCCAAAGCCTTTGTCTAAACTTTACGCTGCCGTATTGGACGCCTTGATCGGAGTGAAACATGACATTCATCGGTTCGCCACGAGATTGATAAGCATGCTCCAATGCTTTTACGGTCAAATCGGTATTAGGCGATTTTGACATGGCCCAGCCAACAACTCTACGGCTATAAAGGTCAAGCACAACCGCAAGATAATGCCATCGTCGTCCTGTCCAAATATAAGTAATATCGCCACACCACACTTGATTCGGAGTCTGAACATCAAATTGCCGATTCAAGCGATTCGGAATATCGGGACGTTCAACCGTTGCGGTTTTATAGGCATGCGGTCCAGGCTGCTTGCAAACAAGGCCGAGTTTTTTCATCAAGCTTCTAACTTTAAAACGACCAACGTTGACGTCTTGCTGTTCAAGCATCGCTCTGATGGTTCTACTGCCTGCAGCACTGCGACTCTTATTAAAGGCTTCATTAATCAATGTTTTAAGCTTTATGGTTGCAGGATTGATTCGAGTTGTTCGCTGTTTAAACCCGTAAAAACAGGATTTAGGCACTTCGAATAAATTGCACAACCATTCAATTGGCGCTTCATGCTTTAAGCGCTCTATCAGTGCGTAGACTTGATCTCGTCTGCGACTAATAGAGCGGTGGCCTTTTTTAAAATCGATTTCTCTTTTTCGAGTCGTCGAATTCGGGCTTCAAGCTCTTGAATGCGTTGCTGTTCAGGCGTTAATGCTTTTGCTACTGGTGTTTTTCCTGAACGCTCGTTTTCCAGTTGATTAACCCAGCGTCTCATGGAATTCTCGCCCACATCCAGTGATCGGCAAGCCTCGGCAATTGAATAACCTTCATCTAAAACCAGCTGTGCCGCTTCTCGTTTAAATCCTGCTGAAAACGAACGTCTTTGTCTTTTCATTGAACACCTCTTTTTGATGGAGTTTACCACCTAAAAAAGCGTTCGGTTTTATTAGACCACTTCAG
>NZ_JACBGI020000048.1 GCF_013391765.2 Thiomicrorhabdus heinhorstiae | reverse complement strand
CATCTTTTGAAGAAGCTAAGAGAGATATTGGCAATTATTTAATGAACTACTACAACTGGCAAAGACCGCATTCTTTCAATGACGGACAACCGCCAGCAGTTACAGAAGAAAAACTTAAAAATTCGTTCGGGATTTGTTGACCACTTCAGTAACCACTTCCTGAAAGTGAATGGACTAGAAGGCAGTATGAGCCGTCGAGGGAATTGCCACGACAATGCGGTTGCGGAGAGCTTTTTCCAACTGCTGAAACGCGAGCGAATTAAACGCAGAGTCTATAAAACTCGCGATGAAGCGAAACAAGACATCTTCAATTACATTGAGATGTTTTACAATTCCAAACGTCGCCACTCGAATAATCAGCAACTCTCTCCTGCTGAATACGAGAAGCGCTACGAGATGAGGCTAGAAAGCGTCTAGCAGATTAGTGGCGATTCACTTCAGGGTTTATTAGACCACTACAATTCTCTAATAGAATTAATAGGCATTTTTATTGATGAACCCTTTGAAGACTGTCAAAAATATAATTTTTAGGTCTAACCAGATTGACCAATTGTTTATGTAGTGAAGGTCAAACTCCACCCTTTTTTCTAGAGAAGTATCTCCTCGCCATCCATTAATTTGTGCCCAACCAGTAATTCCAGCTTTAACCATATGTTTTTGCATGTATCTTGGGATTTCTTTTCGGAATTGCTCAACAAAAACGTCTCGCTCAGGTCTTGGACCAACGATAGACATATCTCCTTTCAGAACATTTAAGAATTGTGGGAGTTCGTCTAGGCTCGTTGCTCGAATGAATTGACCGAATTTTGTGTTGGTTTTGTTTTTAGCACTACCCCACTGAACTCCTGATTTTTCAACATCTACTGGCATTGATCTAAATTTTAGCATTGAAAACTCTTTTCCATTCCAGCCTATTCTAGTCTGCTTATAGAATACTGGGCCAGGTGAGGTAAGCTTCACTCCAATTGCTAAAACAAACATAATTGGACTAATTAGGGTTAAGATGATGCTTGACAGAATAATGTCTTCAATACGTTTAAGTAGAGCTGAAGTTTTTGAACTTAAAGGTGTGTCGAATACACTGATTACTGGGATTCCGTTAACGTCTACCCATTTTGCGTGCATTAAGTCAAAGTTGAAAAGATCCGGAATGAATTTAACAATAACTGTTGAGTCCGTCAGTTCAGTAAGGATATGTTTAATTTGTTGCTCTGCTCTTAGAGGTAAGCAAATAAATACTTCGTCTATGTCACCATTTTTTGCTGCATTGGCAATTTCTAATGTGCTTCCAAGGACGGGAATTTTTCCGAATTTTTCTCCTTGAAGTTCGGGGTTGTCGTCAAAAAAGGCAACAACTTTGTACCCAAGCCAAGGGTTGCTTTGGAATGTTTCCGCAATGTTTAAGCCGATTTGTCCCGCTCCTAGTATGGCAACCCTAGAGTGATTTTTGCCGGAAGCTCTTATGTTACCCAGAAATAAACGCAAAATTAAACGATAACCCATTAATAGCGCTGGTGTGAGTAACGCCCATTCAACGATAATTATTCTGGAAAAATTTTGAGCATCTTTAGCTAAAAAAGCTATTGCGATCAGGCTTACCCAAGTAAGAAGCCAGGCGGACAGGATTAGTTTAAAGCTGGAAAATAGGGAGCGTCCGCGCCAGTTAACATATATTCCAACGAACTGGGCAGAAAAAATGAATAGCAATCCACCTAATATCCCCATAATTAGATAGCGGTCATGCCATTGTTCAGAGAATAGTTGAGTTATCGCTACAAGGGAGAATATAGGGATTAGAACATCTGTAAAACGATGAAACCAGACAATATTGGAACGGTCTGTATGTATTCTAGTTTGTTGCATGAAGCCTCTTTAACTTGATTTGAAAATGGAACATTACAGATTCTGAAAATTATTTTAATGAAATTTGTGTTAAGAAGTGGAGAAAACTTTTACCATTTTATAATTGTATAGCCTTTATATGC
>NZ_JACBGI020000047.1 GCF_013391765.2 Thiomicrorhabdus heinhorstiae | reverse complement strand
ACAGGATTAATAAATCTAATTTTGAGATATAAAAACCCTAAGAAAAAATAGCGAGATGTGTATTTCCCTCTATTTACTACTAGTAGTTTTATTTGACCTAAATCGACAGATTTCGATTAGAAAAAATTACTTTTCAGGAAAGATATAAAATTGAAAACACAAGGTATTAAATAAAAAGAAGCAGGGATTACCTGATTGACGGCAAGAAGATGATATAGCACAAATATCAAATAGATAGATACATTTTCGCTTCATCTCTGATACGCTTTATCATGTGATATAGCCCAGTCGAACGATTTGGAGAAAGCTCTTGTAATAATCCTGTTCTAGCTAAAAAATCTAGAGAGGTATGTACGATTTCCTCAGGAGATCGACCATTGTAAATTTTGAGTAGTAACACAATTAGCCCGGAAACAATTGCAGCATCGCTTTTTGCTTTTATAAAAAGTAAGCCGTTCTTATTTTCGATATGAATCCAGACTTGCGATTGGCAGCCATGAATTCGATTCTCTTCTGTTAAAAAAGAAGCGTTCAAATTTTGTAACTGCTTGCCCATATCAATCAAATAGCGATAACGATCTTTGGAGCGACTAAAATGCGTGAAACGCCTGACTAAGTCGACTTGAACCTCATCTACTCTCATTAAAGGAACCACACAACTCACCCTATTTTTTTCCTCCTTTGCTTTTAAGAACTCAAATAGCCCATTAACTAGTTAGGTTTACGTTCTAGTTAATGGGATTTGCATTCGGCTAAACCGTCTAAAACAGATAGCTGACTTTAAAGCGCAATGCTCTCGGCTCAACAGGATGGAAATGGATGTCATCAACACCTTGCGCCGGTTCAAAACTCAAGCGCGATGTGTAGTAATAATCGATATCGTGGTCGCGGCTATCCAACAGATTGAACACTTCCAGTTCCGTGCGCCACTTCTTCCAGGCATAACCTATCGACCCGTTCAGCACCGTACTGTCTTTCGATTTCACACTGTTATCGCTGGTTAAAGGTCTCGCGCCCAGATGGCGAATTCGCAAAGACTGACGCCAGCCAAGGTCGGGCATATGACTGATGCCGGCGCTAACGACGACAGGAAGCGCACCATCGATATATTTTCCTTCCCCGGCAACCGTATCTGTAAAGCGCGATTCGGTGTAGGAGGCTTCAAAGTCCAGGTTCACATTTTTTTTCAGGCGATAATAGCCGGCGAACTCAACCCCATAGCGTTCCGACGGACGGCTGGCTTCGGTATTCCCGGCATCGCCGACAAACAGCAGTTCTGAATCCAGTTTCAACCACCAGAAGGCCAGAGAGGCATTGAACAATCCCGGAGTCGAAAAACGTACCCCGGTTTCGGCACCCACACTGCGAACCAGCAGATCGACCGAGTCTACCGGCGTTCCGGATTGCGGATCGATTTCGATGGTCGCGCCGCGTGCGTCGTTTGAATGGAATCCCTGCCCGGCATTCAGATAAGCTTCCCAGGCGTCGTTAAAGGCATAGCTCAAACCACCTTTCAGGCTGGCGATGCCTTCTCCGGCACTGCCGCTGTTGGCACTCAAATCACTCTCGACATCGGCCGTAAAGTAATCGTAACGCGCCCCGCCCATCAGACTCAGTTTCGGAGTCAGATCAACATCTGCCATGGCGTATAAGCCAATCGACTTTTCCGATACCTTGTCTTTACGGATGGTGTTGAACCTGGTGCGGTCCTGTGTGTTATACAGGGCGACTTCACCGATATCGTCATAGCGGAACTGTGCTCCGTACTGGGCCTGTCCCGAGTAGTTGCCGCCGAAAGGGAGAACCCGTTTGACTTCACCGCCGTAAATCCAGCGTTTATCGACCTGTTCGAATTGATCGCCCTGTGCTGGGTTATCCAGATAGTAGGTAAAATCCGACCATAAGTTCATATTCGACTGAATCGCATACAGATTGGCCGACCAGCCACCGTTACCCGACCACTGCCCCGACAAACTGTAACGGCTGGACTTCCCGCCGACACTAGTATCCAGAGAACCGTAAGTATCAATGATTCCCTGATCGACGGCTCTTTGTGGGATCTGGTCAGCGGAGTCCCACTGATTGTCGTAGGCCATAAAGGTGACAGAGTAGGTTCCCTGTGGCGTATGAC
>NZ_JACBGI020000046.1 GCF_013391765.2 Thiomicrorhabdus heinhorstiae | reverse complement strand
AGCTATAAGAGTTCTTAATATATTACCGACTAAGCATAAGTGTGCACCTCCAATTACCCGGAGAAACTTGATCTCAAACAATTTTATTTACGATTAGTTTTTGATGCATCTTTATAAAGAATCTTAATCCTGCTCCGCAGCCTGTATCAGATAGCTTTTTCATTCATTTTTTTTAAAAATGCTCTTAAAAATTTTTAATGGCTAAAGCCTATTCAAAGCCATTTAATTGACGCTCATCAATTTCTAAGCCAATACATGCTGTTGTTTTGCAATCCAATGCTTAAATTCATGCAAGCTACGCTTATAACTATTCAAAATCCCTTTCAGGCAGATAATTAAAGGAACACCATACCGTGCCGATGTTTAAGTCAAACGACTTCCATAAATTATTCAGACTATTTCAGCCGCAACGGCAAAAGGATCTGCAATGAAAATTTTTTCTCACTTTTCCTGGTTACGCCTATTCATTTTGGCATTATTAACCTCTCTTGCTGCCTGCGGAGGCAGTGGAACAAATAACGGAGCAGACAATGGAAACGGCAATGGCGATAGCGGGCAACCGGAAATATCGATTGCCGACGCCCAAGCGACCGACAGCGCTACGTCGATTGACGTCACTGTTTCCTTATCAAAAGCCAGCGACCAAACCGTGACCGTTAACTATGCCACCAGTGATGCGACGGCAATCGCCGGAACCGACTATGTTGCTACCAACGGTACCTTGACATTTGCTCCGGGTGAAACCAGCCAAACAGCAACGATTGCCTTGGTAGACGGTCGCGACACCAGTGTTATCAAAAGCTTTCAGGTCATTCTTTCCGAAGCAGTCAAAGCAACGATTACGGATGCCGAAGCGGAAATTTCACTTCTAGACGGCGAACACAGCGAAATGTTCAATAATCCGACCTACTCCAGTACCTGGGGAGTAAAAGGGGTCTTTACCAATGCCAGCACTTGTGCTTCCTGCCATACCGGCACAACAACAGTCATGAATTACAATGGCAAGGATGTCAGCCCGGCGACTCAGTGGAAACACAGCGTCATGGCACATTCATTAAACGATCCTTACTTCAATGCGGTCGTTGAAGAAGAAGTGCACATTTTCCCGGATAAAAAAGTTTTTATCGAAGATACCTGTCTGCGCTGTCACGCGCCGATGGCTTCAACGCATGCACATCAAAATATTGAACTGCTGACCGAAGACCCTACCGGCTTAAGCCCAGACGGCGGTTATCCGTTTGCTACAGCGATCAGCGAATCTCACGCTCGTGAAGGGATTTCCTGTACTGCCTGCCACCAAATTCAAGACCAGAATCTGGGTGAAGTAGCCAGCATGAGCGGGCATTACACCATTAAATCCGAGGAAGAGAACAACGGAGTTGCTCCAAGTATCTTCGGACCATTCCAAAGTCCGATCGGTCAGGCTATGCAAAATCAGACCATTTATACGCCTGAGCATGGAGCCCATATTCGCGAATCCGCCATGTGTGCTACTTGTCACAACCTCTATACTCCGACTCTGGATCTGGAAGGTAATCCTTATCTGGTAGACGGTTCCATGGCGCAATTCCCGGAACAGACGCCTTTCTGGGATTGGAAAAACAGTAAATATCCGGCAGAAGGACAAACTTGTCAGAAATGCCACATGGCTGAACCTGAACCAGGCTATACCACACCGATTACCACCCGTCCGAACAATGCAACCGACCGACCTGCCGCCTATGATGATGCCGACGGCGCTTTCTCGGTACACGAGTTTGTCGGTGGTAACGGATACCTGCTCGGGCTATTGAAAACCTATATGGAAGAATTGGGTATTGCCGATAAAACCACTGAAAGCGGATTCGATGAAAAAATCGCGCAAACCCGATCCATGCTTTCAAGAGCGGCCACATTGGAAATCAATCCGGTCAATAATGGCGGTAGCCTGTCTATCCCTGTGACCATTACCAACCTGACCGGCCACAGATTGCCAACCAGTTTCCCTTCGCGTCGTATGTGGGTTCACTTGAAAGTCACCGACACCAACGGCAGCATCGTCTTTGAATCGGGTGCAACGGATGATGACGGACTGTTGGCGAAAGACGATCAGTTTAACGCCTATGAGTGTTTGAAAATCGAAAAAGACCATACTTCCGGTTTCGATTACTCAAGCTGTTACGAACCGCATCACGATACGATTTCGGATGCTTCTCAAGTAGCAATATACGAACCGGTCTTAGGTGACGTCAACGGCGACATCACCCATGTTCTGCTGCACGCCAACCAATACCTCAAAGACAACCGTATTCCGCCAATCGGCTGGACGCTTGCCAACCGTCATCCAAACCCGGTCACTCCTGGCATGTATGACGACGATATCAACGGCTTGGCAACCGCGGATAGCAACTTTGCCAGCGGCAAAGACGGTTCCGGAGCGGACGGTAAGGACACTGTGACTTATGAAGTGAATACCACCGGCGCAACCGGTCCGTTCACCGTTGAAGCCGAGCTGCGGTACCAAAGCATCCGTCCAAGCTTCGTGCACGGCATGCACGCCGACGATCCTGAACACGGTATCGAAGGTGAGAGCTACGTTAAACGCTTTAAAGAGATGTACGAAGAGCACCCTCCGATTCCGGAGACCATCGCTACGGTTAATGCTTCCGTAAATTAAACCAAACAACGCCGCTAACCACAGCGGCGTTTTCTTTTATCGATCAAAAAAAGTGATCGATGAAAAGAAACCCAGAGGCTTAAAAGAAGAACCTCTCTAAAGATCAAGTATTGAGAGATACTGACAACTCATTCAAGACGGCAGTCAAAATCTTAAGGTGCCAATAAAATATTGCACTATGATTTAGTAATGAGCGCCATTAGTTTTACGCGCTCCAACTTTGGACAGCCAGCCCTTGCCGACCTTTACCGAAAATACGACAGCCTCCAAACAAATTCCAACGGAACTGAAATATTACATTAGCCTGTTAAGCTTTCTGTCGATTCTATGGCTGGTAACCCTGACCTGGTTCTATCTGAATTTAAAAATGCATTTTTCCTTGCCTGTCGTCTCTCTCTGGCTGGGGTTAATGCTCCTGACACTCGGCATTAGTCATATCTGGGCTTATCGCAGAAAAAACCGATCCCGCCAGCAAAACCCTATCGCATTTAATCGCCTTTGGTTTGGCCTGCTAACCTGGATTATGCTCCTTAATACCGGCTTACTATATGAAACCGGCGGAACCATCAATCCGCTCGTCCACCTGCTGCTCTTGCCGCTGGCCCTCGGAATGCTGATTCTTTCTCCGCGTTTCTTTATGAGCCTGGCAATGGTCTCGGCAGCCCTCTACCTGCTCCTTAGCAGCTACTACGTACCGATCATGTCGATGAAGGTGAACAGCCTGCAGGCTTTCTTCGCCTGGCATCTGCACGGCTCCATGTTGGTCTTTATGTTACTGGTTCTGTTTCTGGCGTTATTTATCCTGCCGTTAAAACACCGCTTGGAAAAACAGAAAGCGATTCTCGAACACCATCGAAATCTGGCCTTGCAGAACGAATACCTGCTTTCCGTAGCAGGGCTGGCATCCGCTTCGGCCCACCAGCTCAGTACACCTCTGAACACACTGTCTCTTATCGAGGAGTTATTGAAAAATGAAGTAGATAGTGAAGCAGGACGTGATTATCTGAATATTTTTTCGGAGCAGCTCCAAGTGTGTAACAAGGCCCTGCAAACACTTAGAAACCGTGCCGACTATACCCATCATGCCAAGCAGCGTTCGATTTTACTGTCCGAATTTTTATCCGATCTCAATCAGGAATTTGCACTTATTCAACCGCAGAGCAGTCTGCAGATTCATATCGACCCGCAACTCCAGCCAACCGAAAGCTTCGAATTAAAGGTCGACGAGAGCTTTAAACTGGCCTTGATGAACCTGCTTGATAATGCCGCCCGATACAGCCCCGACTTTATCGGCATTGCCTGGAGCCGTAATGACAATGTCCTGCAAATCACCATCCAGGATCATGGCGGAGGGGTTGAAGAAACGCAGTTAAACGAACTGGGCCAACAGCCCTGCAACGAATGCCACGGTTTAGGAATGGGAGTATTTCTAAGTCGCATGATCATACAACGCATGAACGGGCACTTGAACTTCCGCAATCGGACTTTCAATGATGCCGACAAAAACGAAACCGGCCTGGAAGTCGAAATTCTACTGCCGGTACATCGTTTAAATCTTAAGGAAATAGCCGATGAGTGAACTGACGACACCGCTACTGATGGTGGATGACGACCCGACTTTTTTACGGATTCTCCAACAGGCCTTCAAGCACCACCAGATTGCCACCGTGACTGCCCATTCCCCGCAAGAAGCGCTGCCACTTCTTCAATCGCATACCTTTCAGTACGCCATCCTCGATCTCAATCTGGATGGTGAAAGCGGTCTGAACTTAATGAAAGAGCTGTTAAGCAAGCATCCGCAATGCAAAGTGTTGATTCTAACCGGCTATGCCAGCGTCGCTACGGCCGTTGAAGCCATGCGCCTTGGCGCCATTGATTACCTCTGCAAACCGGCATCCATCGGCGACATTTTAAAAGCATTGGATTTGAATCCCGAAACGAACTCAAACAATGAAGCTGCCGTTTTAGAAGAAGAGAGTGACGAGTTTCAACCCATGTCGGTTAAACGATTGGAATGGGAACATATTCAGAAAACGTTAATTGAGCACGAAGGCAATATCAGCGCTACGGCACAGGCCTTGAACATGCACCGTCGAACATTACAAAGAAAACTGCAAAAACGCCCGGTAGAAAAATAAAAAAGCCGCTAAATAGCGGCTTTCGGAGCAATGGAGAGTAAATTAAGAACTTACCAAGATTTGTAAGGAAGGAATTTACCGTTCATTGTTACGACAACACGATCACCCATCGGGTTTTCTTCTTTATCAATGTGCATGGTGTAGTCGATCGCACTCATGATACCGTCACCGAATTTCTCGTGGATGATCTCTTTAATTGTAGGCCCGTAAACACCGACAATTTCATACAAACGATAAATCAATGGATCGGTTGGTACCAACTTGTCCCAAGATTTGTGAGGAAAAGCTTCCAAAGCCGTTTTTACTTCTTCACCCAATCCCAAAAAATCAGCTACTTTCCCTGCTTGTTCAGGATCCAAATGGTTCATCCCCAAACACGCCGAAGTTGTATAAACTTCACTTAGGCCCGCTGCTTCCGCAATATCACACCAGCCCACGTTTTTTTCCACTTTAGCTAATACAATTGCTTCTGTCATTTCTACTTTAGTCATCATAGTGTGTTTCCTCTCATTGAGATTTTATAAAAGTTACACTCATACAGAGCAATGCTTATACCAAAATAGATAACTTATTGATTTACATAAAAAATACTTGTTTACAATCTTTTTCAAAACCTACATTTATTTACATTTACTTACGATTTGTATCTAAATGTATCTATTTGTAAGACATTTGCTAACATTTAATCC
>NZ_JACBGI020000045.1 GCF_013391765.2 Thiomicrorhabdus heinhorstiae | reverse complement strand
GGATATAAGCTTGGCGATGACCTACTCTCACATGGGACCTCCCACACTACCATCGGCGCTAAGACGTTTCACTTCTGAGTTCGGGAAGGGATCAGGTGGTTCCATCTTGCTATGTTCACCAAGCAATTCGGTGTGCGGTGCTGACAGAATCAACACTGCAATGTTTGGAATGAGTTGTTTGCTGTTTGTTTTGGTAAACGCTGAATGGAAAACTCAAGCAGATGTATATCGTGTCTGCGAGTTACTCAGTTACGCTCTTTTCACTTTGGTTTCAAAGCTACTTTTGAGTTGTATAGTTAAGCCTCACGGGTAATTAGTACAAGTTAGCTTCATACATTACTGCACTTCCACACCTTGCCTATCAACGTCATAGTCTCTAACGGCCCTTCAGAAGACTTAAAGTCTAGGGAAAACTTATCTTGAGGCAGGTTTCCCGCTTAGATGCTTTCAGCGGTTATCCTTTCCGATCGTAGCTACCCAGCAATGCTCTTGGCAGAACAACTGGAACACCAGCGGATCGTCCACTCCGGTCCTCTCGTACTAGGAGCAGCCCCTCTCAATTTTCCAACGCCCACGGCAGATAGGGACCGAACTGTCTCACGACGTTCTAAACCCAGCTCGCGTACCACTTTAAATGGCGAACAGCCATACCCTTGGGACCGACTTCAGCCCCAGGATGTGATGAGCCGACATCGAGGTGCCAAACACCGCCGTCGATATGAACTCTTGGGCGGTATCAGCCTGTTATCCCCGGAGTACCTTTTATCCGTTGAGCGATGGCCCTTCCACACAGAACCACCGGATCACTAGAACCTGCTTTCGCACCTGCTCGACGTGTCTGTCTCGCAGTCAAGCACCCTTTTACTCTTGCGCTCATTGCACGATGTCCGACCGTGCTGAGGGTACCTTCGCGCTCCTCCGTTACACTTTGGGAGGAGACCGCCCCAGTCAAACTACCCACCATACACTGTCCCTGATCAGGATTCACTGACCCAGGTTAGAACCTCAACAATACCAGGGTGGTATTTCAAGGACGGCTCCACAACAACTGGCGTTGCTGCTTCAAAGCCTCCCACCTATCCTACACAAGTAGTGTCAAAGTC
Source organism: Thiomicrorhabdus heinhorstiae (assembly GCF_013391765.2). Lineage (GTDB taxonomy): Bacteria > Pseudomonadota > Gammaproteobacteria > Thiomicrospirales > Thiomicrospiraceae > Thiomicrorhabdus > Thiomicrorhabdus heinhorstiae. The sequence continues at coordinate 4,604 of NZ_JACBGI020000045.1, read as the reverse complement.
CAGTGCAAAGCTGTAGTAAAGGTTCACGGGGTCTTTCCGTCTAGCCGCGGGTACGCAGCATCTTAACTGCGATTTCAATTTCGCTGAGTCTCGGGTGGAGACAGTGTGGCCATCATTACGCCATTCGTGCAGGTCGGAACTTACCCGACAAGGAATTTCGCTACCTTAGGACCGTTATAGTTACGGCCGCCGTTTACCGGGGCTTCGATCAAGAGCTTCGCTTACGCTAACCCCATCAATTAACCTTCCGGCACCGGGCAGGCGTCACACCCTATACGTCATCTTTCGATTTTGCAGAGTGCTATGTTTTTAGTAAACAGTTGCAGCCACCTGGTCTCTGCAACCCCCACTAGCTTAGAGAGCAAGTCTCATCACCGGCAGGGGCACACCTTCTCCCGAAGTTACGGTGTCATTTTGCCTAGTTCCTTCACCCGAGTTCTCTCAAGCGCCTTAGAATTCTCATCCTGACCACCTGTGTTGGTTTGGGGTACGATTCTTTATGACCTGAAGCTTAGAAGCTTTTCTTGGAAGCATGGCATCAATCACTTCGTCCAAAAGAGGACTCGTCATCGGTTCTCAGTATTAAATGCCCGGATTTACCTAAGCACTCTACCTACAACCTTAAACCTGGACAACCATCGCCAGGCTGATTTAGCCTTCTCCGTCCCTCCATCGCAGTCATAAAAAGTACGGGAATATTAACCCGTTTCCCATCGACTACGCTTTTCAGCCTCGTCTTAGGGGTCGACTAACCCTACGTCGATTAACGTTGCGTAGGAAACCTTGGTCTTTCGGCGAGGGAGCTTTTCACTCCCTTTATCGCTACTCATGTCAGCATTCGCACTTCTGATACCTCCAGGACACTTTACAATGCCCCTTCGCAGGCTTACAGAACGCTCCTCTACCATGCACTATGTGCATCCGCAGCTTCGGTATATCACTTAGCCCCGTTAAATCTTCGGCGCAGGCCGACTCGAACAGTGAGCTATTACGCTTTCTTTAAAGGGTGGCTGCTTCTAAGCCAACCTCCTGTCTGTCTGTGCCTTCCCACATCCTTTCCCACTGAGTGATATTTAGGGACCTTAGCTGGCGGTCTGGGTTGTTTCCCTCTTGACTACGGACGTTAGCACCCGCAGTCTGTCTCCCATGATTGCACTTCTCGGTATTCGGAGTTTGCAATGGGCTGCTAACCCTTGACGGGCCGCTAGACCATAACAGTGCTCTACCCCCGAGAGTGAGACATGAGGCACTACCTAAATAGTTTTCGAGGAGAACCAGCTATCTCCGGGCTTGATTAGCCTTTCACTCCGATCCACAGCTCATCCCCGCATTTTTCAACATACGTGGGTTCGGTCCTCCAGTACCTGTTACGGCACCTTCAACCTGGCCATGGATAGATCGCCCGGTTTCGGGTCTACACCATGCAACTGTTCGCCCAGTTAAGACTCGGTTTCCCTACGGCTCCCCTATTCGGTTAACCTCGCTACATAATGTAAGTCGCTGACCCATTATACAAAAGGTACGCAGTCACCCCGAAGGGCTCCCACTGCTTGTACGTACGCGGTTTCAGGTTCTATTTCACTCCCCTCCAGGGGTTCTTTTCGCCTTTCCCTCACGGTACTGGTTCACTATCGGTCGGTAGAGAGTATTTAGCCTTGGAGGGTGGTCCCCCCATCTTCAGACAGAATTTCACGTGTTCCGTCCTACTCGTTTTCACACTTAATCAGTTTTCGTATACGGGACTATCACCCTGTACCGTTGAACTTTCCAGATCATTCTACTAACTGAATAAATGCTTAAGGGCTGGTCCCCGTTCGCTCGCCGCTACTTAGGGAATCTCGGTTGATTTCTTTTCCTCCGGGTACTTAGATGTTTCAGTTCTCCGGGTTTGCCTCCCACAAGGGGATATCCATAAAGGATGGGTTTTCCCATTCGGAAATCTTCGGGTCACAGGGTATTTGCCACCTCACCGAAGCTTATCGCAGGCTATCACGTCCTTCATCGCCTTCTACCGCCTAGGCATCCACCGCGTACGCTTAATCACTTAACTATACAACTCAAAAATAACCTTAACCTTTTGTGTTGTTCCTAAGAACAATTAAGGCCTAGTGAGTGATGTTTGAACTTTCGTTCACGCAACTAAGTTTCTTCGCTGACACGATATACGCTTGAGTTTTCTCATTCATATATTGCGTTACCTATTACATAAGATATGACTTAATCCTAAAATCAAGTCACATCCCAGCAATGCTGATTAATCATTGAGAGATGATTAATCAGTCGTTTATATGACAAAAATCGGCTGTCATATAAACCTCATTCCAAATTGTTAAAGATCTTCAGTTCCTGTGAACTGAGAAGCGGAATTTTAACATTCCTCTCTCTTTCCAGCAATAAAACTGTTAATAATTTCTCAATCTTACTTTCTAAAATCGAAACCTTATTAACAGGTTAATTGGTGGAGCTATGCGGGATCGAACCGCAGACCTCCTGCGTGCAAAGCAGGCGCTCTCCCAGCTGAGCTATAGCCCCGTGGTGGGTCTGGGTGGATTTGAACCACCGACCTCACCCTTATCAGGGGTGCGCTCTAACCAACTGAGCTACAGACCCGGGTTCTTTATCTACCAGTAAATCAGAGACAATTTATGTGAAAGCTCGCTTAAGCTCGTAACCTTTTTATCTTAAAGGAGGTGATCCAGCCGCAGGTTCCCCTACGGCTACCTTGTTACGACTTCACCCCAGTCATGAACCACAAAGTGGTAAGCGCCCTCCCGAAGGTTAAGCTACCTACTTCTTTTGCAATCCACTCCCATGGTGTGACGGGCGGTGTGTACAAGGCCCGGGAACGTATTCACCGCAACATTCTGATTTGCGATTACTAGCGATTCCGACTTCATGGAGTCGAGTTGCAGACTCCAATCCGGACTACGAAGGGTTTTTTGAGATTAGCTTACTGTCGCCAGTTCGCAACTCTTTGTACCCCCCATTGTAGCACGTGTGTAGCCCATCCCATAAGGGCCATGATGACTTGACGTCGTCCCCGCCTTCCTCCGGTTTATCACCGGCAGTCTCATTAGAGTTCTCAACTAAATGGTAGCAACTAATGATAAGGGTTGCGCTCGTTGCGGGACTTAACCCAACATCTCACGACACGAGCTGACGACAGCCATGCAGCACCTGTCACTGCGTTCCCGAAGGCACCAATCTATCTCTAGAAAGTTCGCAGGATGTCAAGGGATGGTAAGGTTCTTCGCGTTGCATCGAATTAAACCACATGCTCCACCGCTTGTGCGGGCCCCCGTCAATTCCTTTGAGTTTTAATCTTGCGACCGTACTCCCCAGGCGGTCAACTTATCGCGTTAGCTACGTTACTAACCTTTTAAATAAGGCCAACAACTAGTTGACATCGTTTACGGCGTGGACTACCAGGGTATCTAATCCTGTTCGCTCCCCACGCTTTCGCACCTCAGCGTCAATTTTGGACCAGGAAGCCGCCTTCGCCACTGATGTTCCTCCTAATATCTACGCATTTCACTGCTACACTAGGAATTCCGCTTCCCTCTTCCAAATTCTAGACTGCCAGTATCGAATGCAATTCCCAGGTTGAGCCCAGGGCTTTCACAACCGACTTAACAGTCCGCCTACGCGCGCTTTACGCCCAGTAATTCCGAATAACGCTTGCACCCTCTGTATTACCGCGGCTGCTGGCACAGAGTTAGCCGGTGCTTCTTCTAAAGGTAACGTCAAGCTATGCAGTTATTAGCTACATAACCTTCCTCCCAATTGAAAGTGCTTTACAACCCTCGGGCCTTCTTCACACACGCGGCATGGCTGCATCAGGGTTTCCCCCATTGTGCAATATTCCCCACTGCTGCCTCCCGTAGGAGTCTGGGCCGTGTCTCAGTCCCAGTGTGGCTGATCATCCTCTCAAACCAGCTATAGATCGTCGCCTTGGTGAGCCATTACCTCACCAACTAGCTAATCTAACCTAGGCTCATCTTATAGCACGAGGCCCGAAGGTCCCCCGCTTTACTCCTTAGAGCATATTCGGTATTAGCATGCGTTTCCACATGTTGTCCCCAACTATAAGGTAGATTCCTAGGCATTACTCACCCGTCCGCCACTCGTCAGCAAAGAAGCAAGCTTCTTTCTGCTACCGTTCGACTTGCATGTGTTAGGCCTGCCGCCAGCGTTCATTCTGAGCCAGGATCAAACTCTTCAGTTCAATCTTGCTGATATATTTCATTTCCTTCTCAGGAATAAACACTCGGAATTGACAAGTTAAAGCATGATAAATAAATATTCATTTACCATTACATATTTGTCATTTTCGAGATTTTTTATCGGTTACTCACTTAAGGAGCTTCCACATAAATTATCTCTGATTTACCATATTTTTAAAGAACTTAGGTCTCTTCGACAACCGTTAAAAGCGCTTGACTTTTCGTTGTCGGTAAGCCGCTTATTATAAGATGATTTAAAATCCGGTGTCAAATATTTTTTCAAACTTTTTTCACCGACTTCCAACTCATCACAGCTCGTCAGACTTGGTTTTCACTCCAAGTGGCCGCTTCGTTCGCTGCCCCTCGGAACAGCTGCGTATT
>NZ_JACBGI020000044.1 GCF_013391765.2 Thiomicrorhabdus heinhorstiae | reverse complement strand
ATTTTCTAATAATGAATAACTTTCATTTATTTGACTTTGAGGTGGCTACCCCTTAAATTTGACAGAATTTTATTTAAGCCCATAAATCGTCTGGAGTTTATGGGTCTTTTTTTAACAACAACGGAGAGACCTAATGTCTTTAAATCGTCGAGAATTTCTTCACGTGATGTCTATGGCTGCTGCTGCTGGAATGCTACCAGGTACAGCGTCTGCGATGTCTGGTGGTGCCGACAAAGCTGCCGCAGCTAAGGCTTCTGCTGAAATCTACAATCGCCCAATGAAAGGTAAGGTTCGTCTTTTGCACATTACCGATACTCACGCTCAGTTGAAGCCAATCTACTTCCGTGAGCCAAATGTTAACTTGGGGACTGGTCCGGCATTCGGGAAATTGCCACACGTTGTTGGTCACAAACTATTGAAAGAATTGGGAATCGAAGAAGGCTCGACTCTAGCGCACGCTTTTTCTTACCTAAACTTCCAAGAAGCGTCTGAAACTTACGGTAAAGTTGGTGGTTTCGCGCACCTTAAAACACTTCTAGACAAGCTTCGCGACCAAGCGGGCGGTTCTCAAAACACCATTACTATGGATGGTGGTGACTTGTGGCACGGTTCAGGTACGGCTCTTTGGACTCGTGGTGCGGACATGGTTGAAGCGTCTAACTTGATCGGTGTTGACATCATGACCGGTCACTGGGAATTTACTTACACTGAAGCGGAAGTTCTTAAAAACTTGAACAACTTCAAAGGTGAGTTCTTGGCGCAGAACATCCGTGTTAAAGAAGATTCACTATTCGGTGATGCTTACCGTGAATTGGTTGATGCCAACAACGGTATGGGTCTATTTAACGAAGACGAAGCGCGTCCATTCAAACCTTACACTGTTAAAGTTGTAAATGGTGAGCGTATTGCGGTTGTCGGTCAAGCTTTCCCTCGTACCGCGAACGCTAACCCACAGTCGAATTTCCCAGACTGGTCATTCGGTCTACGTGAAGATGCGTTGCAAGAATTAGTTGACTCTATCCGTGAAAACGAAAAAGTTGCTGCGATCGTTATGATCTCTCATAACGGTATGGACGTTGATATCAAGATGGCTTCTCGCGTTTCCGGTATCGATGCGATCTTCGGTGGTCACACTCACGACGGTATTCCGAAAACCACTCCGGTTAAAACTCCTGAAGGTGGCGTATGTCACGTAACTAACGCCGGTTCTAACGGTAAATTCGTTGGTTGCATGGACCTTGACATCCAGAACGGTAAATTGAAAGGTGTTGATTACAGCCTTCTACCTGTTTTCTCTAATGTACTAGCAGCTGATGCTGGTGTTCAGAAGTTCATCGATGATCTTTACAACACCAAGTATGATGACAAGATTGTTGAATCTCGTCGTGAAGATGCGTTTGTAAACAAAGAGCGTTTAGGTAAGACTTATGGTGAGATCCTAGGTGAAGAGCTTGCGGTAGCGGAAGATACTCTATACCGTCGTGGTAACTTCATGGGTACTTGGGACCAGATCATCGTTAATGCTCTTCGTGAAGAGCACGACACTCAAATCGCGATGTCTGCCGGTGTTCGTTGGGGTACTTCTGTTCTTGCAGGTGAAACCATCACTATGGAACGCGTCATGGACGAAACGTCTATGACTTACGGTGAGACTTACAAGTCAACTGTAACAGGCGCGCAAATGAAAGATATCCTGGAAGGTATCTGTGAAAACCTATTCCAAAAAGACCCATACCTGCAATCTGGTGGTGATATGGTACGTCTTGGTGGTATGGACTACGCTTGTGAACCGAATGCAACACTTGGTAACCGTATCTCTAATATGCGTCTGGATGACGGTACTCCGCTTGATCCTAACAAAACCTATACTGTTGCCGGCTGGGCGCAGGTTGAGTCTATCGGTGACGGCCGTCTGATGTGGGATGTTGCTGCTGACTACCTACGTCGCCATAAAGGTGATATGAAGCTTAAGAAGGTTAACCACCCTGAGCTTAAAGGTGTTAAAGACAATCCAGGTATCGAATCATACCCAGGTAAACTATCTTAATTTTCAAAAAATTAAGAGACACCAGAAACCCGGCCCAGTTTATCTGTGCCGGGTTTTTTGTTTTCAGGTTTGAGTAAAACCAAAATAGAGCTTCAAGAAGGAATGTTTTTGAAAGAAGTAATTGTTGATTCCCGAAGGATTGGGCCTTCTAAAATAGTGTGTATAGGGCGTAATTTCTATGCGCATATTGAGGAATTGGGCAATGAGATACCGGATGAAATGGTGTTTTTTATTAAACCGAATTCCGCGATTTCGACTAGCCTGAGATCGTTTCATCAGGAACCGTTGCATTATGAAGGCGAGCTGTGTTTTGTATTTGAAGAGGGACGCTTTTCAGCGGTTGGCTTTGGTCTGGACCTGACCAAGAGACAGTTGCAAAGCAAACTTAAACAGAAAGGGCTTCCATGGGAGAGAGCTAAGGCATTCGACGGTTCGGTAGTGTTTAGCGAGTTTATCGGAATTGAGGAAATCTCAGCAGGCCTTTCGTTTGAATTAAAGAGAAACGGTCACCTTGTGCAAAAGGCGGATATGCCATTAATGATTCATAAGCCGCTGGAAATGCTGGCGGAGATTCAGGGTTTTATGACATTGCAAGATGGCGATATTGTAATGACCGGTACGCCGAAAGGGGTAGGCGTTATTCAATCCGGTGATGTTTTTACAGCCTCGGTTAAGGATTTTGACGCGGAGATTATCCAGGCAACATGGATAGCGGATTAAAAGTAAATCCGCTACGGACAGTATAGAACGGCTTAACTATTCCTGGATAGTAAAGGTATATTCGTAGTTTTGAGTCTGATTAGAGACGACGACATTTTGAATTTTTACGGTGTATTCTTGATTGCTAACGGTGCCGTCGACCTTCCACTGTAGAACATTCGGCAGACCGCGGCCATCGTTGTAATAGCTGACGGAATTCACGTTGAGTGCTTGGCTGTTGCTATCGGTGACTTCAATGCTGGCAGCGGAAAAATCGACACTCTTTTGATTGGCCCAGAAATCGATTTTGTCGGCCAGTACCGAGAATGACATATACCATCCATTCTGGAAATAGACAGCCGGATAATTTCCGTAAGGGTAGGCGATGTAGTCGATGGTCGAATCGGAAATGTCGGCATTCTCGTCATTAATGACTTTCAGGCTGACGCCGGTAGCGAAATCCCACTGAGAATCCACGCTCGGCTTGCCGTCAACTCGACCATAAGAGACATAAGCCAAAAACGGATTGAGAAGCCATCTTCTATGCCCAATATTATCGACGTTTTCGTCAATCAAAAACTCGATAATACTTTTGTCGGAACTTTCCAGTTCAGTGACAGTTCCTTGAATACGACTAAGGTGCAAGTTGCTGTTTTCGCTGCCTGTTGCACCGTCATTTGTGAAACATTGATAGTCGGCAGTCGGGTAATGATCGAGTTTGGCATTTGCTACACCGATAAGCGCCGATTTTTCGGTATAAATATCGTCGGCTGAATTGTAGGGTACCGCCTTGAGACCGTGCAGGGCGCGAATCTGATTCAATGTCGCCAGAGCTTTATCTCTTTCGGTTTGTTTTAGGCTCCCCTGATCGCAGATGCTGATGTCCGGCACTCGATCGTAGATCGCTTCCAGTGCCTGAGTCAGGGTATCTGTCTGGTTATTTTGCTCAGTTTGCGAGCTGGTGTCTTCCGTCGGTGTGGTTGCTGCCGTTTCGGTTCCTGAAGAACCGCCGCAGGCACTTAAAAATAGAGTGAAACAGAGAATGGTAAATTGTTTTATCGAGTTCTTCATTCGGTTCTCTAAGCAGGTTGATACATCGGGATGAAAGCTAAATAACGGGTGTGTTTTAGCGTGAATAGAAGAAAAGATAAGGGATAAAAAGGTAATTCGCAAAGGTTTTTACAAATTAGCCGTCGTCGTTTAGAAATAGAAACCCCGACTTTGCCGATGCATCGTCGGGTTTTCTATTTTCCAGGAGAGAAAGAGGTTTAGCCTATATATCGTTTTAGGATACAGACTGATGTGCTGTCAGAAACTCTTTTAAAGCGTTTTCCGGCAGGTTTTGTTCGGTAACTTGTACCTGAATGCCGTCGCTTAGCAGTCTCTTAATCAATCCGTCTCCCATACTTTGGCTGATAAACCCTTGAATGCCGTTTAGAGGGTGTTCAGGAGTTGCCGAAAGGGAGCCGGAGAAATTTCTAAATACCTGTTCTTTACCCAGTTTGATATGGGTTTGCGAAACGATTTGACCGTCTTCAACATCGAAAACCAGATAACCGGGGCACTTGCCTGCGTGGCCGGAAACCGTTTTAGCATTTGGGCTGGTAATGGCTATTTTCATTTAATGATCACTATTCGTTAAAAAATAATTTAAAGGGCTGTTTTTTAAAGGTTTAAAACTCTCGTTGGCGGCGATAACATTCGTCAGAGCGCGGCTGATTTTTTTGCCGGTTTGCCGATGAATGATTTCCTGTTCAAACTGATAGCGAATCCTGCTGAGAGGATTCACTTTCACTGTGACGTCAAAAACATCGTAAGCCTTGAGCGGTGCGAAATATTCGATTTCAATTTTCTGCACCACCAGGTTAATGCCGGTTTTTGCCAATTTATCGAACTCGATTTCATGTTCCTGCAGAAATCGATGCCGTGCGTGTTCGAAATAGTGTTGGTAGTGGGCATTGTTAACAATGCCCTGAATGTCGCATTCGTGATCACGACTCTCCATCGGTAAGCGATAAACGGACTGTTTGCTCATAACGATCCTTAGTTAGTGTTTATCGTTACAGATTTGTTTGCCTCTAACCGCCAGCAGAGTTCGATAGGTCAAAGCCAGAATCAAAAGTGTCAAAGCGACATGCAGTGCATAACCGATATAGTTATATACCGCCGAGCCGGTCTGGTTTGACATCACATAACTGGCGATAACCATTGCCGCGATCGGGAATGTAAATGCCCACCAAGACAAGGCGAATTCAAGCTTGAAAAACTTATGTACCGAGATCAGCATCAGCATGGTCATCGAGAGGGCGAAATAGTACAAAATCATCGCAAATTGATTGACCTGATGATCGTTCAGTGCCAAATAGGAGATGAAGCCGACCGCTGGTGGAGCGATAAAGATAAACAGAGTCGGGATCAAGCGATCCTGCATCGGCGCATGGAAAATAATGCGGTTAACCAATACGGCTTTGACGATAATCCAGAACACGAAACCAACCGAGAAAAAGAACCAGTTGATTTCCATTGGCGCGTGGTGAACCCCGGCAATCGGGACGATGATATTACCAACAATCGGAATAAACCACGAAGGGTTGGAGTGTTCCGGCGTGAAGAAATCATGGTGAACCCAGTTATACAAAACCCAGTAGGTTAGAGTAATCTGTATCACGGTTCCGATGATCCATAGCCATTTTGATAGAGCGACCTGATCTTCGGCGTAAAACGCAATGCTTAGCAGTAGTAAACTGATGCTGAACGCCGGCATAAAGTTCATTTTGATCGGATGCTTCAACTCGGCACGAACTTCAGGCAGAAAGCGAACGATTTTATACGCATAGGCCAAGCTGAGGATAACCATGGCAATGACGGCAACAGCCAGGCTGACGGTGGCTACCGGTGTGAACTGTGAGAAATGACGACTTAAATGGATAAAAGCGATGCTTAATCCGGTCATACCCATAACCATTCCGAAGAAGCTGGCGGGCAGGTAAGCGATTCTATTTTGTATAGTATTCATAATTTTATACCCATATAAATAT
>NZ_JACBGI020000043.1 GCF_013391765.2 Thiomicrorhabdus heinhorstiae | reverse complement strand
TTATATATCTATATGATTTGACGATATTTTTTGTAATTACAAGCCTGGAGAAGCATTTATATTAAAATCTGATGCCAAGATAAAATATCATGTTTTCCTTATTTATTTTCCATGTGCTAATCTTCGCAATGGGCCTGATTAACCAAGGGAAAACATTATGTTCAACGTATTCAAAAATTTATGGTTCAGAAATCCCAGAGAACAAGACATATTTATAAATGATATCGCTGTGCGAATTCGTGCCGGATTATTGTTATTTATTCCGATTTATATGAGCTTTACGCTTTATGATGCCGTATTCGGTACTCACTGGGTTGTCGACGGAAATACCGCCGTCGATACTTACGATACCGACTGGGACGATAATATTATTTATGCGGTAAATGCAATCAAGCGTACCTACGACTATACCGTTCAGACCTGGGTACTGTGGTATGCGTTGTTTGAAATGATTGCCGGAATGTTTGTCTTTACTTCACGATTTTCGCCGACCATTCTGATTGCTTCCATTCTTGCCAGTAAACAAGAACCAAAATGGAAACCACTGGTTCCAAAACGTTTTGCCTGGAGCCTTGGTTCAACCTTTATTATCGTCTGTCTGGTGTTCTTTAATCCGGATGTAGTGGCGGAATGGATCAACAGCTTATTTGGAACTAATCTACCGACAACCTTCAATTACATGCCCTACTGGATCCCGCTTATTTTGGTCTGGGTCTGTTTAGGATTTATGTGGATGGAAACCGTACTCGGTTTCTGCGTCGGTTGTAAAATCCACTCGTTACTGGTGATGATGAAAGTTCTCGACGAACCATGCGAAGCTTGCGGTAATATCGATTGGGACGAAATTCGCCGTAAAAACGAAGAACGTCTAAAAAGAGAAGCCGAAGCGGCCGGAAATCACTAAATTTAAATTAACCGTATAAAAAACAAAAAGGCGCTAATAGCGCCTTTTTTCGTTTAGAACCGGAATCGACTAAAACAAAGCTGCATTCAATTGCGTATGCACCCAAATACTGGCGACATAGCCCAAAGCAATCGCCGGAGTCCATTTCAGATGGTTAAAGAAGGTATACAATCCTTTCGATTGTCCCATCAAAGCCACACCGGCAGCCGAACCGATCGAAAGCAGAGATCCGCCTACTCCGGCGGTCAAGGTTACCAACAGCCACTGCCCATCGGACATATCCGGATTCATAGTCAGAACTGCAAACATAACCGGAATATTATCGACGATTGCCGAAAGAAGCCCAACGGTAATATTCGCTTCAGTCGCTCCCCAGCTGTTATACATGACATCGGAAGCGACCGCTAAATAACCGAGCGTTCCCAAACCGCCAACGGCAAGAATAACCCCGAAGAAGAACAATAAAGTATCCCACTCGGCACGGGCAATTTTGTTGAAAATATCGAAAGTAATCGGCTTGCCTTCAAGGTGAGTCACCCCTTCTCCCTGATTACCTATATCGTAAGATACTTCTCCGGTTTTCTTCAGATAGTAAGCAAAGAACTGCAGATATGCCAAGCCCATCATCATGCCGAGTACCGGTGGCATATGCAGGAAATTATGCATGGAAACCGCACTTGCGATGGTTAAAATAAACAGCAATAAAATACGCTTGGCGCCACGACGCATGGAGATTTTATCTTCCAAAGCCTCAGGTTTCTCTTTCGGCAGGAAGAAAGTCATAATCAAGGCAGGAACGACAAAATTCACCATTGCAGGAATAAACAGATCGAAGAATTCGTGGAACTGTAGTAAACCTTTCTGCCAAACCATCAGAGTAGTGATATCACCGAACGGACTAAAAGCACCACCGGCATTGGCCGCTACAACAACATTGATAAAGCCGAGACTGACAAATGCCGGTGACGATGCGCCAACCGCTAAAATAACCGCCCCCATCAGTAATGCCGTCGTCAGGTTATCGGCGACCGGCGAGATGAAAAAAGCCAGGAATCCGGTAATCCAGAATAATTGCTTGTAACTGAAGCCTTTGGAAACCAGCCAACCGCGCAGCGAATCGAAAACTCGACGTTCTTCCATCGCATTGATATAGGTCATTGCCGCCAACAGGAATAAGAAAAGTTCGGCAAATTCCAGGATGTTGTGTCGAACCGCTTGTTCAGCAACTCCATCCATACCGTGTTGTTCCATGGCGATCGCGATAATCGCCCAAATCAAGCCTGACGCCAGTATTACCGGTTTGGATTTCCTTAAATGGGTAAACTCTTCGGTCATCACCAGAAAATAAGCAAAGATAAAAATCCCCAGACTTAAAAATCCGGCCCAATGGGTGGTGAAATCATAGTTTCCTGCCCCTTCAGAAGCCCATGCCCATATAGGCAAAAGCATCAGCAACCCACCTGTAATAAACTTTTGCAGTCCCAACATCTCTTATTCCTAAATAGTAAAATCGATACAATAAAATATCAGTAACAACTTATTTTATATAAAATTCAGTAACTTTAGGTTCAAAACCCTTGATAAAGCACCTTTTTGCTTCATCATAACTAATTTCAATTTAATAACAGAGAGTTTTGCATAAGCGGATCTCTCATCCAGGAAAAAAGCAACGATTTAAGGCACAACATTATGAAAGTTAAATTACTTAGAAAAGAGTACGAAATTTTCGCACCTTGGGAGAAGACCTTCGATAAGGTCGTAACTCCATTTGAAAACTTCATACACAATCAAACCACCACCGGTTTGATTTTGCTATTAATGACCATTGTTGCGCTGATTTTTGCCAATAGTCCATTCTCCGAAGCCTACGAACATTTTTTCCATACTCACTTTTCGATTCAATTCGGCAATCTGGGAATCGACCACTCGATCCACCACTGGATCAACGACGGATTGATGGCAATTTTCTTCTTTCTGGTCGGTTTGGAAATTAAACGAGAAGTTCTGGTCGGCGAACTTTCCGATCCTAAGAATGCCGCCCTGCCGATTATTGCCGCTATCGGCGGTATGGTCTTCCCGGCGCTGATTTTCTATTCGATTACTCAGGGAACGCCCGCAGAGAACGGTTGGGGAATTCCAATGGCGACCGATATCGCCTTTGCAATCAGTGCCTTGGTTATTCTCGGTAAACGCGTACCGGCCGCACTGGTTACTTTTCTTGTCGCTCTGGCAATCGTCGACGACCTTGGCGCCGTTACCGTTATCGCCCTGTTCTACACCGATCAAATCCACTTAAACTATCTACTGGTAGCGTTTGCATTTTTCGGTGTACTGATTGTTTTCAATCGTGTCGGTATCCACAAACCACTACCTTATTTTATTATTGGTGGTTTCATGTGGGCGGCTATGCTTGAATCCGGTGTTCATGCAACTATTGCCGGTATTTTGACCGCTTTAACCATCCCTGCCCGTCCGAAATTCAACCCGCGATTTTTTCATGAGCACATCGATAAGCTGGTTCACGACTATCACCAGGCGGATCGCAATACACCAAATTACCAGCTGACTGACGAACAGAAATCGATTTTGCATCAGATGGAATGCGGTGTACATCGCGTTCAAGCCCCTCTTAACCGTTTGGAACACAACCTGCACCTGCCGGTGGCCCTGATTATTATTCCTTTATTCGCATTGGCAAATGCCGGTATCGCCTTAAATCTTGGGCAGATGAGCGACTTACTGGTACAACCGGTTACGTTGGGTGTCATGTTCGGTCTGGTATTAGGTAAAGTCATCGGTATCGCCGGCGTTTCCTGGTTAGCCATCAAATTAAAACTGGCTAAATTACCGACCGGAGCGAGTATGAGCCAGCTATTCGGCGTCTCTTTCCTGGGAGGTATCGGTTTTACCATGTCGATCTTTATTGCCGATCTTGCCTGGGAACCGGGCGAAAGTATGCTGCTTGAAGCGAAAACCGGTATTTTGATCGCTTCATTGATTGCCGGATTATTCGGTTATATCTGGTTGCGATTTATTGCTAAAAACGCAGCAAATGCCGCTGATTAAAATTCTATAAACTTAAACAAAAATCCCCGCTCTTGGCGGGGATTTTTTTATTCACATATTCTGTTCCATTTAATCGAAATTAAAATCATCCAGACTCGGTCGAGGGGGATGACCGTCATAAATCAGATTGGTTCGATATTGAATATAACTTTCACGCGCAAAAATATACGGATCAGGCTGAGTTTTCAACTCATCAAATAACTTGGATACAGCTGCGTAATCAATAAATTTATCAACTGCAAAAATCGCCAGTTTTCCATAATCGTTAGCTTCGATCAGATACGGATAAACCGGGTTATAAAGACTGTCGACACTTCCGCCAACCAGCTCACGAGTCGTATAAGGACCTATAATCGGCAATACCAGATAATTCGATTGCTGCCACAGTCCCCATTTGGCCATGGTCTGACCGAAATCTTCTTTCTTGTCTTCCAAACCAGCCGGTGTTGCGATATCCAGGATTCCGAAAAGACCAAAAGTGGAATTGATTACAAAACGCATAATCCCGGAAAAACCGTCTTCAAAATTTCCCTGTAAAAAACTGTTAACCGAAGATAGAGGCACTGCCAGATTATTGAAAAAATTATCAATCCCCTGTCTTACCGGACTTGGCACATAGAAGTTATAGGCTTGTGCCATCGGTTGACCGACATTCTCATCGAAAGACATATTAAATTCGAACATGTCTCGGTTAAAAGATTCATACGGATCCTGGCCGTTAATGACATCAATCGGCTTTTCGGTTGGCAATTCCGCTAAAGGATCGACATCTTTCGCCAAAACGGATGAACTCAGCAAAAATAGTGCACTCAAAGTGCAAACCTTAATGTATTTCATAATTAGAAACTCGGAGTTTAATCGATAGGTTTAGTGCAAGAAAGATTAATTTTGTCGATCGCTTCTTTAAAGCGCTGCAATATTTTCGTTCTAGGAAAGCTTTTACGCCATGCAAGCGCCACGATCCTTTCAGCACCTTGGCCTGATAGATCTTTTATAGAGAAAAGCCCCTGATCGCGTTCTGAGAGCGATGTACATGGAAAAATCGAAATACCGGCTCCAGAAGCGACCATATAACGGATGGTTTCCAAAGAGCTGCCTTCCAAAGTTCGTTGTAAATGATCGTGATGGTAGTTCATCAATAAATTAGGGTAGATTTCGACCACTTGCTCTCTAAAGCAGTGACCGGCCCCTAATAACAGAACCGTCTCTTTTTCCATTTTCTTCAAAGAGATCTTTCCTTCGATTTTCGCCATAGGGTGATTGTTGGGAATAATTGCCTTAAAAGGTTCTCTGTATAAAGGAACGGTTTCGATATTAGGCTCATCGAAAGGTAATGAAAGAATTACCACATCCAATTCACCGGATTGTAGCTTATTTGCCAGAACGTGAGTGTAGTTCTCTTCAATGATTAAAGGAACATTTGGAGCAATTTTGTGAAATTCGGGAATCAGCTTAGGCAACAGATAAGGTGCTACCGTATAGATTGCACCGATTTTCAGCTCTGCGGTCATGTCTTCCTGAGATTCCTGAGCTATTTCTTTGATCATCTGACTGCGTTCAAGAATCTCTTCGGCAATTTTGATAATTTTTTCGCCTATAGGGGTAATCAAGACGTCTTGTTTACGTCTTTCGAAAATAATGACTCCCAACTCTTCTTCGAGTTTCTTGATTGCTACGCTTAAAGTCGGTTGACTAACGAAACAGGTTTCCGATGCCTTACGGAAATGTTTCTCTTTAGCGACAGCAACAATGTATTTCAGTTCGTTTAGAGTCATAAAGAAACCTTTAAAATAAGACCATTGTGTGTAATTGCTCGATGTTTTATAAAGTATATAGATTTCTTATTTATACTTTTTTATTATTTTACTTAGCAACCGGAATTCTGTAGATAAAAACAGATTTCAATTTAAATTCATTTACTTAAGTTGTGACTATGG
>NZ_JACBGI020000042.1 GCF_013391765.2 Thiomicrorhabdus heinhorstiae | reverse complement strand
TAACGGGGTGGCGATAACCTGCCGCCCCCACTATTTAAAAATTTCAATTTTTGAATGGTGGGTAGGTCAGGTTGATTGCATTGTTAGACTGCCGCAGGCGGTCTGGCAAGGCAATCTATTAGCGCCACCCCGTTAGAGCCGACCGCCTGCGGTCGGCTCTAACATTTAGTATAAGGCACATTTGCCTTAGTATTTAATACTAGAAAGGTTTTCAGGCAATTATGCTTGTTTATCATACCTTTCCTGTCAATTTGACAGGGTATTTAGTATTACCTATGTAAACCTGTCATTAATAATGATTATTGCTTATAGATATTAATGTAAAGCATCGAAGATTGCCACACAAATACTAATTCGTCTTGGTAAAGCTTTCTCCTGATTCGGTATGACTGAATTCTGCTGTGGTAACGGCGTGATGTGTAATAAAAAGCGCAGGGAAAGCTCTCAAAAAAGTAATAAGACAAACCAGGCTCTTTAAAAATAAAAAAAGCCAGCATTAAGCTGGCTTTTCAAATATTCAATTCAGCGAATGTTTTACTCAAGATCCAGGCGCTTTTCGGGGAAGTTTACAATTAAGTAAACAGCTCGGAAAGCAACGTAGAAATCGGGCAATCAATCCCTTAAAAACAAAAAACCGGCATAAAGCCGGTTTCTTAAACATCAATTTTAAGGAGCGTTTTTTCTGAGTTCGCGGCGGAAGTTGGCGACGTTTACACTTAGTAAACGAGCTAACTTCCAACAAAGAAATCAGGAAAACAAGCCCTTATATATTTTAGTTTTTGTCTTGGTCGATGATCTTATTCGCTTGAATCCAAGGCATCATCGCACGTAGCTTACCACCAACCAATTCGATTGGGTGTTCAGCGTTTAGACGACGCATTGCCGTCATTGATGGGTAACCCGCTTTACCTTCCAGAATGAAGTTCTTAGCGTATTCACCTGACTGGATGTCTGCCAGAGCTTGACGCATCGCTTCACGAGATTCTTCGTTGATGACGCGTGGACCGGTTACATACTCACCGTACTCAGCATTGTTTGAGATTGAGTAGTTCATGTTGGCGATACCGCCTTCGAACATTAGGTCAACGATCAATTTAAGCTCGTGTAGACATTCGAAGTAAGCCATTTCTGGCTCGTAACCCGCTTCAACTAGCGTTTCGAAGCCCATTTTAACCAGGTCAACCGCACCACCACAAAGTACAGCTTGCTCACCGAATAGGTCAGTTTCACACTCTTCACGGAAAGTGGTTTCCAGGATACCAGTACGACCACCACCGACTGCAGAAGCGTAAGATAGCGCGATGTCGCGTGCAGTACCGGAAGCGTCTTGTTCAACCGCGATCAGGTCAGGAATACCACGACCGGCAACAAACTCAGAACGTACAGTGTGACCAGGTGCTTTTGGCGCGATCATGATAACGTCCAGGTCTTTACGAGGAACCACTTGGTTGTAGATGATTGCGAAACCGTGTGCGAATGCAAGCGCAGCACCTTCTTTGATGTTTGGTTCGATTTCGTTTTTGTAAAGATCCGCTTGGAACTCATCCGGAGTCAGGATCATAACCACATCCGCACCGGCAACCGCAGTAGGAACGTCAGCAACGGTCAGGCCGTAACCTTCAGCTTTCTTAACAGAAGATGAACCAGGACGTAGACCAACTACAACGTCAACACCAGAATCTTTCAAGTTCGCTGCGTGCGCGTGACCTTGTGAACCGAAACCGATAACGGCAACTTTTTTACCTTGGATGATTGATAGATCGCAGTCTTTATCGTAATAAGCTTGCATGTTTTGTCCTTACTTTATTAATCCGTTTGATGTTGAGTGCGAAACGGATATGTTTAAAAATTAAAAATTCGGTTATCTGTGACGAACAAACGCCACATCATTATGTGGCGCTATTATCGGTAAAGAGCTTACACCTGTAAACTTTTTTCGCCGCGCAGGACACCCATGGTTCCCGAGCGGACAGTTTCCAGAATCAAGCCCGGATCGATGATATTGATAAATCCGTCCAGTTTTTTCGACTCACCAACCAACTGGATGGTGTAAGTCGAAGAAGTCACATCAATGATGTCGGCGCGGAAAATGTCCGCCAAGCGCTTGTACTCTTCGCGCATCTCGCCGGTCGCCGCAACCTTGATCAACATCAGTTCGCGCTCGATGTGTTCACCCTCGGTCAGATCCAAGACCTTAACCACGTCAACCAGACGGTTAAGGTGCTTGACGATCTGCTCGATCTGTTGATCGGTTCCGTAGGAAACCAGAGTCAAACGCGACAGAGTTTCATCTTCGGTCGGGGCAACCGTCAGAGTCTGAATGTTGTAACCGCGCGCGGAAAAAAGCCCGGCAACACGTGATAAGGCACCGGATTCGTTTTCGATTAGCATGGAAATAATATGTTTCATCGTCACTCACCTATACCAAAATCATTTCGTTCAAACCGGCACCGGCTGGAATCATCGGATACACGTTCTCTTGCTGATCGGTAATGATGTCAACAAACACCAGACGATCCTTAAGTTCTTCGGAGAACACTTTTTCCAACTCGGCTTCCATGGTCGCAGGATCTTCGATGCGAACACCGACGTGACCGTAAGCTTCGGCTAACTTAACGAAATCAGGCAGAGACTCCATATAAGACATCGAATAACGACGCTCATAGAAGAACTCCTGCCACTGACGAACCATTCCCAGGAAGCCGTTGTTCAAACAGATGATCTTGACCGGCAGGCCGTACTGCAAACAAGTGGAAAGTTCTTGAATATTCATCTGAATAGAACCTTCCCCCGTCACACAGACCACCGTCGCGTCCGGATGCGCCATTTGCGCGCCCATCGCCGCCGGCAGACCGAAGCCCATGGTTCCCAAACCGCCGGAGTTAAGCCAACGGCGCGGTTTGTCGAACGGATAATATTGGGCAGCGTACATCTGGTGCTGACCCACATCCGAAGCAACGAATGCATCGCCTTTGGTCGCTTTCCACAGGGCTTCAACCGCCGCTTGTGGCTTGATTTTGGAACCGGCCGTATCATAACGCAGACACTTGGTCGCACGCCACTCTTCGATCTGCTTCCACCATTCCGCTAGCGCTTTTTCGTCTTTCTTCTGCTTGCTGTTGTCCAGAACTTTGATCATTTCCGTCAAGACCTGTTTTACCGGGCCGACAATCGGAATATCAACAATGACATTCTTTGAAATCGACGCAGGGTCGATATCGACGTGAATGATCTTGGCATCCGGGCAGAACTTCTCCAGATTACCGGTAACACGGTCGTCAAAACGCGCACCGATAGCGATGATCACATCAGAGTGGTGCATCGACAAGTTGGCTTCGTAGGTTCCGTGCATACCCAGCATACCGACCGATTGCGGATCGGAAGCCGGGAAAGCCCCTAGCCCCATCAAAGTCTGAGTAATCGGATACCCCAATTTACGCGTCAGTTCGGTCAACTCCTGAGAAGCGTCTCCCAAAACCACACCACCACCGGTGTACAGGATCGGACGCTTCGCAGACAGCATCATTTCCACAGCTTTTTTGATTTGTCCGCTATGGCCCTTGGTAACAGGCATATAGGATCGCATCTCAACTTCTTGCGGATATTCATAGGTGCTTTTGGCGTTTTGGACATCTTTCGGGATATCTACGACAACAGGGCCTGGTCGGCCGGTCGTTGCCAGATAAAATGCTTTTTTGAGCGTACTGGCAAGATCTTTAACATCCCTGACCAAGAAGTTGTGTTTTACGATCGGTCTTGTAATCCCGATAGTATCGATCTCCTGGAACGCATCCAGACCGATCAAACCGGTCGGCACCTGACCGGTAATACATACCATCGGAATCGAGTCCATATAGGCGGTGGCAATACCGGTAACGGCATTGGTCGCACCCGGACCCGAAGTTACAAGCACCACGCCTGGTTTACCTGTAGAGCGTGCATAACCGTCTGCAGCGTGGACTGCAGCCTGCTCGTGACGGACTAAAATATGATTTAATGTTTTAGCGTCCGTATCCAGGGCATCGTAGATCGGTAGAACCGCTCCACCCGGATACCCCCAAATATGCTCTACGCCCTCATCCTGCAATGCATGTACAAGAATCTGGGCACCAGTCATTTCCACAACAATGGTCCTCTTGGTTAGAGCCGTTTCCACTCCCTAAGAAGGTTAATCGGGCGTGAAACGACGTTTTAAAAAAATGAAAAAAGGCCCTTCGACGAACCATCCCGACGTCTTGGGTTCTATTGACTCTCCAAGCCGGGATTTCGCAAAATAAGACCTTAAAAAATCCGTTTACCGTTTTTTAGCACGGTAAACGAGCAATTATATAGACTTTTATTTACTTTGAGAACCGTAAGCGCTTCTTTTCTCATGATTTTCACGCGCAGAATAAATTTGTCCGCGCTCACAAGGAGATTTAATGGCTGAACTCCTCACGGAACAGATTGTGGCGATAGTGACGCAATTCATCGATTGATTCGAGAATATCGTCCAAAGCGAGATGCGCACCCTTCTTGTTGTGCCCCTGATACACCTTCGGCGCCCAGCGACGCGCCAGCTCTTTCAAGGTACTGACATCCAGATTGCGATAGTGAAAAAATTCTTCTAATAGCGGCATCTGCTCAACCATGAAACGGCGATCCTGGCAGATGGAGTTACCGCACATCGGCGACTTTCCGGCCGGCACATACTCTTTCAGAAACGCCAATGTCATCTGTTCAGCCTGCTGCATGTCGACCGCACTCTGCTGCACGCGTTCGGTCAGACCGGAATTACCGTGATGGGTGGTACACCACTCATCCATCTTATCCAGCTCTTCCTGCGGCGTTTGTACCGCAATCACCGGACCTTCGGCAATCACATTCAAATCGACGTCGGTGACCACAGTGGCAATTTCAATAATCCGGTGTTCTTTCGGATTAAGGCCGGTCATTTCCAGATCGATCCAAATTAAATTCTTATCAGACTTCATAAAACTTTCTCTTTTCACATACAATATGCGCTTATCTTAACGTAAAAAACAGGGTAAATATGAACTGGATCGCCTCGCTGTTTGTGGCTGCTCTCAGCCTGAACCTGATTATCGAAGTCTGGCTAAATATCAAAAACCAATTCCATATCGGCTTGAAACGAGCCAAGGTTCCGGACGAATTTCAAAATACCGTTTCTCTGGAAGCGCACCAGAAAGCCGCCGATTATAGCCGCGCTAAACTGCAATTGGCACGTCTCGGTCTGTTTTACGACGCGGCAATTTTATTATTCATGACGCTCGGCGGCGGCTTTCAGGATATCTACAACTACTGGCTCGGCACGGAAATGTCACCGATCTGGCGTGATACGGCCTTCCTGTTGTCCGCACTATGGTTCATCTCGCTGCTGCATCTGCCGTTTGCCGTCGTCAGCACCTTCAAGATCGAAGCCGAATTCGGCTTTAATAAAACCACCCCGAAACGCTTTATCAGTGACTTGGTCAAACAGTGGTTGCTGATGGCAGCGCTGGGAGTTCCGTTGCTTTGGGTTATTCTGACGATTATGGGCGAGTTTATCGACTCTCTATGGTGGTTGTACACCTGGCTGGTATGGTTTGGATTCCAGCTATTGTTGATGTGGGCTTATCCGAAGTGGATCGCACCGATCTTCAACAAGTTCACCCCTCTGGATAATCCTGAGATGCAGCAACGCATCGAAAACCTTTTGGAGCGTACCGGTTTTGAATCCAATGGAATTTTCGTGATGGATGGTTCATCGCGTTCCGGGCACGGTAATGCGTATTTCACCGGCTTCGGCAAAAACAAACGCATCGTATTTTTCGATACCCTGCTGGAAACCTTGTCACCGCAAGAAGTCGAAGCGGTACTTGCTCATGAGCTGGGACATTTCAAACACGGCCATATCCGCAAACGTCTGATTGAAAGTGCCGTTTTGAGTTTGGGAGCTTTAGCATTGCTTGGCTGGCTGATTCAGTTACCGGCTTTTTATCAAGGCTTGGGCATTGAGACACAAACCCCGGCCAGTGCTCTACTGCTGTTTGTGACGGTTCTGCCAACGATCTTCTTCTTTATGGGACCGATCAGCGCAATTAAGAGCCGTAAACATGAATTCGAAGCCGATGCCTTCGCCGCCGAATATGTCGGAGCGCAACCGCTGGTATCCGCCCTGCTGAAAATGTACCGCGACAATGCCAGCACCTTGACGCCGGATCCGGGCTATTCGGCCTACCACGACAGTCATCCGCCGGCGAAAATCCGTATCGATCACTTGAATTCACTGGATCGAACCGCATAAGGTAGTTTGTGTCGTTTCTTTAACAATTTATTTTTAGATCGAATTCTTAACGTAAAGTAAGATAAGCAAAACAGGAGAATAGTATGAGTCAGAATAACCCGCTGATTGAAGAGTTGTTACAGCAGTCATGTGAAGAAATTCCAAAAGGCGGAAAAGGCTTGATTATTCCAACCATCGAAAGCAACCTGAGTCAGATGGACGGCTGGGAAACCCCTTTGAGTTACAGTGAAATTCACAAATCTTTTAAATTCAAAAACTATCTGCAAACGATAGCGTTTGTGAATGCGGTGACCTGGCTGGCCAACAAAGAAGACCACCATCCGAAAATCTGCTTTGGTTACAACACCTGCGACATCACCTTAACCACCCACAGTATTGAAGGCCTGAGCATGAACGACATGATTATGGCCGCGAAAATCGACGCTTTATTGAACTGATCCCTATGGCGCAACGCAAACTCACCCAGCAGCAAAAACGCCGCTTAAGCAGCAAGCGACTAAAGACCGACGGCAAGCAGCAATACCAGGCCGATGAAAGCGGTCTAGGCGAAGAACAGAACGGTCTGGTTATTACCAGTTTCGGTAAACGCGTACTGGTCGAAAGCGAACAGGGCGAAACCTTTAATTGCGCCATCCGCCAGCACTTGGGAAAACTGGTTGCCGGTGACAAAGTCATCTGGCAAACCGCGCTGGAAGGCGGTACAGGTGTCGTGGTCAGTGTATTGCCGCGCAGCCACGAGTTGAGCCGTCCCGGCTTTCGCGGTCAGACACGCATGATTGCCGCCAATATCGACTTTATCGGCATCGTCACCCCGGTTGTACCGGGAATTCACCCGGATATGATTGACCGTTATCTGGTCGCTTCTTTGCAACTGGATATCCCGGCAATCATTATTATCAATAAAGTCGATTTGCTCGAAAGTGACGAGGACTGGGAAGCGGTTGCCGAATTGCTGGCACCTTATGACGACATGGGAATCGAATTGATTCCGGCTTCGTCGGTATCACAACAAGGTGTGGATGAGTTGCGCCATTATATGGCCGGGAAAAACAGTGTCTTTGTCGGAACATCCGGTGCCGGAAAATCCTCGCTGATCAATGCCTTAATCCCGGATATCGATATTCGTGTCGGCAGTCTATCGGAAGCGACCGGATTGGGTAAACACACCACCACCAACAGCATTCTCTATCACCTTCCGGCCATCGAGGAAGAGGATCTGGAACTGGATGGCGGCCATCTGATCGACTCACCGGGCGTGCGGCAGTTTTCGCCGGCGCCGTGCTCTCTATCAGAACTGGAAAGCTATTATCCCGACTTCGCACCGTTTTTGGGGCAGTGCAAATTTCATAATTGCAGCCATTCCATCGAACCGGACTGCGCCATCAAAGCCGCAGTAGAAAACGGCGAACTGGCATTAAGTCGTTATCAAAGCTTCCAGCGTCTGCTCGAAGAGTTTAAAAACAACGATAACGGCTAAACAGGCCTTTTACTGGCTGACAAACCATAAAGAGACGCCGTAAAGCAGGGCGGCGGAGCCGAAAAACACGACAATCCAAAACAGCAATACCCAGCCAAACGCTTGCGGCCGACCGATCAGCTTTAGCAACCACCAGCTGGCAACGCTCAAAATTGCCACTAAAATCCACAGACGGAACATCCCTTCTCCTATCAATACGAAGCGTTTTTACTTAAAAAGCAACCGACAAAAACTCGCCTTGACGGCATGCAATTTCGATCAAAAATGGCTCTATTAACAAAGATTTCATTAAACTTAATCCGTAGTTTATCGAAACAATTCACCTAAGTTTCGACTGTTCTTCATATTTTTTGCAAATATTAATGGTTGCTTAAGCCTTCTTTCTTGACTCGAACTGGCTTTTCGTTTGTAATTTGCAACCAGGGGAAACCCGAGCAATTATCAAATCGTGCTTTCAGGAGAGTACATTATGAAAAAAACAATTATCGCTCTAGCTGCGGCTGGATTCGTTTCTTTTGGTGCAGCTGCTCAAGCGGGTGATGCTGCTGCAGGTCAAGCGGCTTTCGGAACTTGTGTAGGTTGTCACGGTGCTGCCGCTGAAGGTGGTGTTGGACCTAAACTAGCTGGTCAAAACCCAGCTGACATCGTTGCTAAGCTTCACAAGTACAAAGCTGGTGAGCAAGTTGGTCCTATGACTTCTATGATGGCTCCTATGGCTGCTGGTCTTTCTGACGCAGACATGGAAAACATCGCTGCTTACGTTGCTGGCCTATAATTTTAGGTTCCAGTCGTAAAAAAACCGCCCCGTCTCTTCGACTTGGGCGGTTTTTTTATGCCCATAGAAAAATTTATGGCTACAAAGTTTAACTTATCGGCTTTTGCGCTTGATTTGCGACGGTTGAAGCTTTAAATTTGATGCTGTTCTTATCAGTAGATTCCAATATAAGGATTTCCCTATGAAAAAAATCATCATTGCGACCCTTTCTGCAAGCGCGCTATTTGCCGCTTCATTCGGTGCCCAGGCCGCTCCTGCCAAAGCAGCAACCTGCGTAGGATGTCATGGTGCAGACGGTAACAGCGTTGTTCCAAACTTCCCTAAATTGGCTGGTCAACATGCGAATTACCTTGAGAAGCAATTAAAAGATTTCCGCGACGGTTTCCGTAAGGACGCAACTATGGCTGCTTTTGCTAAAGGTCTGACCGACGCTGAAATTAAAGAGCTGGCCGCATTCTACGCCTCTCAGGCTCCTAAATAAGTATTCATCGTCTAACCTTTCGAGGGATGAAATAAAAACGGCGCCGGTTCCAAATGGAAC
>NZ_JACBGI020000041.1 GCF_013391765.2 Thiomicrorhabdus heinhorstiae | reverse complement strand
TAATAAGGTTATTAAATAGGCAAATAATTTTTCTATATAAAACAATGACTTTTCTTAAAACAGGCTTAAGAAAATCTACAAATATCGTTTAAAAAAGGCCCAGATTTCCGGTATCGCCTGAATATCCATATTTTTATTGCCGAACAAAAAACGCAGTTCGGGCGACTCGATTCCGGGGATATGATGTCCGCCATTATTAACCTGATAGAGCACAACCCGACTATGACCATCGCATCGGTCGTAATTGAAGACCTCTACCGTCGAGCGATCCCGGCTAACCTTGTCTTGCAGTTTGCGATGCTCGGGAGTAAGAGCACAATGATTGTTCGCTACCCAAAATGCGACGTTTTCCGCGGTCGAAGTCACCTTCCCGCCTTCACTACCCAGAAATTTCATTTCCCCGCCTTTCCAAGGCACCAGAGGATCTTTGGTACCGTTCATAATCAGTACAGGCAGCTCCGGTCTGGGATGACAACTTCCGAGAATATTTTTAGGGATATTGGCAATAATGGCGGCAATCGCCGTAAAACGACCGCTTAATTCGCAACCTAATCTCAAAGTCATCATGCCGCCATTGGATGCACCGGCCACAAAGGTCTTCCGGGCATTAACCTGCGGCATTTTTTGCAGATGATCCAACAAAACCGAAAAGAAATGCACATCATCGATTCGACTAATGTCTTCGCCTTTACGTAAGTGGCTATTGCGACCGTCATTCCATTGCGAGCCGACACCATCCGGATAGACAGCGATAACCCCGTTTTTGTCGGCAATTTCATTCAATCCGATCCGCCAGGCAATATCTTCACCCGACGATTTACCGCCGCCGTGCAAAAACAGAAACAATGGGATGGAAGCCTGTACCCGCTGTGCAAAATTCGGCGGATAATGCACATGATAAGTTCGATCGATGCCGTCGACCTTCAGCTGGTAATGCGTTAAATCATCGACCGATTCGACTTTTGCACTGTAGAAAAAAATAACCGAAAAGAAAATAAAAAGCAGACCGAAACGACGACTGAGATAAGTGTGCGAATTGCGATTCATAGATCCCCCCTGAGAATGGAAACGGGCCTAGAAAGACTCTGAAGCAGCTTAAGCAAGACACCCAAGGCTTGCTATAGACTACCACGGCGAAAGACAGGATAACAATTTAAAATCAATGAGTTGCTGATTGATGAAGTATAGAGATCAGACCTGGGTCTGCTGAATTAAGGCCTCTTTTAAAGGCTTGGAAAGACCTTTAATTTCCAATTCACGCCTCAAGGCTTTCTGACGGCTGTCGACGCTTTCCAGATATACCAACCGGCACGGACGACGGGATTGTGTATATCGCGCCCCGCCTTTCAGATCGCCATTGTGCTGGCGGAGACGTGTATGTATGCGATTGGTGATTCCGCAATACAGGGAGTTATCGGCACAGCGCAGCAGGTAAACCTGCCAGCTGGCTTCGGAGGAGGTATCAGGCCTGCTCATCCTGACGTTGCCAGTGGCCGGATTTACCACCTTTCTTTTCCAACAATTTGACCTGGTCAATGACCATCCCGCGATCGACCGCTTTGCACATATCGTATAGGGTCAAAGCCGCAACCGAAGCGGATGTCAAAGCTTCGATCTCGATTCCAGTCTGACCAACGGTTTTACAGGTTGCAGAGATCTCTACACAACTGCGCTCCGGATCTGGAGTCAGTTCGACTTTTACCGAGGTAATCATCAACGGATGGCACATCGGAATCAAATCAGGAGTGCGTTTAGCGGCCATAATCCCGGCAATCCGTGCCGTGGCCATCACATCGCCTTTTTTATGCTTACCTTCAACGATCATCTGCAAAGTTTCCGGTTGCATAAAAATGGTCGCAGTCGCAGTCGCTTCACGCTGAGTATGCGCCTTGTCACCGACATCGACCATGCGAGCCTGACCTTTCTCGTCCAGATGGGTTAATTCATTTGCCATAAACGCTCCTAAAAGATCAGACAAAAGTGCTAAACGGATAGAAGGCTACCTTGTCACCCTTGGCGATCGTAGTATCTTCCGGAATAACCGCAAAACCTTCTGCCCAGGAAGCCGACATCAGCACGCCTGACCCCTGATGCGGGAAGATTTCAACAACCGATTCCTGACGCTTGTTTACAATACGCGCCCGTAGGAAATCGCGGCGGAAGTTCGCTTTCGGCCAATCGAAATCTGCTTTCAGCCAAATCGGACGGCTACTCAACTCGGTCGCTCCCTGCATCTTCATCAGATACGGGCGGGCAAACAATTTAAAGGTCGCGAAGGCGGAAACTGGGTTCCCTGGTAGACCGATAAAAGGCACGAAGCCGTTTTCCATGCCGATTTTGCCGTAAGCGATCGGCTTGCCGGGCTTCATTTTGACTTTCCACATATGCAGTTCGCCTAGAGTTTCGAGTGCCGGTTTAATATGATCTTCTTCACCGACCGAAACACCGCCGGTAGTCATGACCACGTCGGCAACTGCTGCGGCTTGCTTCATGGCATCGATTGTCGCCTCCAGCGTATCTTCAACTCGTCCCATATCGACCAGTTCAAAACCAAGTTGCGGAATCAAACCGCTCAAGGTGTAACGGTTAGCATTGTAGATTTTACCTTCTTGCGGCTGATCGCCCGGTTCAAGCAGTTCATCGCCGGTAGTAAAGGTGGCGATTTTCAACGGTTGATAGACTTGAATCTCGCCGATTCCGATCGAACTGATCAGACCGAGTTCCTGTGGACGAAGACGGGTTCCCGCCTTGAGAATTACTTCTCCGGCCTTGATGTCTTCGCCTTTCTTGCGGATATTTTCGCCCGGCTTCACACCAATTTTGACTTGAATTTGCCCGTCAATTTCCTCGGTATCTTCCTGCATAACAACCTGATTTGCTCCCGGAGGGATCGGCGCTCCGGTAAAGATACGCGCCAGAGTACCGTGCTCCAGTTCCGTACCGACCTCACCGGCGGCAATCCGCTGGCTGACGGGGAAAGTATTACCGTGCTCCAAATCGTAACTATGCAGAGCATAACCATCCATCTGGCTATTATCGTGCGGAGGGACATTGACCGAAGAAACAATATCTTCGGCAAGGATACGTAATAAACCGTCAGCAACATGAATCGTTTCGGTTTTATCGGTTATTTGCACGTCGGACAACAGTGCATATAAGGCTTCTTCAAAGGTTTTCATAATTCTTACTCAAAAAAACCCCACGCATGCGTGGGGAAGACAGATAGTGTAGCTAAATTTTTACGGGACATCCGACTTAAGAAGCCCAGCGCTGCTCGGCCTCTTTATCACTGATGCGAGCATCGACCCAACGCTCGGAACCGTCAGGCAAGGTTTCCTTCTTCCAGAAAGGTGCGTTGGTTTTTAAATAATCCATAATGAAATGCGCCGCATAGAACGCGTTTTCACGGTGACGACTGGC
Source organism: Thiomicrorhabdus heinhorstiae (assembly GCF_013391765.2). Taxonomy (GTDB): domain Bacteria; phylum Pseudomonadota; class Gammaproteobacteria; order Thiomicrospirales; family Thiomicrospiraceae; genus Thiomicrorhabdus; species Thiomicrorhabdus heinhorstiae. The sequence continues at coordinate 10,865 of NZ_JACBGI020000041.1, read as the reverse complement.
AACCGCTACCATGACGATCTGATCGCAAGGATACATTTTACCGACACGGTGAATAATTCGACTCGACTCCAAGTGCCAGCGATCATGCGCTTCAAGACGGATTTTTTCCAAGGCTTTTTCCGTCATGCCCGGATAATGTTCCAGCTCCAGAATACTGACTTCGTCACCTTCGTTAATATCGCGTACCGTACCGACAAAGGTCACTACCGCACCGATATCCTTGTGACCTTCACGCAGGCGCGCCGCCTCGGTCGTCAAATCAAAATCTTCTTCCTGAATCTGGATATGAGGAAAGGCAGTCACGTTCAATCAGCCCCCGGTTACCGGCGGGAAGAAAGCGATCTCGTCACCGGCTTTGATTTCCGTCTGACGATTGGCCACATCATGGTTAACGGCAATTTGCAGATTCTGGTTTTCCAGCAAAGCCTGCTGCCAGGACTCGCCGCGGTCGGCCAAAGCATTCAACAAACAACCGACGGTGTTAAATTGGGCAGGCAGTTGTTCGTTACCCTTACCCAGAATTTCGCGAAAGCTTGCAAAATACAGAACATTTAACATCTTTTTATCCCTCTAAGAATTGGTCGTGGCTTAGCCACCCAACTGAACCATTTGTCTGAATTCGATATTGTGAACGTTTTCATTAAAGAAATGACGTTCCGGTTTTTTAGCAATTGCGTTAATAATCAGCTGCTGCAGCTCTTGATCGCTGATGCCTTCTCTTAAAGGCGTACGCAGATCAACCGAATCTTCCTGTCCGAGACAGAGTGCAAGAACCCCACGCGCAGTCAAACGCACACGGTTACAGCTTTCGCAGAAATGTTGTGATACGGCGGAAATCACACCGATACGCGCATTGGTTCCGGCAATATGGAAGTTACGCGCCGGACCGGCATCCGAACGGTCGGTCGACGGGATCAAATCCGCTCCGACATGCGCTTTTACGCGCTTAAGAATCTTGTCGGCCGCGTAGTGCTGATCCATCATGCTGACACCGGCCGGACCGATCGGCATGGTTTCGATAAAACGCACTTCGACACCTTTTTCGATACCGTAGTCGACCATCGCTTCGATTTCGTCATCATTGGTGCCTTTCATAACTACCATATTGAATTTAACCGGCTTCATACCGACTTCAAGGGCCTTATCCACCCCTTTCAACACCTTTTCCAAATCACCGCCGCGGGTGATCTTATTAAAGCGCTGCGGGCGCAATGAATCGATCGAGATATTACAGCGGTCAACTCCGGCAAGATGCAGTTTCTCTGCTTCACGTTCTAAATGGTGCGCATTGGTAGACAGAGCGATGTCTTCCAATCCCTCCAGTGGTTTAATCATTTCAACCAATTCATATAAACGCTTGCGCACCAGCGGCTCACCGCCGGTCAAACGAACTTTGGAAACGCCCAGATCGACGAAAGCCTTAATAATTCGCGCCAATTCTTCGTAAGATAAATACTCGGCATGGTGGCCCTCAGGATGCACACCTTGTTCCGGCATGCAGTAACCACAACGGTAATTACACAGATCGGTTACCGATACACGCACGTATTCGATCCTACGCTCAAACGGATCGATCAACGATTTGCTCATAGCCCACCTCATTATTCTTTTTCTATGCAACGTTATAGTCGCTCGGGAATAGCGAATTTTACACTGGTTTCATATTAGAAATCAATTATTTAAAGGTTAAATATCCCTATTGAGGCCATAAACAAAGACTATTAGGCTTCTCGCAAACAGTCTAATCGTGTAAACCTCATCCAAATAATGAACTAGAGCACAGATACTCTTTCGATTTCTTGGAGATTTACAAGCTAAACATAATTGCCATAAACGCAAAAAGCCCGACACTGAAACAGTATCGGGTTTTTCTAGTAGTCTTTTTGACTCTCTTAAGAGTTGCTAGATCTGTGAGGTCTAGACGAAAAATGAGAGCCTAGATTAACTAGGTGATCGCTTTTCCAATCTCTAAAAACGACAAAACCCCGCCAATTAAAAATTGACGGGGTTTCTAGCATGTTTTGCGTTTTGAAAACTGCACTAGGTGCGGCTTAGTCAAAGCCGTCATTCTGAGCTTACACTAAGTAAGCGACAGAATGACAATGCAGGATAAGCTGTGCATAGAGCAGATTTTCATCCGCAAAAATTACATACCTGCGTGACCGACACCTGGCGGATCTTCATGCATACGTTGTGGAACGTTATACTGAGGAGTTCCGTCTGGTAGACGACGTGCTTGACGATAGTTATGAATATCGCCTTTACCATCACCAACTTCGTTGTCAGGACAGTTAGTCATGCAACGCTCGTTGTGGATAACAGGACGGTGGTCACAGAAGAAGTTACCTTGGTTCTTCATGTACTTGTTCATCTTCATCAAGATTTCAGAGTTGAAGAAAGTATCATCTTCTAGCTCAGTACCTTCGTCATCCATAGGAACGTAGTTCGATTGCAGGATGTAACCGGTAATACCCAAGTAACCTTTGTCACCGATGAACGGAGCGTTAGGCGTCCAGAAAGGCATAGTACGACGGATGTAGTCGAAGATAGTGGTTGCATATGGCCAGTAGTTACCAACAGTTTTCATCGGAGCTGGATCATATGGATCAGAAGCAACCAAAGATTCGTCAACTGCTAGAGGAAGGTAACCTTTTGCACCTTCACCGAACTCACCGTGACACATACCACAGAACTGAACGTAAACTTTACCACCTTCTTCAACAGTCATACCGACTGAAGGATCAGGAAGACCGTTACCGTCACCGTCAACAGTGATGTTCCACTTAGCTACCGCAGACTCAGCGATTGGCGTACCGAAACCATAAGCAACGAAGTCTGAATCGTTGTAATAGTGCTTGGCAGCGCTGTCGTGAACTTCCGTGAACGCAGCAGGAATTTTACACTGAGCGTTACCGTGGTTACCACCGTCGATGCTGTCATCAACTTCGAAAGAATATGGGTTAGCAGGATCTAATTTACCTTCAAGACCGTCACGACCGTAAGCCGCGTCTTTACCCAAGATCGCTTCGATGACTTTAGCGTCAAGGTATTTACCGTCAGCTTTTTCGATAATTTCTTTATAGTCAGCTGCGTATTTACCGTCAATTTTTTCGCCAGAAGCAGAGTTGCTGTCTGAAGAATCAGACATCGCCATTGCAGAACCGGCAAATAGAGCTGCAACTGTCGCTGCAACCAAAGTTTTCTTAGTACTGAACATTTTCAATCATGCCTCCGTTTTTGCCGTTCTCCCAGGCGTGTACGCGCCATGTAACCATAGCAGTACGGTGATAAACGTTGTTAGTTCCTTCTAGGGTACGCATTTGCGGCATAGGAGGTTGAACGTAACCGGTTTCGTCCGTAACACGGCTCATCAAGAATGCTTCAGAACCATCCCAATCCCATTCAAGCTCGAAACGAGTCCATGCTTTATCTAGCACAACCGAAGTGAACTCTGCTTCTTTCCAGTTCTTACCACCGTCAGTAGAAATATCTACGTGAGCAACTTTACCACGTCCAGACCAAGCTAGACCACGAACGATGTAACGTCCAGGACCTTGCATTTTGAAGTCTGGAGATGGGTAAGTAATTACAGAGTTAGGCTCCATGTACCAAGAGAAACGCTGTGCAGTTCCGTCCGGCATAAGCTCGGTGTACTTAGAAGTCTCTTCACGGTGCTGTGCAGGAACATCGTGAACCTGGATACGACGTAGGTATTTGATCCACATGTTGGCTTCACAACCTGGAACAACCAAACGGATTGGGTAACCTTGTTCACGACGTAACGCTTCACCGTTTTGCGCATAAGCAACGAAACAGTCATCCATCGCTAGATCAACAGGGATCGAACGAGTCAAACCAGCTGCATCCGCACCTTCAGGAATAATCCACTTACCTTCAGGCTTGATACCAGCTTCCTTAAGAAGATCAGATAGACGTACACCAGTGTATTCAACACAAGACATCATACCGTGAGTCCATTGAACAGAGTTCAACTGAACACCTTTCCATTCCATCGCACCGTTAGCAGGACACTCGATGAAGTGGATACGTGAAACGGAAGGGAAACGCTTCAAATCGTCCATAGTGAAGATCAATGGACGTTCAACCAAACCGTGAATAACCAAACGGTGCTCTTCAGGGTTGATCGTCGGAACACCACCGTGGAAACGTTCAAAGTGTAGACCGTTTGGCGTGATGATACCATTCAAGCTTTGTAGCGGAGTCATGGTGATCGACGCCATTGAATCTGGAGTCAACCATTCCAATGTACGACGCTGTACTTCTTTCTCGAAAGGTGAAGGCATACCGTATGGGTATTTACGAACACCGAAACCAAGAGATTTACGTGCTGCACCATCTTCTAGTACTTTCGTAATCTCTTCTTTACCAGCGTAAGGTGCTACTGCTTTGGCTGGATCGTAACCCGCACCTTCTGCTGCATTAGCTGCTTTTGTGAACATCACACCACCAGCTACGGCAGCGCTACCTTTTAGAAAGGCACGACGTCCTTGGTTGCGGCTCTCTTCCGTTTGCAACGCAACCTTTTCTACGTTTTTATCTGTCATTTATTGCTCCTTGACGGTTTTACTGACATGACCAGTAATACCCCAGATTCAAGAGTTAACTTTATTTTTGGTAGCCTGTACTGTTTTGGCGTCAGTACAGCCCACACAGTTATTGCTAGCGGCTAATGATAAATTTTATGCTTATTTACTTCAAGCGCTATCACTAGAAAAATTAGGAATTGCTTATATAATTTTTTTATGGGTGGTAACAGCGCTTTCTATCCTATTGAAAAATAATTCAAAAACCACATCATATAGTGGGTAGATCGCGTCGCGAACAGATTGGCCCGGTTTTTGGTTCTTCGATGTCTTCAGCCACTTGTGCTAAAAATTGCTGCAGCTCGTCGATGCTCAAGACCGAGAGAATTTTGTTCATGATTTCCGGATGAATGGCAACCGTAGTGTAGATTCCCGACTTCAATTTCACCTGCACCCCGCAGGCATCGGCCAAAGCGCCGTCTTCGTCGTTTCCGTCAATTTGCGCAGCCTGTTCACCGAATAGTAAATCATCGTACTCCGCTTCCAATTGCTCGCTGATCGACTCTTCGATATCGTCGCTCAGCTTCACGGAATAAGAAGACTCCCCCATGTGCGTTTCGTCGGCTTCCAGCTCGGTCGACAGGCCGAGATCGTGGCAAAAACTTTGAAAACGCTGCGCCAAGCTTAAATCAAAAAACAGATATTCAATTTGATCATTTTCCATTTGCGGGGGAACTCCTTTATTTTTACCCTTCGGACGAGTATCATTCGAAACAATAGATTTTCTCGGCGCTTACTTTCGATAAGTGCAGTACACAAAAGGTCCTGACTACTATGCTAAACCGCCAGTTTCCGATTACTCGCATGCGTCGTATGCGAAAAGACGACTTCTCCCGCCGCCTGATGCGCGAACATACCTTGACAACAAACGACCTTATTCTACCGATGTTTGTCATCGAAGGACACAATAAACGTGAACCGGTTAAATCCATGCCGGGCGTCGAGCGTTTGAGTATCGATCTGCTGGTCGAAGAGGCCAAAGAAATTCAAGCGTTGGGCATTCCGATGATCGCCTTGTTCCCGGTCACACCTGCCGAAGCGAAATCGCTGGATGCCGCAGAAGCCTATAACCCGGACGGTCTGGCGCAAAGAACCGTGCGTGCAGTTAAAGAAGCTTGCCCGGAACTGGGCGTGATGACCGATGTCGCTCTCGACCCTTTCACCACTCACGGCCAGGACGGCATTATCGACAGTAACGGTTATGTATTGAACGACGACACCATCGATGTCTTGATGCAACAAGCGCTGTCGCACGCCGAAGCCGGTGCCGATGTGATCGGGCCTTCGGACATGATGGACGGCCGCCTGATCGAAATCCGTGAACTGCTGGAAGACCACGGTCATATCAACACCCGCATTATGGCTTATTCAGCAAAATACGCTTCAAGCTACTACGGTCCTTTCCGCGATGCAGTCGGTTCGGCCGGCAACCTCGGGAAAGGTAATAAATTCACCTATCAGATGGATCCTGCCAATCGTAACGAAGCCCTGCACGAAACCGCTCTGGATTTGAACGAAGGGGCCGACATGGTGATGGTTAAGCCGGGTATTCCGTATCTGGATATCGTGCGCGATATCAAAGACGAATTCAAAGCGCCGACTTACGTGTATCACGTCAGCGGTGAATACGCGATGCTGAAAGCCGCGGCAATCAACGGCTGGATCGACGAAAAGCCGGTGGTTCTAGAAACCCTGCTCAGCTGTAAACGTGCCGGTGCCGACGGTATCCTGACCTATTACGCCAAACTGGCGGCGATCTGGCTGAGCGAGGAAGATTAAGGCGGATACCTTGAGCCCTGAAAACCCGCTGCTCGATGAATCTGACTGAAAGAAAATATGACCGATAAATACGCCGTTGTGGGCAACCCGATTGCCCATTCCAAATCTCCAATGATCCACCGCCTGTTTGCCGAGCAAACTGGACAGGACATCAGTTACGAAGCGATTCTGATCGATAATGAAGAGACCACTTTTCAATGGGCGATCGCCGATTTGCGCCAGCGCGGTTATAAAGGGCTGAACGTCACCGTACCTTTCAAACTAGATGCCTTTGAACTGGCGAACGAACTGTCCAGTCGTGCACAAAGTGCACATGCGGTCAACACTCTGGTCTTTCAGGATAACGGTACGATTTACGGTGACAATACCGACGGCGTTGGCCTGGTCAACGATATTCAAATCAACGGCGAGCGTTCTTTTAAAGATCAACGCGTTTTGATTCTCGGCGCCGGAGGTGCGGTGCAAGGCATTATGGAACCGCTATTGGCGCAAGCGCCGAAAAGCGTGCATATCGCCAACCGTACCGCAAAACGTGCCGAAGTCCTGGGACAGAGATTTACGACTGAAATTCCGATTAGCGGCAGCGGCTGGGACGAGATTCCGCTCGACGAAGGTTACGATATTATTATCAACGGTACCTCGGCTAGCCTGGACGGCAAACTGCCGCCGGTCTCACCGCAATGTCTGAAAGACAATAGTCTGGTGTATGACATGATGTATGCTCAGGAACCAACGGTATTTTTAAAGTGGGCCAAAGAACATCGACCGGATTGCACGATTATGGACGGTTTGGGAATGCTGGTCGGTCAGGCCGCAGAATCCTTCAATATCTGGCGAGGCGTACAACCACAAACACAAAACGTCATCGACGAAGTTCGTCAACAGATGAGCAAATAACACTAAGCAAATTCTGCTTCAAATCTACAGCGGTAAATCAGGAAAGCCCAAATCCATGCAGGATATCAATGTCAACCTTGCCGCTAGCTTTCCCCGCGAAACCAAATGGCTGAAAGCGCTGCTCGCAATCACAACTGTTTTGCTGATTGTCGGCCTTCTTGCCCCGATTATCACGCTTAAAAAATTCGTTCTGATCGAGAATACTTTTTCGGTACTCAGCGGCGTGATTCAACTGTTAAGCGAAGGGCAGTTCCTGCTCTTTATTCTGATCGGCGGCTTCAGCGTCATCCTGCCGTTTCTAAAAATACTGATGCTCTTTAGATTGCTAGGAAAGCGAACCGATCAACAACACCTAAGCAAATATCTGCACTGGATGCACCTGTACGGTAAATGGTCGATGCTCGATGTTTTTGTCGTCGCGGTACTGGTCGTCGCCGTCAAACTCGGTGCCATCGCCAGCGTAGAAATCCAATTCGGTCTCTACGCCTTTGCCGCCGCCATACTGCTGACGATGTATATTACGGCGAAGGTTGTAAGCTTGTCCGATCTCTTAACGGAGAAGAAGCAAGACGATTACTCTTCACCCTGATAATCATTTTTCAGCTTCACATAGTGTGCAGCGGAGTATTTAAAGAACTCGATTTCTTTTTCGGTGAGCGGACGGGCTTGTTTGACCGGTGAACCAAGGTACAGATAGCCACTTTCCAGCACTTTGCCGGGCGGCACCAGGCTATTGGCTCCAATCAGAACGTGTTTTTTGACTACAGCGTTGTCGAGAACAATCGCTCCCATACCGATCAAACATTCATCCTCAATAATGCAACCGTGCAGGACGGCATTGTGCCCGACAGTCACATCATTACCGACAATACACTCGGAATTTTTGGTCATGTCGCTTGCATGTGTGCTGTGCAGAACACAACCGTCCTGAACATTGGAACGGTCGCCGATCACGATCTTATTCACGTCTCCTCGAAGGGTCGCATTCGGCCAGATACTGACATCTTCCCCCAGCTCACATTTCCCGATCACCACAGCACTGTCATCCACCCAAGCGGAGGCTTCGATTTGCGGTTCAAATTCTTTATAACGTCGAATGGCCATTAATTGACTCCTTTTAATTTTTAATCCTGCCTATTGTGGACAAGTTACTTCCTATCGTCCAGTCTGCAGGCACAAAAAAGCCGGCGCAGGAATCCCTGACGCCGGCCTTTAAGAACACAACAAATGCGCTTATTTAAGAATCATCGGTCTCATGGTTACCAACTCTTCCGAAGAGGAAGGATGTATCGCAATCGTAGCATCCAGATCGGCTTTGGTCGCCCCCATCTGTACTGCAACCGCGAAGCCCTGCATCATCTCGTCAGCACCGTCGCCAACCACATGAATTCCGACGACCTTCTGCTCTTCACCGACACAAACCAGCTTCAAAGCGGTCTTGATCTGATGCTCGGTAAAAGCGTAGCGCATCGGAGTAAACACCGAAGTATACACCTGGACACTATCGTGACCGTACTGGCTGCGTGCATCGTGCTCGGCTAAACCAATGGTTCCCACCGGCGGATGCGAGAACACCACGGTCGGCACTTTGGATAGATCCATTTTGATATGCGGCTGGTTGTTATACAGACGCTCGGCCAAATAACGACCGGCACGAATCGCGACCGGAGTCAAAGGCGCCTGACCGGTTACATCTCCGATCGCATAAATATTGTCGACCGATGTTTTGTGATAATCGTCGACCTCGATAAAACCTTTACCGTTAGCGCTTAGACCGGCGTTTTCCAATTTCAAAGGCTCAATCAAGGTATTACGGCCTACAGCCCAAACCACCTGATCGAAACCTTCAAGATGCTGGCCGTCTTCACTTTCAACCGTGATCGTGCCGTCATCGGCCCTAATTAGCTTCTTGACCTTAAAATGATACTCTTTGTGAATACCGGAAGTAATCATCGCATCGGTCAGAGTTTCACGAACCATATCGTCGAAACCGCGCAAAACCAGATCCTTACGGCTTAACAGGCTAGTGTCGGTTCCCAGTGCCTGCAAAACCCCGGCCAATTCAACGGCAATATAGCCGCTGCCGATCACCGCCACTTTTTTCGGCTGTTCGGTTAGAGCAAAGAAACCGTCGGAAGTGATTCCCAATTCGGCATTTTCAGTCTCTTGAGGAATCGCCGGAACTCCGCCCGGAGCGATCACAATGGTTTCCGCAGTGTAAGTTTTACCGTCTACATCGATCGTGTGCGCATCGACAAAGCTTCCCCAACCTTGCAGTACATCGACGCCCTTCTCTTCCATATAACCGCCGTACCAGGTATTGATATTGCGGATGTACTGTTCGCGCTTTTCAACCAGAGTCGCCCAGTCGAACCCTTTCTGTTCCACGTGAAACCCGAAATCCGGTGCATCGCGCAGGGCTTCGGCGATATGCGCGCCGAACCACATTACTTTTTTCGGAACGCAACCAACGTTAACGCAGGTTCCACCGATCTTTTTGGCTTCCACGACGGCACATTTTTTGCCGTATTCTGCAGCACGCTCTACTACCGACAAACCTCCACTACCGGCACCGATCGCAATTACATCATAATCATAAGCCATGCTTTTTTGTCCTTTTCTCTATCGAGAAGTGAGAGATTAAAAAAGGGGCCTGAGGCCCCCTGTATATTCTGTAGCCCGCTTGTCAGGGCCTGACAAGCTGTGAATATTATTTTGCCAAGAAGGCTTCTAGATCGTCAGAACCGCCAATGTATTCACCTTCGATGAAGATTTGCGGAACGGTACCGGCATTTGCTACTGCACGAAGCGTACGAGAAGTTACACCGCTGTTAGTGATCAGAATTTCTTCATAACTGATGTTGTTGTCTTCAAGCATAGACTTGGCTTTTGCACAGAAAGGACAACCTACTTTAGTGAAAATCGTCGCAACGCGAGGCGGTTGAGCATTTGAGTTGATGTAGTTCAACATCGTATCTGCATCGGAAACTTCGAATGGGTCACCAGGGACTTCCGGTTCAATGAACATCTTCTCGATTACGCCGTCTTTTACCAGCATAGAGTAACGCCATGAACGCATACCGAAACCAAGGTCTTCTTTATTCACCAACATGCCCATACCGTCGGAGAATTCACCGTTACCGTCCGGAAGCAAACGGACGTTATCGGATTCCTGGTCTTTAGCCCATTCGTTCATAACGAAAGTATCGTTTACCGAAAGACAAACGATTTCGTCTACACCGTTTTCAAAGAAAACCGGAGCCAACTCGTTAAAACGAGGAAGGTGAGTTGAAGAACAGGTCGGAGTAAATGCACCAGGAAGAGAGAAGACAACGACTGTTTTCCCCTTGAAAATTTCATCGGTGGTTACGTTTACCCATTCATTGTTTTCACGGACGCGGAACGTGACGTTAGGTACTGTTTGACCTTCGCGGTTAGGTAATGCCATTAGTTGAGTCTCCTAAAATATTATTGGTATAAATCTTGGCAAAAAGGTTAGTGTCATCACTGACTTTGGCTCTAGTTTATAGAAACCAAGGCAATGAGTAAAATTGAAAATTCCAACTTCATTAATAAATTTTAACT
>NZ_JACBGI020000040.1 GCF_013391765.2 Thiomicrorhabdus heinhorstiae | reverse complement strand
TTAAAATCCGGTGTCAAATATTTTTTCAAACTTTTTTCACCGACTTCCAACTCATCACAGCTCGTCAGACTTGGTTTTCACTCCAAGTGGCCGCTTCGTTCGCTGCCCCTCGGAACAGCTGCGTATTCTAGTGATTTACACAAACAACGCAACCCCTTTTTTAACCTTTTTTCGACTTTTTTAACCTTTTTTGACAATTAACCCTCTTATCCAACCTTACCCACCGGTTATCCACAGGGTTATGCACAAATCAGGTTTGAATTCCGCTTTCGACGCTGTTAAAGACTTTAAACGAGGCTATCTATATAGCACCCGAAATTCATTAGAGCACCAAGCTAATTCCAAAAAAATGAGGCTGGTCAATTTTTGGCACAACATCTCATTCAATTAAATAATCAATTCGCATAGAAAACATAAAAACAAAAAAGCCGCTTCGATTGAAACGGCTTTTTATCCTTAGCGACTTATTAAATTAACGAAACTACATCAATTCAGCGTGACTCTCGCAAACTTACGTTTGCCAACCTGATAAACCGAAGTAGTTCCGATAGGCATCAATTGACGGGAATCATCAACCTTTTCACCATTAATTTTCACCGCGCCCTGCTTAGTCATGCGATGCGCTTCGGAAGTGGTAGCAACCAATCCGGCTTCTTTCAGAAGGTTCGCCAAAGGCATCTCGCCTTCAAGTGTTACTTCAGGCATATCGTCGGGAATAGCATTTTTCGAGAATTTGGTTTCAAAATCCTGCAATGCAGATTCAGCGGCTTCTTTTGAGTGGAAACGTTCAATCAGCTCAAGTGCCAGCTTCACTTTGACATTACGAGGGTTCTCGCCATCCTTAATCGCCTGCTTAAGTCCTTCAATAGTCTCCAAAGATTCAAAAGACAGCAATTCATAGTAACGCCACATCAGATCATCGGAAATCGACATAACCTTTCCAAACATATCGTTTGGCTCGTCTTTAATACCGATGTAGTTGCCCAGAGACTTGGACATTTTCTGCACGCCATCTAACCCTTCAAGGATCGGCATGGTCAAAGTACATTGCGGCTTCTTGCCGTAATGACTCTGCAGAGTGCGCCCCATCAATAAGTTGAACTTTTGATCCGTTCCACCCAATTCGATATCGGCGTTCATTGCAACGGAGTCGTACCCCTGCACCAATGGATAAAGGAATTCATGAATCGCAATCGGCGTACCGGACTTATAGCGATCTTCAAAATCGTTACGTTCCAGCATGCGAGCGACTGTCTGCGTTGCAGCAAGTTTAATCATATCTGCTGCAGTCATTTGCCCCATCCACTCGGAATTGAACATAACCGTCGTTTTTTCCGGATCAAGAATTTTGAACACCTGCTCTTTATAGGTCTCAGCGTTTTTCGCAATATCTTCCGGCGACAACGGTGGGCGAGTCGCACTCTTGCCGGTCGGATCACCGATCATCGCGGTAAAGTCACCGATCAGGAATAGCACTTCGTGACCCAAATCTTGGAATTGCTTCAACTTATTAATAAGTACGGTATGCCCTAAGTGCAAATCAGGAGCCGTCGGATCAAAACCGGCTTTTACGCGCAACGGCTTGCCCGATTCCAACTTTTCGATTAATTCTTTTTCTACCAGAATCTCTTCTGCACCACGCTTAATAATGGCTAATTGCTCTTGTACTGATTTCATTTTTTTAATAACTACAAAAATTAATTTTTAAAAATTCTCTAACTTAAAAAAAGTTTCCACTCAAATCCCGGACGTAAACTTTTTGGAGAACCGAAGTGTAACGTCACCGGCCTAAAAAAGCGACGACCGAGGATTGAATAAAAAGACTTTTCTAACCGCACAGCACTGTGTCGGTATGCAACTGTAACTTACCCGTCAGCTCGGACACGGAATCAAGATTGTGCTGCTTCAGGTATTTGGCAATTCCCTTATTAACTTTTTTCACAATCAAAGGATCTTTGGCGACCGCCGTGCCGATCGCGACCATAGAAGCCCCGGCCAGGAAAAACTCGATCGCATCTTCTGCCGAAGCAATCCCACCCAAACCTATAATTGGCACATTGTGCTGTTTGGCAACCTGATAAACCTGATGCACTTTCAACAGCGCCACAGGTTTAATTGCCGGGCCGGATAAACCGCCCTGGTTATTACCAAGCCCAGGTTCACGAGTATGAATATTAATATCCATCCCCATCAGAGTATTGATTGCGGAAAGCGCATCCGCTCCAGCATCAATTACGCGACGCGCCCCTTCAGCGATATCCGTCTGATTCGGAGAAAGTTTCACGATCAACGGCTTATCGGTATTTGCACGACAGGCTTCAACCACTCTAGCCGCCATATCCGGATCGTTCCCAAAAGCGGCACCGCCTTTTTTGACATTCGGACAAGAAATATTGATCTCAATCGCCGGAAGCTCGGTCTGATCAAACAGGCGCACTACTTCCGCATATTCTTCAATACTTGAGCCAGACACATTAATAATAAACTGGCTTTCACTCAAATCCAGTTTAGGCAGGTATCCGGCAATCACTTCATGTGCTCCAGGGTTTTGCAAGCCCACGGAATTTAGCAACCCGCTCGGCGATTCCATCACTCGTTCGGGCTTATTACCCAATTTCGGCTCCAACGTCGTCCCTTTCAGAAAAACCGCACCGACATCTCGATTGGAAAAGCCGCAAACGGACTGGTATTCTATGCCGTAGCCAGCATTCCCCGATGCAATCCCAACCGGATTTTGAAAGCGAATGCCACAAAGATTAACCGACAAATCCATAATTCAAGATCATCCTATATGTTGCACATTATTCTGTATGAGCCCGAAATCCCGCAAAACACCGGTGCATTGATTCGCCTGAGTGCCAATATGGGAGCTCACCTGCATTTAATTCACCCGATTATGTTTGATTTAAGCGAAAAAAAGGTGCGTAGAGCAGGCCTGGATTACGCGGAACTTGCCAAGGTGCATGAACACGCAAATTTGCAAGCTTGCCTGGAAACGATTAAACCCAATCGCGTTTTTGCGCTGACCACCAAAACCACGCGCTATTATACCGAACCTGAATTCGAAAACGGTGACGCATTTCTTTTCGGTCCGGAAAGCCGCGGGCTACCTATGGAAATAATTGAAAGCTTGCCTTTTGAACAACGCTTAACCATTCCGATGATACCGGGTGGACGCAGCTTAAACCTGGCAAATGCCGTTTCGGTTGTCGCCTACGAGGCCTGGCGCCAGCTCGATTTCACCCCTAACCTATAAAACCTATAACTGCAACGCCTCCGCTTTGCCGGAACGTGCCAGAAGCGCGTCCACCGCGTGCAGAGGACGAATACTTTCGGTAACCAGTGCGTGTACCTGCTCCATAATCGGCAGATCCAGTTTAAGCTCTTCAGCCAGCATCTTAACTGCCTGAACCGCTTTAACACCCTCGACGACCTGTCCGATTTCAGCAATTACCCTGTCGACACCTGACTCGGCTTTCGCCAGCTTATAGCCGAAACGACGATTGCGAGATAAGTCATCGGTACAAGTCAGAACCAGATCTCCTAAACCAGCCAGCCCCATCATGGTTTCACTCTGACCGCCAAGCGCATGGCTCAAACGCATCATTTCCGCCATACCGCGGGAAATCAGTGCCGCGCGCGCATTGGCTCCCAGACCCAAACCATCGGAAACACCAGTAGCGATTGCCATAATATTCTTATAGGCACCACCGATTTCCACTCCGACCATATCGTCCTGAGTGTACATTCGAAAGCGGTCATGATGAAAAAGCTGAGCCCAAAACTCGGCTTCATGCGAATTTTTTGAGGCACTGACCATGGCCGTCGGCAAGCCTTTAGCCACTTCGGCGGCAAACGTCGGACCGGAAAGAACCGTCATGGAAGCCGACTCACCAAGCTCCTGACGCGCCACTTTGTGCAATAACAGCTGTGAATCCGGTTCGAATCCTTTGGTCGCCCAGGCAAAATGCGGCAAAGCATAGAAATCTTGCCAAAAACCTCTAAGCTGACGAAGCTGACTTCTGAAAACATGACTTGGCACGACAACCAAAACAGCGGATACACCCTGCAAAGCTTCGGCAAGTTCCACCTCAACTTTAAGGGTATCGGGAAATGCAATTCCCGGAAGGTAGCGCTGATTTTGACGAGCCTGATCCAGAGTCCGCATTGCCTCAGGTCGATGCCCCCAAAGGCGCACTTCGTGGCCGACTCTAGCCAAGTGAACCGCTAAAGCGGTTCCCCAGGCACCGGCACCAATGACTGCAACCTTGACAGACTGTCTAGCCATCATATTCTGACTCCGATCATTCAAACCCAAGTTACTGAGTTTTCACTTCACCTTGCGCTTTTTGCATGTGCTCGTGATACATCATTTCAAAGTTGACCGGCTCAAGCAGCAATTGCGGAAAACCTCCGCGAGTCACAAGATCGGAAACCACTTCACGCGCATAAGGAAATAGAACATTCGGGCACTGAGCTCCAAGCATATAACCCAGCTCTGCCTCGCTGAAGCCGGCCAAAGTAAAGATACCCGCTTGAGAAACCTCACATAAGAAAGCCGTACTGCCTTCAATTTTGGTAGTCACAGTTACGCGAACCGCTACATGAAAGATATTCTCTTCCAATCCTTTGCTTTCGACATTTAAATCCACCGACAATTCAGGCTGGAATTCGGTTGTAAACAACTCCGGGGTATTCGGAGATTCAAACGAAACATCCTTGGTGTAAATCTTTTGAATTACAAAAGCTTGCTTAGCTTGTTCAGACATGACTTTCCTTTAGAAATTTAAAATTAAAAAACGAACCCGTAATGCCGAAAACCGACAACACGAATTCGCTATAGAATTGTTTTTTTCAAATGCGTGAAACATCACCGAGTAATCGGTAAAGCTTCAAAACCGGCAGACATTTAAGCTTGTAACAGAGGGTCAATCTCACCACGGCGATCGGCAGCAGACAAATCATCATAGCCACCTACGTGATGCTCGCCGATAAAAATTTGCGGCACGGTATTACGCCCGGTTTTCGCTTCCATTTCCTGCCATAGATCAGGGTTCCCGCCCACATCAATCACCTTGTACTCGACACCTTTTGAATCAAGGAGACGCTTGGCCATATTGCAATAAGGGCAAGATTGCGTGGCATACATCACTACTTCTGGCATAGTTTTATCCTTCTTCGGCGACACCTTAGGCGCCGCCTTGGTTACTTTTTTTTGTTTTTCTTACTCTTTCCGGTCGGCAATCCAGCTTGCCTCCAAGCATTAATCCCGCCGGATAAGTTATAAACTTGAGTATAACCGTTTTTCACCAAGATTCCTGCCGCACGTGCCGAACGTGCACCGCTCAAGCAATAGGTCAGAATCGGCTGACTTTTATCCGATGGCAACTGCGACAATTTCGATCCCAAGTCGGTTACGGCAATATTGGTTGCTTCGCCGATATAACCTTCTTTATATTCACCGGCAGAACGGACATCCAAAAGGAAAGCATCGTCATTGTATAAACGAGTCGCTTCATCACAATTAACGGTCTTAAAACCGGCAATACGATCACCCACATAGCTATAGACCAACATTCCCACAACGACAGCTAAAGCGACGAATAAAAGTGCCTGTTCTTGCACAAACTCCATGAACATGATTTTCCCTCTTGAAACGCCGTCTACAGCGTCCGACTTTCAGATTACAAATTCCGACAAATCTCATCGGCAGATAATTTTCAAACCTAATGATTTTAACAGCGAAACTCGCTACAATAAACGCAATTTCTTAAAATTTTACGGTAGCAAAACAGATGGGTCAGGATCAGAAGTCAAAAATCGAAATCAAACAACGCCCGACAGGCCTTATTATCTTAGACGGCTGGGGATATCGCGAAGAAACCGACTACAACGCAATCGCATTAGCCGACACGCCAAACTTTGACAATTTAATGGCCGAAAATCCACACACCCTGATCAGCACTTCCGGGCTGGATGTCGGCCTGCCTCACGGGCAAATGGGTAACTCGGAAGTCGGTCACACCAACCTGGGTGCCGGGCGCGTGGTTTACCAAGAGCTGACCCGTATTCAAAAAGACATCGACGACGGGCGTTTTTTCGACAACAACGCACTTTTGACCGCGATTGACAAAGCCAACAGCCGCGGACGTAATGTTCACATTATGGGCCTGCTTTCCGATGGTGGCGTTCACTCACACATCAATCACATTAAAGCGGCCATCAAAATGTCGGTCGATCACGGTGCCAAAACCTATCTGCATATCTTCACCGATGGCCGAGACACACCACCACAAAGCGCATTGAAATACATCGAAGATATCGAAAACTATATGAGCGAAATCGGCGGCGGACGAATCGTTTCGGTTATCGGACGTTTCTATGCTCTGGACCGTGACAATCGCTGGGATCGCACCGAAGAAGCCTACGGCGTCATCTGTTGCGGTAATTCAAACTTTACCGCAAACTCGGCAAGTCAGGCCGTCGAGGAAGCTTACGAACGCGGCGAAACGGACGAATTCATTCAATCGACCAGCATTCCGAGCAAAAAAGGCAAAATCACTAAAATTAAAGACGGTGATTCGGTTATCTTCATGAACTTCCGTTCCGACCGTGCCCGCCAGTTGACACGTGCATTTATCCTAAGTGACTTCGGTGAATTCCACCGTTGCAGTACACCGGTACTTTCCAGCTTTGTTACCCTGACCGAATATCACAAAAACTTCGAAAGCTTCGGGGCAACCATTGCTTATCGCCCAACCAAATTGAAAAACACCTTTGGTGAAGTCATTTCCAATTTGGGCTTGAGCCAGCTGCGCATTGCCGAAACCGAAAAATATGCTCACGTCACCTTCTTTTTGAACGGCGGTGTAGAAGCACCATATAAAGGTGAAGACCGCATTTTGGTCCCATCTCCGAAAGTTCGCACCTATGACATGCAGCCGGAAATGAGCGTTCCGGAATTAACCGAAAAACTGGTTGAAGCGATTCAATCAGGCAAATACGACACTTTTATCTGCAACATCGCCAACCCTGACATGGTCGGCCACACAGGTAACCTTCCAGCCTGTATTAAAGCGGTCGAGGCGGTCGACGAAGCACTTGGAAAAATTCTAGCCGCGGTTAAAGAAGCAGGCGGACAATGTATTGTCACGGCAGATCATGGTAACATGGAGATGCTAAAAGATCCTGAAACCGGCGAGCCTTTCACATCACACACCACTTTCCCGGTTCCGTTCATATATTACGGACCACGAAAAGTAACCATGAGAGAAGGCGGCAGATTGCCTGATGTTATGCCAAGCATGCTTAAAATCATGGACATTCCGCAACCCGAAGAGATGGACGGCGTCTCGATAATCACTCAATAAGCGAATCCAAAATGTCCCCTTTCGGGGCCATTTTTACATTTTCCAAAACACTCTTTAGCAATCTATCCCACATGTAGGATCATTGATTCATTGGGTGTTTTTACAGTATAATCTCGCGCCCTTTTATTAAATTAAACGCGCTGAAAAAAGATAAAGATCATGAAAAACAAGATCTTAACACCGTTAAGCGATTGTTTTTTGTATTGTTGACAACAGGAACCCGTTTATGAATCCACTACAATCGCACTCCGGCCTGAATTTAGGCGGACTTTACTCTCCGGAATTTGAAAAGGAGAACTGTGGTTTTGGTTTGATCGCAAATATGGACGACAAGCCAAGTCATTGGGCTGTACAAACGGCCATTGAATCTCTTGCCAATATGACCCACCGTGGTGGTGTCGCAGCGGATTGTTGTACGGGTGACGGTTGTGGGCTTTTGATTAAAAAGCCGCAGGAATTTTTGGCTGCGGTTGCAGCAGAACTATCTATTCAACTAGCGGACATCTATGCCGTTGGTATGGTATTCCTGAATCAGGATACCGACAAGGCCGCTTTAGCTCGTACAACTCTGGAATCCCACCTAGCCGGTAAAGGTTTGCAAATTGCCGGCTGGCGTGAAGTTCCTGTGCGTTCTGATGTACTGGGTGAACAAGCAGCGGGAATGGAACCAAAGATCGAACAGGTGTTTGTCAACGCACCTGCCGGTATGGATGAAGCACAATTCAACCGTTTATTGTTTACAGCGCGTCGCAAAACCGAGATGGACATCGAGCCTGAGGACAAAACTTTCTATATCGCGTCCTTGCACAGCCAATTGTTGGCTTATAAAGGCTTGGTCATGCCACGCGAGCTGCCGAAATTCTTCGCAGATCTTGAGAACGAAACCTTTGCATCATCGGTGATCTCTTATCACCAGCGTTTTTCGACCAACACCACTCCTCAGTGGCGTTTGGCTCAGCCGTTCCGTTTCCTTGCGCACAACGGTGAATTGAACACCATCCGCGGAAACCGTAACTGGGCCTTGGCACGTCAGAAGAAATTCGAAACTCCATTGCTGCCTGATCTTGGCGAACTGAAGCCGCTGGTTGCACAGGAAGGTTCCGACTCGAATTCATTGGATAACATGATCGAAGTTCTGACCATGGGCGACATGCACATTTTCCAGGCACTCCGTCTACTGGTTCCGCCGGCCTGGCAGAACATGCCTTATATGGACCCGGACAAAAAAGCCTTCCTGGAATACAACTCCATGCACATGGAACCATGGGACGGCCCGGCGGGTATGGTTATCAACACCGGTAAATACGCTATCTGTGGTGTTGACCGTAATGGTCTACGCCCGACTCGTTATGTCATCACTAAAGATCGCCACATCACTTTTGCATCGGAAATCGGTGTTTACAACTACGATCCGGCCGACGTTGTCGAAAAAGGTCGTTTGAAGCCTGGCCAAATGATCGCTGTCGACTTGGAAAACGGTACTTTACTAAAACCAGAAGTCATCGACGACCAGCTTAAAAACCAAAAACCCTACCGTGAATGGATGGATCAGGGTTACATGCGCCTTGAAGAAAAACTTCACGAAGAACAGCAAATTCTAGGCTGGGATGACAAGACTGCCGACATCTACCAGAAATACTTCCAGGTCACTTTCGAAGAGCGTGATGCCGTCATTCGTGTTTTAGCGGAAGATGCACAGGAAACCACCGTCTCGATGGGGGACGATGCACCTTTGCCGGTCTTCTCTCACAAGCCACGTTCGGTATTCGATTACTTCCGCCAGATGTTCGCGCAGGTAACCAACCCGCCGATTGACCCGTTACGTGAAAACATCGTCATGTCTTTGAACACCTGTTTCGGCCGCGAGCTGAACATGTTTGAAGAAGGTCCTGAGCACGCACGCCGTCTGGAAGTAAATTCACCGATTCTTAGCCCGTCAATGATGAATGAATTGATGGCAATCAACGATCCAAACTACCAGAACGCCCGTATCAGCCTGCACTACAACCATGAAGAGATCGGTCTGAAGGCGGCAATCGAAGCGGTTTGCAATCAAGCGGTTGTCGAAATCAAAGCCGGAAAAACCCTATTGGTACTTAGCGATGTCGGCATCGAGAGCGGCATGGTTACCGTTCCTGCTGCGATGGCGACAGGTGCGGTTCATCACCGTCTGATCGACGAAGGTCTGCGAACCGAAGCGAACTTGATTATCGAAACCGCCAGTGCTCGCGACCCGCATCACTTTGCCGTCCTGTTCGGTTACGGTGCGACTGCGGTCTACCCATATCTGGCATACGAAGTTATTGAAGACTTGCGTCGTACCAAAGAACTTGATCCTGAAATTGCGCTGAACAAATACATCGCCAACTTCCGTAAGGGGATCAACAAAGGTCTATACAAAATCCTATCGAAAATGGGGATTTCGACCATTACCTCTTACCGCGGCTCACAGCTATTTGAAGCGGTCGGCCTAAGTTCTGACATCGTTAAGTTGTGCTTCAAAGGCACGCCTTCACGTATCGAAGGGACAAACTTCGACCACTTGGAACTGGACCAGCGCCGTTTGGCGTGGGAAGCTTTCAACCCTCGTAAACCTCTGCAGCAAGGTGGTCTGTTTAAATACGTTTACGGTGGCGAATATCATGCTTTCAACCCTGATGTTGTAAACAGCATCCGTGAAGCGGTACAGAAAAACGACCAAACAGCTTACGACAAGTTCAAGAAACTGGTTAACGAACGTCCGGCCATGACGATCCGCGATTTGTTCACTTTCAAAGACGTTGACGGTATCGATATTTCTGAAGTTGAACCGATTGAATCAATCTTCAAACGCTTCGACTCTGCGGGTATCTCTCTAGGAGCACTGTCTCCGGAAGCGCACGAAGCGCTGGCAACGGCGATGAACCGTCTGGGCGCACGTTCCAACTCCGGTGAAGGCGCGGAAGACCCTTCACGTTACGGCACTGAACGTATGTCCAAAATCAAACAGATCGCATCGGGTCGTTTCGGTGTCACCGCGCACTACCTGCGTAACGCTGAAGTACTTCAGATCAAAGTTGCCCAGGGAGCAAAACCGGGTGAAGGTGGTCAGCTACCGGGGCACAAAGTTGACCTGACAATCGCCAAACTGCGTCACTCGGTTCCGGGTGTGACCCTTATTTCGCCTCCTCCTCACCACGATATCTATTCGATTGAGGATTTGGCACAGTTGATCTTCGACCTTAAGCAAATCAACCCGAAAGCACTTATCTCAGTAAAACTGGTTGCCGAGCCGGGTGTCGGTACGATTGCGGCAGGTGTTGCCAAGGCATACGCTGACTTGATCACCATCTCCGGTTACGACGGTGGTACAGGTGCATCGCCGATGACTTCGGTTAAATACGCCGGTAACCCGTTTGAAATGGGTCTGGCGGAAGCACACCAGGTACTGCGTGCCAACGACCTGCGTGGTCAGGTTATCGTGCAAGCGGACGGTGGTTTGAAAACCGGTCTGGACGTTGTCAAGGCGGCAATTCTGGGTGCGGAATCTTTCGGTTTCGGAACCGTTCCGATGATCGCGCTAGGTTGTAAATACCTGCGTATCTGTCACTTGAACACTTGTGCGGTGGGCGTTGCAACTCAAGACGAGCGCCTGCGTAAAGAGCACTTCATCGGTCTGCCTGAAATGGTTATGAATTACTTCAAGTTCGTTGCCGAGGAAACTCGTGAATGGATGGCTAAGCTAGGTGTTAGAAAACTGGAAGACCTGGTTGGTCGCGTTGATCTTCTTAAGATGATCGACAACCCGCTAACCGAGAAGCAGAAAAACATCGACCTTTCCGCGTTCATCACCGATGGCGGCGTACCGGCTGATAAACCGCAAACGGTTCAAGTTAACCGTAACAACCCTTGGGATCACGGCCACATTGCAGAAGAGATGGTTACTGCCACTCTAGCGGCAATCGAAGCTAAGTCCGGTGGAACTTTCGAATTCAACTTGGTTAACACGGGCCGTTCGATCGGTGCGCGTGTTGCCGGTGAAATCGCCGAACGTTATGGCAACGACGGCATGAAAGATCAACCTATTACTCTGAAACTGACCGGTATCGCCGGTCAGTCGTTCGGTGTCTTCAACGTTGACGGCTTGAATCTATACCTTGAAGGTGACGCTAACGACTACGTCGGTAAAGGTATGGCCGGTGGTGAAATCGTCATTCGCCCTCCGCAAGGCAGCACCTTCGATGCGAAATACACTCCAATCGTCGGTAACACCTGTCTGTACGGTGCAACCGGCGGTAAACTGTTTGCCAACGGTACCGGTGGCGAGCGTTTCGGTGTCCGTAACTCCGGCGCAGTAGCAGTTGTCGAAGGTCTGGGCGACCACGGTTGTGAATACATGACCGGCGGTACGATTGTCAGCTTGGGCGAAGTCGGTGTCAACTTCGGTGCCGGTATGTCCGGTGGTATGGCATTTATCCTGGATGACCAGCGTACCCTGCCTGATCGCCTGAACACTGAAATGGTCGAAGCGATTCGTATCGATACAGAGCAGACAGAAGCGTACCGCGTTTATTTGAAAGCGCTATTGACCGAATACGTCGAAAAAACCAACAGTCCTTGGGGACAAGAGGTTCTGGATAACTTCAGTCTCTGCATCCGCAATTTCTGGTTAGTCAAATCCCGTTCGATCGACATCGAGCACCTGTTTGACCTATTTGCCAAACACGCCGATTAAGCCGAAGACGAGAAACTGGAAGGAATTTAGACATGCCAAATGTTAGACAATTTTTAGAATTAAACCGCCAGCTTCCGGAAAAGAAGTCGGCCGAAGAGCGTAAGCAGCAGTTCAAGGAAATTTACGCGCCGTTCGACATGCAGGACGCGATGGCTCAGGCCGATCGCTGCCTGCACTGCGGTAACCCTTATTGCGAATGGGCCTGCCCGGTTCACAACTACATTCCGAACTGGCTGAAACTGGTTGCGGAAGGCAATATTCTGGAAGCGGTTGAGATTTCTCACAAATCCAACTCACTACCGGAAATGTGCGGCCGTATCTGCCCGCAAGACCGTTTGTGCGAACAGGCCTGTACCCTTGAAGACACTAACTTCGGTGCGGTGACCATCGGTCAGGTTGAAAAATTCATTACCGATACCGCGTTTGCTATGGGCTGGAAACCGGATCTATCCGACGTCGTAATGACGGACAAAACTGTCGCGATCGTCGGTGCCGGCCCTGCCGGTATCGCTGCGGCGGATATCCTGATCCGTAACGGCGTTAAGCCGGTGGTTTACGAGAAACAACCGGAAATCGGCGGTCTGCTGACATTCGGTATCCCGCAATTCAAACTGGATAAAGAAGTGGTGCAAAAGCGTCGCGAAATCCTTGAGCATATGGGGATCGAATTCCACTGCGGTGTTGAAGTCGGCAAAGACATTCAATTCCAGGAACTGATGGATAACCATGACGCCGTCTTCCTGGGAATGGGAACTTACAAGCCAATGGCCGGTCGTTTCCCTGGTGAAGATCTTCCGGGCGTTTACAAAGCTTTGGACTTCCTGATCGGTAACGTCAAGCACGTTCTGGGTTACGAAAACGATCCGGAACCGTATGTTTCCATGCAAGGTAAGCGCGTTGTCGTTCTGGGTGGTGGTGATACTACGATGGACTGTACCCGTACATCGATTCGCCAAGGCGCCGACGAAGTTTACTGTGTGTACCGTCGTGACGAAGAAAACATGCCCGGTTCACGTGCCGAAGTGAAAAACGCCAAGGAAGAAGGTGTTCAATTCCAATTCAATCTGGCTCCGGTAGAAGTAATCGGCGACGGTAAAGTCGAAGGCCTGAAAGTCATCGAAACCCGTATGGGTGAGCCGGACGAAAACGGCCGCCGTCGTGCGGAAATGGTTGAAGGTTCCGAGCGTGTTATCGACTGTGATGCCGTTATCGTTGCGTTCGGCTTCCAGCCGAATCCACCGGTCTGGTTCGCCGATTTCGGTATTGAACTGACCAATTGGAACGGTGTTGTCGCATCCGAAGACAGCCTGTATCAATTCCAAACCAGCAACCCGAAAGTATTTGCCGGTGGTGATATGGTTCGTGGCTCCAGTCTGGTTGTTCACGCCATCGCCGAAGGCCGCAAAGCAGCAGAAGGAATTCTAGACTTCCTGGAAGTTTAATTCTTCCGGCTCTGCTAGTACAAAAAAGCCCCGACAACTTTTAGTTGCCGGGGCTTTTTTTATAGCACTGGTGATTTTATTTCAGGGTCAGAGATTCCGAACCTTTTTCACCGGTGTTATCAGTCAGGTTAATGGTGATTTTATCGCCGGCATTGGCTTTTACCTGCACCGCCATATAAGGGTTGGCGGAAACCGCACCAGACCATTGTGCATCGACCGCTTTGGTGTCATTGACCATGATTTCAACCATATCGATGAATTTGGCCGGATAAGGTTTACCGGTTTTTTTGTTCATTCGAGCGCCCGATTCCATCGGGTGTTTAATCAATGCTTTTACTTCGGCAACACCACCTTTCGATTTGCCACGCATTCTAATATTGATACTCATAATTGCCATCCTTTAAAAGTGCTTATACTTTTTTTGTTATCTGCTTTCTATTTCGCTTGGATCGGTCGAAATTAACCACCGCATCCACCGATTGTCACTTTGACTTCCTGCTGTGCTTTTAACAGCTTACCGCCCGCTTTTACGACGGCAATCACATCCATGGTCTGTCCCATCTTGATACGGGTGGAGACATAGCCAAGTGCACCGGCTCCGAAAGCGTATTCGCACACCAAAGGCATCGGGTTTTTGCTTGCCAGAATCGCGATAGACTCGACACCGCTGATACCGGTTGCATCAACCGTAATCGGAGTGACCGCACCGTTTTCGGCAATCGCAGGCGCCTTTAATTTAATATCGCCGGAAGCCGTCGCTGCAGCGGAACCATAGGCACCGTTTAGTGCATCGTCCAACGATTTTGCCGAAAAGGCTTTTTTATTCCAATCGGCCAAAACGGTTGAAGGGGTTAGAAGACCGGCATTTGCAGCCGCGACTGCCGCACCGGTCGCCAAAGTACTTTTTAAAAATGATCTACGTTTCATAGTAATTTAACTCCTGGTTAAAAAATTAAAGGCTTTACTGGAATCTCAATTTTTTTCCAAACCCTCAATATAAGAAAGCACTAATACTTTCTCGACTCCAAGATTAGTG
>NZ_JACBGI020000039.1 GCF_013391765.2 Thiomicrorhabdus heinhorstiae | reverse complement strand
CATCGTGCTGTTCAAAGCGATAATCTGGCGATTCTTATTGGATGCATTCACGTTGTCGTGATCGATTAAAGTCAGCTTGCCGATCCCTGCCCTTGCCAAGGCTTCGCAAACAAAGCCGCCGACTCCGCCAACTCCGGCAACCAGGACATGCGCATTCTGTAATTGCTTTATCCCCTGCTCTTCAAAAACCAATAAGCTGCGTTCGAACAGTGCGTCCATATTTTTATCTCACTAAACACGTAAAAAACCAAAAATTTGGCGTGCATTATAGCCGGTTTGCTTGAGAACATCCTCAACCGAATACCCTGTCAGCATAGCAATTTGCTCGGCAACTTTGTTTAAATCACATAAATGTGCAGCATCTTCCCCAGGCAAATGAATGTTCGGATAATCGGTTTCCAGAACAAAATGTTCTAAACTGAAATAACTCACCATCTCATGATACCTGCGAGCGTTTTCACGACAAACGACACCGTTAACGCCAATTGAATATCCAAGGTCGAGATAGCGACTGATCACTTCCCTACTGGCGCCTAAGCCATGCAGAACACCTGCTTTTCCTAAATCATACTGCTTCAGAAGATTGATCATGTCATTATGCGCTTTCTGACAATGCAACGAGACAGGCAACTGATGAGTCTTGGCCATATCGAGCTGCTGTTCTAGAATTGAAAGCTGCAAATCTTTGTTGTGCTTATGCTTGTCAGTAAAATCCAGACCGATTTCACCTACCGCATACACAGTAAGGGAAGATAACTGTCCTTGCAGCACTTGCAGATCATCAGCAGAAGCCGTTTCGACAAACCAGGGATGAATGCCAAGCGCCGGAAGAATATAAGGATTGCCACTATACAGATCGAGTGCTTTTTGCCACTGGCTGACATCCGTTGTGACATTAAGCACCGGATAATCAATAGAATGAAGTTCTTGTGTAGAGGCTTCGACAAGGTGGGCGTGAGTATCAAATAGCATTTTGCTATTTTACGAATTAAACAGGCATAAAAAAAGCCGGACTAACCGGCTTCTTTTAATTTGCTGAGATTACTCAGCGTCGCTGTTGGCTTCAACCGCTGGACGGTCAACCAATTCAACGATTGCCATAGGTGCGTTGTCACCTGGACGGGAACCGCATTTCAAAATACGGATGTACCCGCCTGGACGAGCTTGGTAACGAGGACCTAGCTCATCAAACAATTTACCAACAGCTGCTTTATCACCTAAACGAGCGAAAGCAGTACGACGGTTATGAACGCTGTCATTTTTAGCTAGCGTGATCAAAGGCTCGGCAACTCCGCGAAGTTCTTTAGCCTTAGCAACCGTAGTACGGATTACTTCATGTTCGATAAGTGAAGCAGACATGTTTTTAAACATTGCCTTACGGTGCGCACTGTTACGATTTAACTTACGACCTGATTTACCATGACGCATGATAGCTTCCTTATATTATGCTGACTCTTTGCTAACCAAGCTAGCTGGTGGCCAGTTCTCTAGTTTCGTTCCAAGGCTTAAACCTCTTTGAGCAAGAACGTCTTTGATTTCTTGTAGAGATTTTTTACCCAAGTTTGGTGTTTTAAGCAGGTGCGGTTCTGCACGCTGTACCAAATCACCAATGTAGTAGATTTGTTCTGCTTTCAGACAGTTTGCTGAACGAACAGTTAGTTCTAGATCATCAACCGGTTGCAAGAAGATCGGATCAAACTCGTGCTCTTCTTCTTCCGGAGCGGCCACCTCTTTATGCTTGAGGTCAACAAATGCATTTAGTTGATAATGCAGAACTGTTGCCGCTTGCTTGATTGCATCTTCTGGATCCAAAGTTCCATCAGTTACAACGTCTAAAATCAGCTTGTCCAAGTCTGTGCGCTGCTCAACACGAGCATTTTGAACTTCATAGCTCACGGTATGAACCGGGCTGAAGCTTGCATCCAAACGCAAAACACCGATTTGACTATCACCTTCGGTTTGAGCGGCACGGTACCCCATCCCTTTCTCAACACGCAAAGTCATGTTAAGTTCAGCCCCTTCGGAAACGTGAGCAATCACGTGATCCGGGTTGGCGATCTCAACATCGTGATTTAAAACGATGTCAGAAGCACGAACAATCGCTGGACCTTTTTTATTTAAAGTCAATTCAGCGTCACTGGACGCATTTAGTTTTACTGCAACTTCTTTCAGGTTCAGAAGAATTTCCAAAACATCTTCACGAACCCCTTCAATTGCAGAGTACTCATGTAGAACGCCATCAATTTTGGCTTCTACAATCGCAGCGCCAGGCATAGAAGACAAAAGGATTCGACGTAGAGCGTTTCCAAGCGTGTGACCAAAGCCGCGCTCTAGCGGCTCTAGTGTTACGCGGCTGTGGAAGTCGCTCAAACGTTTAATGTCTACTAAGCGAGGTGTTAACAACTGTTCTAACATCTCTTGCATTAGAGGTTATCTCCGTTTCTAGGTTACTTAGAGTAAAGCTCGACGATCAAGTTTTCTGAGATATCCGCAGACAAATCTGAACGATCAGGAACGTTTTTGAACGTACCTTCGAACGCAGAAGCATTCACTTCAACCCAGCTTACCGCACCAGCTTGCGCTTTCAATTCTAGAGCTTGCGCAATACGAGTTTGGTTGCGAGACTTTTCTCTAATAGAAATGACATCACCTGCATTCACTTCAAAAGAAGGAATGTTTACTGATTGACCATTTACCATAACCGCTTTATGAGAAACCAACTGACGTGCTTCAGCGCGAGTTGAAGCAAAGCCCATACGATAAACAACGTTATCCAAACGACTTTCTAAGATCTGAAGAAGGTTAACCCCTGTAGACCCTTTACGACGATCCGCTTCTTTGTAATAAAGACGGAATTTTTTCTCTAGTACGCCGTACATACGACGAACTTTTTGTTTTTCACGAAGCTGTAAACCGTATTCGGTTACACGCTTACGACCTGCACCGTGTACGCCAGGCAGTTGATCGATTTTACATTTTGACTCGATGCTACGAACACCGCTTTTCAAAAATAGATCAGTACCTTCACGACGAGCAAGTTTACACTTAGGACCAATATATCTAGCCATGTTTACCTCAAATATTAAACGCGACGTTTCTTAGGTGGACGGCATCCGTTGTGAGGAATCGGAGTTACATCAGCAATAGATGTAATTTTGAAACCAGCACTGTGAAGACCACGAACAGCAGAGTCACGGCCAGGTCCAGGACCTTTCACCATAACTTCCATGTTCTTAACACCATAGTCGTGAGCCATTTGACCTGCTCGTTCTGCAGCAACCTGCGCAGCGAAAGGAGTACTCTTACGAGAACCACGGAAACCGCTACCACCAGAAGTTGCCCAGCACAATGCGTTACCTTGACGATCCGTGATCGTTACGATTGTGTTATTAAAACTAGCGTGAACGTGTGCAATTGCATCCGTCACAACCTGTTTTGCTTTCTTTTTAACACGCGAATTTGCTTTAGCCATATCTAATCTCGCAATTATGCTTATCTCTTAATAGGTCGAACAGGACCTTTACGAGTACGTGCATTGGTTTTTGTACGTTGTCCGCGAAGAGGCAGACTACGACGGTGACGAATTCCACGGTAGCAACCCATGTCCATCAAACGTTTGATGTTCATAGATACTTCACGACGAAGGTCACCTTCAATTTTGAATTTTGTAACTTCTGAACGAAGTGCTTCTAACTGATCTTCAGTTAGTTCTCGAACTTTCGTAGACGGTTCTAAGTTAACTGCAGCGCAGATCGCTTTAGCAGTGGTTGAACCAATCCCGTAGATCGAAGTCAATCCAATAACAATATGCTTGTTTACTGGAATGTTTACGCCGGCAATACGAGCCATTTTGACGCTCCCTTTAATTCCATCTACTGAAAAACGCGCTATTATACTCGTCTTTCAATGTAAATACCAGATATATAACCGTTTTTGGTTATTTACCTTTTAATTTCGCTTTTTTCATCATGCTTTCATATTGGCTAGACTGCATTTGAGCTTGCACTGCCGTCATGAAATCCATGACTACAATGACAATAATCAACAGTGATGTTCCACCAAAATAGAACGGAACATTCCAATACAAAATCAAGAATTCAGGCAACAGACACACGGCGGTAATATAAATCGCACCAGCCAGCGTCAATCGACCAAGAATACCGTCGATGTGACGTGCAGTCTGCGCGCCAGGACGGATACCCGGTAAATAGGCACCTGATTTTCTTAGGTTATCTGCAGTCTCATTCGGATTGAAAACAATCGCAGTATAGAAAAAGCAGAAGAAAATAATTGCAAGGGCATAAAGCAATACATAAAGTGGTTGCCCCGGTGACAAAGTCGTAGCAATGTCTTTTAACCAACCCAAGCCTTCAGCACTACCGAACCAACCACCAAGGGTAGCCGGGAAAAGAATAATGCTTGATGCGAAGATCGGCGGGATAACCCCTGCCATATTTAATTTCAACGGCAAATGCGTTTCTTGTCCGCCATACAGCTTACGACCACGCATTTTTTGTGCATAGTGAACAGGAATACGTCGTTGTCCGCGTTCTACGAATACAACGAAGGCGATCACAGCAAAAATCAACGCCAATAGGATGAATACGGTAATCGCATGCATCGCTCCGGTATTAACCTGCTCGAATGTTCCGCCAAGTGCTGCCGGTAAACCTGCAACAATCCCTGCAAAAATAATCAACGAAATACCGTTTCCGATACCACGTTCGGTAATCTGTTCACCCAACCACATTAAGAAAATAGTACCGCCGACCAGTGTCACAACCGCAGTCAGTCTGAAAAGCAGACCCGGATCGATAACAACAGCCATACCGTTAACATTTTGTGATTCGAGCGCTATGGCAACGCCGAGAGCCTGGAAGGTCGCTAAGACCACTGTCCCGTAACGGGTATACTGGGTAATTTTGCGACGTCCTTGCTCACCATCTTTTTTCAATTGCTCTAAAGTCGGAGAAACCACCGTCAACAGCTGCATGATAATCGATGCAGAAATATAAGGCATAATCCCCAAAGCAAAGATGGATAAACGCTCAAGGGCACCCCCTGAGAACATGTTAAACATGTCCAGGATGGTGCCCTTTTGCTGTTCGAACATTGCAGCCAAGGCAATCGGATCAATTGAAGGTACCGGGATGTGTGTACCTAAACGGTACACAATCAAGGCGCCTAAAACGAATAGAATCCGGTTTTTTAAATCACTCATACCTGATGATGCAATTGAACTGTTCATAATTAAGCTTCTACTGTGCCGCCTGCTGCTTCAATCGCCGCTTGGGCACCTTTAGTCGCTTTAATTCCGGATAATTTTACCGCTTTGGTAATTTCACCAGAGTTAACAACCTTAACGACTTTGATCTTTTCACCGATTACGTCAGCGGCTTTAAGCGCTGCGATATCGATTACATCAGCTTCAATGTTCGCCAAGGTATCAAGACGAATTTCTGTCACGTAAGATGACTTGCGTGAAGTAAAACCGATTTTTGGCAAACGACGTTGCAAAGGCATTTGACCACCTTCAAAACCGATTTTCGGCATACCGCCAGAGCGAGATTTTTGACCTTTATGACCACGGCCACCCATCTTACCCCAACCGGAACCTTGTCCACGACCTACGCGCTTACGAGCAGATTTTGAACCTTCTGCTGGTTGTAAAGTATTTAGTTGCATCTTATGCTTCCTCTACTTTAAGCAAATAGGAAACTTTATTGATCATTCCACGATTTTCAGGAGTATCAATAACGCTCACTGTTTGGTGCATCTTTCTTAGACCAAGACCAGATACACACGCTTTATGTGCTGGCAAACGACCGATGGTGCTTTTTACCAGAGTCACTTTCAGTTTCTTATCTGACATCTTACTCACCTAAAATTTCATCGACAGTTTTTCCACGCTTCGCCGCCATCATTTCTGGGCTGCTCATGCTAGTCAAAGCATTAACCGTAGAACGAACAACGTTTACCGGACGAGTCGTACCGATACACTTCGAAAGAACATCTTTAACGCCGGCAGCTTCCAATACAGCACGCATTGCACCACCAGCGATAACACCAGTACCTTCAGAAGCAGGAAGCATAGCGATGTTCGCAGCACCTTGCTTATAGTTGATTGGGTATTGGATTGTTCCGTTGTTCAGAGGAACTGTTTTCATATTACGACGAGCCTGTTCCATCGCTTTCTTGATCGCAACAGGAACTTCGCTAGCTTTACCGCTACCGTAACCTACGCGACCTTCACCATCACCTACTACTGCAAGTGCTGAGAAAGCGAAAACGCGACCGCCTTTTACTACTTTAGCAACACGACGAACGTTTACTAATTTTTCAATTAATCCATCTTGTCCGTCTTGTAATTCACGTGAAGACATAATTTATTATCCTTCCTTTAAAATTCAAGACCGTTTTCACGGGCAGAGTCCGCCAACTGCTGGATACGTCCATGGTATTTAAAACCAGAACGATCGAAAGCTACTGCAGTGATTCCTGCAGCTTTCGCTTTCTCAGCAATTGCTTTACCTACTGCAGCCGCAGCGTCTTTATTACTAGTGTTGCTAATTTCTTTTTTGATATCCGCTTGTACAGTAGAGCTGGAAGCGATAACTTCACCACCAGAAGCAGAAATAATCTGAGCATAGATATGCTGCGAAGTGCGGTGAACGCTCAAACGCGGCATTTTTAGCTCTGTGATTTTTCCACGTGTTCTCTTAGCTCTACGAAGACGGGCTGATTTCTTATCCATACTAATTCCCAGCCTTATTTCTTCTTAGCTTCTTTACGTAAAATGCGCTCATCAGCATACTTAACACCCTTACCTTTATAAGGCTCTGGTGGACGGTATGCACGAATTTCAGCAGCCACTTGACCAACTGCTTGCTTATCCGCACCTTTTACAACGATTTCAGTTTGAGTCGGAGTCTCTGCAGTCACACCTTCAGGAAGTTGGTGAACAACTGGGTGAGAGAAACCAAGAGTCAAATCAACAGTGTTTCCTGCTGCTTTCGCACGGTAACCAACACCAACTAGTTGAAGACGCTTCTCAAATCCTTCCGTAACACCGATCACCATATTGTTGATCACTGAACGGACAGTACCTGCTTGAGCCCAACCGTTTGTCGCACCTTCAACAGGAGCGCAAACGACTTGACCTTCAGACGCGTTGATCACAACTACGT
Organism: Thiomicrorhabdus heinhorstiae; assembly: GCF_013391765.2. GTDB lineage: Bacteria > Pseudomonadota > Gammaproteobacteria > Thiomicrospirales > Thiomicrospiraceae > Thiomicrorhabdus > Thiomicrorhabdus heinhorstiae. Next base: position 7,572 of record NZ_JACBGI020000039.1, on the reverse strand, counting down.
CATTGAATACTTTGGTCAAAGTTGCTTTTGAGCTTTTAACAGTTACTTCAGAACCATTAACCATTACTTCAACGCCGGCAGGTACAGTTACAGGAGCCTTTGCAATTCTAGACATAATTCAAATTCCTTATGCTACGTAGCAAATAACTTCACCACCAACACCCGCAGTACGAGCATCGCGGTCAGTCATAATACCTTTCGAAGTTGAAATTACAGCGATACCTAGACCGCCAATAACTTTCGGTAGCTCATCTTTGTTTTTGTAAACGCGAAGACCAGGACGGCTTACACGCTTAACCATTTCAATAACAGGCTTACCGTTAAAATATTTAAGGTCAACTGAAAGCTCAGCTTTACCTTCATTTTCATTAATGCTGAATGCAGAAATATAACCTTCATCGCTCAATACTTTCGCTAGAGAAGCTTTCATCTTTGAAGAAGGCATCACAACTTTCGCATGGCCGGCCATTTGACCGTTGCGGATGCGAGTCAACATATCAGCGATTGGATCAGACATACTCATAGATATTTATCCTTACCAACTAGCTTTTCTTAAACCAGGAACGTCACCTTGCATCGCCAATTGACGTAGCATATTACGTGACAAACCAAACTTTCTATAAACACCGTGAGGACGGCCAGTCAAACGACAACGGTTTTGACGACGTACCGGTGAACCATCACGAGGCAATTTGTTTAGCGCATCAACAGCATCCATACGTGTACTGAAGTCAACGTCTGGATCCTTGATGATTTTCTTAAGCTCAGCACGCTTCGCAGCGTACTTCTCAACCGCTTTAGCACGCTTCGTTTCGCGAGCAATCATAGATAACTTAGCCATTAGAAAAACCTCTTATTTCTTGAATGGGAAATTAAAGGCTTCTAAAAGAGCTTTCGCTTCATCGTTAGTTTGCGCAGTCGTTGCGAAGTTGATGTCCATACCGCGGATCTTGTCAACTTTTTCAAACTCGATTTCAGGGAAAATAATTTGCTCTTTCAGGCCCAAGTTGTAGTTACCGCGACCGTCAAATGCCTTAGGGTTCACACCACGGAAGTCACGTACACGTGGCAACGCGATGTTGATTAGACGATCTAGGAATTCATACATTCTTTCACCGCGAAGCGTTACTTTACAACCTAGTGGGTAACCATCACGAACTTTAAAGCTTGCAACAGATTTACGGGCCAATGTACGGACCGCTTTCTGACCGGTGATTGTTTCCATGTCAGCAACTGCGTTATCAAGCACTTTTTTATCGCCAATTGCATCGCCCACACCCATATTAATGGTGATCTTAGTCAGCTTAGGGGCTTGCATTGTTGATTTATATCCAAACTGTTCCATCAACTTAGGAACAACTTGATCTTTGTAGACTTTTTGTAATCTTGCCATTTCTCTCTACCCTTTATTAAGCGTCAACCGCTTTACCAGTAGATTTAAAGAAGCGGATCTTGGCTTCACCTTCAACACGGAAACCAACTTTGTCCGCTTCGTTTGTTTCAGGGTTTACCAGCGCCACATTAGAGGCATCAATCGGCATCTCTTTAGAAACGATACCGCCTTGCGCACCAGTCATAGGATTTGCACGGGTGTGTTTCTTAACTAGGTTGATACCATCTACCACAACTTTACCGTTTGCCATAACTGAAGAAACGGAACCACGTTTCCCTTTGTCTTTACCGGCAATAACGATAACTTCGTCACCTTTTCTTAAACGATTCATTACTTCTTCCTTATAGAACTTCAGGAGCCAATGAAACAATTTTCATAAATTTTTCATTACGAAGCTCACGAGTTACTGGACCGAAGATACGTGTTCCGATAGGCTCGTGCTTAGCGTTAAGAATAACAGCCGCATTGCCGTCAAACTTAATCAAAGAGCCATCTTGACGTCGAACGCCACTTGCTGTGCGTACAACAACCGCGTTATAGACATCACCTTTCTTCACTTTACCGCGTGGTGTAGCTTCTTTTACACTCACTTTAATAACGTCACCAACGTTAGCGTAACGACGGTGAGAACCGCCCAACACTTTAATACATTGGACACGTCGTGCTCCGCTGTTATCAGCAACTTCAAGCACTGTTTGCATCTGAATCATGGTGGTTCTCCATCCATAAATTAAAAATTTCGTGTAGCACAAAAACCACTCGAAGGAGCAGTCCCTGATCAATTTCAGGCTTGCTTCCTTAGAGTGGTTTTTTGAAATTCCGCGAATTATACCAGATAATTTTTGGAAATGCTATAAAAGTTAAATTTTCGCTTTTTCGTCGATGCTTACCAAGATCCAAGACTTATTCTTAGAGATTGGTTTTGACTCTTGGATGGTAACAGTATCACCGATACCAGCTGTATTATCAGCATCATGAGCCATGATTTTAGTCGACTTCTTAACGAATTTCTTGTACTTAGCATGCTTGATGAAACGGTTGATAGAAACAACGATTGAATCGTTCATTTTGTTGCTAACAACAACACCTTGCATTGTACGTGCTTTATTTTCTTGACCAGCCATTCTTACTTACTCACTTTTTGACGAATGATGGTTTTAACACGCGCGATAGTACGACGTACTTTTTTCAATTGAGCAGAATTTGCCAATTGACCAGTTGCGTGCTGCATTCTCAAGTTGAACTGTTCTTTCAAAAGTTCAAGCAGTTCAGCGCGTAGCTCTTCAACTGACTTTTCGTTTAGTTCTTTTGCAGTCATTTACATCACCGTTCTTTTTACAACTTGTGTTTTAAATGGTAGTTTTGCTGCCGCTAGCTCGAAAGCTTCACGGGCCAACTTCTCATCAACACCTTGAATTTCATAAAGTACGCGACCTGGTTGAATTTGCGCAACCCAGTATTCAACAGAACCTTTACCTTTACCCATACGAACCTCAAGAGGCTTGTTAGTAATTGGTTTGTCCGGGAATACACGGATCCAAATTTTCGCGCCACGTCTTACGTGACGAGTCATAACACGACGACCAGCTTCGATCTGACGTGAAGTCATACGACCGCGTTCTAAAGCTTTAAGACCGAATTCACCGAAGCTAACTTTGTTGCCAGCTTGTGCTAGACCACGGTTACGACCTTTTTGTACTTTTCTAAATTTTGTACGCTTAGGCATTAACATAGTTAGTATTCCTTTTATTTACGGCCTTTTTTGCCCTTAGATTGGTTGTCTTCAAGAGCTAGCTTACCAAGCTTCTCACCTTTGAAAATCCAAACTTTAACACCGATCTTACCGTAGGTAGTATCCGCTTCAAAAGTTGCATAATCAATGTCAGCACGGAATGTATGAAGAGGAACACGTCCTTCACGATACCATTCTGCACGCGCGATATCCGCACCGTTTAGACGACCAGAAACCGTAACTTTAATACCTTCAGCACCAAGACGCATTGCATTACCAACCGCACGTTTCATAGCGCGACGGAACTGAATACGCTTCTCCAGCTGTTGAGCGATAGACTCACCAACCAATTTTGCATCAAGTTCAGGCTTCTTGATTTCTTCGATATTGATGTTAACCGGCATACCAGTTTTTGCAGTTAGAGACTGCTTCAACTTCTCAATATCTTCACCTTTCTTACCGATAACCACACCAGGGCGAGCAGTATGAATGGTGACACGAATACCGTTTGCAACGCGCTCGATATTGATTTTACTAATCGATGCGTGAGCAAGCTTTTTGTTTAATTCATTACGAATCTCAATATCACTCACCAAGAAGTCAGAATAGTTTTTGCTATCCGCATACCAGCGAGCATTCCAATCTTTAGTGATACCAAGACGAATTCCGACTGGATGTACTTTTTGACCCATTCTGATTCTCCTTACTTATCGCCAACAGTTACAGTGATGTGGCTAATACGCTTCAAGATGCGGTTACCACGACCTTTAGCACGAGCGCGCATACGCTTCATGATAGGGCCTTCATTTACGAAAGCAGCTGTGACTTTCAATTCGTCAATATCAGCACCTTCGTTGTTTTCAGCGTTTGCAATTGCAGAGTTAAGAACTTTCTTAACCAATGCAGCCGCTTTTTTATCACTGAACGCTAGGATGTTTACTGCTGCTTCAACATCTTTTCCACGGATCATATCAACGACTAAACGCGCCTTCTGTGGAGAGATACGAGCAAACTTATGAGTAGCACTTACTTGCATTTTAATCTCCTAAAATTAACGTTTCGCTTTCTTATCCGCAGCGTGGCCGCGGTAGTAGCGAGTCATTGAGAATTCACCTAGCTTGTGGCCAACCATGTTCTCAGAAACGAAAACAGGGATGTGCTCTTTACCGTTGTGAACTGCGATAGTTAATCCAATCATCTCAGGAAGAATCATTGATCTTCTTGACCAGGTTTTGATTGGACGCTTATTACCAGATTCTTGTGCCTCGACCACTTTTTTATACAAGTGGTGGTCAACAAAAGGTCCTTTTTTAACTGAACGTGGCATCAGTGTCCTTCCTTATTTCTTGTTACGACGACGAACAATCATAGTGTCCGTACGCTTATTACTACGAGTTTTCTTACCTTTAGTCGGAACACCCCATGGAGTAACAGGGTTACGACCACCGGAAGTACGCCCTTCACCACCACCATGTGGGTGATCTACCGGGTTCATGGCCACACCACGAACAGTAGGACGAACACCGCGCCAACGCTTAGCACCGGCTTTACCTAGTTTACGAAGACTGTGTTCAGTATTACCAACTTCACCGATTGTCGCTTTACATTCAGCAAGGATCTTACGCATCTCACCAGAACGTAGACGAACCAAAACGTATGAACCGTCTTTACCGGCGATAGATACTGAAGCACCCGCAGAACGAGCGATCTGACCACCTTTACCAGGACGCATTTCAACGTTGTGAACGATCGTACCAACCGGAATGTTACGCAAAGGCAGGCTGTTACCTACTTTAATTGCAACATGATCACCCGCTTCAACTTGCTGGCCAGCTTCTAGACCTTTAGGAGCTAGAATATAAGCACGCTCACCATCCGCATATTTCAACAACGCGATGTGTGCAGTACGGTTAGGGTCATATTCCAAACGCTCAACAGTTGCAGGAACACCTACTTTGTTACGTTTGAAGTCAACCATACGGTAGTGTTGTTTGTGACCGCCACCTTGGTGACGAACCGTAATACGACCTTTGTTGTTACGTCCGCCGCTTTTGCTCTTTTTCTCTAACAATGCAGCGTGAGGCTTGCCTTTGTGCAAAGAAGGTTCAACAACGCTGACGACGAAACGACGACCTGCAGAAGTCGGTTTTGACTTTTTAACAATTGCCATCTGTGAACTCCTTACTCAGCAGACGCAAAATCGATTTCTTGGCCTGGAGCTAGACGAACGATTGCTTTACGCACACCGTTACGTTGACCAGCGCGACCTTTGAAAACTTTGCGCTTACCTTTGATGTTAATCATGTTTACCGACTGAACCTTAACGTCAAACAAAGACTCAACCGCTGCTTTAACTTCTGTTTTAGTTGCATTAGGCACAACTTTGAACACGTATTGCTCAGCAGAATCCGCCATAATGGCTGATTTTTCTGAAACGTGTGGTGCAAGCAACACTTTTAGAATTCTTTCTTGATTCATGCCAATTGCTCCTCTAGTTGCTTAACTGCACCTTGAGTCATTACAACATTCTGGAAACCGACCAGGCTAACCGGATCGATTGAAGCTGCATCACAAACGTCTGCTGCGTAAAGATTACGTGCAGAAAGATACAAGTACTCATCAAAACCTTCAGTTACAACCAACGCATCTGAAACGTTCAACTGTGCTAGTTTGGCTTTAAATTCTTTAGTTTTAGGCGCTTCCACTTTAAAGTCATCAACAACGATAAGGCGACCTGAGCGATTCAATTCAGCGATAATAGAACGCATCGCACCGCGATACATTTTCTTATTTACTTTCTGAGAGAAATCACGGTTGTGACCAGGGAAAGCACGACCACCGCCAACCCATACCGGGCTACGAGTCGTACCGGCACGAGCTCGACCCGTACCTTTTTGACGCCATGGCTTAGCACCACCACCGCTCACTGCTGAACGGTTCTTTTGACCTTTAGTCCCAGCACGTCCTGCGTTCATGTAAGCAGTCACAACCTGGTGAACCAAGGCTTCGTTAAAATCCACACCGAAAAGAGCGTCGGAAACAGAAACAGTCCCGTTTTCTTTACCTGTGGCTAGTTCAATTAATTTCAAATCCATCATGCCCACCTTACTTCACAGCTTTACGAACAATGACAGTACTGTTTTTAGCACCAGGGACTGCACCACGGATCAACAATAGACCGTTTTCAGCGTCCACTTTCACCAAATCCAAGTTCTGTGTTGTTTGACGAACGTTACCCATGTGTCCAGACATTTTCTTACCTTTGAAAACGCGACCTGGAGTCTGGTTTTGACCGATCGAACCGTTAGAACGGTGAGACAAAGAGTTACCGTGAGTTGCGTCTTGCATACCGAAGTTGTGACGCTTAATACCACCTTGGAAACCTTTACCTTTGGTAGTACCAGTTACATCAACTACTGCGATCTCGCTAAAACGCTCAACAGTAAGCTCAGAACCGATTTCCAAACCTTCGATTTCAGATGAATCAGCACGGAATTCCCAAAGACCACGACCAGCTTCTACACCCGCTTTCGCGAAGTGACCGGCAGCAGGCTTGTTAATACGTCCAGCGTGAACTGAACCTGTGGTAACTTGAATCGCAGAATAACCGTCAGTTTCCAACGTTTTGATCTGTGTAATGCGGTTAGGCTCAACTTCGATAACAGTTACCGGAGTCGAAACACCCTCAGCGTTGAATACACGAGTCATTCCGATTTTTTTACCAATGATACCAATAGACATATCATTACCTCATTATTATAAAAATGTCAGTCATTGCGATTGATGACCAACTACGATTTGCTTAACGCAATTCCAATTGAACATCTACACCTGCAGCCAAATCTAGCTTCATAAGAGCATCAACTGTTTTATCAGTTGGGTCTACGATGTCTAGAAGACGTTTGTGAGTACGTAGTTCGTACTGATCACGAGCATCTTTATTGACGTGAGGAGAGATCAAAACTGTAAAACGCTCTTTGCGAGTTGGCATCGGGATCGGACCACGAACCTGAGCACCAGTACGCTTAGCAGTTTCCGTAATTTCACGAGCAGATTGATCAATCAAACGGTGATCAAACGCTTTCAAGCGAATACGAATATTTTGAGTCGCCATAATTTCTTCTCATTTGTATTAGTGTTTAGAAAAACATGCCTTTTTCGGAACATGCAAACTAAGGGTGCGGATTATAACAACTAAATATAATGAAAACAAGCCCTTATTTTTATTATAAAAAAAGGGAGCCGAAGCTCCCTTTTCAATTGATGCTATTGCTAACTAAAAATTTCGAATATTACTCGATAATTTTAGCAACAACACCTGCACCAACAGTACGTCCACCTTCACGGATCGCGAAACGTAGACCATCTGACATGGCGATTGGGTTGATCAACTCAACGGTCATTTGAACGTTGTCACCTGGCATAACCATTTCAGTACCAGCTGGTA
>NZ_JACBGI020000038.1 GCF_013391765.2 Thiomicrorhabdus heinhorstiae | reverse complement strand
TACTACGTGGTACTAAGCGTGAAGACATCGAGCGTGGTCAAGTATTGGCTCACAAAGGAACTGTTAAGCCTCACACCAAGTTTGAAGCAGAAGTTTATGTTCTGTCTAAAGACGAAGGTGGACGTCACACTCCATTCTTCAACGGTTACCGTCCACAGTTCTACTTCCGTACAACTGACGTAACGGGTGCATGTGAACTACCAGCTGGTACTGAAATGGTTATGCCAGGTGACAACGTTCAAATGACCGTTGAGTTGATCAACCCAATCGCCATGTCAGATGGTCTACGTTTCGCGATCCGTGAAGGTGGACGTACTGTTGGTGCGGGTGTTGTTGCTAAAATTATCGAGTAATAAAATTATTGCTTGAAAAACACAAAAAAAGGGGTTAAAATCCCCTTTTTTTGTGAACTGCTCCAGGGGTATAGCTCCAATTGGCAGAGCACCGGATTCCAAATCCGGGTGTTGGGGGTTCGAATCCCTCTACCCCTGCCATATTTTATAACGACCTGTGTTTGAGAAAACACGGGTCGTTTTTTTAATTTAGCTGATAGATTATGAGTAAAGAAATAAATAGTCAAAAAGCTTCAGGGTCCTTAGATACGGCTAAGCTGGTAGCTTCCGTAGCAATTCTTATCGGATCACTGATTGCATATTACATTTACCAAGACCTTCATCCAGTTGTGCGCGTTCTTGGTGTAGTGGCCGGAATCGGGATTTCTTTGTTTGTTTTATATCAAACGACTATCGGCAGAGGCTGGTATCAGTATTTAGTGCATGCTAAACGAGAAGTGCGTCAGGTTGTCTGGCCGACTCGTCCTGAAACAATTCAGATGACATTGATTGTCTTTGTAGTTGTGATTCTGATGGGAATCTTTTTATGGTTGGTGGATATGTTCTTCTTGTGGGCAGTCCAACTATTGACAGGACAAGGTAGTTAAGATGGCGCAAAGATGGTATGTGGTTCACGCTTATTCCGGTTATGAGAATAAGGTTAAGAAAAGCTTGGCGGAATATGCCGAGCGTGCTGGATTGACAGAGCTGTTCGGTCAGATTCTGGTTCCTTCCGAAGAAGTCGTCGAGATCCGTGACGGTAAAAAACGCACCAGTGAGCGTAAGTTCTTTCCTGGTTATGTTTTGGTCCAGATGGAAATGAATGAAGAAACCTGGCATTTGGTGAAAAGTGTTCCGAATGTCATGGGGTTCATTGGTGGAACTTCAGATCGTCCGGCCCCGATCACTCAAAAAGAAGTGGATCGTATTCTTCAGCGTGTCGAGACCAGTGTTGATAAGCCACGCCCTAAAGTCATTTATGAACCAGGTGAATTGGTCCGAGTTGTCGATGGACCTTTCAAAGACTTTGAAGCGGTCGTTGAAGGCGTGGATTATGACAAAAACAAATTGCAAGTGTCGGTATTGATTTTCGGACGCTCTACACCGGTGGAATTGGAATTCACCCAAGTCGAGAAGAATTAGGTTAATAACCGATTTTTAAACCCGGGGAGCCGAGCAGGCGCTTGACCCGAATAGGAGAAAAAAATGGCTAAGAAAGTCGACGGCTATATCAAACTGCAGATTGGTGCAGGGAACGCAAATCCTAGTCCACCGGTTGGTCCAGCATTGGGTCAGAAAGGTGTAAACATCATGGAATTCTGTAAAGCGTTCAATGCGCAAACTCAGAGCCTTGAAAAAGGTTTGCCGATTCCAGTAGTTATTACTGTTTACAGCGATAAGAGCTTCACGTTCATCATGAAAACTCCTCCTGCCGCGATTCTTTTGAAGAAGGCAGCTGGAATCACTTCAGGATCTGCGGTTCCTAACTTGAACAAAGTCGGTACGGTTACTCGTGCTCAGCTTGAAGAAATCGCTAACACTAAAATGGCTGATTTGAACGCTAACGATCTAGATGCAGCGGTTAAGATTATCGCTGGTTCTGCTCGTTCAATGGGTCTAGTGGTTGAGGAGTAATACGATGGCAAAACTAACTAAAAAGCAAAAGCTATTCGCTGAGAAAGTTGATCGTAATGCTTCTTACGACATTATCGATGGTTTAAACCTGGTTAAAGAATTGGCAACGTCTAAGTTCGTTGAATCTGTTGATGTTTCTGTTCGTCTAGGTATTGATCCTCGTAAATCTGACCAGGTTGTACGCGGTGCGACTGTTATGCCTAACGGTACTGGTAAAGACGTTCGCGTTGCAGTATTCACCGGTGAAGCTAACCAGGCTGCTGCAAAAGAAGCTGGTGCAGAATTCGTAGGTATGGATGAGCTTGCTGCTGAAATCAAAGGCGGCATGATGGACTTCGACGTTGTTATCGCTTCTCCGGATGCGATGCGTGTTGTTGGTATGCTAGGTCAGGTTCTAGGTCCTCGTGGTCTTATGCCTAACCCTAAAACCGGTACTGTAACACCAGACGTTGTTGGCGCGATCAAAAACGCTAAAGCCGGTCAGGTTCGTTTCCGTGCGGATAAAGCGGGTATTATTCACGCTTCAATCGGTACAGTTGCATTCGATGCTGACAAGCTGAAAGAAAACTTAAATGCCTTAATGGATGACCTAGTGAAAGCTAAGCCAGCTTCTGCTAAGGGTACATACGTTAAGAAAGTGACTATTTCTTCTACTATGGGTCCTGGCCTGGTAGTTGATCAGTCATCACTATAATGATGGTTGCGCCAACTAAGTTTGGTGCAGGCATTATTTGCGAATTGGGTCTCCAATCTAATTTGATTCGTGAGTGCCCATCGCAGACCGTAGGCGAATGCAAGGCGCATTCTTAATCGTAATAAGCCTACGTAGATGGACGGGTTTGATAGGCCACTATCAAACTGTTTTGGAGGTTATATGGCACTCAATATCGAAGATAAAAAGCTAGTCGTTGAAGAAGTATCTGCTGTTCTTGCAGATGCGGGTTCAGTGGTTGCAGCTGAATATCGTGGTTTGACTGTAGAGCAATTGACTAACCTTCGTGCTGCGGCTCGTAAAGCAAACGTGCAAATCCGTGTTGTTAAAAACACGCTTGCGCGTCGTGCGGTTCAAGGCACTAAGTTCGAAGACATGGCTGAGACCTTTACTGGTCCGCTTATCTACGCTTTCTCTGGTGAGGAGCTTGGTAATGCCGCTCGTGTTTTCCGTGATTTCGCTAAAACTAACGAAGCTCTAGTTATCCGTTCACTGTCTATCGGTGAAGGTTGCTTGGATGCAAGTTATGCTGCGCAAATCGCTGCTCTACCTACTTATGACGAAGCTGTTGCGAAACTTCTATTTGTTATGAAAGAGCCTGTTGCGAAACTTGCTCGTGCGCTTACTGCGATCAAAGAACAGAAAGAAGCCGCTTAATCGTTTTATATTTTTTGAAGAAATCAAAGTAAATTTTTGGAGATTACAATGTCTGTAACAAAAGAAGATATTTTAGAAGCAGTTGCCAACATGTCCGTAATGGAAGTTGTTGAGCTAGTTGAAGCTATGGAAGAAAAATTCGGCGTTTCTGCTGCAGCTATGGTTGCCGCTGGTCCTGCTGGTGATGTTGCCGCAGCTGAAGAGAAAACTGAATTTGACGTTGTTCTTACCGGTGCCGGTGCGAACAAAGTTGCTGCGATCAAAGCAGTTCGTGGTGCAACAGGTCTTGGTCTTAAAGAAGCGAAAGAAGCGGTTGAGAACGCTCCTTTCACTCTTAAAGAAGCTGTTTCTAAAGAAGAAGCAGAAGCTCTTGCAAACGAGCTTAAAGAAGCTGGTATCGAAGTCGAAGTTAAGTAATTTAACTTTAGAGGCTGAGTTTCAGCAGGAAATGGCTGGTGTTTTTGACACCGGCCTTTTCTCGTTTTAACAGTGTGTAAAAGTGTGTTAGTAAGCTGTTGATAAGTTTGTTGGTAAAACAAACGCGGAGAGCTACCACAGTTTTATGCATTTTCTAGTAACAGATTGTTACAAGCGTCATGACAATCTTTATCGTCGAGGTAAACGATGACTTATTCTTTTACAGAAAAGAAACGCGTTCGTAAGGATTTTGCGACACGCCCATCCATTCTAGAAGTGCCTTATTTGCTCTCTCTGCAAAAAGGATCTTTCCACGATTTTCTACAATTGGAGAAAAAACCGGCTGAGCGCAAAAATGTCGGTCTTCACTCCGCATTTGCTTCAGTATTTCCGATTGAAGGGGTTGCCGGTACCGCTGATCTTGAGTATGTCAGCTACCACATGGGTCAACCTGAATTTGACGTTAAAGAGTGTAAGCAGCGTGGTGTAACCTTCGCAGCACCTCTACGCGTAAAAATGCGTCTGGTCATCTACGACAAAGATGCGCCGGCAGGTAAGCGTCCGGTTAAAGACGTTAAAGAACAAGAAGTCTATCTTGGTGATATTCCTTTGATGACCGACAACGGTACTTTCGTTATTAACGGTACCGAGCGTGTAATCGTGACTCAGTTACATCGTTCACCTGGTGTTATTTTCGATAACGACAAAGGTAAGTCGCACACTTCAGGTAAGTTGTTGTTCAATGCACGTATCATCCCTTACCGTGGTTCCTGGTTGGATTTCGAGTTCGATCATAACGACTGCCTGTTCACTCGTATCGACCGTCGCCGTAAGTTGCCGGTTTCTGTTTTGTTGCGTGCTATGGGGTACAGCAATGAAGAGATTCTGACCGAATTTTTCGATATCAATAAGGTTCATGTCACCAAGAGTGCTTTCGAGCTTGAATTGAATGCTGAGCAGCTAAAAGGTCAGACAGCGACATTCGATATCGTTCACGATGGTAAAACCTTGGTTGAAACCGGTAAGAAAGTGACTGCACGTACTGTTAAGCAGTTGAATGATGCCGGTATCAAGCAAGTTCCGGTTCCACCGGATTATCTGCTTGGAAAAGTGTTGGCTTCAGGAATTATCGATGAGTCGACCGGCGAATTGGTTGCGCGTACTAATGATGTTCTAACAGCCGAAACGATCGCCAAAATTTCCGAAATCACCGGTATTGAAATCAAGTTGTTGTACATTGATGAGTTAGAAAACGGGCCATACATTTCCGATACCTTGAATCTGGATACGACTTCTTCTCAGCTTGAAGCTCAGGTCGAAATCTATCGCATGATGCGTCCTGGTGAACCACCGACAAAAGAATCTTCTGAAGCGCTGTTCGAAAGCTTGTTCTTCGATGAATCTCGTTATGATTTGTCTGCAGTTGGTCGTATGAAGTTAAACCGTCGTTTGGGTCGTAAAGAGAACGATGGCGCTTTGGTTCTGGAAAAAGAGGACATTATCGAAGTTATCCGTGAGTTGATCAGTATTCGTAACGGTCACAGCACGGTTGACGATATCGATACTTTGGGTAACCGTCGTATTCGTGCCGTTGGTGAAATGGCTGAAAACGCTTTCCGTGTCGGTTTGGTTCGTGTCGAACGTGCGGTTAAAGAGCGTTTGAATCAGGCGGAGTCCGATGGTTTGATGCCGCAAGACTTGATTAATGCTAAGCCGGTTTCTGCTGCCATTAAAGAGTTCTTCGGTTCTTCACAGCTTTCTCAGTTCATGGATCAGGTTAACCCGCTTTCCGAAGTGACTCACAAGCGTCGTGTTTCTGCGTTGGGGCCAGGTGGTCTGACTCGCGAACGTGCCGGCTTCGAAGTTCGTGACGTTCACCCGACTCACTATGGTCGTGTTTGTCCGATCGAAACGCCTGAAGGTCCAAACATCGGTTTGATCAACACGCTGGCGATTTATGCAAAAACCAATGAGTATGGTTTCCTTGAGACACCGTACCGTAAAGTGGTTAACGGTAAAGTAACCGAAGATATCGAATATGTATCGGCGATCGACGAAGCGCAATTCGTTATCGCTCAGGCGTCTGCGAATTTGGATGCCGACGGTAAGTTTGTCGACAGTCTGGTTTCTGCGCGTCACCAAAACGAATTTACTTTGTCGTCTTCTAATGACATTAACTACATGGACGTTTCTCCTAAGCAGATCGTATCGGTTGCGGCATCTTTGATTCCGTTCCTAGAGCACGATGATGCTAACCGTGCCTTGATGGGTGCCAACATGCAACGTCAGGCAGTTCCGACTCTACGCGCTGACAAGCCGTTGGTCGGTACCGGTATTGAGAAAACGGTAGCGATCGATTCCGGTGTTGCCGTGGTTGCCGAGCGTGGTGGTGAGATCCTGTCTTCGGATGCGGCGCGTATTGTGGTACGTGTGAACGGCGACGAGATCAAAGAAGGTGAATCAGGGGTTGATATCTATAACCTGGTCAAGTACCAGCGTTCTAACCAGAACACCTGTATCAATCAGAAGCCAATTGTTAAAGCGGGTGAAATCGTTAGCCGCGGTGACGTTCTGGCGGACGGTCCTTCTACCGATATGGGTGAATTGGCGCTTGGTCAAAACATGCGTATCGCCTTCATGCCATGGAACGGTTATAACTTCGAAGACTCGATTCTGATTTCCGAGCGCGTGGTTCAGGAAGATCGTTACACCACCATTCATATCGAAGAACTGACCTGTTTGGCGCGTGATACCAAGTTGGGGCCTGAAGAAATCACTGCGGATATTCCAAACGTGGGTGAAGCGGCGCTGGCTCGTTTGGATGAGTGCGGTATTGTACAGATCGGTGCTGAAGTGAAGCAGGGTGACATTCTTGTCGGTAAGGTAACACCGAAGGGTGAGACGCAGCTGACTCCAGAAGAGAAGCTGCTACGTGCCATCTTTGGTGAGAAAGCGTCGGACGTTAAAGATACTTCTTTGCGTGTGACCAAAGGGGTCGAAGGTACGGTTATCGATGTACAGGTCTTCACCCGTGAAGGCGTGCAGAAAGATGCACGTGCTCTATCTATCCAGGAAGACGAACTATCGAAAATCCGTAAGGACATCGACGAGCAGTACAAGATTCTGGAAGCTGATACCCTTGGACGTATTAAAGAGTTGTTGATCGGTAAGTCTCTGGTTGATGGAACCAAGATCGATGAAGCTTTTATGCAGACTGTCCCTCAAGATCGTTGGTTCGGCTTGAATGTTGATGATGTGGATGTGATGCACCAGTTGGAAATCTCTGAATCGCATTTGAAAGATAAGCGTAAAGAGTTCAACGAAGCTTATGAAGAGAAACGCAAGAAACTGACTCAAGGTGACGATTTGGCACCTGGCGTTTCGAAGATGGTTAAGGTTTACGTTGCGATCAAACGTCGCATCCAGCCTGGAGATAAGATGGCCGGTCGTCACGGTAACAAAGGTGTTATCTCACGCATCTGTCCGGTTGAAGATATGCCATATGATGAAACCGGCCGTCCGGTTGACATCTGTTTGAACCCTCTGGGTGTACCGTCACGTATGAACGTCGGTCAGATCCTGGAAGTTCACTTGGGTCTGGCTGCCGAAGGACTTGGTCAGAAGATCAATACGATGTTGCAGCAGCAAGCTGATCTGCAAGAAATTCGTGGCTTCTTGCATAAGATTTACAACGAAACCCAAGGCCAACAAGTTGATTTCGATAGCTTCTCCGATGCTGAACTCGTCGAATTGGCAAACAATTTGAAGCGCGGTGTGCCAATGGCGTCACCGGTTTTCGACGGTATTAGCGAAGATCAGATCAAGACTCTATTGCGTCTGGCTGATATGCCTGAGTCCGGCCAGATGAAATTATACGATGGTTTGACTGGTGAAGCCTTCGACCGTCCGGTAACGGTCGGTTACATGTATTATCTGAAGTTGAACCACTTGGTTGACGATAAGATGCACGCCCGTTCGACTGGTCCTTACTCACTGGTTACTCAGCAGCCGCTGGGTGGTAAAGCACAGTTCGGTGGTCAGCGTTTCGGTGAGATGGAGGTGTGGGCACTTGAAGCTTACGGTGCTGCCTTCACGTTGCAAGAGATGTTGACGGTTAAGTCGGATGACTTGGAAGGTCGTACTAAGATGTATAAGAACATCGTTGACGGTAACGAATATATGGAACCAGGTATGCCTGAATCCTTCAGCGTTCTACGCAAAGAGATTCGTGCATTGGGTATTGATATTGAGCTGGAGCAAGAATAATGAAAGATTTATTAGGTTTTCTAAAAAAACAAAACGTATCAAGCGATTTTGATGCGATTAAGGTATCACTTGCTTCGCCTGAGAAAATTCGTTCATGGTCTTACGGTGAAGTTAAAAAGCCTGAGACCATTAACTACCGTACTTTTAAGCCGGAGCGTGACGGTCTTTTCTGTGCCAAGATCTTCGGACCGATTCGTGACTACGAATGTTTGTGTGGTAAGTACAAGCGTTTGAAGCACCGTGGTGTCATTTGTGAGAAGTGTGGTGTTGAAGTAACCAAATCTAAAGTGCGTCGTGAGCGTATGGGGCATATCGACCTTGCGACTTCGGTTGCTCACATCTGGTTCCTGAAATCATTGCCTTCTCGTATCGGTTTGATGCTGGACATGACTTTGAAAGAGATCGAAGCGGTTCTTTACTTCGAAGCTTTCATGGTGGTCGATCCAGGTTTGACTCCGCTTGAGCCTTGGCAGTTGTTGTCTGAAGAAGAGTATTTGGATGCGCTTGACGAGCACGGTGATGAGTTCGAAGCCCAAATGGGTGCCGAAGCGATCAAGAAAATGTTGCAGGCGATTGATCTGGAATCGGAAGCGGAACGCCTTCGTCAAGAGATTGAGAGCACCAACTCTGAGACCAAACAGAAGAAAATTTCTAAGCGCTTGAAACTGATCGAATCTTTCCTTCAATCGGGTAACCGTCCTGAGTGGATGATTCTTGACGTACTTCCGGTTCTTCCGCCTGAATTGCGTCCATTGGTTCCGCTTGACGGTGGCCGTTTCGCGACTTCGGATTTGAATGATCTGTATCGCCGCGTAATCAACCGTAACAACCGTTTGAAGCGTCTTCTTGATTTGATGGCGCCGGACATCATCGTTCGTAACGAAAAACGTATGTTGCAGGAGTCGGTCGATTCCTTGTTGGATAACGGTCGTCGCGGTCGTGCGGTAACCGGTACCAACAAGCGCCAGTTGAAATCACTTGCTGACATGATCAAAGGTAAGCAGGGTCGTTTCCGTCAGAACCTTCTAGGTAAGCGTGTTGACTACTCTGGTCGTTCGGTTATCGTGGTTGGTCCTTCTTTGCGTCTGCACCAGTGCGGTCTACCTAAGAAGATGGCATTGGAACTGTTCAAACCGTTTATCTTCTCTAAACTGCAGAAGCGCGGTTTGGCTCCGACCATTAAAGCGTCTAAGAAAATGGTAGAGCAGGGCTTGCCGGAAGTATGGGACGTTTTGGATGAAGTAATCCGTGAGCATCCGGTTCTATTGAACCGTGCTCCGACACTTCACCGTCTTGGTATTCAGGCGTTTGAGCCGGTATTGATTGAAGGTAAAGCGATTAACTTGCATCCGTTGGTATGTTCGGCATTCAACGCCGACTTCGATGGTGACCAGATGGCGGTTCACGTACCGCTATCATTGGAAGCACAGCTGGAAGCGCGTACTCTGATGATGTCGACTAACAACTTGTTGTCGCCTGCAAACGGTGATCCGATTATCGTTCCTTCGCAAGACGTTGTATTGGGTCTGTACTACATCACTCGTGAACGCATTAACGCCATCGGTGAAGGTAAGTCTTTCTCAAACTGGCAGGAAGTTCAGCGTGCTTTGGATGCGAAAGTGGTTCATTTGCACACGCGCATCAAGTTGAAGGTAAACGAAACGGTCGTCGATGAAGAAGGTATGGAAAGCGTTAGTTCGCGTATCGTCGAGACAACTGCCGGTCGTGCTTTGTTGTGTCGTATTTTGCCGAAAGGTTTGAGCTTCGATCTGTTGAACATCAGCTTGACCAAGAAGAATATCTCTAAAGTATTGAACGAGTGTTACCGTAAGTTGGGACCGAAAGAAACGGTTATCTTTGCTGACCAGCTGATGTATGCCGGTTTCAAATGGTCGACCCTGGCAGGTCTGTCGTTCTGTTCGGATGACATGTTGATTCCTGAGAGCAAGGCGGGCATTATCGATCGTGCTGAAAGTCAGGTTGCTGAGATTCAGAACCAATTCTCTCAAGGTTTGGTTACCGAAGGTGAGCGTTACAACAAGGTTGTTGATATCTGGTCACACACCAATGAGTTGGTTACCAAATCGATGATGGAAGAGTTGCAGCACGAAACGGTTGTTGACCGTGAAGGGAATGAAGTTCAGCAGACTTCATTCAACTCGGTTTACATGATGGCGGATTCCGGGGCTCGTGGTAGCGTCGCGCAGATGCGTCAGTTGGGTGGTATGCGTGGTCTGATGGCGAAGCCGGATGGATCGATTATCGAAACGCCGATCACGGCGAACTTCCGTGAAGGTCTGAACGTGCTTCAGTACTTCATCTCGACTCACGGTGCTCGTAAAGGTTTGGCGGATACTGCACTTAAGACTGCAAACTCAGGTTACTTGACGCGTCGTCTGGTTGACGTTGCTCAGGATGTGGTCGTGACTGAAAACGATTGTGGTACCGATAAAGGTATTCGCATGACTGCTCATGTTGAAGGTGGTGATGTAATCGAATCATTGCGCGATCGCGTATTAGGTCGTGTTACCTGTGAAGATGTTTATGCACACGATGGTGCTTTGGTTATTTCCAAAGGTGAGTTGATTGATGAAAAGCTTGCTAACTTGATCGATGCCAAAGGGGTTGACCATGTTTTGGTTCGTTCGCCGATGACTTGCGAAACCAAGTTCGGTATCTGTCAGCAGTGTTACGGTCGTGATCTGGCACGCGGTCACCTGGTGAACATGGGTGAAGCTGTCGGAGTTATGGCGGCACAGTCGATCGGTGAACCTGGTACTCAGTTGACCATGCGTACCTTCCATATCGGTGGTACCGCTTCCGGTTCGGCAGCTCAGAGTTCGATCGAAGTGAAGCACGCCGGTACGATCAAGTGGGATAACTTGAAGGCCATTACTAACTCTGAAGGGAATATTGTCGTTACTTCTCGTTCAGGTGAGGTTTCGGTTCTGGATGCAACCGGTCGTGAGCAAGAGCGCTATAAGATCGGTTACGGTTCTACCTTGGCGGTTGGAGATGGCGGCTCTATCGAGGCAGGTGCAATCCTGGCGCAATGGGATCCGCATACTCACCCGGTTATCACTGAAGCGGAAGGTATCGTTCGTTTCGGTAATTTCGAAGGGACGGTTGAAGAGCGTGTCGACGAGTTGACCGGTTTGACTACTCACGTAGTTAAGGATGCTAAAGAGCGTGCGGCAGCGGCAAAAGAAGTTCGTCCATATATCGAGCTTGTCGATGCGGCAGGCGAAGCGGTTTGTTTCCCAGGAACACAGACTCCGGCAATGTACTATCTGCCTGAAAACTCGATTGTGGTTATTCAAGGAAGTGCAGAAGTGGGTCGTGGTGACGTCTTGGCACGTATTCCGCAAGCTTCTTCGAAGAACAAGGATATTACCGGGGGTCTTCCTCGTGTTGCCGATCTGTTCGAAGCACGTCAACCGAAAGAGCCTTCAATTATGGCGGAAGTTGCCGGTGTTATTGGTTTCGGTAAGGAGACTAAAGGTAAGCAGCGTTTGATCATTACTCAAGACAGTGGTGAACAGTACGAAGAGCTTATCCCTAAATGGCGTACCGTTAGCGTGTTCGAAGGTGAGCGCGTTGAGAAGGGGGATGTCGTTGTTGAAGGGAATCCGAACCCTCACGATATTCTTCGCCTGCTGGGTATCGAAAAACTCGCTGAGTACATCGTTGATGAAGTACAAGATGTTTACCGTCTGCAAGGGGTAAAAATCAATGATAAGCACATCGAAACCATCGTCCGTCAGATGCTGCGTAAAGTCGAAGTTAAGAGCTCAGGTGATACCGGTTTGATCAAAGGTGAACAAGCCGAATTCTCACACGTTCTAGAGTTGAACGAAAAAATGCGAGAAGAAGGCAAGATTGAAGCGAGCTATGATCGTGTTCTGCTTGGTATCACCAAAGCCTCTTTGGCGACCGAGTCCTTTATCTCGGCGGCCTCTTTCCAAGAGACTACTCGTGTTCTTACCGAAGCTGCGGTTTCCGGTAAGCGCGATAAGCTGGTTGGCTTGAAAGAGAATGTTATCGTCGGTCGTCTAATTCCTGCCGGTACCGGTTTCGCGTACCACAAGGCAAGAAAAGAGGCGAGCGAAAAATCCATGCATGAATTGCAAGCGTTTATGACGGTTGAAGAAGATGAAAGCATCGATGATGCAGAGCTTCAGGAAGTCATGGGTGCCGAAGCGATCATGGATGGGGATGCCTCTGCATTAGGAGAGGTTATCGAAGCGGAAGAATAAAAGTCTAATTTAAAATAAATCAAGTAGTTAATGCTTGACTTATTGAAAATAGAACTCTAAAATTCCCAATCCTTATACGTAGGCCGAATTTTGTTCGGCCTACAGCTTCGTTTATGTGTAAGAGTTAATCTCAAATTTGGAGAAAATTAATGGCTACTATTAACCAGTTGGTGCGTAAGCCGCGTAAAGATAAGCGTAAAGTTTCAAATGTTGCAGCGCTTCAGGCATGTCCTCAGCGTCGTGGTGTTTGTACGCGTGTTTATACAACAACCCCTAAAAAGCCAAACTCTGCTCTACGTAAAGTTGCGCGTGTACGTTTAACAAACGGTTATGAAGTTGCTTCCTATATCGGTGGTGAAGGTCATAACTTGCAAGAGCACTCGGTTATTCTTATCCGTGGTGGTCGTGTTAAAGATTTGCCTGGTGTACGTTACCACACAGTTCGCGGTGCTCTAGACTGCGCTGGTGTTGCTAATCGTAAACAAGGTCGTTCTAAGTACGGTGCGAAGCGTCCTAAGTAATCGTTTAATGATTACTTAACATACGTTTTGCAATTTTAGTGTTACATTTATACCGGAAGAGTTAAGAATGGCAAGAAGAAGAGAAATCCCAAAACGTCAGGTTCTACCAGATCCTAAGTTTGGAGATACTACGTTAACGAAATTCGTTAACATGATTATGGTCAGCGGTAAAAAAGCCGTGGCTGAAAAAATCGTTTATGATGCGTTGGACGTTTTAGTTGAACGCAAAAAAGGTGGCGAGCAAGCTGTATTGTTGAAAGAAGCTTTGGATGCAGTCGGTCCGATGGTTGAAGTTAAGTCACGCCGTGTTGGTGGTGCTACTTACCAGGTTCCGGTTGAAGTGCGTCCTGAGCGTAGAACTGCTCTAGCAATGCGTTGGGTGGTTGAAGCGGCTCGTAAGCGTAGCGAAAAAGGCATGATGCTTCGCTTAGCTGGTGAGTTAGGTGACGCTTTGGAAAACCGCGGTGCGGCCATCAAGAAGAAAGAAGACACCCATCGAATGGCGGAAGCAAACAAAGCTTTCTCTCATTTCCGTTGGTAATCTGATTAGGGCCCTTTTCAGGGCCTTTATTTTTAGGTTTTAGTTAAAGGTTATTTATAGTGGCACGTAAAACCCCTCTAGATAGATACCGCAACATTGGGATTATGGCCCACATCGATGCGGGTAAAACAACCACAACCGAACGTATTCTGTACTACACCGGTGTTTCTCACAAAATCGGTGAGGTTCACGACGGTGGTGCAACTATGGACTGGATGGAGCAAGAGCAAGAACGTGGTATCACCATCACTTCTGCGGCAACTACCTGTTTCTGGTCTGGTATGCAGCGAAACTATGATGAACACCGTATCAATATCATCGATACTCCGGGACACGTTGACTTCACGATCGAAGTAGAACGTTCTTTGCGTGTACTTGATGGTGCAGTTACTTGTTTCTGTTCTGTATCGGGTGTTGAACCACAATCAGAAACTGTATGGCGTCAGGCAGATAAGTATGGCGTACCCCGTATGGGTTACGTAAACAAGATGGACCGTGCCGGTGCAAACTTCCTGAATGTTTGCCAAATGGTTATCGATCGTCTTGGTGCGACTCCGGTTCCTATGCAGCTTCCAATCGGTGCGGAAGAAACTTTCCGTGGTGTTGTTGACCTGGTTAAAATGCAAGCGATCTACTGGGAAGAAGAAAACATGGGTATGCAGTATACCTATGAAGATATTCCGGAAGAGATGCAGGATGAGTGTAACGAGTGGCGTGAAAAGTTGGTCGAAACCGCAGCGGAAGCTTCTGAAGAGTTAATGGATAAATACCTAGAAGAAGGTGATCTATCTGAAGAAGAAATTAAAGCGGGTATCCGTCAGCGTTGTATCGATGTAGAAATCGTTCCTATGTTCTGTGGTTCATCTTTTAAAAACAAAGGTGTTCAAACGCTACTAGATGGTGTTCTTGATTTCATGCCTGCACCTACTGACGTTCCTGCGATCAAAGGTGAATTGGAAGATGGTACTCCGGTCGAGCGTCACTCAACTGATGATGAGCCATTTGCAGCGCTTGCGTTTAAAATCATGACAGACCCTTATGTTGGTACTCTAACATTCTTCCGTGTTTACTCCGGTGTACTAGCAGCTGGTTCTCCAGTTATGAACACTGTTAAACAGAAGCGTGAGCGTGTTGGTCGTATCCTGCAGATGCACTCTAACTCTCGTGAAGAGATCAAAGAAGTACGTGCTGGTGACATTGCCTGTGCGGTCGGTCTTAAGGATACAACGACTGGTGATACTCTGTGTGACATCGATAACCCGGTTATCCTTGAGCGTATGGAATTCCCTGAGCCGGTAATCTCGATCGCTATCGAGCCTAAGACCAAAGCGGACCAAGAAAAAATGGGTATCGCTCTAGGTAAGTTGGCAGCTGAAGATCCATCTTTCCGTGTTCACACTGATGAAGAAACTAACCAGACAATCATTTCTGGTATGGGTGAGCTTCACTTGGATATTATCGTTGATCGTATGCGTCGAGAATTCAAGGTTGAAGCGAACATTGGTGCGCCTCAGGTGTCTTACCGTGAAACGATCCGTAAAGAAGTTGAAGCGCAAGGTAAGTTTGTTCGTCAGTCTGGTGGTCGTGGTCAGTATGGTCACGTTGTATTCAAAATCCGTCCTTCTGAAGAGAACGTCGGGTTTAACTTCATCAACTCGATTGTGGGTGGTGCGGTACCGAAAGAATACATTGGTGCAGTTGAGAAAGGTGCGCGACTACAGCTTGAAGCTGGTGTTATCGCTGGTTACCCAATGGTTGACGTTGAAGTTGAGTTGATCGACGGTTCTTACCATGATGTTGACTCGAACGAAATGGCGTTCCAGGTTGCGGCATCTATGGGTGTTAAGAACGGTGTTGTTGAAGCAAGCCCGGTTGTTCTTGAACCGATGATGAAGGTTGAAGTTGTTACTCCTGAAGAGTACATGGGTGATATCATTGGTGACCTTAACCGTCGTCGTGGTATTGTTTCTAGCATGGATGACATTCCTACCGGTAAGTCAATCAAGGCAGAAGTACCTCTTTCTGAAATGTTCGGTTACTCAAACCAGATGCGCTCTTTGACTCAGGGTCGTGCTAGTTACAGCATGGAATTCTTGAAGTACGCTGAAGCGCCACGCAATGTTCAGGAAGAGATCATTGCAGCCTCTAAGAAAGGCGACTAATTTAAATAACTTTTAATCTTTAATTTTTGGGCGGCGTAGCCGCCTTTTACAAAGGTATTAACTAAAATGGCAAAAGAAAAGTTTGAACGTTCCAAGCCTCACGTAAACGTTGGTACTATCGGTCACGTTGACCATGGTAAAACGACTCTAACAGCGGCTTTGACAATCGTGCAAGGTAAGAAATTCGGTGGAG
>NZ_JACBGI020000037.1 GCF_013391765.2 Thiomicrorhabdus heinhorstiae | reverse complement strand
ATTCAAAATTATTTTTTCTGGAGCAGTAAAGAATCAAATGACACTAGACGAAATAAGACAATCAATCTCAAACAACACTCTTAAAGCCCCAGAAAAAATTACACAAATTGCTTCAGGCATTTTGAATGACAATGTAAATATTCCACGACCTTTTCAAATTCTGTGTGGTAGCAGCCCACGGTTGGCTTCGCTTTGCGACAATGCATGGGGTATGTTTTTTAATGACACTTTGAATTATTTACGATCACTACCTCCTGAGGAACTAATGGAGGCCAAACAAGGATTCCAATTCGGTAGCGCACACTGGGACTGGTTTACCAAAACTCTAAGCTTTAATTCAGAGAGCTATCTCTGGTTTTATCTGATTATTGATGACCGGGTACAAGGTATTTGTCTCATCTGTCACCCAGCAGGAGCTAAGTTAAAACCTGGAGAAATCTTTTATATCGAATTTATTGCTTCAGCACCTTGGAATACCAAAAATCCACTTGAACCAAAACGCTTTTCTGGCATTGGCACCACCCTAATTCAGTACATGATTGAATACAGTGTAAATACCTTAAAATTACAATATGGGCTTAACCTACACGCTCTAAGACAAGCCGAACCTTTTTATGAGCAAAAGCTTGGCATGACTCATCTGCCTGATTATGACAAGACTCAAGATAATGGTGCCGTGTTAAAATTTTATGAACTAGAAGAACAAGTGGCAAAAGCGTTGGTGACATCATGAAAAAGCTACCGAATATTGAAGATGAAATCATTAATAACTGCGACGGTTTATCACTGGAAGATGCTCTTGCGAAACATAGAGAGTTTTCAGCGCTTATTGACGGAGCATCCCCAAATACAATAAAAAACGCTGGCTGGGAATTAAGTAACTTGTTTGTCAATTATTCTCAAGCCAATACCCTATTTCGCAAAACAACTGGAGCGAACGATTCAAAGATTACTCTTTGGTTAGCCAAAGCGCAGCAAATGGCAAAAGAGTTTTATATTGAACATCAGGCCATGCCTGACTTTATCGGATTAAAAACCAGTGAAGTTCGAGAGATTGCTCAATTGAGCATAGAAGAAAATATTATTTCCGAAATACCAGAAATCTTGGCGTACAAAGGTATTATTTTAATCTATCTTCCCGCTCTGGAAGCAAGCAAGGTCGATGGTGCCACCTTTTTACTCGCAGGCAAATTTCCTGTTGTTGTTCATGCGGTACGCTTCGACCGACTTGATAACTTTTGGTTCACGTTAATTCACGAGCTCTCTCATGTCGCTCTGCATTTCGATCAATTATCTACACCTATCATTGATGTTGACCTATGGTCAGATAATGAAGATAACACCGATATCGAAATTCAGGCAAATCGTCAGACACGCTTTAGCTTTATCCCTAAAACGGAATGGCGAACCACACCAAAAACCATTGCAAAACTTGACACCATTATCGAGATTGCAGAGCGAAATAAAGTTCACCCTGTAGTCATTGCTGGAATGATTCGGTT
Organism: Thiomicrorhabdus heinhorstiae; assembly: GCF_013391765.2. Classification (GTDB taxonomy): domain Bacteria; phylum Pseudomonadota; class Gammaproteobacteria; order Thiomicrospirales; family Thiomicrospiraceae; genus Thiomicrorhabdus; species Thiomicrorhabdus heinhorstiae. The sequence continues at coordinate 16,141 of NZ_JACBGI020000037.1, read as the reverse complement.
CAGCTCAAAAAACTACAAATTATTTAGTGATTTGGTTAATTCAGCTAAATTTAAGGAACGATTATTTCCCGAATGAATATCGACTATACACCGTTCCTAAAGCTTAAAGACAATGAGCTTGTTGCCTTAGAAAATCTTGATTCAAAATGGCATAAACACCTTGTGCCGTTTTTTGATTTCCCATCAAAACAAGATTCAAAAAAACCCAGTGATTACGCCAAAAAATCAGAAGAAATGGCAAAAAAGCTGAAGCAAAAACTCCCTGAATTTCAAAGGTTTTACATCGACACCTTTGATATCGAAGACCATATGATCCTGGGCAAGCACAATTATTTATATCTTCTAGAGCAATTCGATACCTTTACCGCTATACCCGTAACTGGTCCGGATAGAACCGATGATCACAAAGAGTCGATTAAGACCTTTATGTCAAAGAATCCCGACTCAGCAAACATTATTGCTTACCGCGTCACTTATGAAGACTTTATTAGCTATACAGCCACAAACGAAGAAGTTAAAGAGTCTTTAGATGAACTGATGAACGATCTATTCACAGAGGTCCACCTGATTATGGATTGTCGTCTAGTTGCATTATTTAATGATAAAGACATCAATGCAACTGTATCGCAAATCACCGATTATGTTCGTAAATTCACTGGAGACTATCGGGTTACCAAAGTCATTGTGTGCGGCTCAATGATTCCCATTTCACTTGCGTCATTAGTTAAACCTAATTGCTACGATGTCATCGAACGAATAGAGCTACAAATTTACCAAAACGTAAAAGCCAACTTTTCAGATTCGCACGACATTCAACTCGGAGATTATACGACTGTATCACCCGAGTTTGCAGAACCAAATCCTGATAGCGCACGCAATGCCACCAGTAAACTTGTTTACCCACACGAACAAACACAACACATTTGGCGTGGCACCAAAGTAATTAGCAAGCCGTCAAAAGGTTACCTATATAACCAACATGTAAAAGACATGATTCAACTAACCCCTTCAATCTATCGAGGGCCAGATTTCAGTTGGGCTGACGGCGAATTTGACGCCAAACAAAACGCTAGAAAAGGGTTTTGGATAAACTCAATCACAAAATTTTTAGTAAATGCCCACATCAGCTATATGCTACATATTTATAGCCGTTAGCAATTTTGAGCTTATGCCGATAACCCAAAGTAGCAGCGACCTTACGACTTACCTCTAACTTTTTATTGTTTTCGGCAATCATCTTTGAAAGATCCACACAATTTTTGCGTTTGTCTTTAGGCATAGGATTATCCAATAGCTGCAACAATTCATCTTTCCAAAGCGTATAAAGCGCAATTTCTGGATCAAATTCTGGATTGACCTTATCCTTGCGGACACTCGTAATCAACACCTCACCTTTTTGTGTGATTCGTGCCAGCATAACCCCCCAAAATATGGGCGTAATTTCCAAGGCTTTGCTCAAATGATTTTCAGTCGTCACAAGAGTAATTCGACGGAATGCTTTATTGTAGTGATATCCTTGTTCAAGAATACGCGTAACTTTATCCGTTTCACCTTTAATTTCATAACAATGGGATTCATCACGAAGTGTAACTACATCAGCAATTGCATGACTGCTACAAACATGTAGCTCTTGCATTACTTCATAATCATCTAGCCCTTGTCTAGCAAAGCGATGCAAGAGAGCTTGCCTTATTTTTAAGTCATTTAATTTTTCCATAACGCTGAATATTTTATACGTTTAAGCCAAAAAAAGAATTAAGGTTATTTATTTTAGGATCATGATCTCAAAATAAAATACTTTTGTTTCTAAAATTTTTAAATCCATAAAAAACGCCCATTTAAGGGCGTTTAATCGTTAGAACAAGTTGCACTTTACCTTCTTAAATAGATTTGACGCAAAGCCCCTGCCGCGAGGAGTGCGACGAGCAGTAGCCACCATTTCGGTTGGTCGATTGGTTGTTGTTCTTCGGGCTGTTGTTCTTGCATAACTTGCCCTTGCACGGTTTCCAGTTGTTCGGTTTGCTCGGTTTGTTCCGTGTTTTCAGACTCGGGTTTTTCCATGCTTTCAGCAGGTGCAGGCTGTGCCGCAGAAGTGGCCATATCCGGCGCCGGTGCGGCGCTTAGACCGTAACCCGCCGCCAGCTCGGCAACATAGGCTTTAAAGGTCTGGTTGTCGGTATGCACATCATACTTTTCTGCCAGTTCCTGATAGGTCTGCACCAGCTCTTTTTTAGTCTGCTCGGAGGACTTCCAGTAGTCTTTGCGAATCGCTTCCAGCATACGCTCGGCAATTTGCGCCATGGCCGTTGGATTGGATTCTTCAAACCACGTTTTCATATCCAAGTCATATTTGTCCTTGATATACACCTCGTGGAATTCTTGCCACTGGTCATCACGCACGACATTGCGATCCATGACTTGCCAGCCCCAGAAGTTATTGATGGTATTGAGCATCTGCAAAGTTCCGGCATAGCCCTCTTTTTGCATCTCCTTAACCCAGTTCGGGTGCTGATAGACGGCACGCAGCTCGGTGGCTAAGAAACGCTCGGCGGTTTGCAGTTTGGCTTTTTTCGGATCGCGCATATTGGAGATATAGAGTTGCGGTGCTTTGCCTTCAAGATGTTGCAACGCCATAGAAATCCCACCTAAATATTCAAATGGGTGGTCGGTATCCAGTAGCCCGCGCAAATTCGAGGAACGCGAAAAGACCGCCGCCGAGGTGCCTTTTAACTGCTCGGCATAGACATTGACCGGCTTGCCGTCTTTGGTGGTCAGTTTTTGACTCCATTGCGACGTGTCCGGCCCGTAAGCCCATGACATACGCGACAGATACAACTCAGCAAGCTTGCCGTCATCCTCTTCCCATTTATCGGAAGCCAAGGTCGCATCGGGCAACTTGGTGCCGTAGTCGCCACTTTCGGTGCCGAACACGCGGGTCAGCGCAAAGTTCTTCGCCGCTTTTGGCTCAACACCTTCTTTAATTAGCGCCTTTTCAATCCGCAGTGTATTGGCGCGGATAAAGTTATCCTCTTCGCCTTCATCAAGATTGGCGAGCATGACAATCGCTTCGTTAAAGCGTTCCATCACATTCGGGAATTGGTCGCGGTATAGACCTGTCAGCGAAATGACCGTGTCGATACGCGGACGACCCAACTCTTTAAGCGGAATCACTTCCAACCCTGTCACGCGCCCGCCGCGATCCCAGATCGGCTTCACGCCCATGGCATAGAAGACCTGCGCTTCGAGCATCCCCAGATGGCGCAAAGTTTCGGTACTCCACATCGAGAAGGTGAGTTTTTTCGGGAATTCGCCGTGGGTACGTTCATGACTGGCGATCATCTCTTTCATCGCCTGCACACCTGCCTGATAAGCAGATTTAGTCGGAATGCGCGATGGATCAAAACCATACATATTACGTCCGGTAGGAATGGCATCCGGATTACGAATCGGGTCGCCGCCATAAGACGGATCAAGCCACTTTGCATTTAGCGCTGTAAGAATCCCTTTGGTTTCTGATTCGGCACGCAAATTTTGCGCATACTGAATACCCTGCTTCACAATCGCAACCAGCTCCGGTTTAGCGGAGTCCGCGGCATTTAGCGGCTGTTCGTCAATGATATGCGCACGAACAAACTTAAACGGCTCGGTGGTCTTAATCAACTTATAGTCGGCTCGAAACAGTTCACGACTGTTCGCGACACCAAGCGGCTGCATTAGGTCATCACCGAGCATCAACATAATATTTAGAGCCAGATGGTCAAGTTCGGCGGTTTCACCAAAGGTGTGCAAGCCAAGCGGTTGCATGGCGGAACCGAGGTCTTCCAGATAGTCTTCGATATCGCGCAGGAAATTATCGAAATTAGCGTGCAAGTCTTCAACTTTCCAACCCATATCTTCCGGAATCTTCATCTTCACCGCTTGTTCGATAATCAAATCCTTGGCATTGGATTTCACCAGCCCTTCATCGAGCGAGATATATTCGCGAATGGCATCGTTAATCGCGACAAAGTCATCCGATAAACCGGCAGGCGAAAATGGCGGCACTTGATAGCTGACAATGACACCACGCCCACGGCGTTTCACGTGAAGCGCCTCACCGATATTATCGACAATATAGGGATAGACCACCGGTGTATTCCACACCGCCAGATTCGGGCAGTCATAGGCCCATAAACCGCGCTCTTTACCCGGGTGCCACTCTTGCGTACCGTGGGTTCCAAAATGGATAATCGCATCGGTACCGTAGACCTCGCGTGTCCATAGATAGACCGCCGCATAGTAGTGATTCATCGGGCGTTTGGTGTCGTGGAACAGGTCTTTATCCTCCTCGGCGCTCGAACCGCCACGACTCGGTTGCGGCATGACAATCAGATTGCCAAGTTTCAAACGCGGAATCACAAAACCTTGCTGCCCCTTGTAATCGACCACCCAGTGATTGTCGGCAGGATCGCCCCAGTTTTTGGTGATATTGTCCTGCACAGACTGCGGCAAAGTCGCAAACCAAGCGCGGTATTTGTCGAGCAGCATAAAATCCCATAGTTCGGTTTTCATTAGCTCCGGCACGGCATTGGCGCGATACGCCGGACGCAACATGGTCGCGACCGCATCAATCAACTGCTGTTCACTGACATCGTCCAACGCATAGCCTTGCGCCTTCATATCGGCAACCAGCTTTTCAATTGAGCGCGGCACATTCATATTCGACGCGCCCTGATTCTTTTCGCCAGGTGGGTGATTCCAGAAAAATAGCGCCAACTTTTTATCTTGATTGGCTTTGCGCTGCAGTTTGGCAAGGTTAATCAACTTACCGACCAGCAATTCCATCTGCTCCGGCAGCGGGATCATTTCGCCATCCGGATTAACGGTTAATACCACCGGATCTTGAATCCCGATATATTCGGCATTGGTCAAGGTAAACGGCAAGCGGAAAGAGCTTACCCCCGCCAAATCTTGCATATAAACCTCACGCCCACCTTCGCGATAATGCAGGATATTCAACACCGGAATGCCCTGCGCCTGATAACGCAGTTTGCGCCCTTCAACATCTCCGCCTAGGAAGGTATTGACCATCATGACCTGCGGCAACACCTTGCCATTCAACGTAATAAGCGGTTCATTGAACTTATAAGGACGACCGGTTTTCGGATTCGGGAAAGGGTTGTCATCGGCTTGTGCTGTAGCAGGTCTTCCAGACGGTCTACCGGAAGATTCAGGACGACCGCTTGGACGCGCATTTGCCTTTTGCACCGCTTCACGCGCGACCGACTGCTGCGATTTAAAGGTATTTTGCGTCACCCGGGCCGCACGATAGAAAAACAGCGGCATAGCACCACGCTTTTCCAGCGCGTCGATGGTTTCATCCAGATGGCGTGTTTGTCCGTCGGCGATATAGCTCGATGAGGTCTCCATCGCGACCACTAAACCTTGCGCACCATCTTTACCGGAACGCTGATTCCACCACTGAATATAGCTAGGCAGGTCGGCAAAAATCTGCTGTTTATAAGCCGGATGGTAGATACCTCCGTTCGGCATTTCTATCGGCAACGGCACTGAATCTAAGTCGCCCCCTGCGATAATCGCTTTTGCATAATCAAACAGCAGACGATGGTTATCGCTCATACCGCCTAGATAGTAGCCGTAAACCTGCTGACCGACTTCGGTCGGCAAATTAATGGTACGCAAGCGAACCGGACGGCTCATGCGATTAATATGCACTATCGGCACGCTTAGATTGCGCAACGCCTCGCCGGCAAAGGTCTCGATCAGTGCCTGATCGTCAGAACGTGGTGCATCAATAATCACCAGTCCGGCATTTTGCAACGCCTTATGCACGCCCTCTTTACCACCGGAACCGTCTTTGGCATCGACCTGAACCCAATCCAACTCGACACCCTGCTTTTGAGCAGCTGCCGTCAGCAGCTTGAACTTTTTGCTCAAAACAAAATTGGTAGAAACAATCGCCACTTTCGGGCCATTTTTATCAATATAATCATCGGGATTTTCTGACGCAAAAACGGGCGCCGTCAAAAATGACAGACACCCGCCGATCAGAAACATCCAATTCGTCAGACGCTTTAGCATTGCACTAACTCCTTAGAATCTGATCTTAATACCGGCCATCCACACACGGCCGGGATCGACATTGATCGACAGATCTTCCTCGTTATAAACACCGTCCTGATTGCTGTCATAAAAACCGCGAACAATGGAATAAAACTGATCGTCAAAGACATTGTCGACTTTTACGAAGACACCTAAATCGGAAGGTTTGGCAGAGAAAATTGGCGTGCGTGTCTGGTATTCCAGTCCGACGTTCACCAAAGTTCTTGCCGGCATTTTTTCCTGATTGATTTCGTCGGCGTAGCTTTCGCCGCGATAGTCGATTTCGGTCAACAGTCGCAGTTTGGTCGTCGGATACCAGTTGATACGGAAGTTGGCGCTGTGCGTCGGCGTTCTCGGCACGGCGTTACCGCTGTTGTCATACGGTTTAAAATACACTTGGTTGGCCGGATCGGTCAGCTCGGCTTCACTGGCAACGATGGTGCGCGCATAAGGGTTACCAAGGGCAAGAAAGAAGTTGTCGTAACTGACAAAATAGCTATCCAACAGAGTGTAGGCAAAGTCAAAAGACAGGTTGTGTTTCTTTTCGGTTTGCAATGCCAGTTCAAGCCCCTTACTGACAACATGACCGATATTTTCCGAGCGGGCTTCCAGATCGGTATTGATTGCAGCATTGCTGTTGACGTACTGACCGATCGCACTGGTAATAAAGTCTTTTCGTTCGATGTAAAAGACTGAAGAGTTCAGCTTGGTTTTCCAGCCGAACAAATCGACCGTCGAGCGAATACCAAGCTCATAGTTAATGGATTTTTCAGGGATAAGGTCGGGGTTCTCCGCCAGCTCGGAAAGTGTCGGAGCGCGGAATCCGGTGGAAACACCGCCGTAAAGCGATGTAATTGGCGTTAAATCATAATCTCCGCCCAGTCGCCAGGAATGAATCGAGAACTCGTCGTGCTGAGTAAGATCCGTCAGGCGATCCAGACCGTCCAAAGTGATATTATCGAAGCGGTAGTTCATTGTCAGGGTGAACTGATCGGACAGGGCTTTTTTGGCTTCCGTATAAACCGCTTTGGTAATTTCTTCTCTGTAAGAATCGGATTTAATGGTACCCGCAGTAATGGTCGTCCCGCGGGAAAAAGTCCGGTAGTCCTCTTTGACGGTCGTCAGTTCGTCAAAGGTGTTCTTCTTCAGTTCGGCACCAACCATCAGTCCCCAGCTGCCGAACGAATCGCGTCCTTCCAGCTTGATTCCTCTCTGAACTTGCTCGTAATCATTCAGATTCTGATACATATCGACCTGATCGTCACCTACGGAATTCCCGTCGCCATCGTATTTAATCGGCGCCGACCAGTAATCGGTGAAATCCTGATACTGGTAAACGACCGCCAGCAGATTCCCTGTATCGGAAAAATCGTTCGAATAAGTCAGATTCAGACGTGACAAATCGACATTGAACATTCGCGTATAACCTCTTCCGGCCAGTTCCCCTTCCGGATCGGTTTCGGCAGCCGTGACACCGGTTACGGAACCGTCTCTGTCGCGGAAGCGATCGGTTTTCTCAAAGCCGAAGGTCAAATCGCTGTGATCGTCGATATAGTATTGCAAGTTCCCGGCCAGGCTTTCGGAATCGCGTTGGGAAAGCGCGTAGTAACCGTCGTTATGGCGGTCGGCATATTGGATATGGCCGGCAAATTCTTCACCGGCAAAACCGCCTTTAATCAATTTACGGTCGTAACCGTAAGAACCGCGATCATACTCGACCGTTACCCCTTCGTGCTCAACTCCACGCTTGGTGGTAATAATGATCGCTCCGGCCAGAGCATCCTCTCCATACAGGAATGAAGCAGGCCCCTTCACAACACGAATCGACTGGATATTATCCAGATCGATATTGACCTTGCCGGTACGCTCAAAAACGGGAACACCATCAATGACAATCGCCACGCCCGGTTTTTCTCCCATATAGCGCTGACTGTCGATCCCGCGAATTTTAATCTTGATGCCGTCGCCTTCTCCGGCCAAATCGGCGGTAATACCCGGAATCGCCCGCAGGACTTCGATGATGTTGGTCGCATGCTTGGCATCAATGTCTTCCATATTAATAACGGTCGAACTGGCTGGATCGTTGCGATCGGACTCAAATCGGTCTTCGATTGTCGATGCAGAAACGGTAACCTGCTCAAGTTCGGTAGAACTCTCAGCAAAGCCGCCTTGCGAATACATCAGCAACATCGCCGATGTCAGCGCATTTAAACACAAACCATTTTTCTGCATAACTCCCCCAACAATCCAAAAATTACCTTTAAATCAGCGCAGAATTGTAGGAGGCGCTATGTTTGCAAACAATGCGACAAATTGTCGCAGGCCCTTAAATTCGTCGGTTTCGGGGTTAAACTCTTGTCGCCGGGGAAGCCTTTCTTTTCCTTAAGGTTCAATAACTGATTCAGATCAAATGCACCCTCGATTTTTTTTGGAATACTAGTGCCCTGATTCAAAATTACACATCTGAGACTCACACAAGGAGACATTAATGAAACCCTTAAGCTTTACCGCTCTTTTAGCCGGTTGCCTGATCAGCTGGCAAGCCTTGGCTGCCACCGTCGCCGAATCCATCGAAATCAACGACCCTTATGTCAGAATGGTTCCGCCGACGGCGCCGGCAACTGCCGCTTTTATGACGATCAAGAACAATTCGGGCGAAGATCATGCTCTGGTCGACGCAAAGGCTTATATCAATAAGGTCACCGAGTTACACACTCATATTCACGATGCCGGTGTCATGCGTATGCGCCGTGTTGAAAAAATCGAACTGCCGGCAGGCAAAACCACCGCTCTGCAACCGGGCGGCTTACACGTGATGTTGATCGGTTTAACCCAGCCGGTTAAAGAAGGCCAAGCGATTAAAATCGATCTGACCTTCGATGACGGTTCGACCAAGACCATCGAGGCGATCGGACGTCCGATCATGCCGATGGGCAAAATGAATGGTTCCGGTATGGGGATGGGAATGAAACCGATGAACGGCTCGGGCATGGGTCAGGGAATGATGCTGTCTAACGGCCGCAATCAAAATCCGAGGGGCATGGTTATGCATGCAAATCCGGCCTTCCCGAATTTAACCGGTATCGCCATTAAAAACAGTGCTGAGCTCGGTTTAAGTGCACAACAGATCGCAGATATTAAAGCCTGGACAAAAGCCCACGGCGATAAAATGCAACAGCTCTTCAGTCAGGTAAACGGCCTGGAAAAAGAATTAATTCAAGATAGCCTGGCGGGATTGCCGAAAGCCGAACTGATAGCCAAATTTGAAAAGACTCTGGCGATGCGCAAAGAGATTGCCGAAACCAAAATCGATTGCCGCGATAACATGAAAAAAATCCTGACTCAGGAACAGTTTGCAAAACTGGCATCAATCTATCCGATGATGTAATGCCGACAAGGTTTTGCTAATTCGCGAAAGCGACTCTCTAAAAAAATAAAGGGGCTTCTTGGCCCCTTTTCATTATTTCGCACCTTATTTCAAGTTGGTGCTTTCCATTGGAGAGTTGATAATCGCATCGAACTCTTCTTGAGAAATAAATTGCGGCTCGTAGGCAAAGCCGTAACGCGTCAACACATCCCAGAAAGATCTCAAGTGATTACGGGAACCTTTCATCAGCTCTTCATACACCGCAACAATATCATCGTTTCCGTCAACCGCGTCGATCGATTCGGCAATATCTTTAATGTCCAGCTCTTCAATCATATTACCGACCTGAAGCGCCCCTTCCAGGCTTTCAGTACCCTTAGCAACCAGAGCTTCATAGGTTTCTACAAAATGGTAATCGGTATACACGCCCACGCTGTCGTCGATAACAGGATCAGCCAGCTGATATTTTTCAATCAATAACTTGATCGCGTCCATGTGAGACTGTTCCGATTCGGAGATGTTTTTAAAAATCTGCAATCCCCAAACATCATATAAAGTCAGATACACATCTCGGGCCAGCTTTTCTTCTTCACGCATAAAAAGCAAACCTTGTTCTTCATCTACAGAGAGAGACTCGATGGCGGTCGTTTCAACAACCGTGTCTATACTGACACTTTGCTTGCCGGTCATTTTTCCAGCGGCAAGTGCGCTGCCCGAAGCAGTAATCATTGCTGCGGTTAACACACTCACTGTAAATAGATTTTTTAGAGTAGGCTTCATAAATCATTTCCTTTTTTGGATTCAAATAGAGAACGTCTCCTTTGACGCTGTCTATTTTATGGGAAAATTTCACATTTTCTGAAGCAGGTTTTTTAAATACTTTTTCATAAAAAAAATTAATTCAGCATAAGCTGTGCTTAATACAGCTGAATTTATCGAAGACAATTGTCGCTAGTTTGCAGAAAAAAATAACAAGACCGCATTGTAAAACGCATGCAGAAATATCGCCGGAAAGACCGACTGATAACGGTCACGAAACCACCCGAAGATTAAAGAAGGGATCAGAACAGCCAAGGCCCATATTGGAGGATGATAGAACAGATGAAAAGAGGTAAATACGATGCTGACAACCCAGTTAGCGCGGCTTAACCCAAACCAGTTTTCAGCAAACCAGGCATAGAGAGATAACTTTCCCTGGAGCAATCCACGAAAAAACAGCTCTTCGATCAACGGCTGCCAGATAACCATCAGGAAAAAAACCATCCAGCTCAAAGGTATTGCAGTAAGCCATTCCGGCACGAGAGTGCGACCAAGAAGCAAAAGCAGCGGTGCCGCCAGTAAAGCCGAGTAGAACCAAGGATCTTTAAAACAACGCTGCGTCCAATAAAGACCTAATTCTCTTTGCCAAAAAGACTCTCTTTTGACTGAGGTCATCGATGAAATTCCCGTCGTAAGACATATAAAGCAGACAAAATAAAAAAGGCGCCAACCTTGCGGCGACGCCTTAATTTTAGCCGATTTTTATATCAGACCTGGCTGCGACGAGCGCGTCGGAAACCTAGGAAAGCTAATGCTGATAGCAAGATCGCAGGTAAAGTAGGATCAAACTTCGCATTATCGGATAGAGTACAACCGCTGCTGGAGCTATTGGTTGATGTTGAACCGTCATCCACAACTGCATCGGTAGTAATTGCTTTAGCAAAGGCTGCTTCAGTAGTCACACCATCAGTCTCGTTCCAGACCGCATACACAATTTGTCCGTCAGGAGTCGGACGTAATTGAGATTCATAACGTGCACGATTGTTAGGATTGTCGACACTGACAACCGGTTCCATGGTATTCCCTTTATCAAAGCTTCGGGTATAGAAAATATCTAAGTCTTCAGCATCTTCAATATGCGAATACACATTGGTTTGCGTACCCCAGGCAATAACGAATGCATCAGGGTTATAGTTCGCTTCAGCAACCGATGAGTAAGGGGTTTTGACGAAACGCGGTTCACGAACATTCACTTCTTTAGTTGGTAAATTGGACAGATTTTTAGGTGCAGTCCAAGAAGCGCTTACCGCATCATAGCGACGTAACCAGAAATCATAATTTTCCAAATCGGTATAGGTCGCCAAAGCCCAGTCAGGGGTATAGCTATAACCGATGTACAGATCGTTTCCGACAATTGCACCACGGTGCGCCAACGCATTTTCGATATTGTTGGTTTCCGTTGTATCGGTCAGATTATTGGTGCCGGCTTTAGTGTTACTGCTCAGGTTATAACCTTGTTTATGCGCATCTGAACCGACCAAATTATCTTCGATGGTTTGGAAATCGGAAGCACTACAGTTCGCAATATCGACCGCAGGAACCAGATCCGACGCCAGCAAACCGGTAGAACCTTCTGCAGTGGTTTTAAATCCGACACGCGCCATAATATCGGAAGGGCCACCTTGATCATATTGACCTTCTTTCCAGAAGATACCGATACGCATACCGGTATCCGCATCACCCTGTACAGTGTTTACCTGTGCCATCATATCGTCTGATTGAGCGACAAAACGCACACGACGGGCATTTTCAGCAGGGTTGGAGATAATACAACCAGCCTGATCCAAATCAGCACCGGTCAATCCACTGAATGGAAGCGCATGGTAACGAACATATTTACCGATATCACGACCTTCCGAACCTTTGGTTTCTTCATAAGCGACTACAACCGTCGGTCCCACCAAACCGGTATTAGCACGCGTTGCTGCTGCTTGACCACCGTCAATTTCCGAATCGTCAACGACAGTACCAGTCGAGTTTTTAATCACATCATGATTTCCGGAGGCATGGGTTGTTCCATCCGAATTATCGGTCAAACGGGCAGAAGCGCCATATCCGTTAGCTTCAGTTTTAGCTGCAATCCAGATATCGGTACCATGTGCAGCGATTGCACCGGAAGCACCATCACCAGGACCATCTGCTTCACCGAGCTGCAATCCAAGCGGATCTTCCTGCCAGGTAATGACTGCATTACCGGCTAAGTTGATTTTACTTACGTCCTGTTTGGCGTCACGGCTACCATCCGAAAGTTGTACCTTATCTTCCCAGGTAAGTGCCCCACCGGCGTTAACCGATGCTTTACGCGCCCAAGTACAACTGAACGGAATTTCACGATCATCACGCTCCAAATAACTTACCGAACGTTGGTTCGTACCATCGCCGCAATATTTATCGGTCCAGGTAATCATGATATTCGCACCACCGTTAGAAATGTTCGGCTTATCCGAATCACCATAGAACGGCTTGCGGGTTGTACCATCGACATCAGGTCCGTCCCAATCTGCATTCATACTGCTCAGCAATGCTGTCTCGGAGACGTTTACCGGTGCTGTCCAGTTCTCTTCCAAGCTACAATCCAAGGTTGCACTGGCACAGGTACGGATAAAAATATCTCTTGCCGGACGCTCTGCGTCACCTTTTACATCGTAAACCACTTTGGTGGCATCAACCGAGTCGCCATACACCGAAATGAGAGCGCCGTTTCCTAAGCTTACCAACTTGGTTTTAAAAGCATCATCCCCAATATCCGGTGTTGTCGAAGCCGATAAGTTAATTTGGGCAGTAAACTGCATCTGAGTCATGCTCTGGTCTTGCGTTTGATCTTCAGCGTAGACAGCTGGAACAGCAAAGGTTGCTGCCATTGCTAATACTAGTGATTTCTTTTTAATATTCATGTCCGTTTCCTCCTATTAAGTTCACAGACAAATTTGAAAAGCCGGTCAGTTGCACCCAGTCGGCCAATCTAATTTCATCATTTCATTATTTCTTAATTTATTCTTAAGAAATCTCCTTACGGCTCTGAGTATAGCTAAATCAATTTGGAAAACTATGACTGGTAGGCGGCTGAAGACCCGAAAAAATTGATCTCAAACAAGTTTGTAACCGATTAATTTTTTTAGTTATTTCGGATCAATTTTTTTTAATTCGCTTATATAAAGTTGAACAGTCTCTTTTATTAGGATGGATAAATTTGTTCTATCAGATAAACGGATTAGAGCTGTCTTAAGCAAGGTTTTTGGCGATGATTTATGGACAGAAAACGAGCGAATCAGTTCTGTATGTTTTAAAGAAACAAGACAGGAAAATGCTATCCCTTTTCTATACGAAAAGCCTCATGAAGATACGGGTTCTTTCTCTACAATCGGTGCCCGGGAAGTGAACCAGAAGAAGAGAGACAGTGTCAGGATTGCCACGCCATAACGTCCAAACCAATCATGGGCAAGAGGAAACAGACTTTTATCTTCCAAAACAACCAAAGTGATTAACAGCATACGAATGGTGTTAATGACCATCACCGCTGCATAACCGAGCAGCACCCAGTTCAATTTCACTCTAAAAGGAGTTGGATAGGCCAGAATGGCGGCAAGATAGAGCAAATATGGGACAAGGCCATTACACTCGTGCACGATATGCAAGTGCATACCATTCTCCAGTATTAACGTATTGGCTTGGAGCAGAATTGGCAGATCAAACGCATGTACCCAGCCACGGGTAATCAAATTGGTCACTTCGGTCTGCCACTGATTTATGACGAATAGCGGACTAAATGATTCAAAGAAAAATAGAGCAAATAAAACACCTACCCATACAAAATAAGCAATCGAGAATCTCAACATACTTTATTGCCTTTCTCTAACCTTCTAATCTTCCGTTACCGGCTCAACCGAATTTGCCGTAAAAACCTACGAACCCACCCAACCTGTAAATGGCTGAGGCCTTCACCATTACACAATATATTTCGGGTGAAGAAAACGAAAAACGCCGCCCGGTACTCAAACCGGACGGCGTTTTGAAATTGCGCAAACACCTTGCGCATAAGATCGACTTGATCTTACTTTGATAATTTTCTACGCGCGATCAAAGCTCCCAATCCAAGGAAACCAAAGATCATAGCCAATAGACTGGCATTATCGTATGCACTAAGCGAACGTTCATTACTATATGTTTCGTCACCGTCATCCGCTGGAACATAATCATCCAACGTTTCCGGAGGTTGATTGTCAGGTTCCTCATACCCTGGTACATAATCGGTTTTGGTTTCATCAACCAAAGGAATCATTCGCAGAGTAAAGGTTCCGGTCGTGTCCGTTACTTCACCAACATCAATGACGTAACTTAAACCAAGGTTCAATACATCTTCGATACCGCCGACATAATAAGGCTCGGAACTGGTTGCCCATGCCGTCAACTCTTCAGCTGTGACTGGTGCATAATCATCCGCCATCCCTTTCAACCACATATAATCTTCTTCCGGTGTATTGGGATTGTCTCCCCACCAGGCGACTAATTGATCATCGGTAGCAGGATCATTGTCAAAGTCGTAGAAAATCCCTTTCGGCTCATACATGCTTGGCAACCACTTACTTCCGAAAAGAGTTTCATACGTATCGGCAAGCACTGCACCGGAAGTAATCTGGTTAGTCACCGTTGTCTCAGGAGCAGAACCTTCAGTTGCTTCAAAGCCGGCACGCTTCACGTTATCAAAGAAGCCCGGATCGTGTTTATCGTCACCCGGACCAAATAGACCGGCTGAGAAAGTTGCACGATCGTCCGCATCCCAGATATCGCCGCCACCGTCTTTTTCACCAACACCGTCAGAAAGTTCGACAGTCGTCGTCGTATTTGGCGTAAAAGCCGTTCCGACACCGGTTCCCACTTGCAAAGTGAAGCCTTTCAAATGCTTATCGGTGTAATTGTTTAGCTTTTGCAAAACCATATAACGAGTCGTTGCGAGCCCACCGGCATTGGTATCCGAGTTTTGCACATTGAATACCATATCAATCGCCACCGGCTTGCCGGTACCGTCTTCGGCAACGGATTCAGGCAATGCACTGACTTTAAAACGTTTATGCGTCTGGAAAGCACTGTCACACATGGTTGGATTCACATATTGTGAATCTAGCAGACCGTCATCCAAGGTGGCGCCTTCCGGAAGAAGGGTCTCATCAGCCACATACTTTGACTCGTCGGAAAACGGATGAAAAGAAGTACTCATAATACAGCTGGCCGGCTTGCCGTTAGACATATAGACCGTGTCCGTATCGGTCAGAACTTTCACACCTGATGGCTCGCCGACAGGCCAGTCTTTACCGGTCAATTTCCCGGTCGGTGAATCGACATTGACGCCGTTGTTGATATAGCTGGCGAAAGACTCCCCTTCAACCATCGCGCTGTAAGCGCCTGTCGCGTTGTCAAAACTTTTGGATGCAATCTCTTCACCTGTTTCGGCATTAACGATTTTGACCGACACATTATCGTGATTCCAACCACCCCAACCAAACTGGACCAATGAAGTAAAATCGTAATCCTGAACAACTTGGCTTTGAGTCCCAACATTTGTTCCCTGAATACCCGTAATCGTATCGGCATGAGCACCCATCGCTACTGACATACAAGCCGCAGCCACAGCATTTAATTTAAATATTTTTTTTCCTTCCACGTTTTGTTTCCCCTTCGATAAACATGCAAACCAGCTTAAGTTTAACGGTGACCAACCATGATTTAATTTCACAGCAATTAAGCTAAAAATTAAAGACCATAACCCCACTCGTCCTTGAAATAAGATTAAGAAGTAAAAACAAGATTACTTTCTACGGCTGCCATCGCCATACAATGCTAATAATATCTTAATAT
>NZ_JACBGI020000036.1 GCF_013391765.2 Thiomicrorhabdus heinhorstiae | reverse complement strand
AAACCAATGAATTAAAGAGCCGTCATTTAACGCTTGACATGCGCCCATCCGCTATCTAGCATAGCATTAATCTTACTAAAAATTTAAGGCACCCTGACAAAAAGCTTACGGTTGTCGCTTGAAACAATTCTCGACTCGTGCAACCGGATCAGTCAGCTTTTAGATAGACAGGTGATGTCATTACATGCAATCGCGATCTACTTCAAAAATTAGGTAAAACATCCGCACCCAAGATGTTTTTTCTGTAGTACAAAAAGCCAAAAATGTTTTATCAACTTGCTTGGGACAACCTCCTAAGTTGCACATTTTAATATAAACAGCTATCAATCTTTGGAGGCGCTGGCATGTTAAACACAAACCTTAAAGTTCTATTCCTGGCGATAAGTTCTACCGTGCTTGGAGCTTCCCTGTCCGGGTGCTCAAGCAGCAGCGATCCCGACACGATCTCCAGCCTTGAAGTGACCGAAAAAGCTTTGGAAATTACCGGGCGCATTGTCGATGCGACTACCGGTGATGCAATTGATGGTGCGACCATTACCGTTAGCGGTACAGATGTCGCCAGTATTGATATGGAAAATGCTACGACTTTGCCAGGAGGCATTGTCACCTATTCGGCAGATAAACAGGATATATCCCTTAACCTTTTGGCCCAGAAGGACGGCTACTTAGATACGGGGATCGAGCTCAGTACGGCAAATACAGACTTGGCAGAATTTATTATCCGTATGGTCAAAATCGATAACCCACCGGTCGGAACCGCAGTTACTCAACAAGATGTTTCAGGCGACGTCGACGCTGGCGGCGTAGTAACAAATGAAATTACCGTTTCCGCAAAGGTTACAAACAGCACCAGTGTGAACGATGAGCAAACGCAAATCGTCATTCCTGCCGGAACTGACTTGCTCGATAAAGACGGTAATCCAGTTACTGGTACGATCAAGGTAACCGTTGCTCATCATAGCGCGAACGAAGAGAGTTCTACCGATGCTTTCCCCGGAGGTTTTGCCGTTTTGGCAACAACCAGTGATCCGAATGCAACCGAAGCGACACAAGAAAATATCACTTTCGTCACTGCTGGTTTTACATCGATTACTGTCGAAAATGAAAACGGCGATAAAGTACGTCAATTCGGCAACAATGATATCGAAGTAAAAATGCAGATCAAAGAAGGCACCATTAATCCGGATACAGGTGTTGCCATTGCTATCGGTGATACGGTGCCAGTGTGGAGTTACGACGAAGACACGGGTAAATGGAGTTATGAACAAGACGGAACCGTTGCCGATCTTGACGGCGCCGACGGTTTCTATGATGTAGTCGTCCAAGCAAGCCACTTGTCGTACTGGAACCTGGATTGGCACTATTCAGCAGTATGTTCTAATCTGACTCTTAATATCGTCAACAGCCAAGGCGGTTTGCTTACCGGAGAGAATGTCTATGTTCGTGCAGCATTTACCAACTCGGCCGGCTACCTCTATTCAGGTTATATCAGAAATGACGGCTATGCCAAGCTGTTCAACTTCCCTCTCAACCGGGAGCTGAAACTGACAGCCCTTATCGATGGAGCGGAAGTCGGCAGTAAAACTACCACCGTTACCCAGTCAATGTGTGATAGCTCAGGAGTTATTAACCTGTCAGTACCAACGTCGGCCCTGCCTGTGAAATACCCTGTAACCGTCAGAGCGAAATCAATGTGTGCAAACGGTCAAGTTGACGACGATAACTTGCGCCTGTTCTCCTATCTATACGCTGGCGGAAAATATTTAACCTATGGATATACTCCGGTAACCGCTTATGCTGCAGAAGGCAGTGAATTCAAAACTTACATTTACAAGCCTTACATTAACGGCACGATTGACGGTACGGATTACTACGGTTACTACAGTACCAAAACCCTGATGGTCAGCAATAATGCGACAGACAACGTCATTGAATACACTGTTACTCTTGACGGCAATACCCAAGCTTGTCTGGATGCGGCGTCGACGACAGGGGCGACAACCGGTACAACAACCGGCTCCACTGACTTAAACGTCAACCAATAATTTAACGCCTGAAAATAGAAAGGCCGGTTATAAACCGGCCTTTTTTCTTCTTGGTCAGATTGCTTCTTGAGAGATCCAGTCTTTTTCACGGTACCGTTCCAAAGTACCGTCTCGATCCCAACGGAAACAGTACAGCCATTCGTTATCAATCAATTGACGAACAACTTCCTGCTCGGCAACCACTTTTTCTATGTAGTCGCGCGGTGCATCGATATAAACGCTCAAACGTAAAGGTTCATGCATCCATTTATTGCCGTCGTGCAATGACTGTAACGGCAGACCGATTCTCAAATCGCCACCGTTGCCTTCGAAGACGCCGATCGAACCGTCGACGACATTATGCAGCACCTTGTTGCCGCTGCCGTACACGTAGTTATCGCACACCGAAGCATAGTACTGCAGGCTGATCCAGTTGGTCACGACCATCGGCGCAGTCATAATCAGAGTCAATAGCGACACATCTTCATCTTCCTGCCAGTCGTAGTCGTGCAAAAAAGCCCGCCCTTGGAAGTTTTGTCCACGGGTGCGTTTTCTTGGCGCAACAATAAAAGAGGCATTTCCCGACAAACCCCATTCCGGTCTCACCTGCGACCAGTCTTTAGCTCGGCGCTGAATCGATTCGTAAACTTCCCGACCTTGCAGATGATCCAGACCTAAACGCATAGCTCTTTCCTGCATCGACAGTTCCGAAGCACGCACAAACCAGCTTTTGATCTGCTCGTCCGGAGCCTCCGGGCCATAGAAGGTAAACGCATCGGTGGTAGTATTATGCATCGCCGCCATGAAACGCGTATTCTGCGGAATCTCAATACCTTTTTGCTTTAAACCGTCTCGGACTTCGTCTTGATTCAACAGGAAACTTAACACCCGGACATTAATTTCGCCGGTCTGGCCTCCGCAAGCGCCACAGTCATAGCTGGCCGCATGCGGGTTATTGCAACTACTGCTGCCATGTCCGATCAGCATGACGGTTTCCGCCAGATTTTGTTCCAGACCCAAACCGTGCAGAATTCCAGCCGCCAAATCGACCTTTTGCTGCAAAGACACAGGCGACTCGTTCTGAGTCAGTTCAAACTCATCCGCCGTCGGCAAGTGATTAATCGGATGCTCATGTTCATGCGGAAACAGACTGTTCCGCAGCAGTTTAAACGCATACAGCAGCCCGGTCGCCTCAACCATACTGAAGGTAGCCGGAGCGGCATTCCCCCATTCGATCCAGCGCGCTTTTTTATTCAAGGCTCTTTTCGTGGTCTGATCCTGCTCGGCCGGCAAAATCGCTTTCACTTGCATCTGCGGTTTAAGCAGAGCCGGTAATTGCGGACGGGACACATCGGTTCCGACCGGTTGATAAGCGATCGGCAGACCGAAGAATCCGGCGAAACCGATGGTTTCGATCCGTGGATCTTGGGCTTCCAGAGCACGGCGAATCACTTCGGAGCGAACATCGATACAGAATGCCGCCTGCAGCTTCGGTTGAACCCGTTCTGCACTCTCGCCGACATCCGGCGCATGTTTCAGCTGTTGATGAATCGCCGATTGATAGGCGATCTCGGCCGCCCTCTGCCAGATCCACGATTTCGCTTGTGCTGCTCTGTGGGTTTCGATCAATTCCGGCAAGATGTTCATCTGATGGCGCCACATCACCTTCAATTCATTGAAAACGGCACGGTCATGGAACTTCTGATGACGCCACAGCACCCGTTCCCAAGCGATACGAATCGCTAACAAATCCATCATTAAAGAATTATCAAAGCCATCCAGACGATCCTGCCAGCGCAAATAAGCCACCCATGACGCCCAGCCGTTGATATCCAGCAACAGAGCATGGGCATAGTCGCTGATACTTTCGTCTGTCACCCGCAAGACCGTCAACGCTTCGGCCAACAAGCCCTCTGCGGTTTCCGGCAAACTCATAAACTGCTCGGTCAAGCCGTCTTCAGCCATCAGGATTTCGATCCCTTTGTCCTGACGAGTGGTCGCTAGCCATTCGCTATAGAGGCCTTGATAAGTCTCTGCGTAAGAGACTTTATGCTCACGATAACGGAAAAAATCCGCACAGAACTGGCTGATTTGATGGGTAATCTCATCACGCCAGGCCATCTTGTATTTTCGATCGCGACCGCTGTCGACAAAGTCACTGATGTTGTGCCAGTGAGTATGCTCGTCATCCTCGATCAAAAAGCGCTCTAAGCTTTCAATCGAATAATCGCTACCGGACTCGTCGATCGCCTGTTTAAGATGTTGCGGCGAAAGGTTCTCCATCCAGATTTCCTGGAAGTAAGACTTTGGCATCAAACACTGCGCCTGACTCAAGGCAGTCAGCTTGGCGGATACATCGCTAAAGTGCTGATCGCGCATCTCCCACCAAGGATTAACCGCTACTAACTCATCCAACGGCCAGGTCGGTGCGATCTTGGTACACGCCACCGACAGCTTTTCTCTCTGTCTGTCGGACAAGGTCGGCATTAAAGGTTGCGCCTGATTCGACGCTAACGTCATTGACGATTTTTGCGTTGCTTTCATCAGTGGTACAACTCCTCTTTCGGAATCTGTAATTTCTTCGGTTTGAACCGAACCGGTAAACGAGTTGGGTAGATTCTTAAATTCAAACGCGTTACCAGCTCATCCAGATAAAACCCTGCGTAAAGAACCCGTCTGACTTTCGCCATCCACGGCAGATTCTGGTAATAGCGTAGAAAAATATAACCGGCCATAAACAGCACCAGTAACAGAGCGATCCACAGGTCGCCCAGCCAGCCGACGCTGGTGGTTTGATTCTCGATAAACAAGCCCAGGCTGCTCTTCTGCACGATGTAGACAATCAACAGGAATACGCCCAGTATCACCATGTCGGCCATCGCGCTGACCGACAAACGTCCGCGTCTTTCGGCAATCAACAGAGTCAAGGCGATGGCAAACAATAACCAAGGGCTGTACGGTGCCGGCATATCCAATCCCCATACCAGAGCGGCAACCAATCCAATCGAAACCAGTCCGGCCAGCCACCAGTCGGAAGCGGACGGCGCTTCAGCCTGTGCCAGACGGCGCTTCATACTCGATTCGACCTCCGATCCCGAATTCAGGAAAGCGTAAGCCTTGTAACAGGAGTGAGCGATCAAGTGCAGCAGTGCCAGCTCAAACAGTCCCAAACCGCACTCGACCATCATCAAGCCCATTTGCGACATGGTCGACCAGGCCAGCCTCACCTTGACCGATACGCGCGTCATCATGACCAGAGCCGCCAAAACCGTGGTAATTCCGCCGACAATCAACAGCATCCATTGGGCGGCATCCGACATGACGATCAGGGGGGCAAAAATGATCAGCAGATAGCCGCCAAGATTGATAATCCCGGCGTGTAGCAATGCTGAAACCGGTGTCGGTGCCTCAACAACCTGAATTAACCAACCGTGTAACGGTAGTTGGGCGCACTTAACCAGCGCCGCCAATGCCAGCAGCAGAGCTGCGAACTGATCCCAGGCGTTCAATTGCCCGGCATTTTTGACATTCTGGTAGATGTCGCTGATAAACCAGGTGCCGTGTTCGAAATAAAGAATCAACACCGCCCCCAGCAAACAAGCCTCTGCAAATCTGGCAAAGATGTATTTTTTATGCGCCGCCAGTACTGCTCGCTGGCGATTCGGATAGAAAATCAACAGACGATGCAGGCTCAAAGTAATCGCCAGCCAGCCGAATACCAAAATCAGCATGTGGTTAGTGGTGATTACAATAGCAACACTGCCTAAAGTGACCAGCAACCAGCGCAGATAGCGCTTTTCATCTTCGGCATTGCCGGACATATAAATCCGTGAATAGCCGATGTTGATAAAACCGATAAAGGTCACCAACCCCAAAATAATCAGACTGGCATCCGAAGCCAGAGTCCAACGCCCTTCAGCGGCAAGCGAAATCCATCCAAGAGACATGGCGATCCCCAAAAATATTGCCAGCATAAAACCGAGCAGGGTGACACCGCGGGCCAACCCCCAACTTGCTCGTCTTTCATTGGTAATCGCCGCCAGAAATAAGCTTAATGGTATAAACCAGGCCATCAGGGTTCCGATCCATTGCAAGCTCATAGCAAACTCCTTTCATCTGATATTTGTTTGCCGACGAAGCGTCATGCAAACCTCTCGATGTCCAACATAAACATGGGTTGAAAATATGATTTCAATCTTAGAAGAAGTCGTTATGGATGAAAAATTGGGAAATCGAATAGCTCCCATAGACTATGGGGAATGGTTACCGGAAGGGGCTATAGAGGCTTAAACAGCGGACAGGGAACAATCTCCGTTCATCGTCGGCCGGCTGCAAAAATGAAGAAAACGGATAAAAAAGCAGGCTTGCAGACTGCGTGCAGCAGCCCGAGCCCATATAAAGTTTCAGGAAGATAAGAAGGGAAGTTTTTTATTGTTATTAGAGGTTCGATTCGATTGCCGCCAAAGCAGGCCGACAACCGATCGACATCGAGTAAACTCATGTGCCGTAGCAGATCAGTGCAACTCCTCAAGCTGGATGTAATTGGTACCCTCTTCCTTCAGGAAATCCAAGAACTCTTCCGCTAATAGAGACAATTCTTTACCGGCCGGATAGACGATATTCCACTCTTTTTCAATCGGAAAACCTTCGACATCCAACTCGACAATCGGTCCTTCGTTTTTTTCCAAGTAAAGAGCATGCCGCGAGACACAGGCTACGCCCAATTCCCCCACCACGCAGTGCTTGATCGCCTCATTGGTTTGCAAAGTCAGGCGCTCATTCACTTTTAAGCCTTTTTCTGCGAAAACCTTTTCTACCGCCATTCGGATACCGGAGCCCTCTTCACGCATGATGAAAGGCTCTTTGGCCAGTCGTTTCAAGGTGACTTTCTTACCGGCCAGCGGGTGGCTGCGGTTGGCGATAATCACCAACGGATTCGGTACGAAAGGATGCACTTCCAAATCTTGGCTGCTTGGCGGAATCTGTCCGAGAATATACAGATCATCCATATTGCGATCGATGCGCTTAAGCAGGGCTTCACGGTTGGAAATAGTCAAATCCAAATCGATATCCGGATATTTCTTACAGAACTTACCCAGAGCAATCGGCATAAAGTACTTGGCCGTCGACATAACCGCAACGCGTAGCTGACCACGTTTCATCCCGCGGAAATCGTCCAGCATGATCTCCAGATTAGAGAAGTGGTTCAAAACTTCGCGGCAGCTGCAGGCAACCTGCTCTCCGACTTCGGTCAGATAGATATTACGCCCGATCTGTTCATACAACGGCATATCAACTGCTTCAACCAGACTTTTTACCTGAGCGGATACCGTCGGCTGAGTCAGATGCAATTCTTCAGCAGCCCGGGTAAAGCTCAAATTGCGTGCAACCGATTCAAATACCTGAATCTGTCTCAGTGTCGCATGCCTGATCAAAAAGTTATTTTGTGGTGGTAATGCATCACTCATAACATAAGCCCTATTTTAGTTTGCCACTCGACAGGTTAATTTACTCAAGGCAGCAGCCGCAGCTTTGGATGCCTCCTGAACATCGGCTTCTTTACCAGCCATTAACAAACGTCCGTAAGCCCCGACTGCACGTGCCTCGATCAGAGTCACATTCGCCGCTTTTTCAGCTTCATTCGCCGCATAAATAATATAACCGGCAGGGTCCGTTTCCATAATAAAAATACTCTGGCCGGGCATAATCATCGATCCCTTGCGGTTATCGCGGTTAATCAGTGTTGCATGGTCCGCGGTAATTGAAGGAATCACTTCATTCCACATCAAAATACATGGATGTCTTTCATACTCGGTCGTTTTGAGATGTTTTAAAACTCGATCACCCGCCTCCAAGACATCACTCTGATCACGATGGTTAAAAACCATTGAACCGTAAGCACGCTCAACAATTTGTTGCGTCAGTCGAACATTCGAGGCTTTTAACGCAATATCCGACAGGCGGTGAACCGCCATTCCCGGCGAGACCTCCATCCACAAACACGAATCCCCAGGTACCGGCAAAAACCCCATAGAAGCCGTTGCCATATAAGAGGCGAGTTGCGGCTGAAGAGAATCCAGAAACACGTAGGTTCTTAATTCAATCATAACTCATTCCCTTTCCGTAGCTGTTCCAGTACAGACTGCACCGCTTGTGCTCGATGGCTGATCTTGTTCTTTACGTCAAACGGAATCTCGGAAACCGCCTTCACCAATTTTGGAATCCACATAATATCGTCATAACCGATGCCTTGGCCGGTTCTTCTTTCCATTAAAATTTCGCCGTACCAATGACCGTAGCCGATCAACGGCATCGGATCTTCTGCGTGTGCGACATAGACCACAGCGCACGAATATCGTGCCCGGCGTTGCGTATAAGGGCGATTACCCAAATCCGCCAATAGTTTTTCTAAATTCTGTTTATCGGTCGTTTTGCCGTTTTCTCCAGCCGCATAGCGCGCTGAATAAATACCCGGTTTCCCGCCGAGTGCTTCAACTTCGATACCCGAGTCGTCTGCCAGAGCCGGTAGCCCGGTTTTCTGACTGGCAAAGCGCGCTTTCTTTAAAGCGTTCTCGACAAAACTCAAGCCATCCTCGACCACCTCGGAGGTAAAAAAATCGCTTTGCGGTTTTGCCTCGACTCCCGCTTTACGCAACAGAGGAGCGATTTCAGCTATTTTGTCCGGATTGCCGGTTGCTAATACAATCATCCGTTTACCCGCGACCGATTGGAACCATCACCTCTTGGCCGGATAAATACAAAGTAACCGCCTGGCCTTCTCGGGCGAATTGATTAATTTTTTCCTGCAACGACGCTTGTTCACGCTGATTAACGGAAACGCTAAACAGGATGTTCTTCTCCGCCGGTTGGCGAATCATCTCAAACTCCGGAGCTCCATCACCACGTGCGTCGCATACCGTGTAGCTTTTCAGTCCGAGTTTTTTCAGTAAAAGCATGATTTTGCCTTCCATCAAACGATTAGTCAGAATCTGAATCTTCTTACCCGATTCGTTTGATTTCATCGGCTTGTTAGCTTGCTTTAAAGGCACCGAAACCGGTTTGGCAACTTCGGAATTAAAACTCCAAGTTTCACCGTCGTAATTATCCTCGATCCATTCCATTGCAAACCCTACTTCCATTTATCTCGTGTATAAATCAATGTTTATTGTCCAACCGGTGTTTAGGCCTGTCAGTTCGTGGTATCTATCCTATTGAATTTCCATACATTATAGAAATTGAAGATTCCTCTCCGTAGCATAGACCTGAATCAATGGATCACTTCGATCACAAAAAACTTTGTCTACCGGTTAAAAATTCCGCTTCGCCGGATATAAAAAAGGGGCAGAACCGGTACTGCCCCATTTGGAATCAACAAACACGTATGAGAAAAAAGCTTTTGGACGTTACTCGCTATGCAAGCCTTGGATCAGTCACCAAAAACCCGTTAAAGAGGTCAAAACAGATTTGGAGATTCCCATAGCAAAGACAACCGGTTAAACCGCCTCTTACGAGACGGCTATACTGCTAATCAGGCCAAACTCTTTTTCGGGGGAAGACTTTAATCTGATCGGCAATATGCTGTGTTTCCTGCACAGACGCTTCGACTTCGGCTTTAGCCTGAGCCGCAGGAGTTTGTACAGATTTTGCAGCTTCAGGCTTCGCTGCCTGAACCTGGTCGACTTTCACCGTTGCCGTTTTTCTTGTACGTGCAGCGGTCGTCTTTTGCGCACTTCCGGCTGCCGAGCTTTGAGCTGCGGCCGGTGCCGTTTTAGAATCTTGCGTAGTGGTCATGCCCATGCTCCTTGTGAAAAGCTTGTTACACGATGGAAACCTTCATCAATCCCCTTGGCCAAAGCAAAATCCAATTCACTTAGCTCGGCGGCTTGAGAATAGATAATCACCGAGACATGTCCTCTACCAAAACTGATATTGGGATGGTGATCCAACAGATCCGCCTGTTCTGCCAGTTCATCCAAAAAACTTCTCAGTTTTTCAAAGCTCTCAAATTCAAAACGGGCTTCCATGCTCGCCGGTTTATCTTTCAGTTTCCATCGTTCGTTCATACAAAGCTCCTGGTTGGCTGATAGGTTTGTGTCAGGTTATGGAAATATTCTTCCAACCATGACTGCACACGTAACAACTGAGTATGCTCTTCTTCCAATAGTCGGTTAAAAAGTGCATGATCTTCATGAGCACCATAATTGGCACAATATTGCGAGGCTTCCGAATACAGTTGGATCAGAGCGATTTCACGCTCTTCGCAACTTCTTAAAGCCTCGGCGATATTAGTAGCCGGGCCAGCCGGACGTAAGACACTCCCTGCCGGCAAAGCTCCTTGAGCCACCATGCGATCCGTGATCAGATTGGCATGCTGGAACTCTTCATTTGCCAAGGTGACAAAACTCTCTGCGAAGGAAATTTCCTGGCGGAATTTTGCCAACGAAGCTTGTGCGAGATAATGCTGACCGGCCGAGAATTCCAAGCTTAGTGCTCGCCCCAAATAACCGAGAATTTGACTGTTTGTTGAAACCGTCTGCACTTCGGGAACTTGAGGATAGGCACCTAAACCAGGCATTACACTGCCGGGCATTCTTGCTGAATAGCGCATGTCTCCCTCCTAACTTCTTAATTAACGGCTAAACCTTTTGAGTTTAGCCACGTGAGTTCTTACTCTTATCGACTTAGCTACGGTTAGCACCAGCGTTACCGATGGTTAGAACCGGTTCAACTTCTTTGTGAGGGCGAGCAATGATGTGCGCAGCAACCAGACCGTCACCAACACGTTCACAAGCATCTGCGCCGGCACGTACTGCCGCGTTTACCGCACCAGTCTCACCGCGAACCATAACCGTAACGTAACCGCCACCTACGAACTCACGAGAAACCAGACGTACTTCTGCTGCTTTAGTCATCGCATCTGCCGCTTCAATCGCTGGAACCAAACCACGTGTTTCAATCATGCCTAGGGCAATACCGTATTCACTCATTTTATATCTCCTTAAAGGATAGTAACTTTGTAGGGTGTCGCCTCATCACCTATTGTCAGACATTGAAACGACTAATAAATTATTTGCTTTCTACTGTTAGAACAGGCTCAACTTCTTTGTGAGGGCGTGCAATGATGTGCGCAGCAACCAGACCGTCACCAACACGTTCACAAGCATCTGCGCCGGCACGTACTGCCGCGTTTACCGCACCAGTCTCACCGCGAACCATAACCGTAACGTAACCGCCGCCTACGAACTCGCGAGAAACCAGACGTACTTCTGCTGCTTTAGTCATCGCATCTGCCGCTTCGATCGCTGGAACCAAACCACGTGTTTCAATCATGCCTAGGGCAATACCGTATTCCGTACTCATTTTCTTTTCTCCTTCAAGGGAAATTAACTATTGGTTTTTGCCGTTTCAGAGTTGATTAAAAACTCTCTGAAACGATTAAAAATTACTTTTGTTCAATGGTTAAAACCGGCTCAACTTCTTTGTGAGGGCGTGCAATGATGTGCGCAGCAACCAGACCGTCACCAACGCGTTCGCAAGCGTCTGCACCGGCACGTACTGCTGCGTTTACTGCACCGGTCTCGCCACGAACCATAACGGTTACATAACCACCGCCTACAAACTCACGGCTTACAAGACGTACTTCTGCTGCTTTAGTCATCGCATCTGCCGCTTCGATCGCTGGAACCAAACCACGCGTTTCAATCATGCCTAGTGCAATACCGTAATCACTCATAACTTTCTCCTTTGAGTTGCTCACTTTTTAAAACTTACTTCTGTTCTGGTTGCCAATCATCGATGATGCCGCCAACCGTTAAATCCGTTAATAATCGTTTATCGCCTGCAGCATCCCGTGCGGCAGAATTGGCGATGGTAAAAACCCAGTCACCTGTTTTGGTTCCGATCGGGTCCATCGCCACAAACACTTCACCCGATTCGGTCACCAGCGCTTTGAGAGGCAGATGACCTAAGTCGTTCAGGCGGCTGGTCAAAACCAGCTGCTGTTTAACTTGCAGTATCTGCATCCTGAGGCCCTTCCCATTTGTCGATAATGCCAACGATGGTCAAGTCACTCGGATAACCTTTTACTCCGGTTGCATCACGTGCCGCCGAACTACCGCAACAGATCACCCAATCGCCTGGTTTGCACCCCACCGGATCGACTGCTACCTGTGGAGTACCGCCATCTCTTTCCCGTACGACGAGGAGAGGTTTATGCTCCATCATCGCAATACGGTTCGTTGAAACGAGGGTCTTATCGACTTTATAAATTTTCACTTTTTACCTCCTTTCTATGCGGTTCTACGCCCTGGGGTAGAATCCATTACACTGGTTACTCTCTCTGCCGGCTTGCTGTCGGTAAAGTCGCGCAAAGTCGGCAGAGTGTGCAACAAACCGGATGCTGCCAATTCCTGATAGCGATTGTGCAGCGCCTTCTCAATACGCAAGACTTTCGCTTCGGCACGATCTTTCGACCCCGGTACCCGCCCGTCGTAATCGCAACGGATAATGATCGGGATCGGCACTAATCGCTTCACATTCAAACCCTTGAAAATCTTGATGCCGACATCGACATCGTTTACCCCTTCTTCGACCGTATCGAGGAAGCTGTAATAGCTCAGGTTACGCAACTGAACTTCTTCAAAACCGTTGCCGACGCCGATAAAGCGTTCGGCGTGGCCCAGATCGCTGTAGCAACCGTTTTCGTATTGATTGACATAAGCAATCTGCGAAAAATTGTTGCCGATCAGCCATCCGATCAGGGTTGTCAATTCCGGCTGAGGAGCGCTTGCGCCCTTGAGCTGGTTGCAACCGTTGATCGCGTTGCGTAACAGCGCTTTTGCTTCGATTGCTGACAGATCCATCGTTGCCTGGTATAGCTGATCGGTTTCAACGTAACGCTGTAAACGGATCTCGCCATTCGCATCCGGAATATGTACCTTCATGCTGTCGTCGTCGGTATTCAAACCCAGTAACAGGGTTTGCACCGTCGAACCGCAACCGAAGCGGTTTTCAATCGCTTGCCTAAATTCGTTGAGTTTTGTTAGCGCAGCCTCCGCTGCTTTCTGGTCATCACTGCCGTGTGCCGCACAACCCTGATGAGTTGGATCAGCTTTGGAATAGTGATATACCGCGATTTTTAAATAACGCGTCGGTTCGTCAGCCGAATTCGGCTTGCCTTCCCGAAAACGCATATGTTCAATAAATACCCAGTTTCGAACGCTTTCGCTGATATCGAAGAGTGAACCCGCATGGGATTTTCTTCTTACAGCCGCGTAAGGCAGTCTGAGTACGTAGCTAACGATATGCGCAAGACGTCCGTCTGCACATGGCGCTATGCCAACTGCGTGAAACCCAGCTTCTCGAAAGATTTGCTCAGCTTCTTGTATCCGTTCTCCCGCTAAGGGATCGTTGTTAAAGAACTCTTGCGACATTCTTAAAAATTGTGCAAAGAGGGTCTTCGCATACAGAGCCTGAAGTCCTTTCTGTGATTGCATATTCAATCCAGACTGCCAATCCTGATCTGTTAAGGTCACACCCAACTTTGCAAATAGCTGCTGGTTGGCCCAACCGACAAAACCGTTCTGTCCCTGCTGTTGCAAAATGTCTTTCAAGGCGGCTTCGATATCATCAAAGCGTGACTTAATATCCATTTCGTACTGGCGCAGCAGTTGATTCTGTCTTTCATCAACTAAAGCATGGGTTCCCGTTATCATTGTTGAGAACGAATGTCTCTCTTTTCCGCCTTGGTAACCACTATCAACCGTGTCGGCATCGAATCCGTGAGCGGACGGATTTTGTGCCTGCCAGGTTGATCGCGGAACGATCGGCTTCCAAAACATTGACTTTTGACGATGGTTCTTTTTTAAACGGCTCATCAAAACACCCAGTATTCAGTTAACTTCTTAAGCTCTGGCGCCGCCTGATAAAGTGACTTTCGCCCCGGTATCAGTGTTGCCTGAAGAGCCGGTAATCGGGCTCATAGGGATCTCGTTGTTAGCGCGCTTGAACTGGCTCGCACCCATCGGTGCCTGCCCTCTTGCTCCTCTAATCGACGAGTTACGTTGCGCCGCCCAAGGACCTTCCGTACCTGTGACTTTGCTACCTCTATCCCAACCGTCGCCGGTTATTTTTGCACCTTGCTCAACTGCTGGTTCAGCAGCCGGCATGGGTGCCGTTTGCGGTTGTGCCTGCATCTGAGGCGTTCCCATCATCTGCGGAAAATCCGATTCACCAGGAATCGCCGCATTGGTGGTATCACATACCATTGCAGTTTGGTCACCGCCCTGGTAGTGAGTGCCTGATACCAGCTGGCATGCGCCTTTTTGTGCACCGGTTAGCCCCTGTGGTCCAGGTTGAACACCTGAGATTGCAGGGTTAATGCCTTGACGTTGACGCTGGTTGATTTCGCTTCGCTGAGCCGGAGCACAGCTGGCGATCTGTTCAGAACCAACATAAGGCGTTCCGCTAATCGCTTTACAAGAACCCGCTTCCGCACCGGTCATATTCGAGATGCCGCCACTACGGTCACCGGTAATCGACTGACCGCGAGTAGTCGCAGAGGCCGTCACTTTAGTGGCTGGTTTCGGCATTTCAGCGTTACACGCCTTAGCTTCTTCCATTCCCTGGTAGCCTGTTCCTGTTACAGATTTACAAGCCCCTTTTTGTATACCGGTTACCGCTTCCAGTCGCCCCACCTGGGTGCCTGTCGTGGTGTTACCTTGAGCCGTTTGCGACGGCATCACCTTTTGTGGTGCCTTCGCAGGGTTCTTTGGCTTAATCGTGGTCGATTGTGACTTACGACTATCACCGCCAGTGATCTTGCTGCCGCCGGTCTGCGAAGGTTGTGACATGACCGAAAAACCGGTTGCCTTGGCCTTTGCAGGCGTTTCACCGCAATACATCTGACCTTGATCTGCAGGTAAGTACTCGGTTCCGGTTACTGCGGAGCAGGTTCCCGGCTCATTTCCGGTCATTTTTTCACCGCGTCCAACCTTGGTTGTACCGCTGACAATCTGACCGCGAGTGGTTTGCGTCTGCGTCACTTTCGCCGGCTGCGCCTTTGGTTGTGTTGCGCAGCTACCTGCAAACTCTTCGGCACCTAAATACTCGGTTCCGCTTACCAATTGGCAAGCTCCGGTTTCAGCGCCGGTCATTTTCTTATCGCCCTGGCCTACCATCGTGCCCGAAACTGTCTGACCACTCAGGGTCTGCGACTCCTCTACTTTAGAAGGAGCAGCTTGACTGCTTCGTTGCTGACGTGTTGGACGGGACGTACCTGTAGAACAAGTCTTACCGCGTGTACATCTTTCGGCACGAACCTGCTTGGCAATGTCACGAGTTGACGCATCCGGGTTAGCCAATTTCGCTTTCGCACCCGATTGGCTGCCGCCTTTTGACTTAAATGCATCTTGTCCCGCTTTGCCTTTCGCTTGTGCCTGACGATACGCTTTTGACTGTAGACGACCGCCTGACTGAACCTGAGCGACTTCCGGCTTCACTTGCGCTCGGCCGTTATTAGCGCGCTCTTTGCGAGGCGCCGGTGCAGGAGCTTCCGTTCTTTCTTGACGAACTTCTGCAATCGGCTCAACCGGTTTACGTTCTGCTCTTGTTCTTTGAGCTTGAGTCTTGTTCGCGGATGTTGCACTCTTTCCACTCTTCTGTTGCTGTCTGCGAGCTTTAGCCGCGTTGCGGCCAGCAGCCGATGCTGTTTCAGCAGCCGCTACTGGATTTACGCCACGGCGTGAACGAGACGGTTCAGAATAAGTAGAAGTCGTTGCAACAGGCTCGACTGCTGTTTCCACTACAGGTTCCGGACGTTGTTTGCGACGAGGCACTGCCGTAGCAGCTGCCGCTTGCGAATCTTTTCCTTGTACCTGAGCTTTACGACGTGCAATCGCTGCAGCTCGACCGCTTTGAGCATTGCTTGTACTCATGCTAAAGCCTCCTATTCGTCTTTCTGACTCTTAAATCACTCGTTAATTTATGGCTTAGGCCGTAAATTACATTCCGCGAGGACGGTAAACGACAAAGTTATGCCCTTGGCACTGAGTGTAGTTGTCGTAACCGATCAAACGGATAACGTGATTCGGGTAAGCTGAACGACATTGGTCGATTTCAGCTAGTACGGCGTTAGGATCGCGCTCGCCGAACATCGGAAGTTTCCACATACCCCAGTAGTGAGCTGAAGTGTTAGAGGGTTCTTCGTGTTCGATTGAACAGTTCCAGCCCTGGTTGATGATGTATACGATCTGGTCGTAAATTTCATCAGCCGTAAACTCAGGTAGGAAACCGAAAGTTTCTAGCGTCGATTTTGTACGGTAATCATCAGTTTGGATTGACATCTCTATCTCCTTAAATTGTTCGGATTGATTCACAAGGTGTGGCTATTAGCCCACATCCAATTTGTCAACGGTGTCGAACTCAAACTTGATCTCTTTCCAAGTTTCCAGAGCGACTGCCAATTCTTTGCTGTGACGAGCTGCATCACGCAGAATGTCTCCGCCTTCGCGTTCCAGGTCACGACCTTCGTTACGCGCTTTAACACAAGCTTCCAGAGCAACACGGTTAGCCGCTGCACCCGCTGCGTTACCGCCCGGGTGACCTTGTGTACCACCACCGAACTGAAGAACCGAGTCATCGCCGAAGATGTTGACTAGCGCCGGCATGTGCCATACGTGGATACCACCGGAAGCAACTGCCATAACACCTGGCATTGAGCCCCAATCCTGGTCGAAGAAAACACCGCGTGAACGGTCTTCAGGAACGAATGACTCACGTAGTTGGTCAACGAAACCTAGCGTTGACGCACGGTCACCTTCCAACTTACCAACAACCGTACCTGTATGCAGATGGTCACCACCTGACAGACGTAGACACTTGGCCAATACGCGGAAATGGATACCGTGTAGTGGGTTACGGTCGATTACCGCGTGCATCGCACGGTGAATGTGCAGAAGCATTCCATTCTCACGACACCAGTTAGCAAGCGTGGTGTTCGCAGTGAAACCTGCTGTCAGGAAGTCGTGCATGATGATTGGCTGACCCAGTTCTTTAGCGAACTCGGCACGCTTCATCATTTCTTCAACCGTTCCAGCGGTAACGTTCAGGTAGTGACCTTTACGCTCACCGGTTTCCATCGTCGCTTTATCAACCGCTTCCGCTACGAATTCAAAACGATCTCTCCAGCGTTGGAATGGTTGTGAGTTGATGTTTTCGTCATCTTTAGTCAAATCAAGACCACCACGAAGACACTCATAAACCGCACGACCGTAGTTCTTGGCTGAAAGACCTAGTTTTGGTTTGATGGTACAACCCAACATTGGACGACCGTATTTGTTAAGCTTGTCACGCTCAACCTGGATCCCTGATGGTGGCCCACCACAAGTTTTGATGAACGCCATTGGGAAACGTAGATCTTCTAGACGAAGAGAACGAACCGCTTTAAATCCGAATACGTTACCAACCAATGAAGTTAGGACGTTTACAACCGAACCTTCTTCGAAAAGGTCTAGCGGGTAAGCGATGAAAGCATAGAATGCGTTCTTGTCACCAGGTACGTCTTCGATGCGGTATGCGCGACCTTTGTAGAATTCCATGTCGGTCAACAGGTCAGTCCAAACCGTTGTCCAGGTACCAGTTGATGATTCAGCTGCAACGGCAGCCGCCGCTTCTTCACGTGGTACGCCCGCTTGCGGCACAACTTTGAAACAAGCAAGTAGGTCTGTATCCAGTGGAGTGTAGTCTGGAGTCCAATAAGTCAGCTGGTAATCTTGTACACCAGCGTTAAACGTTTTATTAGCCATTAATGCGCTCCTTGTTTTTGGAGTTGAAATAAATTCAAGTGCAATGTTATGGATAAGCCAACCTATTGACTAATTGAAAGAAACGATGGAAAAGATTGAGCAATCTCTATATATATAAAAACAGCAAAAACTGTAATATAT
>NZ_JACBGI020000035.1 GCF_013391765.2 Thiomicrorhabdus heinhorstiae | reverse complement strand
AAATATTTTTTTCAATTTAATCATTGTGAAAATACTCGATTTCAAATGGAACTCCTCTATTATTATATTGAGCACCAATTATAGTTCCTAAAATAAAAGGAAATAAAAGTGTCAGAGTAAAATTAAATTTCTATTTTCCGCCAACCTGTTTGCCTACCACGGGCTTTTGGATGAACACGCCGCTTTGTCAGCTTTTCAATTTGCGATTTAAAACGCTCGCTGCCTAGCGCTAAGCTTTTATTCGTCATCTGTCGAATTTCATCAAGTAATGGTTCTTCAAGCAATTCTTGAAATAACCCACGATAACTTGATTGCCGAGATGCTTTAGAATTCCCCAACATTAAATAGAGCGTATGAGGTGTACAAAGTTCGGAAGCTTTTCCTAAAGCATTAATTAGATAACTTGACCAAGCATACTGATCTGGCGACTCAACCATGCCAGCACGAACTGGATTCAATTCGATATAACGGTACAGGGTAAAAAGATAGGTTTCATCATCGACTAGGCACGAGCGATAACGACCTTGGTGAGTTCAATTTCAAAGCGCAACACTTAAAGTAAAAAGCCATCTAAGGCAATTCTGTTAATTTAGTTTTACCACAAACAAAAATGACAGAGACCCTAAATGACTTATATACATTTAACCCCACATGAGCGTTATTGCATAGCCCATATGCACATGGCTAAGTACTCGATTAGACAAATAGCAAGCCGACTCAATCGATCACCGAGCACAATAAGTCGCGAAGTACGTCGCAATAAAGGAATACTCAGTCCATACTGGCATGACTGGGCACAACAATGTGCCGATAAGCGTAAAGCAAAACCAAGGCATGCTAAGCGACGTAACCACGATGTTTTATTTAAGGGCGTTAGCCTTTGGCTAAAAGAAGGCTTGTCACCAGAGATTATTTCTAATCGATTAAGACGTGATTTTAGAAGCCTAAAAATGCGAGTAAGTCCAGAAACCATCTACCAATGGATCATTCGTGACAGCCTTCAGGGTGGAGGGCTACACCGCTACTTAGTTCGAAAACATAAATACCGACGAAAGCAACGCCGAAGCCAACTTAAATGTCAGTTTAAAGATCGTATCTCCATCCATGAGCGACCGAAAATAGTAAGCCAAAAACGCCGTTTTGGCGACTGGGAAGGCGATACTATGGAAGGAGGAAAAAGCAAAGGCGGATTAGCCACTTACGTCGAACGCAAAAGTCGCTACTTGGTAGCCGGTAAAGTCAAAGATGGCTATTCAGCCACCTTTATGCAAACCAGTTGCCAAGCATTTAAGCCCATTTCAGATAACCTTATTAAAACAATCACGGTAGATAATGGTCGGGAATTTGCAGAGTTTAAAACTTTGGAAAAAGAAACGAACAGCAAAGTTTATTTTGCCGATCCATACTCCCCTTGGCAGCGAGGTGTAAATGAAAACACGAATGGATTATTGAGAAGATATTTTCCCAAAGGGTGTAATTTTCATGTGATTGACGATAAGGTAATTGACCAAGTCGTTACAAAATTAAATCATCGACCTAGAAAATGTCTAGATTACAGAACGCCTTATGAAGTCCTTTTTAAAACGAAGACTGTTGCACTTAGAATTTGAATTCACCAAGATTAACAATTTAATTTTACTCTGACACCTTAATTTACACATCAATAAACGAAAATTTTTAATAATCCCATTTACAACGATCTTCATAAATTTCAAGTGGCGAAGTTTTTTCTTTTTTCCAGAAGGGATTATTCGCATAAATTTCAGGATACTTCATAAGTTCAAGGACAATTTTTTCTCTGCAAACGGAAACGTAATAGGCTAAAAAATTAAAACCGTGATCATCATACAATTTTCTATGATCAACATATCCTGAAGTAATATAATCAATTGTAAGTTGGTCATTGTTATAAAGATAGAACAGGGGGGTTATGCGGTCTTTAAACGCTTCCTCGTTTAAATCTAATATTCTATTCATATCCTCAAGAAATGAGCTTCTGTCTTCTTGCTGTAATTCCCTAATATACTCAACATTTCTATAAAACTCTGAACAGATTTGCGGCAAAACCGCATTAGGAGGAAGAGGTAGTTTGTAAGGGAAATCTATATAACATCGACTACTAACTTCACCCCGTTTCTCTAAAACAAACATAGCATGTTTCTCAAAAGATTTTGCATAGCTTAATTGCTGTTTCTGGCCTTCACACGCTACAAGAAACAGAGGCAACATTAGCAGCGATAGACATTTTTTCATAACATCCCTTACATTCTAAATAAACTAATTTTCGGCTTACAACCATCTTTATTACAAGTAACAGTACCAATTCCACCATAACTAGAACTTGAACCATTAACCATCGTATCTATTCCCTCCACAGCCATTTGGTAAACTTTTGATGCTCTGGTGAGAGCATGAGCATGGATGAATTTCGATCCCCCCGTCAAGATGTTACCGATGAGTTTAGATGTAAATGTTGTCTGCAAAATAGATTCTAAATCAGATTGCCATTTGAATCTGACATTTGGAGCATCCAGAATATACACGTCTACATAAGCAGCCAACTGATGGTCATTCACTCCTTTTAATGCTTGAAGATATTTTGATGCAGTCTTGCTTATTTCCTCTAAAATTTCAGTTTTTTCACCTGGGGACAAAGATTTCCAAATTTCTAGACGTTCTCTTCTGATTTGTGACTCTTCAAGAGCTTCGTTAAACAAATAAATTGTCGCCGCCGTAATCGCACCATTTTGGAAACTTCCTCCCGTTGCTTGAGATGTTAAACCTCCCATAGTTACCGTTATCGCTAGAGCTGAAATTCCAGATTCACCTTTTAGTAAACCACGAGTTATCCCGCCTGTGATCGAACTAATAACCGCTGTTGTTAATCCCGTCTTAAATTCACCTCCTCTCAGAGAAGCAATTGCACCTTGAGCAACCCCATGCATTGCAGCTTTACCTAGCCAATTAGCACTGAATAAAGCCCCTCCACCTTCACCACCATGTCCAATTCCAAAAGTTAACGCAGATGACAGACCTCCAATAAATGCCCCTCTCAAAGAACCTGTTTGAATTCCCGAACTGACAAATCCTGCTGCCCAAATATTAAACGCTTCTGAGCCAAGCAAATAACTTTGCCCAAAGAACTCCGCGCCAGCTGGTCCCATCAAATACATTCCCGCCACAGAACCAATCAAACTTAATATTGGGTCAGACGATTGGGAGGCTAGAATCAATAGGGCCATATATGACCCTATTGGTATATCTGTACAGCCCCATGGCAGATCAGCCCGAAGTAGGCTATCTTCGTTCCATTTTGCTTGAAATACCAAAACGAAAGCCGATAAATCTACTACAATTCCCTTTCAAAAGAATTACTAACAACTGAGCTATGTCGAATACCATCCACTCTATAGACGAATTAATCGACCTCTTCAATAATACTTTTCTTGAAACCCGCAATACAAAGCTGGTCTGCTGCGAACCGGAACCGATCTATCGCCCGGCCGATGGCGAATGTGATTATCATCGAATCGTCTTCGCCCACGGCTTTTTCGCCAGTGCATTGCACGAAATTGCCCACTGGTGCGTAGCCGGACCGCAACGGCGTTTACTGGAAGATTTCGGGTACTGGTATGAACCTGACGGACGTTCGGAGGAAAGACAGGCGGAGTTTGAGAAAGTTGAGGTAAAACCCCAGGCTTTGGAATGGATTTTTTCCCGTTCGGCGAATTTTCAGTTTCACTTCAGTGCAGACAACCTCGAAGGCGATGCCCGCCCCAGCGACTCGTTTCAGAATGCCATACTGCGACAGGTTAGAGACTACCTAAACAATGGTTTGCCGGAAGACGCCCGCATCTGGAGTCAGGCGTTGCAAAAACACTTTCGCCCGCAAAGACCGTTGCAAGCGGAAGAATTCAAGCTGGAAGAGCTTTAGTCTATTAAGCGAAGCGGACAAATTAACTTTTTGGCCGAATCCACCACCAGATCAGCAGTGCAATTACGAGCAGCAAGCCGACTTCAAGCAGAGCCCACATATCTATCCTTGTAAGGCCTGCAACAATCGATGATGAATACCGCCGAAAGCGCCGTTACTCATAATCACCACCCTATCTCCTGGCTGACTGGCATTTTTCAGCTGTTCCAGCAAACTGTCATAGTCATTGGCAACCGTCAAAGGTGCAGCAAAGGCGTTTTCATCCAGTTGCCAGTTCCACGCCGGATCAATAAAGGCAAACACCGCATCGGCCTCATCGAAAGCCGCCGGCAGCGTCTGGCTATGCACCCCCATACGCATGGTGTTGGAGCGCGGTTCAAAGACCGCAATCAATCTGCCGGCATCCCCTTCGGCACGCATTTTCGCTTTGGCGCCATTAAGCGTGGTGGTAATCGCGGTCGGGTGGTGTGCAAAATCATCGTAAATTTTGATGCCCTGCGCTTCGCCGATCAGTGTCATCCGGCGGCGGATGCCTTTAAAACGACTTAAAGCTTCCACTGCAATTCTGGAAGGCACTCCGCAATGCACCGCCGCTGCAATCGCACTTAAGGCATTACGCACATTGTGCAGACCGTTTAAAGGCCAGACAACTCTTCCCATGCAGCTGCCTTTGTACAATACTTCAAACTCGCTGCCATCATCCTGATACAAACGGAAACTCCATTCCGCTCCGGCCCCCTGGCGTTCTACCGGCGTCCAGCAACCTTGTTCAATAACCTCATCCAGCGCCGAATCGTCTTTCGGCATCACAATCAAACCGTTACCCGGAATGGTTCTGACCAGATGGTGGAACTGTTTTTGAATATCCGCCAGCGAATCGAATATATCCGCGTGGTCGAATTCGAGATTATTCAAAATACAGGTGCGTGGGCGGTAATGAACGAATTTGGAGCGCTTATCGAAAAATGCGGTATCGTATTCGTCGGCTTCCACCACAAAGAAAGGCGCCTCACCCAAACGAGCGGAAACCCCGAAATTTTCCGGTACACCACCGATCAGAAACCCCGGATTCAAACCGGCATCTTCCAAAATCCACGCGACCATCGAAGCGGTCGAGGTTTTGCCGTGAGTACCGGCCACTGCCACCACCCAACGGTCTTTTAAAATATTCTCTGCCAGCCATTGCGGTCCGGAACGATAATCCTGCTGGGCATTAAGGGTCGCCTCAACCGCCGCATGTCCGCGACTTTTAGCGTTGCCGATCACCACGCAGTCCGGCTCGACTTTCAGAAACTCGCAATCATCATCGGCGCCGACCGCAATTCCTGCCTGCTCAAGCTGTGTACTCATAGGCGGATAAATCTGTTTATCCGAACCGCTGACCTCGATTCCCATCGCTTTAGCCAGCTGAGCGATCCCGCCCATAAAGGTTCCCGCAATCCCCAAAATATGAATTTTCATTAAGCCACCCGGTTTTACGTAAAAGTTTCGTAACCGCTTATTCTACGTCAAGCGTCTGTAAATTGCGCCAAACCTTATTTAAAAGAGAGTTAAGCGGTAAATTCGTTCTCGGAGACGCATAAATAATACCTGTCATTAAACCGCCATCTTTACGTCATTTCCCTGTCACAAACACCCTTTACCATCGAATGAATTTATTTTCACCCGAACAAGGATAAGGTTATGAAATTAAACAAATTAGCATTGGCGATGAGTGCTCTGATCGGTGGTATGGCGCTGACAGGTTGTGATCTTGAAGGCACGGATGGCGCTGATGGAACAAACGGCACCGATGCGGTAGCACAAAGCATTACTCTGGATCAGCAAGGGCGTTATTTGAGCGGTATCTTCGATGAAAGTGCAGCGGAAATCGTCACTTTCGATAAAGAAACTCAGCAAACATTCGTTGTTAACGCCAACTCAGGAAAAGTCGACGTACTAAACACTCAAGACCCAACAAGCCCTACTCTGGTCGAGTCACTAGATATCGCCGCCGACATGCAAACTGCCGGTGACGTCGCCGATGCCGGTGACGTTGGAGCGGCAAACAGCGTTACCGTTCACAACGGCTTGATGGCGGTCGCGATTGAAGCGGATGAAAAGACCGACAATGGCTGGATTGCATTCTATAAGATTGAAGACCTGAGCTATCTGGCTTCCGTGCAAGTCGGAGCGCTTCCGGACATGCTGACCTTTACTCCTGACGGTAACCAGGTTGTTGCGGCGATTGAAGGCGAACCAAACGATGATTATTCCGTTGACCCTGAAGGCCAGGTTTCAGTAATCGATGTAACCTGGGACGGCAGCAATCTGGCAACAAATCTGACACAAGTCGGTTTTACCGATTTCAATGTCGGCAACAGCCGCAATGCGGAACTGCCAGAAGCCAAAATGGTCATCGACGGCTATAACGCTACTGTCGCACAAAGCTTCGAACCGGAATACATCACCATCAGCGAAGACAGCCAAACCGCTTTCGTTACACTACAGGAAAATAACGCTGTCGCAGTGATCGATCTGGCAAACAAAACTGTCGAGCGTATTATCGGCCTTGGTTTCAAAGACCACTCTATTCCAGGTAACGAACTGGATATCAGCCAGAAAGACGGCGTCAACATTAAAAACTGGCCGGTTATGGGTATGTATATGCCTGACACCATCGCCTCTATGACATTCAACGGTCAAACTTATTTATTGACAGCAAACGAAGGCGACGATCGCCAGGACTGGCTGGACAATGTTACCGACCAGGCTTCTTGTGAAGCTTCCGGCTACTATTTCGATGCATCCGATAACTGTATCGACGCTTTCTCTGCCAAAGATTACTACGACAACGACAATGTGACTCTGGTTGATCAGGAAGGCAATCCATTTGCCGCGACCAACGGCGGTTTCGGAGAAGACAACGAGCTATACCGCTTGAAATTCTCTTACCACACGACCGTAGCGAAAAACGGCGGTACCGAATTTAGCAAACTTTACGCCTACGGCGGTCGCTCTTTCTCAATCTACAATGCAGAAACCGGTGAACAGGTCTTCGATTCCGGCAGTGCTTTTGAAACGCTTACCGCTAAAAAATACGCAGAAGACTTCAACAACGACAATGCGGAAAACGCAGGCGATGACCGCTCTGACAACAAAGGTCCAGAACCCGAAGCTTTGACTGTCGGAAAAATCAACGGTCACACCTACGCCTTTATCGGTTTGGAGCGTATGGGCGGAATCATGGTTTACGATGTATCCAATCCATTCAGCCCTGAATTTGTACAATACGTTAACAACCGTGATTTGACCGTTAACCCTGACGACAATACCGACTCTAACAACGACGGAATCAAAGAATACACCGTTGATGCTGGAGACCTGGGGCCTGAAGGATTCAAATTCGTTTCTGCGGAAGACAGTCCTAACGGTAAAGCGATGCTGATCGTCGGAAGCGAAGTCAGCGGCAGCACCACTTTCTACGAAATCAACGTGCATAGCTTCAGCGCCGAGTAATCCTCCTACTCACTCGACCCTTGTAACTTTTGGTTGCAAGGGTCAAATCTTAGCGTCTTTATTGCATCCTCTTCCACCTGACGCTAAACTTTGCGCTATGACAGCCAGCGCATATCAATACATCCGAACCCCTCAAGAATTGCAAACCTATTGCGATTTGCTCCTGCACGATCCGCAAATAGAGTGGATCGCCGTCGACACCGAATTTGTCCGCGTCGATACCTATTATCCGCAACTAAGTCTGATTCAGATTGAGGACAATCAGGGAAAAGCCGTCTTAATCGACCCTCTCGCGATTCAAGAGGACGAAAAAGACGCCAGCATGGACGTTTTGAATCGTATCTGGCAGGCAGAACACATTCTGAAAATATTTCACAGTGCCCGTCAGGATTTGGAAGTGCTGTTCCAACGTTTCGGCTGCCTGCCCGAGCCGATGTTCGACACCCAGATTGCGGCTATCTTTCTCAAGCAGGGAGAAATTGCCGGTTACGCCAGATTATTGGAAGGCTTGCTGAATATCCAAATATCCAAAAGCGAAACCCGCACCGACTGGCATGCCCGTCCATTAAGTGATGCGCAAATCGAATACGCCCTCGACGACGTCCGCTACCTCGGTCCTCTGTATCAGCACTGCCTGCAAAATTTGACTGAGAAAGAATTCGTCGCAGTCAGGGAAGAGTGCTTGAAACTGCTGAACAAAGCGTTGTACCAAGTCGAACCGCATAATGCCTGGCTGAAGCTGAAAGGCACCAAAGGATTCAGTCCGAAACAACTAGCAATCGCCCGTATTTTGGCCGAATGGCGGGAAATTTACGCTATTGAGCACAACCGTCCGAAAAAATGGACACTGAGTGACGACGCCTTGCTTAGCATTGCCAAACGCCCTC
The DNA here is from genome assembly GCF_013391765.2 of Thiomicrorhabdus heinhorstiae. Taxonomy (GTDB): domain Bacteria; phylum Pseudomonadota; class Gammaproteobacteria; order Thiomicrospirales; family Thiomicrospiraceae; genus Thiomicrorhabdus; species Thiomicrorhabdus heinhorstiae. The sequence continues at coordinate 10,727 of NZ_JACBGI020000035.1, read as the reverse complement.
CCAAAACCGTTCAGGCTTTGTACAAAGTACCGAATATTAAAGCTTCGTCCGTCAAAGAGTTCGGTTCGGAATGGATTGAACTGATCGACGAGGTCTTTGCGCAATCATCGGAGAGCTGGCCCGAGAAGACACCCAAACCGCTAAAAGCCGATGCACAGCAGGAAGTCGCTCTGCAACTCTGCCTCGCTTATACGCAACAAATTGCGTTGGAATATAAGTTGCATCAATCAAGTCTTTTTCAGCGTTCAGAATTGGTACAATTAATTCAAACTCCGCAAACGCCTGTCTGGAACGGATGGCGCCAGTGCCTGTTCGGAGAAACAATACAGCAGATACTGCTCGGTCAAGCGAGCCTACAATTAGAAAACAATCATCTGCTTGTCAAATACGATCGGTAAAATTCGATCAACCTCATCAGATTAAATCTTCAGTTTAAGGTGTATCGACACCTTGATAACCCTCTAAGGAAACGTTGTGAAAGAGCAAGCGAAAAACGTCCTATATGCTCAGGCCGGCGGTGTAACCGCAGTTATTAATGCCAGTGCGGCCGGTGTAATTGAAACCGTCAAATCCCATCCGGAAGTCTTTGGCAAAGCCTACGCCGCAGTCAACGGTATTAAAGGCGTGCTGGAAGAAGACCTTATCGACTTGGACGATGTCCCTCAAGAACAGATCGAACGCCTTAAATACCAGCCGGGCGCCGCTTTCCAGGCTTGCCGTTTCGACTTGGACCCTCTGGACCACAACCCTGGACAATACCGCCGCGTACTGGAAGTGTTTATCACCTACGAAATCGGCTACTTCTTTTATAACGGGGGCAACGGCTCGATGGTAACCGCTCAAAAAGTCTCCGATTACTGCCGCGAGCACGGCCACCCGGTCACCTGCATCGGTGTCGCCAAAACCATTGATAACGATCTGGCCTTGTCACACTGCAGCCCCGGCTTCGGAAGTGCCGCAAAATATCTGGCTACCAGTTTTATCGAAGCAACACTGGATATTTTGTCGATGCATGAAACCTCAACCAAATTCTTCGTCATGGAAGCCATGGGGCGTAATGTCGGCTGGCTCAGCCTGGCACCCGGACTGGTGAAGGACATCATCCCGGATGCACCTTTAATTGTGCTGCCGGCCGAACGCCCTTTCCGCCAGGAAGCATTTTTAAACCGTGTGAAAGAGCTGATCGAAACCCACGGCTACTGCGTCTGTTCGGTATCCGAAGGTTTAGTTAATCCTGATGGTAGCTATGTGACTATTACCGGCATCGAACACACCACCGAGCAGGACTATACCCAATTAGGCGGCGTCGCCCAAACACTGGCGCATATGGTCTCGACCGAGATCGGCTGTAAAACTCACTGTGCCATTCCCGATTACCTGCAAAGATCGGCCAGCCATATGGTTTCGCAAACCGATTGGCAAATGGCATATGATGCCGGTAAAGCTTCGGTAGAAGCCGCCGTCAACGGCGAGCACGGAACCCTGCCGGTTGTGGAAAAAATCTCTGACGAACCATTAAGCTGGCAGTTCAAAAGTGTGGATCTGCAAGAAGTCGCTAATCTGGAATACCAGGTTCCGGAAGAATTTATCTGTGACAATAGCCTGTGCGTCACAGACGCGGCCTTGGACTACATCCGCCCGCTGATTCAGGGAGAAAGAACACCGCAATTCCTGAATGGTTTACCGCAGATTCAACCGCTTGAATTCAAGACCATCGAACGCCAGCTACCGCCTTTCATTGCACATAAATAAATTTTTATGGGGCGACAGGGAAGAGATTCTCAAGAGCCCTTTGCACTGATTTCTCTTATCGCCAGACACAAAAAAACCCGCTAAAAGCGGGTTTCAAATCTCAAACGAAGATTTCTATTTCTTATTTTGCATGCATTTTGTTAAATGCTTCGATCAAAGCAACCGGCTTTTTCTTTTTGTTGTCTTTATTCAAAACAAACACCAGAGTTTCACCGTTTGGACCGGCACCGATTTCAGTGTACATATAGGAAGGCTCACCCACTTCACGTACGAAGTCCATGTCTTTTTTGCTGTCGAACACGTAGATGCGTCCGTGCTTCATGATTTCGCCGTAGAAAGGCGTTTTAGCTTCCGCTTTACCGTCGATGATCAAAGCTGCCGGGGTTTCAGCACCTTTTTTCTTGTCTTCTTTTGTCAGACCGAACACCACCGTTTCGCCTTTAGGACCGGCAGCAATACGCGTCAAACGGAAAGCCGTTTCACCTACATCCATGAATGATTGATAGGTTGGAAAATCGTAGAAGAAGTAGATACGACCTTCGTGATGCACTTCAAAAAGATCGGTGCCTTTTTCGACAACTTCAGCAACCGGCTGAACTTTTTTAGGGTGAAGCTTTTCAAAGGATTCAATCAAAGCAACCGGCTTTTTCTTTTTATTGTTTTTGTTCAAAACATACACAACCGTCTCACCGTTCGGGCCAGAACCGATTTCAGTGTACATATAGGAAGGCTCGCCCACTTCACGTACGAAGTCCATGTCTTTTTTGCTGTCGAACACGTAGATGCGTCCGTGCTTCATGATTTCGCCGTAGAAAGGCGTTTTAGCTTCCGCTTTACCGTCGATGATCAAAGCTGCCGGGGTTTCAGCACCTTTTTTCTTGTCTTCTTTTGTCAGACCGAACACCACCGTTTCACCTTTAGGACCGGCAGCAATACGCGTCAAACGGAAAGCCGTTTCACCTACATCCAGGAAAGATTGGTAGGTTGGAAAATCGTAGAAGAAGTAGATACGACCTTCGTGATGCACTTCAAAAAGATCAGTTCCTTTTTCAGCCACTGGAGCTTGTTTTGGCGCTGGATCGGTGAAAGTTGGAGCGGAAATTTCAGGCTTGCTTGGATCTACCGCAACTTGAGCAGTGGTTTCGACTTTAGCCGCTTGAGCCTCAGTAGACTGCTGAACCGGTTGAGTTTGGCACCCAGCTAGTGCGATCGCGCCAGCAAGCGCGCCTAAAGTAAATAATGAACGCATAGGTTAAATTCCTTTCTTTCCTTAAAACTCCCGATCACAGCGACCGGAGTATGGATATCAAATAACGCCTATATTCTAAAAACGGTAGTTAACAGAAAAATAACAGCTTTATTACGCTTTTATGACACTCCGATTGCATCAACAAAATTTCTCAACGATGCCGTGAAACAAAAATAGACAAAATAATTTCTCTTTTAATGCATCCATTTTCTTTTACGTAGCGTAAAGGTTAATGAGACCGGCTGAAACAGCACATTTTTATTAACCCGGCCGGTCCGATGTTTAAAACCTATTGGGAGACAACTTATGAAAAGCATGAATCGTTCAATGACTATTTTGGCCATTTCTTCACTTTTAATGCTGGGCAGCTTTTCCGCTCAGGCTCAAACCGGTAACCCGTTCGGATTTCAAATGATGAATCACGGACAAGTTGCCATGTCCGACACACCTGAGGAAGGGAAATGCGGTGCGGCTAAATGCGGTGCCAGCAAAACCGAAGAGAGCAAATGCGGTGCAGCTAAATGTGGTTCAAGTAAACCGGCAGAAAGCAAATGCGGTGCTGCCAAATGTGGTGCCAGTAAATAAATCCAACCGGTTTTCCGCCTCCAATGCGGCGGGAAGCCGGCTTCTTGCCTGTTCCGACAGGCGTTCGCCGAATGTTTGCGAAGTAAAACGGTGATATTCGGGGAATGCTTGAAAAACGACCTATAATGCATAGGCAAATACGCTAAATGGAGAAGCAACAAATGCTTGAAGAAGAGCCGTTAATTCGACTTTTATCCGCCTGTGCCGAAGGTCGCCAAGAGGCTTTCAAAGAGCTATACGATCTGGCTTCGCCAAAACTACTCACTTCCGCACTCTATCTGTTAAAGGAAAGAGGTTTGGCCGAGGAAGCTTTACAGGAAACGTTTGTGCATATCTGGTACAAGGCATCCGATTATGTTGCAGACAAGGGACACCCCTTTGCCTGGATGGTTACCATTCTGCGCAACCGCTGTCTGGATATTTTGCGGAGAGAAAGCCGTCATCAAAACAAGATTAGAGCCGTGGAAACAGATCCGCTGCAAACACCCGACATCAATGACTCTGTCGTTGAAGATTGGAATTCGCTGGATCCTTTTGAACTGCGCCTGCTGCAAGAATGTCTGCAGCAGCTGCAGAAAGAACAACGAAAAAGTTTACTCATGGCTTATTACTACGGTTTTTCCCATTCGGAAATGGTTGAAAAACTTCAACGCCCTTTAGGCACGGTGAAATCATGGATTCGCCGCGCCATGCAAAGCGTCAGGGAGTGTATGCAAAAATGAATTACCAAGAGCCGCAATTACAACAAGCCCTCTGCAACGATTATGTCATGGGCTTGATGGGCACGACAGCGCAAAAACGCTTCCGCAGACTGCTCATTCAATTCCCGCAATTAGCCCATAGACTGGATGCAACCCAGGCAAAATGGAATCTGCTGGCTCTATCCGTTGAGGATACCCAGCCTTCCCATCGAGTATGGAATCAATTAGAAAAACGCCTATTCCGCCAGCGCTATAACGAACAACTCACGCCTGCCGAATTACGTAACCGCCGCAATCGCCGCTTTGCTTATACATGGGCGATGGCCGCCTCGCTGTTTAGCGTCTCTTTACTCACCTATATCTGGCAAACGCCGGGCGTTACCCAGCCGCAGATGCTGGCTTTGGTTCAAGACAGCCAACAGCAAGACGGCTGGTTGCTGCAATTTACGGATAGCGGCTTGCTTAACGTCAAAATTCTACGCGACCATCCGCTGCAGAATAATCAGGATTACGAACTGTGGATGATTGCATCGGATTTGAAAACGCCGCAATCCATGGGGATTCTGCCACAAAACGGTAAAACCTCTCTGCGTCTGTCCGAGCAAATCAGAGCACATCTCGGCAAAGCGCATACCTTTGCCGTAACCGTCGAGCCTAAGGGCGGTTCACCGACAGGGCAACCGACCTCTAAACCGATCTACCTGGGTAGCGCGGTACGGATATAGACCCGGTGTTTCCGAACAGGAGAAAGGAGGAAATCATGCTGTTTAAATCAGACTATATGACTGCCGAAAAACGATACGGCAATCTAAGCAAGATCGTTTTTACCATCGGCCTCCTGTTTCTGTTTTCACCAGCCCAGGCACAAGTCGCTTGGCAAGATTACAACCGGGCCAGCTTCGAACAAGCCGAGCAGGAAAACAAGTTGCTCCTGCTCGATCTGAAAGCCAACTGGTGCCACTGGTGCCATGTCATGGACCAGAAAACCTATGCCGACCCGCAAGTGATTGAGGAGTTAAATGAGCACTATGTTGCCATGAAGGTCGATCACGACGCACGCCCCGATCTGGCAGAGCGTTATCGGGACTGGGGCTGGCCGGCAACCATTATTTTGACACCCGACGGAAAAGAACTGCATAAACAAGCCGGTTTTATCCAGGCCGAACGCTTCCTGACGTTGCTGAAAAACATGCGGAGTAACCCGCAAACTTATGACAACACCCTTTCTTTCCCGAATAAGCTAGCGGAATCGGCTGAGATCGTTCCCAAACTAGAAAAAGAATTGCAGCGCCGTCACCTTTCAAGCTTCGATCCGAAATACGGCAGTCTAAAGCTGGCACAGAAATTTATCGATCCGGAAGCGGTTTTATGGGATCTAAAACTTGCCTCCGACGGCGATTCAAAGGCTCGACAGCGAGTGATTCTGACCTTGAATAATGCTTTGGCATTAATCGATCCCGTGTTCGGTGGCGCCTATCAGTACTCCACACACGGCGACTGGCAGCATCCACACTATGAAAAAATCATGGCGGTACAAGCCAACTATATGTTGGTCTACTCAACCGCCTATAAACAACTGAATAATCCTGAATATCTTCAAGCAGCGCAATCAATCGCTTCCTACCTGAACCGTTTTCTAAGCGATGCTAATGGAGGGTTTTATACTTCTCAGGATGCCGATTTAAAACAGGGCCTCAAAGCGCACGAATACTTTCAATCCGATCTGTCATCCCGTTTGGAACAGGGAATCCCAAAAATCGATAAGCATCAATATAGCGCTGAAAACGGATTGGCGATCGATGCCTACTTGCATTTATACGATGCCAGCGGGCAGAAACAGTATTTGCAACGTGCCGAACAGGCGCTTAGATGGGTGGAACAGTCACGACGCCTGGGACGCGGCGGCTATCGCCACGGACGGATTGATTATGCGGGTCCCTATCTGGCCGACACATTGAATATGGGAATCGCCTGGTTGCATCTTTATCAGATCGAACAAAAACCAGCTACGCTCAAAAAGGCCCAGATGGCAGAGGAGTTTATTCAGCGATATTTCCGTCATCCGCAAGGCGGTTTAGTAAGCGCGGTTGACAACGGTACACCTATTACGCCCTTGCCACAGCTGGATCAGAACATTCGCGCCGTGCGCTTTCTACTTCATCTGTATCGCCTAAAACCTTCCGCCTCGACGCTGGAATTAGCGGAACACATTTTGCGTTATTTGAATACAGCGGAAATTGCTCTGTCGCGACTGACCGATGCAGGAATATTGTCGATCAATGAAGATTACCGACAAATAATCAAGAAGAACTTTGTAAGTGAATAGAATCAGGTGGGTGGAAGGTCATTAGCGATCTCGACTAAATTATGATCCGGATCGCGAACATAAACGGAACAGATTGGCCCTGAAGCGCCAGTTCTTTGCACAGGCCCCAATTCAACTCGAACGCCATGCCTATCCAGATGCATCAAAATGGTGTCCATTTCCGTCTGTGTGAAAAAACACAAATCGGCTGCTCCTGGACAAGGCGTACAGGCTTTCGGTTCAATCTCTTTTCCTAAAGCGTGCAAGTTGATTTTCTGGTTGCCGAACTTCAAGGCAATTCTGCCTTTGTTGTAAGTAATCACTTCAAACCCCATCACCGAATGATAAAACTCAACGGTTTTAGGAATCGATTTTACGGTCAGAACCAAATGATCGATATGACTGATTTTAAGCATCTTCATCCACCTAATCGTAAAGATATAAAACACCGTTTCGGCACAGCATAACGCTTTACCAAGCCCAAAGTTATTGAGGTTTTATTTATTTTTAATGAAAAGGTTCTGTATTTTCGGCGAGCGATGTTAACTTAACTTGCCGACAAACCATCATAAAACAGATACTGCTTAGACCACTTATCTCCAATCAAATAGTGACCCTGACAATCTTGCTGGGAAATAGTCTACAAAATTTGCCTTTTTAAAAGGTTGGCTAATTAAAATAGCATTAAAAGCAATTAAATAAGATACGTATTTTTTATTACACTGGATCAAATAATTTTTTAATCTGATCGCGAAAAGAGAACTTTACCTACCAAAAATCATTGTTGAAACGCGAGTTACACCGAACTATGCGAACGCATGTAATCGATAAACAAACGAATACGATAAGGCAATTCTTTGTGAAACGGATAAACGATATTGACCGCAAACGGTGTGGAAACATCAGGAAGGACTCGCACCAGACGCTTATCATCCAACTCCTTCTGCACTAACACTTTTGGAAAAAACAGCAGACCTTTCCCTCGGCAAGCCATCTGCACCAAGATCTCTTCACTGTTGCTTTCAAAATTGCCGTTCACCCGCAAGTTTTCGACCGTGTCCAACAGACTCCCCCAGTTATAAGGCTGCGACATCGCAGTGTAAACCAGGCAGCTATGTTCCTTTAAATCGGCGACTTTTTCCGGTGTTCCATGGTTTTTTAGATAGGACGGCGATGCATAAACGCCCAGTTCGGTCGTTCTTAAAACTCGCGAGCGCAAGGTAGAATCTTCCAATGGACCGAAACGAAATGCCAGGTCATAGCCCCCTTCCACCAAAAATTCATGCTTACCGTCCATAATTAAAGCGATGCGGACTTTCGGATAGAGCTGGAGAAAACGCTCAATCGGCTCAACCAGATAGAGGTTACTGAAAAGGCTGGAAGCTGCGATGCGAATTTCACCGGAAGCGACACCTTGAAGCGTATCCACCTCTTCCCGCACACTCTGGATGGAGTTCAACCAATCGACACAATGGTTGTAGACCAGACGACCGGCTTCGGTGACGTGAGTACTTCGGGTACTGCGAATCAGTAAGTCCGCGCCCCACATGCGCTCCATACGAGACAACACCCGACTGACATTCGCTTTGGACATGCCGAGTTGATCTGCCGCTTTGGTAATACTCCCCAACTCGACCACCAACATATAAACTTCAGAATCTCTGGATTGCTTTAACATCGAAATTTTTGAACTGAAAAATGCTATTTTACCACGCCGCCACAAGCGGTTTGATGACAGCGAGACCTTTATTTAAAAGGCCTTCCGGATAAATCTAAACACAAATTTTTCAGCTATAGCAAAAAAAGCACCAAATAGGGTTGCATTATTTTTACCAACCCCTATAATACGCCCCATCGAACAGCAACGGTGCTTACCAAGAGCAACCAGTTCGACACTACAAATTGACGCGGGGTGGAGCAGCTTGGTAGCTCGTCGGGCTCATAACCCGAAGGTCGTAGGTTCAAATCCTGCCCCCGCTACCAAATTCCAAAAAGCCGGAATTCATTAAGTTGAATTCCGGCTTTTTTATTGCCTTAGCATTTTAATTTCTAATACTCAAAGTAAGCCATTTCTATTTTCAACTCGTCCGCTTTTTTCGCCATTGCCTGTGCAGACTCGGTGCTTTCCCGAGCTAAACCGGCGTTTTGCTGCATGAGATGTTCGACTTCGGCCAAGTCATGGTAAGCCTGGGAAGTTTCCTGCGCCTGCGAAACCGAGTTACGGGCGATTTGTTGAATCTTGTCACTCACGGATTGAATGGATGAGTTAATCTGATTCAGCATCGATCCGGACTCATCAGCCAGGGTGCTGCCCTCGTTAACTCTTAAAACGGTTTCTTCAATCAGATTTTTAATATCCTTGGCCGCTTGAGCTGACTTTTGCGATAAAGCACGAACTTCACCGGCAACAACCGCAAAACCGCGCCCGTGCTCCCCTGCCCTGGCAGCCTCTACTGCGGCATTCAAGGCCAATAAATTGGTTTGAAAGGCAATGCCATCTATCAAAGAAACAATCTCCGAAATTTTATGGCTGGATTCTTGAATCGCCTGCATTGCATGCACCGTATTATTCATTACCTGAACACCCTGGTTACTCTGCATTTCAACCTGCCCGGCAATTTTAGCGGCATCCGAAGCATCTTCAGAATTCTTCTCTATGCGTTGATTTGTCTGCTTCATCAACTCGGAGGTCTGTTGAAGACGTGAAGTACTTTCCTGCACCAACTTGCTCAAACTTTCCGAGTGATCTGCAATACTCCTCGATGCATCCTTAAACTGACCTGCGGAGAGGTCAACATTTTGAATCACGCCACTTAACTTGTGGCACATGGTTTTAATACCCTGACTCAAAAGTTGAATATTTTTGTCGTACATCGTCGCGCAACTACGCTTATGAGGCTGCATTTTCTGGTCTAAGTGTCCGTTGGAAACCGATTCTATAACCTCGCTGGCATCCAAAATCACTTGATCCAACATCTGCGTGTTGGGATTTGAGCCGATATCAGTTGCATATTTAATCACTTTGACAACTTCACCTACAGCATTGAAAATCGGGTTATAGCTCGCTTCCAGCCAAACATCCCCCCCATTCTTATCAAAACGCTGAAAAGTCCCTGAAAAGGCTTCTCCTTGGCCTAAACCCTGCCAAAATTTTTGATATTCTTCGGACATAGCATATTTAGGATCCGCAAACATTTTATGATGCTGCCCTTTAATCTCATCTAAAGAATAGCCCATCGTTTGTATGAACATTTCATTCGCATCAAGAATATAACCCCTAGGATCAAATTCGATCACGGCCATCACTTTCCGAATGGCTTCAATCTGGGCTTTAGCATCTAATTCGGCTTCAACCTTTTGCGTTATATCAGTCGCAAACTTAATAAACTTACTCAATCGATTTTGCTCATCGAATACCGGGTTATAACTGGCTTCCAACCAGAGAATCTGACCGTGCTTTTTACGACGCTTAAAACGGCCGGAAACAGGTTCTCCTTGCGCCAAACGCTTCCAAAAAAGTTCATACTCAGACGAACCGGCATCATCAGCAGAAAGGAAAATACGGTGGTGCTTACCCTGAATTTCTTCAAGGCGGTAGCCAACTGCTTCCAGGAAATTATTGTTTGCACTGAGAATATGGCCTTGTAAATCGAATTCAATGATTGCCATAACTCGATCCAAGGCATTTAATCTTTGCTGCTGAGAATTAAGCCGGTTTTGCAATTCTTGCACAGTGTTTTTAAGCTGGGTATTAAACATTAAATCCTTGGAGCCTCTTCATAATCGTCTTCATAATCGTCTTCATGCACTACGGTTAACGCAGTTTTTGCCAAAAACTTTAGCTCGCTCATTCAGCAAAGCCCACTCTAAAAATAGAAGAACCACATACCATTCATCACAATAAAACCGCCGATAAAAACATTAATCCATTGATTTCAAAAGCTTTTTAAATTCGAATAACCAATACTTAAAAGTACGATACTCTCTAGTGAAATACTCATTTCATTGCGCTCACTCAAAAGTACGCATACGTCTAATTTTGTATGCTGTATTTTTCCTTTCACTCCAAAGCCCTTCTTAACAAAACGCCATAAACGTACTCTATAACAACTTATTTATATCAATAGAGTATATT
>NZ_JACBGI020000034.1 GCF_013391765.2 Thiomicrorhabdus heinhorstiae | reverse complement strand
ATCAGGTCGTCGATGGAGTAACGGATGTAGTCGATGACTTGCTCGGCACGGATCTGGGAGCACTTGACGAACCGGTCGACGAATTGACGAATGATATTGAAGATCTGCTGACCGGTGAGGCTGATTTAGGTGAAACCGTTGAGAATCTTCTCGGTGACCAAGGTTCTGTAGATCAGATTGTCGACGGTGTGACTGATATCGTCGATGGTCTTCTGGGTACGAATACAGGTGCTCTGGATGATCCTTTGGATAGTCTAACAGATACTGTTGAAGGTATTGTTTCCGGTGTGACGGACGTTATTGGTGGAGGAGCTGATAGTCTGTTGGGTGAGCAAGGCTCGGTCGATCAGGTGGTTGACGGTGTAACCGATATTGTTGATGAAACATTGGGCACGAATTTGGGAGCGGTTGATCAGCCTCTGGACAATGTCACGACCGATGTCGAAAACCTATTGACCGGGGAAGCTGACCTGGTTGAAACAGTAGATAGTCTGCTGGGCGAACAAGGCTCAGTCGACCAGGTGGTTGATGGTGTCACCGATATGGTTGACGAGACCTTGGGAACTAATCTGGGAGCGGTTGATCAGCCTCTGGACAATGTCACGACCGATGTCGAAAACCTATTGACCGGGGAAGCTCATCTGGTTGAAACAGTAGATAGTCTGCTGGGTGAGCAAGGCTCGGTCGACCAGGTGGTTGACGGTGTCACCGATATTGTTGATGAAACATTGGGCACGAATTTGGGAGCAGTTGATCAGCCTCTGGATAATGTCACGACCGATGTCGAGAACCTATTGACTGGGGAAGCTGACCTAGTTGAAACAGTGGATAGCCTGCTAGGAGAGCAAGGCTCGGTCGACCAGGTAGTTGACGGTGTAACCGATATCGTTGACGAGACCTTGGGAATCAATTTGGGTGCTTTAGATGAGCCGCTCGATAGTGTCACCACCGGAGTCTCTGACCTACTGGGTGGAGTAGCTGATGTTTTAGACAATGCCGTTGGAAGCTTGCTTGGAGAGCAGGGTTCTGCAGATCAGGTGGTTGATGGTGTTACCGATATTGTTTATGATGCATTGGGTACGAATCTGGGAGCGATCGATCAGCCGGAAGATCAGTTAACAACCGATGTGCAAAAACTCTTGACCGGTGAAGACTCACTTGGGGAGTCCATCGATAATTTTGTCGGCAGTTCGGGGTCTATCGATCAGCTTGAAGCCGGAGTGACCGATGTCGTGGAAGATGTTGCCGGCATTGATTTAAGTGGAGTGGACCAGATAGTTGATGAAGTTACGACCCAGGTTGGGGATATCTTAAGCGGAGACACTTCGGGAGCTTCGACTCTTCTGGATGGTGTGACTGCACTTGTTCAGCCTGAAGATTTGATTTCTACGGTCACGGCAACGATTGAGTCGATTCTAAATACTTCCTCCTTGGCGGACATTGCCGATATAGGCGGCATTGTCGACCAGGTTTCCAGTGAGCTGAGCAGTGCTTTGGGCAGTGATCCGACAGATATTGCCGAATTACTAGACAATGGCGAATTGATTGATACGGTGCAATCTACTTTGGATGGCATTTTGAGCCAGAATGGTTTTGATGATGCCATTGATAGCGAAGACCTTTTGGGCCAAGTCGGTGAAGAATTAACTTCGGTACTGGGTGACGATTCATTGCTATCGGGTCTTGATTCTACCAGCGATCTGCTCAATTTGGGAAGTTTGGCCGATACGGTAATCGGTGGTCTGGAAGGCGTCTTGGGCGATACCAGCCTGGCGGATAGCGGAGAAGTCAACGGGGTTGTTGAGCAGGTTGTCGGTCAGCTTGGCGATACCTTAAACGGTACAGTAACGGAGCTAGCCGATGTCGGCGGACTGGTCGATTCGGTTACAGGTACTTTGGAATCCGTATTGGCAGATACTTCTTTGGCGGATAGTTCCGAACTTTCCGGGGTTGTTGAGCAGGTAAGCGGGGTACTTGATGGGGCTTTAAATACCGTCAGTGGAGCAGCAGGCGACGCGACGGATGCGAATCCATTGGATGCCGGAGATCTGATTGGCGATCTAACGTCTACCGTCGGTGATACCCTGGATGGGCTGCTTGGTTCAGCTCTTGGTAGCGATAACGAAGTTGCCGATGCGGAAACAACGGTTTCTTCCGGCGGAAGTACGACTTCTGCGGATGTCGGAGGCGGTTTGTTGAGCATTCTATTGAATACTCACACCAATAACGATTCGTCGCAAGGCTAAGAAAGTCTGATTCAGCCTCTGCAAAGGCTTGGTCGCTTAGTATGCCGTCGGCATTCATTACGGGTGTCGGCGGTTTTTTGTTTTTTCGCCCTTGGTAATTGATTAAAATAACAAGGTTTTTCAATATTTGGACCAATTCTATGGCGTTACATCCTCTTGCACAATATTTAGATCAAGTTCCGGATTTTCCAAAACCCGGGATTCTTTTTAGTGATATTTCCCCTCTTCTCAAGTCGCACTTTAATGAGACGATCGATGCCTTAAGCGAGCTCTTTTCCGAAGAAGAGTGGGCGTCGATTGACTGTTTGGCCGGTATCGAGTCGCGCGGGTTTATTTTTGCCGCTGGTCTGGCGTATAAACACAATAAGGGTTTCATTAAGGTTCGTAAACCGGGGAAATTGCCAAATGTTTGTGCTTCCATCGCCTACGGTTTGGAATACGGTAGCGACGCTTTGGAAATGCAAAAAGGCGACGGAAGCCGAGTGGTTTTATTGGACGATCTGATTGCCACGGGAGGTTCCATGGGGGCGGCGGCTGAATTGTGTGAGAAGGTTGGCTATGAAGTCGCAGGTATGGCGTGTGTGGTGGATCTAGTCGCTTTGAATCAGTTTCGCTATAAGGATATGCCGGTGCGTTCGGTGATTCAACTGGAAGACTGATGGATCGATTATCGGCATAAAAACGGCAGACAAATTGGATCTGTCTGCCGTTTTCCTTTTCGCGCGTAAACGAATTTTACAGGCTTTGCAGATACGCCTTGGCACGGATCACGGCGGCACGGACTTGATCCGGTGCGGTTCCGCCCAGATGATTACGTGCCGCCACCGAACCTTCCAGTGTCAGCACTTCAAAAACGTCATCGGTAATTTTATCGCTGAAACCTTGCAAGGTTTCCAATGACATTTCCGATAGGTCTTGCCCGGTCTTAACGCCGTGCGCAACGGCCAACCCGACGACTTCGTGAGAGTCGCGGAAAGCCAACCCTTTTCCAACCAGGTAGTCGGCTAGGTCGGTTGCTGTCGAGAAACCGCGTTTCGCTGCTTCATAAGTCATTTCACGTTTAACGATAATCGCCGGAACCATATCGGCAAAGGCTCTCAAACTGCCTTTGACGGTGTCAACGGTGTCGAATAACGGTTCTTTGTCTTCCTGATTATCTTTGTTATAAGCCAACGGTTGCGATTTCATTAAGGTCAACAGGCTCATCAGATGGCCGTAAACACGTCCGGTTTTTCCGCGTACCAGTTCCGGCACGTCCGGGTTTTTCTTCTGCGGCATAATCGAAGAACCGGTACAGAAGCGATCCGGCAGGTCGATAAATTGGAATTGTGCCGAAGACCATAAAACCAATTCTTCCGAGAAGCGTGACAGGTGCATCATCAGGGTGGCCGCGAAGTGGGTGAATTCGATGGCAAAATCGCGATCGGAGACACCGTCCAACGAGTTTTCGCTGATGCGGTCGAATTGCAGTAGTTCGGCAGTGATGGTGCGGTCGATCGGATAAGTCGTTCCGGCCAATGCGGCGGAACCTAGCGGCATGGTATTGACGCGCTTGCGGCAGTCCTGCAAACGTTCCAGATCTCGTTTGATCATTTCAAACCACGCCATCATGTGGTGGCCGAAAGTGACCGGCTGGGCGGTTTGCAGATGGGTAAAGCCCGGCATAATGCTGTCGGCTTCTCGTTCAGCCAATTCGACCAGGCCTTGCTGCAGACGGATCATTTCCGGAATAATGGTGTCGATCTCATCTCGCATATACAGGCGAATGTCGGTGGCGACCTGGTCGTTTCGCGAACGTCCGGTGTGCAGTTTCTTGCCGGTAATGCCGATAAGTTGCGTCAGGCGCGCTTCGATATTCATGTGAATATCTTCTTGCTTGATTGACCAGCCGAATTCGCCGTTTTCGATTTCGCTTTGTACCTGATTCAGGCCGTTGACGATGTTGTTTTTTTCTTCTTCGGTCAGGATACCGACTTTGCTCAACATGGTCGCATGGGCGATAGAGCCTTGAATATCCTGTTTGTACATGCGCTGGTCAAATTCGATGGATGCGGTAAAGGCTTCTACAAAAGCGTCGGTCGCTTCACTGAAACGGGCGCTGGATAGTTTTTCTTGGTTGTGTTGGTTGTTACTCATTCGACTCTCGATTTAAGTTTTGTTTTGTCTGCTGAATTTCTAACAGCTCGGCCGTCGGCGGAATTCGTTTATCGAGTCCCATATTGCGATAGGCAATGTTTAAATTCCGGTGGATCACATTGGTAAACAGCGTAATCTCGGCAATGCCGACAATTCGCGGAGCCACTTCTTTCCCCTGGCCGTCAAAGAAGAGAATCGTCGGGGTCAGGTCAGCATCCAGGCGGTAAGCCCAGCGAGATTTTTGTATCGGTTTTCCTTCCCAATCGATTAAGGGGTCGGGTTCATCGACTCCAACGTGGCGCATCAGCACGACCTTGCCTTCGTAAAGGCCTCCGGCAGCCATCGGGTCTAGAACTTCCTCGCGTAGCAGTTCACAGTATTCGCACCATTCGGCACCGAACATAAGCATGATCGGCAATTTATTCAGGCGTGCTTGAGCGCTCAGTTCTTGTAGGTTACGTAGTTCCTGCATAGAGGTGGCCGGCTGAGCATTCGTCGGTAGTGACCCGCTAAGCGCCAAGAATATGCCAACATAAGTCAGTAATCGTTTCATTGCTATGCTGTGAAATAACGTCAAAGCGCAACCTGTCGTATTTTTTAACCGGTTGTGATGGCCTGATGTGTTCTAAACCCTTCGCAAACGGTTTCTATTTTAACTAAAACTTTGCGGGTATTTTAGTAAAATGGGGGATGTTTTATTTGCGTTAATTTAATTTTACTGCCGTTTCCGAAACTCGCTTTGCGTGCAGTAGTCGCCGATCAATTGGAGTTTAAATGAAAAAGACATTACGTATCGCAACTCGTAAAAGCCCTCTTGCCATGTGGCAGGCTGAATTTGTTAAATCGGAGTTGGAAAAAGCTTATCCCGGTTTACAGGTTGAGTTGTTACCTATGTCGACCAAAGGCGATAAGATTCTGGATGTTCCCTTGGCTAAAATCGGTGGAAAAGGCCTGTTTACCAAAGAACTGGAAGACCGCATGATGGCGGGGGAAGCGGATATTGCCGTGCATTCAATGAAAGATGTGCCGATGGAATTGCCGGAAGGTTTCGCTTTGGGAGCGATTTTAGAACGTCATGCACCAACCGACGCCTTCGTATCCAATCAATACGCTTCTTTCGAAGATTTGCCGCAGGGTGCTGTTTTAGGAACTTCCAGCCTGCGTCGTAAAGCACAGTTAATGGCTTTGAGACCGGATCTGATCGTAAAAGACTTGCGAGGTAATGTCGGTACCCGTCTGGGTAAACTGGACGCCGGTGAGTACGATGCTATTGTGTTGGCTACCTCGGGTTTGCAGCGTTTGGGGCTTGACGAACGTATTCGTCATGAACTGTCTCCTGAGACCTGTTTACCGGCGGTGACCCAAGGGACTTTGGGAATTGAATATTTCTCGAAAGATCAGGAAGTTTTCGATCTGATTCAGGTATTAAATCACCCGCAAACGCAAATTCGAACCACGGCCGAACGTGCGATGAACCACCGTTTGGAAGGTGGTTGTCAGGTTCCGATCGGCGTATTTGCCGAATTGGAAGGTGAGCATATCTATGTCCGTGGTCTGGTAGGCACTCTGGACGGCAGCCGTATTCTGCGTTCGGAAATCCGCGGTTTGGCAGCGGATGCCCAGCAGTTGGGTGTGCAATTGGCCGAAGCATTACTGGAACAAGGCGCCAAGCAGATTCTGGACGAAGTCTACGCCGACGATTTACATAAAGGTTGAGCAGGTTATCGAGTGGCCTGTGAAGATTTCGCTTTTTTAAATACACGTCCGGCGGAGCAGGCGACCGGGTTGCAACAAGCGATGGATGCGTTGGGTGTGAAGAGTTTTCCGTGTCCGACCTTGCAGATCCGCTTGTACGATTTTTCCTGCACGAACGTACCGGGCGGTTTCGATCAGGTCATTGTCACCAGCGCTAATGCCTTGCAGTCCTGGGCGCACGGTTTGCAGAAAATGCATGCCGATGAGGCGGCTGAATGCCGAGCCGCCGTTAAGACGGCGCGCTGGTTAGCAATCGGAGCAAAAACCCGTAAGGCCGGTCAGCAGCTTGGGATCGAGCTGAACTGTTTAAGTCGGGAACAATTCGACAGTGAAACTCTGCTGGCGGATGTGTCGATGCAAGAGCTCAAGGGGCAGAGGATTCTGTTGCTGAAAGGCCTGGGAGGGCGGCGCAAGCTGGCGGAAACACTGACTGATCGAGGTGCGCAGGTGATCGAATTAGATCTCTATAAACGTTGTCAGGCTCCTTTGTGTTCCGCTTCCTGGCAGGAGTTTAAGCAAGCTCCGAAACCGGTCATTCTGTTTAGCAGTGTCGATAGTTACCTTGCCATGCAGACGATGTTAAAAGAGCAAGCCTCGCCGTGGCATGGTATTTTTGCAGCCATCGTGTTCAGCGAGAGAATTGGGGAGTTTATCCGGCAGGACGGCTGGCCGGCGGCGATTGAAGTCGTTGCAACACAGAGTGACGAGAGCGTGGTCGAAACCATGTTCCGGCTTATCAATCAATAATGCTCATTTTGGGAAAATAGCTATGTCAGAACAACAACATTCCTCCAACGGCGGTTCGGTCTACGAAGGGGAAGTAATGGCCGAAAACCTCTATCAAAAGGCTTCCAAAACTGACGGTGAAGATGACGCAAAGCCTGCTTCTGAAGAGGCGAAGTCTTCATCCCGAAAGCAGAGTTCTAAACCTCCTTCGGGCCCTTCTTTTCTGCGTCGTAATATCAAACAGTTCGTCTGGGGAGGATTGTTGATCGGAGTTGCGGCTGCCTTGGTATACAGTCGACCGAATAACGACTGGGAAGTGGATCATATCAATCGTCTGCAAGCGCAGGTCGCCGCTTTAAATGAGCAGCAGGCACAGCTGAAGACTCAGTTGCAATTACAGGAAACTGCACTGAATGAGAAATTGCAGAAAGAGCTTGCCAAAGCGACACAGAACCCGGACAACAAACCTTTAGTCAGCCAGGGGGATCTGCAGGCCATTCAGCAGGCGACTCAGGAACAACTGGATCAATTGCAATCTAGGCTGGCTCAGCTGAGTGAACAGTTCGCCGAGAAGCTTAATCAGGTCGGAGAGGCCGTCAAACCGGATGAAGAGACCCTGCAAGGCTTCAAGGATTTGGAGCAGCAGTGGCAGCAGAAATTGAATGACATGGGGCAGGAAATTGCTAAGCTGTGGGAGAAGAAGCCAGTTGCAGAAGCGAGTCCGCAGAAGGATAAAATCTTGACCAGCCTGCAGTTGCAGGAGTGGATTCTAGCGATCAATACCCAATGGTTGTTAAAAGCCGAGCCGGAAGCGACTCAGCAGCAGTTGTTGGCATTGGAACAGGCGATTATTTTCAGCCGTCCGCAGAATGCCCAGCATCTATCGCGCCTGATCGGTGAAGATATCACCTATCTGAAACTTTTCGGACAGCAGCAGAAGGTTCAGATGCCGCAACTTGATGCATTGCGCGATGCGGTTAAAAATTTGAGTCTGCAGCTGCCCGACAAGCAAGTCGTCATTCCGCAGGAGAGCAAGCCGGATGCAGGCATCGAAATGGTTGATCAAGCCAGTGCATGGCAGGCGTTATTGCAGCGTTTTTCACAATTGGTTTCGATCAAAAAACGTGACGGCGAAGAGGATATGACCAAGGTCGAGAGCCTGTTGATGCAACAGGTGTTGAAACAACGTTTGTTACTTCTGGTGGATCGTTTGCAGTGGGCAGCGGAAACCCGCGATGCTTCTCAATACAAGGAAGCCGAAAAAGAGATTGAAGCCTTTGCTAAACAGCATTTTCCGCAAGCCGAAAACGGCATGCAAAAGGTTTTACTGCCTCTGCGCGAAGTTGAGTTTAAACAACCGCAACCCTTGGCGATTTTGCAGAGTAGCGGTCTAAGCTCGGATGCCGACTCCGCTTCAGGGGAGGGCGTAAACTGATATGAAACAGATCGTGATTTGGGCGCTGGTACTGGTTGCCGGAACCTTGCTGACAAGCCTGATGCTTTACGATAACGGTCAGGTTTCGATGGCGTGGAATAACTGGGTAATCGAAACCAGTCTGAGTTTTTTGATCGCGGCGGTAGTGATCGGATTCATCGGTGGCTATGCGTTGATTCGTCTGCTGTGGAACCTGTGGCGTTTTCCGAAATTCTGGCGTAATCGTCGCAGAATGCGGCGCTACAGCAAGGCAGAAAGCACTATGGCTGAAGGGATGATCGCGCTTGAGTATGGTGACTGGCAGAAAGCCGAAAAGTATTTGATTAAAAGTGCCAAACAGAGCGAAGCCGGTCTGGTGCATTATCTTAGTGCTGCGAAAATGGCTCATAACCAAGGAGCCGATGCGCGTCGGGATAACTATCTTCTGCAGGCGCGTGAGCAATACCCGGAAGATTACGTCACCATCGGGCTGGTTGAATCGCGACTGCTAAGCGAAAAATCGCCGCAATTAGCGTTAGGTGTTCTTGACGGGCTTTATTCGGAAAACCCGAATCATCCAACGGTTCTGGCCGAGCTGGTTGCGGTATTGAAGCAACTGGCGCAGTGGCAGCGAATCCGCGATTTGATGCCATTATTGAAAAAACATAAGGTGTTGCAAAAAGAGCAGCTGGTCGCTTTGGAAAAAGAGCTTTGGGCCGGGCAGTTAGCCGTTGCTGCCGATGAAGAAACTCTGGATCGTTTATGGCAGGCGCTTTCGCCTAAGCAGAAGTTGATGCCTGAGATTCTGGCCGAATATGTCGAGCGCTGTTTGGGCTGGGGTCAGGAAGTCGGTTTGGCGCAGTGGTTGGAACAGGCTCTGAAAAAACAGTGGGACGACCGTTTGGTATATCAGTACGGACGTTTGACTCTCGGGCCGGCTTTCGACCGTTTGAAAACTTCCGAGAAGTGGCTTAAAGGGCGTGAATCGAATCCGATCCTTTTGCTGACCTTGGGACGCCTGGCCTGTCAGAGCCAGCTCTGGGGCTTGGGGCAGAGTTATCTCAAGCAGAGTTTACGGCTCGAACCGCAAGTGGAAACTTTCCACGCTTTAGCGCAGTGCTATGAGTCCGAAGGGCAGGAGAGCCAGGCGGCTTTAACCTATAAGGAAGCGATTTTGCAGTTGGAAAAGAAAGCATAAAACAGTCGGTTTCCAATGCCGTAAATAACAACGCCGCGAAGTTCGCGGCGTTCGTGTTTCTAAAACAGATAGAAATTAATGGATGCAGTTTTTTTCGTCTAAACCGGCTGCGAGGAATTCCGCTTTGGCGGTTTCTATCATGCCCCAGGGGCCGCAGATGTACAGCGTATGATGATGCAGGTTCGGGAACATCGCCAACACCTGTTTATGCACCAGACCGGTCAGTCCATT
Organism: Thiomicrorhabdus heinhorstiae; assembly: GCF_013391765.2. Classification (GTDB taxonomy): domain Bacteria; phylum Pseudomonadota; class Gammaproteobacteria; order Thiomicrospirales; family Thiomicrospiraceae; genus Thiomicrorhabdus; species Thiomicrorhabdus heinhorstiae. Next base: position 11,675 of record NZ_JACBGI020000034.1, on the reverse strand, counting down.
CCAGTCGTGGAAGTTATCGGAGATGACCGGAATATAATCCAGATTGCCGTGCTGTTGGCTAAGCTCGATCATCTCGTTATGCAGATAAAGCTCTTCTCTGCGGCGCGCGCCCCAGAAGAAGTGGATCGGCACTTCAATATCGTGACGGAGTAATTCGTCCAGCATCGCTTTTAATGGCGAGAACCCGGTCCCGCCGGCAACGAAGATAATCGGTTGATGAGCCGGTTGAAGACTCATTTGATCTTTCGGCCCTTGCATGACCAGACGATCACCGGTCTTGACCTCAACCAAACGTTTCATCCAGTTACTGTTGTCATGGTTACGGATATGGAATTCCAGCAGTCCGTCTTCACGCGGTGCCGAAGCGATCGAAAAAGGCTTCAACTCTTCGGTGTCGAAACCAAGCATAACGTACTGACCGGCCGAATAAGAGATCGGGTGTTCGGCCTTCAAAAACAAGCGGACAATGTTCGGCGCCAGGGTTTCTACCTGAACCGCAATCATAAGGTGTGTGGCTTCGGCCATGAAAATGCTCTTAATCTTTTTCTATTTCGGTAATGAAAATTAAATTTGGAATTCGGTCCAGACCGGTGCGTGATCGGATGGTTTTTCCATGCCGCGGATGTTGTAACCGACTTCGCTGGATTTTGTCTTCTGGTTTAACGGCGCAGTTGCCAATACTGTATCGATACGCAGTCCACGACGCGGTTCGCGATCAAAGCCTTTGGAGCGGTAATCAAACCAGCTAAAGACATCATTCGTTTCCGGGTTAACGGTACGGAAGGTATCGAACAGTCCCCAGTCGACCAATTTGCCCCACATCTCGCGTTCTTCCGGTAGGAAGCTGGTTTTACCGTCACGCAGCCAGCGTTTGCGGTTGGCTTCGCCAATGCCGATATCCAGATCGGTCGGAGAGATATTGAAGTCTCCTATCACCACCAGATTTTGTTGTGGGTCGCAGTCGGTTTGCAGGTAGTCCATCAGGTCGGCATAAAATTTTTGTTTCGCCGGAAATTTTACCGGATGCTCGCGATTTTCGCCCTGTGGGAAGTAACCGTTAACCACCCGGACTTCGGTTCCGTCTTCTAGACGGAAATCCCCGATGATCATCCGTTTCTGGGCGCTTTCGTTGTCATGTTTCCAGCCTTTTTGCAGTGAGAGAAGCTCGATCCCTTTGCGATACAGAAGTGCGACGCCGTAGTGGGTTTTCTGTCCCATGAAAGCCGCTTCATAACCCATGTCATTCAGCTCTTGCAGCGGGAACTCGTGATCCTGAACTTTGGTTTCTTGTAATCCGATAATGTCCGGAGCCTGCTGCTCGGTTAAGGCTTGCAACTGATGCAGTCTCAGCCGGACGCTATTGGTATTAAAAGAGACGATTTTCATGTTCTGCTCCCGAAGATTTAGCGGAATTTTTCAGGCGACCCTGACTTAAACGGAGCAAGGATTATAGCGGAAAATCCTGAAAATTAATATGCTTAGCAGCCTTTCGAGCTTTCTTTACCCGGGTCTTGGTGTGGTTATTCAAGAATTGTCAGCATGTGACAAGAGATATTTTCCGAGTTGTATGGAAAAATGGCGGCATAAGCTAAATTAGTCTGTAATTTTTTTTAGGGCGCGCTAAAATCAATCGTTTATTATTGGCGCACATTGCGGCTTTAAGTCGCGCAGTTAAAGTGGAGGATAGCAAATGAGCAAAACGATGATGGAATACATTCTGGAAGCTAAAGGCCGAATTAATGAAGTCGATTTGGATAAAGCGCAGGAGTTGATGCAAAGCGGTTATCGTATTCTTGACGTTCGTGAACCGGGTGAATACTTGGCGGCTGCGATTCCCGGCGCGATCAATATCCCGCGTGGCGTTTTGGAACCGGCGGCCGATCTGGAATATGCAGGAGCGAATCCGGCGTTGCGCGATCATCGCGAAGATCCATGGGTTGTGGTGTGTAAATCCGGTGGACGTGCTGCATTGGCAACCGATATCTTGCAGCAGATGGGTTTTTCGAAAGTGGTAAATATGGTTGGCGGCATGGACGCCTGGCTGGCCGCCGGCAAAGAGACGGAAATGCCGTCTACCGAAAATTCCACTGTTGTGCTTAAAGAGCCTTGCGTCGTTTAAGTTTTAAGCACTCGATCATTTTTTAAAATCCTGTATAGTTTGTTGCAGGTTCGGAAGCACAGAATAAGTTCATGATTCAGAGATCTTTCGGTCGGGCTTTTTTGCGTTTTCAAGGAAATTGGCCGCTGCAGTTTTGCGGCCATTATTGTATTTAGAGAGAAGATTATATGAGTCACGTTTATCGTTTAGTGATTTCCTGTCCAGATCAGGTAGGTATCGTTGCGGCTGTTGCGCAATATATTGCCGAACAGGGCGGAACCATCGTCGAAGCCAACCATCATACCGATCAAGCCAACGGTTGGTTTTTTATGCGTCACGAAATTTTGGCGGACTCTTTATCAGGCGGTCTGGAAGCTTTTTCCGAGGGATTTGAAGCGATTGGCAAAGCATTTGAGATGCAGTGGTATGTTTCGGATTCCGCCAAGCCGAAAAAGATTGCGCTGTTTGCTTCCAAAGAATCGCACTGTCTGGCTGATCTGCTGCATCGCTGGCATGAAGACGAGCTTCCGGGTGAAGTGGTGTGCGTAATTGCCAACCATGACGATTTGCGTTCGATGGTCGAGTGGTATCGGATTCCGTTTCATCATATCCCGGTGACTCCGGAAAGCAAGCCGCAGGCATTTTCCGAAACCGAGCAGCTGGTCGAGCAATATGGCGCGGAAGTGATTGTGCTGGCACGTTATATGCAGATTCTGCCGCCGCAGATGTGTTCCGATTACTCCGGACAGGTCATCAATATTCACCATAGTTTCCTGCCGTCGTTTGTCGGGGCGCGCCCGTATCATCAAGCGAGCGAGCGCGGGGTGAAACTGATCGGGGCAACCTGTCACTACGTTACCGAAGTATTGGATGCCGGACCGATTATTGAGCAGGATGTTATCCGCATCACTCATTCGCACACTATCGATGATATGAAGCGTCTGGGCCGCGATGTCGAGAAAACCGTGTTGGCTCGCGGTTTGCGTTACCATCTTGAAGACCGCGTTTTGATTCACGGCAATAAAACCGTGGTTTTTGCCGACTGATACGGCGAGCAGTTTGTCAGGAAAGAAAGCCGGGGTTGATCTCCGGCTTTTTTATAGCATCTGCTTCAACAGTGCTTTTAAGGTCTCTTCTACGCCTCGCCTGCCGGCGAGTTGATGTGTTTGAGAGACAGTTTGCCAGGAGCGCTTCTTTAATACCTTGTCCATCAGTACATCGAGCTGATCCATTCGTGATTGTTGTAACAAGCCAACGGCTTGCTGCAGACTCCATTGCCAAAGTATTCCGCTAATCGCCTCATAGGGCCGATTTCCACCGATATAGGCTTGCAGAACCGACGCGTATTGATCCGTTTCCAATTCCGGTTGCTGATTCTGATCGGCGAGGATTGACCATAGCAGCTGGTTGTCGGTTTCGTGAAACACGCCTTCCATCAATAGATGCGGTAATTGCCGCTGAAAAGCCGTGCCGATCCGCTCAAGTTGTTGTGCTGCTTTCACTGTGAGCGCGCGCGCTACGGCCAAGGCATGCGTTGCGCTGGCTTTATCGCGTTTGACTCCCAGATGAGCGGTGCGGAAACCTTGATTGAACCAGAAAGGCAGCAGGTCGGGAGTGACGCCGAAACTGCTGCTCAGATAATCGACACCGACGCTTTCGGCATCTTTGGTAAGCCGTTCAATCAGGGACTTGCCGATTGACAGACGCTGTAAATCGGGGTGGACGGCAATGCGCATAATGCGCCAGGTTTTCAGTTGTAAAAAGTCTTGATCGGCGTAGTTTTTCTCCAGCAGGCGGGGAATCAGATGGCCGTGAATATGAGATTGACCGGTTGGTAAGCCGCCTTCTTCGACGGCCAGGCAGACACCAACCACTTTATCATCGTGATTCAGAGCACATAGAATCTGCAAATTCGGGGCGTCCAGTAATTGCTGCAAGTCATTCGGAGAAGTTTGATAGTGAGCGCCGACCAGCAAAGTAAACAGCGATTGCAGCAAATCAGTCCGTTCGATTAACTGCGGTGCATCGAATCGGACGATTTTGGCCGTACTGTCGAACTCTATCTTAGAGTCCAGATCGGTTTTCAGTAACAACAGGTGGTTTATGGTTGCTTCAAGCGGGTCTCCTACGTTCCAGCGTAAAGGCTGCTGGAGTTGGAAGCGTTTCCAGTGCGGGGTTAAACGATCGAGAATTTTGGCAAAGCGCAGTTCAAAACCGCGGCCGCTGCCCTCGTAACCGTGTAGAGTCGTGGCAAAAACCATGCGGTGATGCTGTTGCAAAAGACGACTGAGCAGCGGGGTCGGCAAATGGGCAGCTTCATCAACCATCAACAGATCGGCTCCGCTTGGGGTTTTCAGCAACTCGTCGGGGGCAATAAAACGCAGAACTTTGTTTTGTCCCTGGTGTTGGAAATTCAGAGCAAAACGGCTTTTTTCATAGCTTAATTCGGATTGCTGCAACTGCGTTTCGGCCAAATGAAAGCTTGCCGCAACCTGGTCAAAGCGTGCGGCGGTGATTTCGATCCGGCTTTTGCCTTGCAACAGGCAGTCGATGGCTGCCAGTCCGAGCAATGCGCTTTTACCACGGCCGCGGTCGGCATGAATCAGTAACGGGCGTTTGCGATGACCGAAAGCGACGCTGTGCACGGCCTGCATCGCCTCGATCTGCTCGGCGGTCGGAGTAATTTTCTCTTGAACCACAAGCGGTTTAAGGGGGCTATCTGTCGGTAATGGCAACTCGAGTGTTTGCAAGGATTGGCAGATTTCCTGATGAATCCAGAAGATTGATCCCTCTAATACCAGCTCTTCGAACCGGCCGATCAGGAAAGGGTAAAAATAACCACGGATCTCGTCTGCCCTGAAAGGGGTATTCAAAAAACGTCGGTTGTCCTGATTGGGCAAGGCTTTCCAAAGCGCTTGCGGTGGCGTTAACAGAATCAGCAGGCCTCCGGCACGGATCATTCCGCCGCAAATTCCGAGAGTATTGGCACTCAGACCGTTATTAAGATCGATCAAGATGCCGTCGCATTCCTGTCCTAAATAATGCATCAGCTGTTTGCCGTCGACGATTTCCGGCACGGTTCCTATTTCCGTCAAAGATCGCTCGGTTTCGCCCAGATACAGGACACGCTCATCAGGGTCCCAGAGGGATTTTAGCTGTTCAAGCTGCCAGCCGTCGTCGCCACTGAGGATCAGCAGACGGCGATGACCGGCGGAGTGTAATGGTCGGCGGAGAGGGTGCATTAAGATAAGATCAGCCGGCTGCCGGGACGAATTCCAGGGAAACGGAGTTAATGCAGTAGCGCAGTCCGGTCGGTTCCGGACCGTCGGTAAAAACGTGGCCGAGATGCGAGGAACAGTTCGAGCATACGACTTCGGTGCGCATCATGCCGTGAGAACGATCCAGTTTCTCTTTGATCGCTTGAGCGTCGATCGGTTGCCAGAAACTCGGCCAGCCGGAACCGGAGTCGTATTTGTGCTCGGAGGAAAACAATGGTTGGTGGCAGCAAGCGCAATGATAAGTCCCTGCGGCTTTGACATCCCAGTATTTTCCGCTGAAAGGTGCTTCGGTGCCGCCGCAACGACAGACGGAAAACTGTTCGTCGGTTAACTCGGCTTTCCAGTCGGCTTCGGAAAGACTCTTAGGATTCTCGATGGTTTTCGGCATATAATTTCTCCCCGAAGAATTGATTCGTCCCGCACAGGGCCGGTCAGCCTAACTCATTTCGACGCCATGCGGTTCAGTGTAAATAAAGCCGATCAGCATGCGTTAAACGCACGACGATACCATTATGACCAGCCGTTCAGATAAGGCGCTGCATCCGGCCGACATCGATTGGGTGGATGCCAGAACGCCACGTTCCATACAATTTGACGATATCTACTTCTCCAAAGACGATGCCCTTGAAGAGATTCGTTACAATTTTATCGATCACAACGATCTACCGCAACGATTTAACCGTCTACCTGCGGGAGCAACTTTCCGAATTGCCGAAACCGGCTTCGGTTCCGGGCTGAATTTTCTGGCGGCGATCAAATTATGGTTGGAATCGACGACTGTAGATCAGCAGCTGCATTTTATCTCTTTTGAGAAATTCCCTATGAAGCCGGATGATCTGGCAAAAGTGCACGCCTGTTATACCGATTTGCAGGACTATGCGCAGCCCTTAAGAGAAGCCTATCCGTTAAGTCTGCCGGGATGGCATGAGCTTTTGTTATTTGACGGTCGCGTGCGACTGACTTTATGGTTCGGCGATGTTGCCGATGGTCTGCCGCAGTGTGATGCTTCGGAGTTCAGCCGGGTGGACGCCTGGTTTTTGGACGGCTTCGCACCGGCCAAGAATCCGCAAATGTGGCAGCCGGAACTCTATAAGCAGATGGCGCGTTTAAGCAAAGAAGGTAGCAGTTTCGCTACTTTTACCGCTGCCGGCGAGGTACGCCGCGGTCTGGCGGCGGCAGGATTTGAAGTCGACAAAGATGGCGGCTATGGCCGCAAGCGCGAGATGTGTTTCGGGCGCTTGCCGCGCAGGCGTCCGTACAGTTTGAAAGCGCCGTGGTTTGCTCGGCCCGATACGATTGCCGGCCGCAGAGCCGTGGTGGTCGGTGCCGGTCTGGCCGGAGCCAGCGTCGCTTATCGACTGGCCCAGAGCGGCTGGCAGGTGACTGTGCTGGAAGAGAATAGCGAGCCGGCCTGTCTGGCTTCCGGGAATTTGGCCGGCACTCTGCATCCGTTGATTACCGCCGACTGGAATCTTCGCAGCCAGTGGTATTTGCGTGGTTACGAGACAACTCTGAACTGGCTGGAGGAATGGCTTCAAGAGGGCAGGATTCAAGGCGATTTAAACGGTCTGGTACAGATGTTAACCGACGATAAAAGCGTCAAGGCGATAGAGGATGCTTTTGGGCGCTTTGAGTTTAGCGAGGCGTTTGCCCGGCAATGTGATGCCGAACAAGCATCCGAACTGCTTGGAACCAGAAGCAATTATCCCGGAGTGTTTTACGCACGTAGCGGCTGGATATTCCCGCGCTCGGTCGTGGATGCCTGTTTAGAGCATGAAGCGATCAAAGTCGTCTATCAGTGCAAACTGATCGATGTGCAGCGGGACGGCGATAACTGGCTGTTGCACACCTCTCGGGGTGACTATTCTGCCGATAGCGTCATCTTTGCCAGCGGCAGTCTGGATGAGGATTTGAACCGGCGTTTTGCAATGCCTATCCGACCGGTAAAAGGTCAGGTTAGCCACTTGGCTTCATTGTCGGTACAGCAGCCGCTCAAGCGGGCGGTAACGCATGCCGGTTATTCGTCGCCGGCCGCAAACGGCCGTTGGGTCAGCGGTGCGACTTTTGAAGCGCCGGATATGGGAATGCAACTCTCTTGCGAGGGGCATAAAACCAATCTTCAGAATGCCGTGCAGGCCTTGCCGGACTGGTTGCGGTCGGAAGCGCTGGAAGATCAGGCTTTAAACGGGCTTGAAGGGCGGATTGCTTTCCGTCCGACGACGCCGGACCATTTGCCGATTGTCGGAGCGATTGCCGATGCCGATTTTATGCAGCAAGCCTACTTCAGTCAATCGCATACCCATGCGGTGTATCGTTATCCCGAGCAGCGTTATCTGCCGGGGTTATATGTCTCCAACGGGCACGGGCCGCGCGGTTTGATGTCGGTGTTTCTGGCGGCGGAAATTCTGGCGGCGGAAATGAATGGCGAGGCGCTTCCGCTTCCGCTGTCACTCTATCAGGCAACCCATCCGGCACGTTTTCAGATTCGTCAGTGGCGCAGCGGGAAAATGCACCTCTAACCCCAAAGCGTAAAGTAGGTGGCTTTCTACATGGAAATCTGCCTATAATGAGAAAAATTTTTAAACGGACGGAATAATAATGAGAATTTTCGGGGCCATCAGTTTGTTGATTTGGATTACGATTGCCATTGCGGTTGCGGTGATGTTCGACTGGCTGGGCAGTCGTGATCTGGTACGCGCGGGATTGGAAAACGCCTTGGTAGCGGTTGAGCAGCTGGAGAAAACCGGCGATCAGTTGCAAAGTTTGATTTCCGATGTGAAAGACAGCGGTGGCGAAGCAGCCGATGAAGCGCAAAAGGCGACCGGTTCCTAATCGAGTTTAAAAAAGTGATGAAGCCCGCCTCGGCGGGTTTTTTGTGCCGGTCCTTGCCGATAGTGCGGCTGATGCCGGTCGGATTCGTTTAGGGCGCGATTGAGATAGCTCTTGGCTTCGGCAACGGCAGTGACGAGTTTTTCGCCTTTGGCAAGGTAAAGTGCAATCGCCGACGAAAGGGTGCAGCCGGTGCCATGATCGTGCTGAACCTGGATTCTCGGGCTCTGAAAGGGCGTGACTCTCAAACGTTCGCCAAGGTTCTGGATTAAATAATCAATCGCAAAATCGCCCTGTGCATGCCCGCCCTTAATCAAAGCGTTTTTAATCTTCAGCTGCCGTAACTGGCGTCCGATCTCTTCCATTTCTTCAAGCCGACCGAGGTAATTGGTTCCCAAAAAGTAATTCAACTCCGGTAGATTGGGGGTGACAAGCGTTACTTGCGGAAACAGAGTTTCAATCATCTCCTGAATGGCGTTTTCATCGATGAGCGGCAGGCCGCTGCTGCTCACCAGAACAGGGTCCAGTACACTGGGAACCTGGTTGCGCTGCGACAGTTCGCGGTGACAGATCTGCACCCAGCTCAGGCTCGGCAGCATACCGATTTTGATTGCGTCGCACTGGTAATCTTTATGCAGGTGTTGGAGCGCTTGGGTTCCTTGCAATAGATCGGTATCATAAACGGCGGAAACGCCTTGGCTGTTTTGTACCGTGAAAGCCGAAGCGACGCTTAAGGCATAACCGCCGAGGGCGTGAATGGTTTTGATATCCGCTTGCAGTCCGGCGCCTCCGGATGGATCGAAGCCGGCCAGAGTCAGTACGGTAGGCAAGGAAGAGGTCGTCATTCGGCTATCATACTCTGATTGCCAATGAGGTAAAAGAGCGTTGTTCGGTAGTGGTTTGCCCTGAGATCAAAGTAAGAAGGAAACGGAATATGCCCGAGATCGGTTTGATTATTATTGGTGATGAGATATTGTCTTCCAAACGCCAGGATAAGCATCTGGCACAGGCAAATGCATTGTTGCGGCCGAGAGGTCTGGCGGTCAGCTGGGTCTGGATGTTGAGCGACGATGAATCTTTACTGGTGCGCATGCTGAGCCGCAGTTTTGCAGAGAATCAATGCGTCTTTTGTTTTGGCGGTATAGGCGCAACGCCGGACGATCGCACCCGCCAGGCAGCGGCAACGGCTTTGAATTTGCCGATAGAAGCCCATCCGGAGGCTGTCTCCGAGATAGAAGCCCAGTTCGGAGAGGAGGCTTATCCTCAGCGCGTTCGTATGGCCGAATACCCGCAGGGATCGGCGATCATTCCGAATTTCTATAACCGCGTGCCGGGTTTTTCGATCCAGGGACATCACTTTATGCCCGGTTTTCCGATGATGGCCGGGCCGATGATGGAATGGGTTCTGGACCATTACTATGCCGACTGGATTCAGGAGCGGACGGTTGAACTGGGAATTCGTATTTTTGACGGTCAGGAGTCGGAATGGGTCAGTTTTATGGAAGAGTTTGAAGCGCGCTTTCCACAACTTCGGCTGTTCAGCCTGCCGACGATCGATGCCGAGAATCGCCGCCGTATCGATCTGGGCGTGGAGGGGATAGCCGAAGACGCGCGTGAAGGATTGGAAGTATTGAAAGCTGAAGCACGCCTACGCGATGCCAATTGGCAGGAGCTGTAAGCATCCGTTATGAAAGAAGAGAAGCAAGCGTCCACGGATCATTTTGCCGCAGAAACATGGGATGTGATTATTGTCGGCGCCGGAGCGGCCGGTTTGATGTGTTCGGCAACCGCCGGTTATCGGGGCAAGCGGGTGCTGGTTATCGATCATGCACCGAAGGCGGCAGCAAAAATTCGCATTTCCGGAGGTGGAAAGTGTAATTTCACCAACGTCAATGCCGCGCCGGAAAATTATGTTTGCAGCAATCCGCATTTTGTTAAGAGCGCTCTATCGCGCTATCCGAGCCGCGAGTTTATCGATCTGGTCGACCGTCACGGTCTGGAATACGAAGAGCGCGAACTCGGTAAACTGTTCTGTTCTAACCGGGCTTCGGATCTGATTCAGATCTTGCGAACCGAGTGCGATTGGGCGCAAGTTGAATTCGCATTGAAAACCGAGATTGAGAAGGTGATTTCGCAGGAAGGTGAAGGGTTTCGGTTGAGGACTTCACAAGGGGATATGCGGTGCCGAAAGCTGGTGATTGCCAGCGGAGCCTTGTCGTTTGCAAAGCTTAAAGCATCGGATTTCGGTTATCGTATCGCCCGCCAGTTCGGTTTGAATGTGATTGCTACCCGGCCCGGTCTGGTGCCGTTGAATTTTTCCGGGAAATGGCTGCAGCGTTTTTCTGATCTGGCGGGTTTGTCTCTGGATGTGAGGGTCTCTTGCAGAGAGCGCAGTTTTCAGGAGGCGATGCTATTTACCCATCAAGGTTTGAGCGGGCCGGCAATTCTGCAGATCTCCAACTACTGGCGACACGGCGATTCGATAGAGATTGATCTTTTGCCGAATTTGGACGTTCTGTCCGAATTGAAAGCGATACGTCAGCAAAACAGCAATTTTCATCACTGGTTAAACACTTTCTGGCCGAAGCGATTTACTCAGATGTGGTTGAATTTGTATCCGGCTCCGGCGCGTTTAAGCAATGCCGGTGACGAAGCGTTGGAGACATTGGCAGAGCAATTGCAGCGTTGGAGTCTGTATCCGAGCGAAGATGGCGGTTACGACAAAGCGGAAGTTACATTGGGTGGAGTGGATACCAATGAGATTTCTTCAAAAACTTTTGAAAGCAAGCGTTGCGCGAATCTGTATTTCATCGGTGAGGTACTGGATGTGACCGGTCAGCTCGGCGGCTATAACTTCCAATGGGCCTGGGCATCGGCGGTTGCATGCGGAAATGCTTTGTAACTTTTGTGTAAGCTCCGACGGGCAGTAATAGATTTAAAATTAAGAAGAACGAAACGAGAACAAATATGAATTTACTCAATCTTGACGAAAAGAATCGAGCCTCTTTTTCCAATATCGTCAAAACCTTGGTGCTGAAGCATAATACTGATCCGAAGGAGATGTTTCTCCACGCTTTGGAAAGTGAAGCGGAACCGGAAATGAACTATTGGATGACGATGGTTCTGGTTCAGGAATATTTTGTTTCGCCACAATTGGAAGTGGGTAAGGATGCGGCTGGCGAGTCGGTCAAGGCGTTGCAGGCGGCGTGTTTATTGAAAAATGTTGGCGTGACCGCAGCTTTGCTTGAGTTGGGAGGATTCAGCGGTGGAGTGACCGGAAAAGAGTATCAGTTGGCCGCGCGAATCGCCTCGCAGCATGAAGATCAGGCCGTGTTGGGATTGTTGATGAAATACGCCCAAGAAAAAGATGTGTTGGAACCGTTCATGCGCTCTTTACAGGGAGCGACTCTTCAGTAAAATAAGAGCTTATCTAGATATTAATGAATTCTATTATATAAAATATTTATAAT
>NZ_JACBGI020000033.1 GCF_013391765.2 Thiomicrorhabdus heinhorstiae | reverse complement strand
GGCTGATTTGTTTTTAAAAACGATACACTTCTTCCAATGAGTGGAACCACAGTCGACCCAGCTTCATCAGGCCGGTACAAATTCCGTGGCAACTTAATTTAAATTTCAATTTACTCTGCATGACTGGCCTCCATTTCTCCCGGGTTATTTTGCATTTCAAATGCATCATCCCCGTTCAACTTACCCATCTTGTTTTTTGAGTTCTTCTTCGGCAGATATTTCTGTAAATCGAGATTATCGATTTTGGTTTTGCTCCAATCAATCCGTCGAATCAACCAGCGGATCATGAAACGGATAACATGACTCGAATACGGACTGGCATACAAGACTTCCGGCTGAGCCCGATAGCCGTGCAGGCGTTCAACTAAAATAATATCCTCATCGTCATCCGGGCGGATACGAATAAAACCACTCTCGGTATCATCGAAACTGGTACTGTAATAAATTCGCACCACACGATTCATGCTGAAAATCGCCTTCGACAAAATCGTCGACTCGCGCTTGCCGTTTACACCGACCGTAAACAGAAAAATATTCTGCGTCATCAAAGCGCGAAAAAAGCTATCAATATCACAGAAATTCACCGGTTCTTTCATCTGATGACTTTGAGCATAACGCTCTACTGCGTGACTGCGCGCTTTTAAGCGGTTGTAAAAATACTGCAGCGACGATTCGGCTGTCGGAGTGTTTTTCATCTTATCTACCTCTATATGCATGTAACGGCAGATGGCAGAAAACTGTAGAAAACTTTACCGACGAACCGTCTCCCTAAGGAAACCGTTCGGGCGAACGCTTAGATGGACGTCAACCAGTAGAAACTAAACCCCGGAACCACCAAAGTTCCGTTATAAGTTTCCGGCTGGCGGCGACTGTACAGATCCAGAAACTGGCAATCGCGGAATTGAGACAGAGGCATAACATCCGACAGAGCGAGCTTTTGCGGACTGCCGTTAAAATTAGCGACCACCAGTACCTGATCGTTGTACTTTTCCCGGTTATAACGATTGAAAACGAACAGGTTCGGATTGCCGACATCGATCAACTCACGGTTATTGAAATCGGCAAACGCCTCAACATCCTTACGCACGCTGATCATTTTCTTCAAGGCACTGAATATTTCATACTCGACCGTATCCGGCGTATTGCGCAGGTCGGCCTTTTGCCAATTGATATGCGGCCGATGCACCCAGCGGTTATCATCCATCTTGTTAAGATCTTCAAGATAGGAGTCATCGTTCACAGTACCGATTTCATCACCGTAATACAGCAGGGGAATCCCCCCGAAGGAGAGAATCATACTGTGCAGTAACAGGATAATTTTAACGGCATCTTTCTGCGCAGGCTGGTCATCGTTCTTGAGAGCGTATTCCAGACCGACCAATGAGGCGAGAGAACCGGAAATTCGCGCATCCCCGGTCTTAAAATTCTCCGCAAAGGGTAACCCTCGAGCATGGGAATGCTCGAACTTGCCGGTTAAATAATCGATCAGGAACTTGCGATGCGATTGCGGATTGTATTCGGCCTGCGCAATATCATAGTCGTCGAAGCCGAGACCGATATCATCGTGACAGCGTACATAGTTCAGCCAGGTGGCACGTTCGAGTTTAACCGGTAAACTCTTGATCCCTTGATTCAATAGCTTGGCATTTTTGGTCGCAACTGCGTCCCACAGCAGAGCCATGAAAGTTGCGTTATAGGCAATTTCACACTCCTTGGCAATCACCGCGTCTTCACCGAAATATTTCGTGACCTCCGACGGAGCCACAATTGCCTCGGCGATAAACAGTACCCCCGGTGCAGTTACCTGACAACAATCTTTCAACAACTGCAGAATCAGATGAGCTTCGTATTCGTTCTGACAGGTACTGCCGAGCTTTTTCCACAAAAACGCCACGGCATCCAGACGAAGAATATCCGCCCCCTGATTCGCCCAATACAGAATAACATCGAGCATTTCGATAAACACCGCCGGGTTATTGTAGTTCAGGTCCCACTGGTAATTATTGAATACCGTCATTACCCAGCGCTGCATTTCTTCATCCCAGGTAAAGTTACCCGGAGAGGTCTCCGGAAACACTTCCAGCATGCTCTCTTCAAACATATCGGGAATATTGCGGGTTTCGAAAGTATAGTAATAATCCTGATAGGTTGGATCGCCTTGCCGCGCCTTCTGCGCCCACTCGTGTTCGTCGGAGGTATGATTCAACACCACGTCCAATGCCAGCAAAATATCGCGCGTCCGCATGGATTCCGACAGGCTTTTTAAGTCATCCAATGAACCGATACGTTCGTCGATCATCCGGAAGTCACTGACCGCATAACCACCGTCACTACGCCCTTCAGGGCATTTCATAATTGGCATGATGTGCACCATATTCACTCCCAGTTCCTGGAAATAATGCAGATGTTCTTTCATCCCCTTCAAGTTGTCGGCAAAGCCGTTGGCATACAGTGCCATCCCGACCCATTTCTGACTGAGAAACCAGTTGTAGTCCTTTTCGCGGGCAATATCCAACTCTTTCAACTCATCCGGTCGCTTGATGTACTTGCGAGCCATCGTTTCAACCAGCCTCAACGCCTGCTTTTCAAAATCCGCGCGTTTACCGTACAGCTGCTCAAACAGGCCATGAATCGCGTAAAAATTCGCCCCCAGACGAGTATAAAAATGCCTTAGATCTTCCTCATAGATATCCGGTTTGATCTGATTCAGAATATCGTTCAAAAGCGAATGAGAAATTTGCTCGTACATAAGGTACCCCAGATTCGGTTAGCTAATTTGAGTCAAAAATATGTTAAAAAATGGCCGGAATTTCCGTAAAAGCCTGAATATTGAACCCTAAGCGATCTAGTCCGCCATACCGGCATAAAAATGCATGTCGTCACATGTTGCTCCGCGTAAACCGATTACCCGGCCGGCGAATGATTGAGCACGGAACAAGACCTCCTCAATCGGCCAGTTTTGAAGCAACCCGTGAATATACACCGCCGTAAACGCATCTCCCGCCCCGACGGTATCGACGAATTGATCAAGTGCCTGCGGTGTTTGCCGGTAAAACCCGTCCGGAGTCAAAACCGCAACCCCTTCTTCACCGAGTGTCACTATGACCTGCTCGCAAGCGAAACGTTTCCGGAAAGCCTGCATTGCCATCCGAACATCCGATTCTGCAAAGCCCAACTGATGCAACTCATCAATATTCAGCTTGGCCCATCTGACCCGCTCCAACCAAGTAAACAGAGCTTCTTTTGTCCACCACGGCGCCCGGAGATTCACATCCAGGAAAATGGCCCAATCTCCGGCTGAAACCATTCGATCGAACTGCTCGCGCGCATAATCACTTCGCAATGCCAAAGAACCGTGATAAAGAATTCCTCGCGGCTGTTCCAATATCACTTCTTCGCTGCATATGAAGTCGTAGGCGCTATCCGGGGTAATCTCGTAGTGCGGTTCATTATCGATCAACGCCACTTCGACCCTGCCAGTCGGATGAGATTGATCGATTTGGATATTTTCCGTCGCGATTCCCCAGTCAGCGGCTTTTTTTATGATCGCCGCTCCCAGAGAATCCTCACCAACCCGAGAAATGAATACCGGTTTATCTCCGAAAGCTTGCAGATGCCAACAGATATTAAAAGGAGCGCCGCCGAGAATTTGCTCTCCATTCGGAAAACAATCGAATAACACTTCTCCGAAAATAGTGATTCCCGACTCACTCATAGAATGCACTCCATTCTGTTAATATTTCTCTGCTATCTGGAAAATAATGGCCCACGCCCTGAAGAATTCCGGCGGAATAATTGCCTCGGTTAAGCTCATCATTCTTGGCCACAAAAAGCTGTTCCCGACAGCCGTTTTCCACAGCCAGCCTCTCAGCCTGAGATTTGATTTCGTCAGTCGCATTCGCTACCAGAACCGAAGGAACCGGGCTGGTCAACACCGGCAGGTCGTTACCGCTGTCGCCGGCAAATATAAGGCGCTCGGCATGAACACCCAACAGAGCGTGTAAGAATTCAATTGCATGCAGTTTGGTCGCATTTGCCGGCAAAACGTCCAGCAATCCCTGATGCCGGGTTTCATCAACACTCCAGATCAAACTACTGTCAATTTGCAGGGGCCGCAGCGCAGATTCTGCGGCGTTTAAATAGAAATCCGCCGAGGCAAAATCAAGATCGGCGTAATAGCTGACCTTATGGGTATTCTGTTTACTGCTTTCCTGCAATTTCAGACCCTCAATACCCGATAAATTTGTCACAATCTCTTCTCGGCTTACCTTTTTCCAGGCATTGCCAATCTCGGCCTCCCATTCGGCAAGCTCCGACCAGCGTCCATCGGAATTACGGTAAATTTTGCTACCGACATCGGTAATCGCATAGTTAGGGACAGGCAGATTAAATTCGGCTATCGCCTCTTCCAGTAGTGCGATATCCCGCCCGGTAACATACGCCAACGTTATTTCGGAAAGCGAGCAAAAATCGGTAAAACGGCGACGAGACGGAGGATATTCCGCTTGCAGACCGTTTGGAATCAACGTTCGATCCATATCGGTACAGAGTAGAATCGGCCTCATATTCATTCCTCCTCCTGCGGTGAACGACACTGTCCGAAAAAGTCGTAATATTCGAAAGCTTCCAGAATGCCCTTTTCATAACTGTTTTTTGCAAAATAGATACGATCCAGATCGGTCAACTGCGACAGTTCTTCATCGTGACGGTTTGCAACCACTACCGCCAGAGAGTTGCCGCGCATCATATCCTCGTCCGAACCGGAACCACCGGCCACCAGCACTCTTTCCAGAGGAATCTGCCAGCGATCGACGACATAGCGCAAAGCCATCCCCTTGGACGCTCTGATCGGCAGAATATCCAGGTATTGTCCAAAGGAAAACTGGACCGTAACCGTCTGCTCTTCCTGGTGCAGCTGACCGACCAGATCCTCCGGGTTGAGCTGGCGGGTATCGACCAGATAACTGATTTTAAAATGCGACTGCTCCGATTTCGCCTGCCGAGCCAAGCCAGGCACATCATCCAACAAAGATCGGACCTGATGCGGCGTCCAGTGGAAATCAATGTGTTTTTCCCAGGCTGTATCCTTGGTTAAATCCGGTGCGTAATGAATTTCCGTACCACTGCCGCTAATCAGCACATCCGGCTCGGGGATAGCATGATGTTTCAAAAGGCGCAACGCCGAATCGAGACGTCGTCCGGTGGCAATGATAAACAGCGTCGTTTTACGATTTTCCTTTAACAGGCGCAGCATTTCCTGCAACGCCTCGGGACTACCCATCAAATTCTGATCGAGACTGCTGACGAAAGCACGATCCTTATAGAGTTCGCTTCTGCGCGAAACCGGCCGTCTAGGGAGGCGTTCGGCCTGTTTAATAATTGGATAAATTTCTTGCAAATAGCGCTCGGCGTGCGCCTGCCATGAGTAGTGTTCTTTTACCCCTGTCAGCCCCTGCCGAACCATATCACGACGGGTTTGCGGCGAATCCAGCAAAGATTGCAATGCATCGGTAATGGTTCGCGGCTCCAAAGGATCGATCAGTAGCCCGTTGCGACAGTTGGCGATAATATCTCTCGGACCACCATCTTCGGTCGCGACAATCGGCACACCGGAAGCGGCAGCTTCAATCAAGGTTAACCCAAACGGCTCGGTCAATGCAGGATTGACGAACACACCGCCCGACGCCGCGGCTATGCGGTAGATCATCGGCACTTCATCCCGGCTGTGATGTTTGGGCAGAGCCACTTTGCCATACAGGTCGTAGCGATCGATCATCGCCCAAAGCTCGTGAAAAACCTGTCTCGCACCGGATTCCAGATCTTCGACATCATCACGATTGCCGGCAACAATCACCAGATTGGCTTTGTCTTGCAGCGATTGCGACAAGCCGAATGCCTCGATCAGAGAGGCAATATTTTTTCTCGTATCGGGACGGGACAGCGCCAGAATAATTGGCTTATCCGGCTCTTTGAGGTGAGCGATCAGTCGGGCAAACAGATTCGAATTCAATTCATTCCCGAGCGGAGGGGTAAAGTTATCCAGATTAACGCCTGGCGGCAGTACCCGCATCTGTTCCGGCTGATAGTAATCGTAAACTTCGTACTGCTCTTCGATTTCCTGATATGTGCTGGTAATCACGCGTTCCGACGATGCCAGAGTATGCTCTTCCGCATCGATACGACGAGACATGTTGTAGAGGGATTCGATCTCGTCATTATGCAAACCGCTGGCAATCAGTCTGGCACGTTTGACCCGCCCGAGAGAGTGGCCGGTATGAATCAGGGGAATCGACAACCAGTGAGTTAAGAGAGAACCGACATAGCCTGCATCCGCGTAATGGCTGTGCAGGATATCCGGGAAACAGTTTTGCCGGCGGAAATAGGCGGCCATGTTATCGGCAAATGCATCCAGATGATCCCATAACTGTTCTTTGGGAAGATATTCATCCGCTCCTGCTTCAATCCGCACGATCTGTAACTTGTCATTCAACTGCTCGTAATGCTCGGCATAATCCGACGAAACAGAATCATCACGCACGAGTCGGGTAAACAGTTCGACCTTTTTTACATCTGGTCTGACAGAGAGAGCCTGGGCCAGCTCGACGACATACAGGGTTTGACCTCCGGTGTCCGCATCTCTTCCCAGTTCGAGATCACGTCCCCGAATTAATCCATGAACACTGATCAGAGCGATATAGATTCCGTCCTCATCAGCAGAAGTATTGTTTTCCTTTGCTTGACTAGAGATAAGCGACCTTTGAGTTTTTGAAATGAATTGGCTGAACGCCAAAAAAGAACGTCTTCTTTATTAAGACTTTAACAACCTTTACGACAAATTTAAACCGCCCAACTTAATAATCAAGTTTGACGGTGAACGGCCGTTAATACCCGTTAAGCAGAAAAGTGCCCGCCAAGAAGCATATTAACAATCGGCAGGAGCATATAGCCAGTCTGCAATACGCTTGAGGAAACCGAATTTGAAAACCGATATCAAAACAGGCATGCATAATGCAGGGGAAATACTGAAATCGATTGAAACCAAAAGCCTCCCGATTGAAGTATTCGAACTGGAAGAAGCCATGCAGGCTGAAACTCCGAATATGGTCGAGATTGCCAATATCATCAGCAAGCATCCCGAACTGCTAGGCGAATTCCTCGCTATTACCAATCGAGTCTTACGGCGCGAGGAGGATGACTTGATTTTCGACGCCAGAGCCGCCGTTAACCTGCTGGGTCTTCAAGAAATCCGTCAACTGTTCCTGATGAGCTACCTGCAAAAGAACCTCCCTAAAGACGACAGTGACCGAAAGTTGATTATGCGTTCCAAGCGGGCGGCGATTGCCGCCTCCGAACTCTCCTACTGGATCAATGAACTACCGCGTTGTGAAACCTACCTGGTGGCCTTTCTACAAGATATCGGCGCGCTCTATCTGAGCCAGTTCGACGATGAATACATTGCAACTTTTTTGAATACTCAACTCACCGAACCCTTTATGGCTTACGACCGGGAACTAAATCATTACCAGACGGCACACACCTATCTCGGGAGCTTGATCTCGCGCAAATGGCATCTCGGAGATTTGCTGTGTAAAAGCATTTTGCTGCATCATACCAAGCAGCTGGAATCGCTTACCGAGTACGATGCCAGAGTTGCCAGTATGGTGGCATTGATCCAATTGTCGAACGGTCTGGTATTCAGAGAATTCTCCGATCATTACGAGACCCCGGAGTTGAAAGAATCGATCGCCCATGCTATCAGTTATCTGCAACTGCCGGAAAAAGCCATCGCCGCCGCTACCGCATCTCTCAAAAAATGGGGGCCTAACTGCTGTGAACATATGGCCAGCCATTAACCGGCTATTTTCTGACTTCTCTCTACAAAAAAGCCCCGATAAACGGGGCTTTTTTAACTAAACAACGACTCAAATCCTAGAAAGGTACATCATCGTCGTCGAAATCATTCGGCACATACGCCGGCGCTCTTTGCGGCTGACCACCCATCGGTTGCGGACTTGGCTGCTGAGCTCCACCGTAGCCACCCACATTATTTGGCGAACCCTGCATAGGGCGTGAAGGATTTTGCACCGGAGCACGATTCTGCATCGGTTGTTGATAACCGCCGCCTTGGTAATTGTTCTGCGGTGCAGACATATTATTTTGCATCGGCTGCTGAGGCATCCCCTGGTTGTATGCGTTATCGAAAGCCGCATCGCCTTGACGCTGGCCGCCGCCCAACATCTGCATATTGCTGTCGAAGCCGCTTAACACCACTTCGGTAGTGTAGCGATCCTGACCATTCTGATCCTGCCATTTACGCGTTTGCAGTTTGCCTTCCAGATAAACCTGAGAACCTTTTTTCAGATATTGTCCGGCAATTTCAGCCAGCTTTCCAAAAATCGCCACGCGGTGCCATTCGGTTTTCTGCTGCTTTTGCCCGGTGTTTTTATCGTTCCACTCTTCACTGGTGGCGACACTCAGGTTGGCAATCGCATTTCCGTTAGCCGCATATTTCACCTCTGGGTCCTGCCCAAGGGTTCCGACTAAAATGACTTTATTTACACCACGCATACTTTACTCTCTTCTCATCCAAATAAGTTTAAGCTCTAGACTGTTCAATATAATCGATTAGGGCTTCTTCATCGACTACTTTTCGATCAACTTTAAAATAAGCTCGCTGTTCATCGCTGCGAATTACGGCTTCATACACGCCGTCATAAGCCATTAATTTTGCTTGCAATTCAGCCACTTCTTCATCAGTCACTTCACCGACTGGAACCGACGCGATACTCAACGGCATCGGCTTTTCCATCGTAGCGGCGGCCAATAGCCACAGAACGCCCAGAACAGTCGTCAAAACGAAAACGCCATTATAACCGTAATGGTGATAAAAGTAGCCACCCAGAGCACCACCGATGGCGGCACCGATAAACTGACTGGTCGAATAAACGCCACTGGCAGTACCCTTTTTATCCGCCGGCGACTGTTTCACCACCAGCGACGGCAAAGATGCTTCCAGCAGATTAAACGCGGTAAAGAAAATCAGCAAAATGAAAAACAGCGACCAGAAACCGGCTTGGGTTTCAATCATCAGAATCTGCACGACGGTAATCACCGCAATCGCGCCGACGAAGACCTGTTTCATGCGCCCGCGACTTTCCG
Source organism: Thiomicrorhabdus heinhorstiae (assembly GCF_013391765.2). Lineage (GTDB taxonomy): Bacteria > Pseudomonadota > Gammaproteobacteria > Thiomicrospirales > Thiomicrospiraceae > Thiomicrorhabdus > Thiomicrorhabdus heinhorstiae. The sequence continues at coordinate 13,093 of NZ_JACBGI020000033.1, read as the reverse complement.
CCTGGATGATGAACGGCACCATCAGAACAAACGACAGCAACATCACCGGCAGATAGATATGCCAATGCTGCAAGCTATCCAGACCGGCAGAGTCGCGTAAAATCAACGGCATCACCACAAACATCGCGGTCAAAATCGCGTGCAAGGCAAAAACACCGAGATCGAGTCTTAGCAGCTGAGGATGGCTGAGAATCGCTTTAAATTGAGACGGATCGGCTTCGGCTTCACGCTGGAAACTTTGTCGTTCGATTTTCGGCATGGCAAACAGCACCAGCACCATCCCAATCAAAGCCAGTAGCGCGATCACCCAAAAAATCCCGCGCACGCCAAACCAGGCCGCCAGAATCGGCCCGGCCACCAGCGATAAAGTGAACGACAAACCGATGGTCATACCGACAATCGACATGGCGCGCAAACGGTATTTTTCCGTCACCAGATCGGCCACCGAAGCCATCAGGACGGCGGCAATCGCCCCCATTCCCTGAATCGCCCGGCCGATAATCATCATTTCGATTGAATCCGCCATGGCGCAGATAATCGAACCGAGCATAAAAATAAACATCCCGAACAGGATCAGAGGCTTGCGCCCGAAGCGATCCGACAACATACCATATGGAATCTGCAATAACGCTTGAGTCAGACCATAAATACCGATGGCAATCCCGATCTGGGTTCCGGTCACCGCATCGAATTCGCTCTGGGCGAACAAGGCAAACACCGGGAAAATCATAAACAGACCCAACATACGGGTCGAGAAAATACCGGCAATCGAAAACGCGGCTCGTCTCTCTAGCGGACTCATGGAATTCGGCTCTGGAATAGACATTGAGGGAGGACCTTTTAAACTGCTTTTATGCGCTTAGACCAGGTTTCACAGCCTTGCGCCGGGTTCGAAATTATAGGAAGCGTGAAATTATACCACCCCCTAAAAACGGATCGTTATAATTCTGATAGAAACACTGAGCTTTAACCAGCCCTCGCCCCTCAACCTCAAGGAGTATTCAATAATGTCAAAGCCGTTTCCACTCATCGCTCTTGCATTATCCTTATCCCTGTTCGCCGCCCAGTCGGTCAAAGCCGAAGATGAAACTCCGGCCAATCAGGTTCATTTTCAAGTCAGTCTGAGCCAGACGGTAGACAATGACCGTTTGGATGTTTCTTTTTATAAACTGGTACAGGCCCCAAGTCCTCAGGAAGTCACGAAGCAGATCGATCAAGCAATGCATCAAGCATTAAAGGCGATCGATTTGAAGAGCGATGACTATGTCGTGCAGACCGGACAATACAGTCTCAACCCGAATTACGACAAAAACCGCATTATCTCTCATTGGCAAGGTCGCCAACAGCTGAACATTCATTTCAAAAACCCTGCGCAGGCTACACAGATTATTTCCAAATTGACGCCTTACCTGAGCTACTCGTCGATGCAATTTTCCGCTTCCGAGCAAACCCGCCGCCAGGCGCAAGACGCTTTGCTGAAAGACGCCATTCAGGCTTTCCGCCACAAGGCTCAATGGATCAGCGAGCAGTTTGCCGCCGAGCATTACCGGATTGTCGAAACCAATATCAACACTCCAAGTCGCGCTCCGGTATACGCCTATGCGCGCGTAGCTATGGAAAAAGCCGACTCGGCACCGGCACTTGCTGCCGGCGAGAGTCAGATTCAAGTGCAGATCAACGGTAAACTTGAACTCTATTAAGCACTTAGCGAAGCGACCATGTCTTTCTTCAGACGGATTTAAACCTCTCTAACAAAGGGGTTTAAATCGATAAAATTGGTATAATGCCTGTTTTACTCAAGTTAGCTCGAAGTGAAGCACAGGCATGCTGGAAGAAATCGTAATCCGCGGGGCGCGAACCCATAACCTAAAAAATATCGACGTCACCCTTCCTCGGGACAAACTGATCGTAATTACCGGCTTATCCGGTTCAGGAAAATCCTCGCTGGCTTTCGACACCATCTACGCGGAAGGCCAAAGACGCTATGTCGAATCACTGTCCGCCTATGCCCGCCAGTTTCTTTCGGTGATGGAAAAACCGGATGTCGACCATATCGAAGGCTTGTCCCCGGCGATCTCTATCGAGCAGAAATCCACTTCGCACAACCCGCGTTCCACCGTCGGAACCGTCACCGAAATCTACGACTATCTGCGCCTGCTGTTTGCCCGCGTCGGTACGCCTCGCTGTCCGACTCACGGCTGTGATCTGGAAGCGCAAACCGTCAGCCAGATGGTAGACCGTACATTGGAACTTGATGAAGGCACCAAATGCCTGTTGCTGGCGCCGGTGGTACGCGGCAAAAAAGGCGAACATCATACCTTGCTTGACGAACTACAGGCGCAAGGTTTTATCCGCGCGCGAATCGACGGCGAAGTCCGTGAACTGGACGGTACGATCCAGCTGGATAAAAACAAAAAACACAATATTGAAGTCATCGTCGACCGTTTCAAAATTCGCTACGACATCAAACAGCGCCTGGCGGAATCTTTTGAAACCGCGTTACGCCTGGCGGATGGTCTGGCACAAGTGATGCCGATGGACGAAGACGACGATTTCGAACTACTGTTTTCGGAAAAATTCGCCTGCCCGCATTGCGGTTATGCGGTCTCCGAGCTGGAACCGCGCATCTTCTCCTTCAACAATCCGCACGGCGCCTGCCCAAGCTGCGACGGCCTCGGCATAAAAGACAGCTTCGAAGCACAACGTGTCATTACCCACCCGGAGCTCAGTCTAGCCGGTGGCGCCATTCGTGGTTGGGATCGCCGTCATAAATACTATTACGATCTGCTGAAAGCGGTCGCCGACTTCTACGAGTTCGATATCGAAACCCCTTGGCAAGAGTTGAACAAAGACGTACAGAACGTGATTTTGTTCGGCTCCGGACGTAAAAAAATTCCGTTACCGCACGGCAAGTACAGCGATACCCGCCGCTTTGAAGGCGTCATTCCGAATATGGAACGCCGCTTTGCGGAAACCGAAAGCAAGGCGGTGCGCGACGAACTGGAAAAATACCGTGTCACCAAACCTTGTGAAAGTTGCCACGGCACACGCCTGAACGAAGTGGCGCGCAATGTCTTTATCAACGACTATACTCTGCCATCTCTGACCGATCTGCCGGTCGGCGATCTGCACGATATCTTCGACACCCTGAAACTCAGCGGAACCAAAGGCGAAATCGCCGCCAAGATCGTAAAAGAAATCCACGACCGCTTAAGCTTCCTGGTCAATGTCGGTTTGAACTACCTGACTCTGGGTCGCAGCGCCGATACCCTATCCGGCGGTGAAGCCCAACGTATCCGCCTCGCTTCGCAAATCGGAGCCGGTCTGGTCGGCGTGATGTATGTGCTCGACGAGCCGTCGATCGGTCTGCATCAGCGCGATAACGACCGCCTGCTTTCAACTTTGACTCACCTGCGCGATCTCGGTAATACCGTCATTGTCGTCGAACACGACGAAGACGCTATCCGTGCCGCCGATTACGTCCTGGATATAGGACCGGGTGCCGGTGTACACGGCGGTCGTATTATGGCGCAAGGCACACCGCAGCAGATCATGGATAACCCGCAATCCCTGACCGGACAATACTTAAAAGGGACTCAGAGCATTGAAGTGCCGCAAAACCGACTGCAACCGCAAGGCGAGAAATGGCTGACGATTGAAGGCGCCCACGGTAATAACCTCAAAGACGTCACCTTAAACATTCCGGCCGGATTGCTAACCTGCGTGACCGGTGTATCCGGTTCCGGTAAATCGACTTTGATCAACGGCACCCTATCGAAACTGGCCGCTAACCAACTCAATGGAGCCATGCACTTACCGGCGCCTTATAAAGCGCTGCACGGCATGGAGCATTTCGATAAATCGGTCAATATCGACCAGAGTGCCATCGGCCGTACGCCACGCTCCAACCCGGCGACCTACACCGGACTGTTCACGCCGATTCGCGAACTGCTGGCAGCCACGCCGGAAGCGCGCACCCGCGGCTATACACCGGGACGTTTCAGCTTTAACGTCAAAGGCGGTCGTTGTGAGGCCTGCCAGGGCGATGGGGTTCTAAAGGTCGAGATGCACTTCCTGCCGGATATCTATGTACCCTGCGACGTCTGCGAAGGGCAACGCTATAACCGCGAGACCCTGCAGGTGCATTACAAAGGCAAAAATATCCACGAAATTCTCGAAATGACCGTCGAGGACGCCCGCGCCTTTTTCGATGCCATCCCGGTCATTGCCCGTAAACTGCAAACCTTGATGGATGTCGGACTGGGATATATCCGTCTTGGACAGAGCGCGACCACTTTATCAGGCGGTGAAGCGCAACGTGTCAAACTGGCCAAAGAGCTGTCGAAACGCGATACCGGCAATACGTTGTATATTCTCGATGAGCCGACTACCGGTCTGCATTTCCACGATATCGAATTGCTGCTGAAAGTGATTAACCAGCTGCGCGATCAAGGCAATACCATCGTCATTATCGAACATAATCTTGACGTGATTAAAACCGCCGACTGGCTGGTCGACCTCGGTCCGGAAGGAGGTTCCGGCGGCGGGCAGATCATCGCCACCGGCACACCGGAAGAAGTTGCTGCCAACCCGCTATCGCACACCGGCCGCTATTTGAAAAAACTGCTGGCTTAACAGCCACTAAAAAGCACTGCAAAGCTCCCGTTCATCGGGAGCAAATACATTCTTGCTATATGCGCCTTTTCCGCAAATTTCCAACGAATACATATCTTTCAATATCCCTCTTAAGATTACCCATACCTTGCCGTAAACGTTACTAACGATGTTTAAAGACTTTCTACAGCCAGCAGCAAAACATCAAAGTTCAGGCAAATACACTAAGGTAATTTTGAAATCTATCCGGCCGGTATTTGTAGTAGAGTAATACAAGCTGATTCAGCCAATTTTCGCAAGCTTACGTTTTGAGCTCAGTCGAAGATTTGGCGAATGGCTTCCCGATAGTGAAACAAGGTTATGTTTGCATTGAATCCGGCACTACAGCAACGAAAAGAGGCGTACGGCAGCCCCCGGTTCGGTTACCCCTATTTCTGCTCCAAGCATCGCGGTGGTTATCCCCTGCCTGAATGAAGCGGCCACTATTGCCAAGGTGGTTACCTCCGTGCGCAACGTTCTACCGGAAAGCCGAATCTACGTTTACGATAACGGCTCCAGCGATCACACCTGCGACCTTGCCGCATCGGCCGGGGCTATCGTTCGCCACGAACAAAGACGCGGTAAAGGCCGCGCGCTGAAAAAAGCCTTTGGTGAAATCAGTGCCGACATTTTTATTACCATAGACGGCGACGATACTTACGATGTCGGCGTCTTGCCGGAAATGATCCGCCGCCTGCAGCACGACCACTTGGAAATGGTCGTCGGTGATCGCTTGCAGGATAAATCCAGTCACACCCGCGCCGGCCACTACTTCGGCAACCGCCTGTTTTCCAGAATGATCTCGACGCTTTTCGACATGCAGGTGGAAGATCCTTTTTCCGGCTTACGCGTAATGAGTTCGCGCTTTGTGAAAAGCTTTCCATCGGTCGCTTCCGGCTTTGAGGTGGAAACCGAATTAACCGTACATGCTTTCGACCTTGGCGCCCCTTTTACGGAAATGCCGGTCGATTATCGCTTGAGACCGGAAGACTCACATTCAAAACTGAATACCTTCCGCGACGGCTCAAAAATCTTGTTTAAACTGATCTGGTTGTACCAATTGAAAAAACCGTTGCAGTTCTACGGCTACGCCAGTCTGTTTCTACTGCTGCTTTCACTGGTCACTTTCGCGATTCCATTGAGCGAATTCATTATGACCGGCGCGGTCAAACACTTCCCGACACTGATCGTCAGTATGGGCGGCTTCGTCTTGACGTTGCTCACCTTCGCCATCGGAGTGATTTCCGAAAACATCAACAGCCACAGCCGGGAGATCAAACGTTTTATTTTCCGCACGACCGAACGGAATTAGCATCAGTGTTGAAGCGGCTAAAACAGAAAGCGCAAGACGACTGGTCACTCTTTCTCGGTAACTACTGGATCGGCCGCAAACCTTTTTATACTCCGGACGATCCGCAGTGGTCGCAACAAAGTATTTCATTCCCCTTCGTCTGGCTGATTCTGGTCGGCATCGCCCTGCTATTCTCTCCGATGCCGTCGGACGATCTGCTACGCCATGTACACGCCTGGCAATACGACTACGATTATCGTCAGATGTTCGACGGCTATCCTTATCACTTCGATGCCTGGTTCGGATTCGACTGGGCTGTCGGCCAGCTTTACCAATACTTCGGCGACTTCGCGATTAAAATCGTGCAAGCAACCTCAATCGGCCTTCTTGCCCTGGTTATCTACCTGAATTTGCGTGGCGTCCACAGAGATGCCCGGATTCTTGTCGTTCTGATAGTTATCTGGCTGGTCGGCTCACGTTTTTTACTGGCTAGGCCGACCACTTTTGAAACTGTGCTGATGTTCCTGGCGATTGCCTTAACCTACTACCCGATCAAACCTAAATGGGACCGCCTCATTCATCTGACTCTCGGATGCCTGATGGTCAGCTTCTACCACCTGTTTTTTATCTATCTGATTCCGCTGCTGATCTGGCGCCGAATCTATCTGCTTCCCATGCTGCTTGGTTTGGCCGGTTGGCAGTGGCTGACCGGGGGACAGTATTTTCAGGAAGTGGTCGATATTTTCAATTTCGGTGAGATGCGCATTCCCGGCATTAAAGTCAGCGAAAACGAATTCGCCCTACCTCTGGCACTGCTGTTTATCGGATTTTTGGTTTTGTTCGTATACAAGTGGCAACGCTCAGACAGACAATGGGCACTAACCGCTGCATGGTTCACCTTACCGATGCAAATCCGCTATGTCGTAGATAATCTGGTTCCCATCATCGCTATCCTGCTCGCCCGTCACTGGCCTGTGCGCCCCCACCCTTTTTTGCTGTTATTTATGCTCATTATGGTGAAGACGGCTATCGGCGGCGCAGGGTTTTATTTCGCTGATAAGGACACACAGAAACAGCCGACCTATTTTTCTGAAAATGAACATGTCATGGCGCAAAACCTCGGCGTAAATTTCTGGGTAATCAATCAGGGCGCCGCACAACATATTAAGGTCGCACCAGCAATGGAAATCGGCTTTTCCAACAAAGACGTGCAGCAGGCTGTTCTTGATAAAACCGTCACTTGCGAGTTTCTGCATAAATACCAATTCGATAAATACGTTGAAAACTCCGCTGTCGACTTACCGCTTACCTGTCTCAAACTGCAAACCTCCACTCCTGAAGGTTACAAAATCTGGCAAGTTCATTACGAATAAAAATGAAGCCATTTGAATTCCGGTAACCAATTGCTTTTGACGTCACCTACCCAAAAACTCTCTCTTCTTGAAGACTCACCAATATTATTGACGGGCATCAAGAGCCTGTGAATTTTTACGCATAAAATAAATACTATCAGCGAACAAACGAGTCACAGAGTATGAAGCTTATGCACAAAAATAACCATCGGAAATGGTATAGACCTGCTGGTATGGCAATGATCAGTCTAGCGGGTAGTTTATTGTTAACAGGGTGTTTTGATTCATCCAGTCAGGATAATGAAATTAATAGTGGGATTTACTTTGATATTTCCACCGTGGATTACAGTGCAGTCACGGTTGATGCAAGTGCAGCGGACTTAGCACCTGGAGCACGACTGTTGGCTTCTCAGTGCGCTGAATGCCACGGAACCTACGGTGTCGCAGTCAGAGACTGGCCGGACTTGTGGGGATCGGGACGCCAGATCAGCAACTGGATGAAACTGTATCAGGACCTGAATTATGAGGACAATATGATGCATGTACACGCACTTGGCTATACGGAAGACGAGGTTAATCTGCTAAAAACCTATTATCCAAAAATTGAATATTCCGGAGCGCAATGAGCATGAGAAAATCGACTATAGATCTGGAAATTAGACATGCGATGTGGTCACGTCGCCGTTTCTTGAAAACCGGGGCCGGAATTTTGGCAGGGATGGCGGGGTTGAACGCTTTACCGATCCAAGCCGCCGCAGATCCTCATAAAATTGTCGTGGTCGGCGGAGGCTTTGGCGGTGCAACCGCAGCTAAATATTTTAAACTTTGGGCCCGTGAATCCGGCTTGGATGTTGACGTCACCCTGATAGATCCTAATGCAAATTACAGCTCTCCGATTCTGAGCGGTATGGTCGTTACCCGACAGCTGGAAATCGACCGTTTGGATTTTAGTTTCGACCGCTTGCGAGATGTGCACAACGTCAACCTGCTTCAAGACAGCGTAACAGCGATAGATTCAGCCGGAAAAACCGTTACCTTATCCGATGGCACGACCACTCTGCCGTATGATCGATTAATCCTCGCTCCCGGTATCAGCTTTATCGATGTTGAAGGTTGGGATAAAGACAAAATTCCTCACGGCTGGAGCGGACGAGATCAGTTACAACTTCTTACGCAACAATTGGCCGACTTCCCAGAAGGAGGTACTTTTGTCCTTAAGGTTCCAGCTGCCCCTTATCGCTGCCCTCCCGGACCTTACGAACGGGCCAGTACGGTTGCCGATTACCTGCAAGTTCAGAATAAAAATGCCCGAGTAATCGTATTGGATGCGCAGGCCGATATCGCTATCGAATCAGAAACTTTCCACGACCTGTATGACGAATTCGGCGTGGAATACTATGGGAACATTCAAGTCCAAAGAGTCAATTCCGGTGATGATGAAGGGAACGGAAAATCCATCACTTATGTAACCCTGGAAAAAGATATCGATGGCAATGTCATCGGCCAAAGCAGCGAGCAAACGATAGAAGCCGATGTAATCAATTTGATCGGAGATCACAAAGCCGCAGATTTAATTTTTGAAGCCGGGCTGAACGATGGGAATTGGGCACCGGTAAACCCGCTTACTTACGAATCGACGATTTCCGGAAAAGAATTTATCCACATTTTAGGTGATTCTCAGGGTACGCCGATCGTCAAAGCCGGGCAAGCCGCCAACAATGAAGCCAAAGTGTGCGTAGATGCCATTTTGCGCATATTAGCAGGCGAAACGCCATATGGTTCACCGATTGTTACCGTGGGATGTTCAGCACCGGTCACGCAAACCAAAGTCAACTGGGCCGGAAATATCTGGCGTTACAATGCAGGAACTTTGCAGATGGAAAAATATGTCGGTAAATTTGCTCCGGAGCCATCGGAAGCCAACTGGCAACCCATGTTGCAATGGGCTCATAACCTGTTTGCGGATAGCTTTGGTTAGAGAATTTATTTTATCTCAACTCAGAAGCTACAGCTTTAATACACAAGCACGCTGAATCCGTCAAGGCTGCTGCCAACTTGTGGTCTTGATTTTAAAGAATGGCGCGCAGACAGCTCGCCATTTCTTCCTCTATCATCCGACTTTATCTAAAAAAGACCTTTTAAATAGCAAAAAAGCCGGTCATTGCTGAACCAGCTTTTTTCACCTTTGGTCAACCTGACAATGGATCAAAGTTTGATAAATTCAACCCGACGATTGTTCGCCTTACCTTCAGGGGTAGCGTTATTATCCAGCGGCTTACTTTCACCACGCCCTTTCGCTTGTAGACGATCAGCACTGATTCCCATCGAAATCAAACGTTGCATCACCGCTTCGGAACGCGCTTGTGAAAGTTTCATATTATTTTTTTCACTGCCATCACTATCGGTATGCCCTTCAACCCGGAATTTCAACTCAGGATGCTTTTTCATTAGAGAGTAGATTTTATTGATCGGACCGCTGCTTTCCGGTTTTAACGTCGCCTTATTCACATCAAAACGAATACCATTAACAATTATTTTTCCGTCTTGTAATACGCGGTTGTAATATTTCACACCACCTTTTGCTATGCGGATGTTTTTGATAAATCTTTGTGCATTAGAAGTGTTCTCGCCTCCGATAGATATCCCACTTGGATTCGCTTCATAATGAGGGATATTGATTAAACGCGTATCATCCATATAAGCTTTCATTTTGCCTTTGGTGAAGGCGATAGATATATGTCTCCAGCCACCATTCTGATCCCAATTTCCCTTTTTCTTACCTGGATAAGTTTTATCGGAGTCCCCTAAATTTAAACTGTTTACATAAATTGTCAGAGTTTTGTTATTTCCATATCTTTGATTCTTTTTATCATAGAAATACACATAATAACGTCCAGAATATTTGGGAGAAAAGAAAGCATCGAATTCTAAAGTGAACACATCCGGCAAATAATCTTGTTTGCTATTTTTCAGATAAGGAACGATTGTTCCCCCTTGCAAAAACATGATGACATTCGCGCCATCTACTTCACCGATCTCTACCGATCCCTCTTTTAGATCCCAACGAGATGGAAATTCGCCATTCTCTTCGTCGATACTCGGCCCATCTTCAAAAATCACCGTATCACCGGGAACGAAATCAAATTTTGACCAACTCACTTTAGGGCTTGAAACTGGCTCATTACCCGCATCAGCATTATCAGAACCTTGTGGCTCAGACTGGCTATTTCCGGTAATCGAATCTTCAGCATTATCCAAAGTATCATCAATCGCTTGATCCGTTTTACGATCAACACGATTTTCTACCTCTTGCTGCACCTTATCCAAAACATTATCAAAAAAACCTGCTGAAGCGGTTTGTGGCAGAGCGAGAATAAAGGCTGCCACCAACGAAAGTTTATGTATTTCTTTCAACTGACTTAAATGCATCATAAATTTCCCCTTAGTCTTTAACAGCTTTCTCATTCGGCAGATAAAAACCAACCCACCACTAACCACAATAGTCACTATCAGGCGTGTAATCGAATTTACTTAGAAAGCTATAAATTATGTAAAACGTTATACGCAATATAAAACCAAGACAGGGCGGACAAAAGACTAGATGCCAGTAAAATAGCCAAAAATTAAGGCAGATCAAAAAATCGTTGCTTTCTCAACGAATGAATAAATAAAAATAGTGCACAAGCCAAACGAAAATTTATCAAGTCGCGATATCAGAAACCACATATCCCGCCAACATTAATCCGAATATACCGGGCATATAGCTGGCAGTACCATTGACGACTCGACCGCGAGCGCCTTCAATAGATTCCATCGGACCTGGGGCTTTGGGGATTTCGCTTGAGAAGACCGCCATAACGCCTTTATTGATTCGTTGCTTTTTAAGGCGTTGGCGCATATTTCTGGCAAGCGCGCATCCGTGGGTTTTGGAAATGTCGGCAAGTTGGATTTTGGAGGGATCAATACGTCTACCGGCACCCATACTGGAAACCACTTTTAGCCCCATCTGCTTGGCGGTAGCGACTAAAGCGACCTTACAGTTCAGACTATCAATCGCATCGACCACATAATCGTAGCCGGGTGCAAGTATTGTCTCCATATCATCGGGACGGATAAATTGCTTGCTGATAATAACTTCACAGTCTGGATTGATATCGGCAATGCGCTCTGCCATTACCTCCGCCTTATTGCGGCCCATCGTGCTGTTCAAAGCGATAATCTGGCGATTCTTATTGGATGCATTCACGTTGTCGTGATCGATTAAAGTCAGCTTGCCGATCCCTGCCCTTGCCAAGGCTTCGCAAACAAAGCCGCCGACTCCGGCAACCAGGACATGCGCATTCTGTAATTGCTTTATCCCCTGCTCTTCAAAAACCAATAAGCTGCGTTCGAACAGTGAAAAGAAGGAGAAGAGCCAAACAAATACGGTTTTGCTCTATCCTCAATTGTTATTTGAATTCAATATTTCTAACCACTTCTTGACCGGCAATGCAGTTCGCGCTCGGATTTCCGCTCAGCTTAACCTCTTTGCCGGTCATATAACTGGTTAACAACAAGGAATACTGTGCTTTAGCAGCTTCGTTATTGAGGTTGATAACCCAGTCGCCAGTAGTTGAGCAAAAATCATTTTGAATTGTGCCTGACAAAGAAACACGAACCCGTTGCGAAATCGCCGACGAATCCTGAGAATTGTGGACAACTAGCTGTGTTATTTTGCCTTCCTCAGTGGCATTTTGGCAAAGTGCGACGTTCGGCATGATTAATGCGGCTGCAATAAAAAAATTTTTTACCATCTGTATTCCTTCACTAACATCTCTGGGAATTCATTAATTGACTATCACGCCAACAAAGCATTAAAAGGACAGTGTAGTTAAATCAAGTTCGAACAAATTGATAAATTTACTCAAGGAACCGAACTAAACCAAAGTCCCACGAAGTAGATCTTAAAGTGCACTTGCCCAAATGCCACATTTCAATTTTTTTATGCGTAGATTTTGCTGTTAAAGCCATCGACATTACTGAGCTGTATAGCGGATGATCTGTAGAAATTGCTATTCTTCTGGCTCCACTACCACAGGCAGGCTGCAACTGAGGCGAATCGATATGAATATTCGCAAGACCCACATCATTTGCATCGTAGGTTGTATAATTTTTGCTAAATAGCCAAATATCCGTTACGTATCCTTGAACTTTCACAACTTCCGCTTTGACAGAAAAAGACAAAAGACCAAAAACTATTAGAAAAAGTAGCTGCTTCATTAAATACCTCTTTAATTTATAACGGGCTACGTCGGAACTAAGAATTATTATGCAATCCCATATCTATTTATTACTCATTCTCTCAATATCCAAAGCTTCCACCTGAGGTTAGTACTTTTTTAGATTTTTGAATCTTGCAGATCATTTACTTTCGTTTGATTACACCAATTCATCTAATCTTGAGGCGACACAAACAAGTTTCTCCATATCAAGATAAAATCCGAAGTATGTTTTTCAGGTGTTTATATTATCGAAGCCAACACAATCCAGTTAGTAAAAATAAGTATCAATATGAACAATATACTGCATTTTAACAGTTGAGTCTCAAGCAAGTTGATCAATGTCTTGATGGAATTGTTGCCGGAATTCGGTAAAAACGAAGGGATTGCTGTTTCATTGAACAATTAGTAAGGTGAGTTCAATTTCAAAGCGCAACACTTAAAGTAAAAAGCCATCTAAGGCAATTCTGTTAATTTAGTTTTACCACAAACAAAAATGACAGAGACCCTAAATGACTTATATACATTTAACCCCACAT
>NZ_JACBGI020000032.1 GCF_013391765.2 Thiomicrorhabdus heinhorstiae | reverse complement strand
GTCTACAGGCGCAGATGAAGAAAATTTTATTGATACTTTTCATTTCTCTATTCACTTTGCAGGCAGAAGCAGGTGAGAGAGGTACACCTTTTGCCGTTGGTGCCGGGTATGGAACCTTTGCGGGTCCGACTGTCGAGGTGGTTTACTCTTTTGATCGTTATCTAAGTTTCCGAGGTTCTTTTTCTACCGGGATGCCTTTAAAGCAGAAAAACACCGAAGAAGAGTTTGATTATTTCCTTGAATCGAGTGGCCGGATCAACCGTTTGGGTTTGGACTACCATCCGTTTGCAAATGGTTTGTTCTTTTCGGTCGCCTATGTTCGTCACAACTTCAAAGTGAGTGGTAACTCTTCAAAAGAAGCCGGATATTCGCAAAATCTGGCTACTTATTCTCTGCTAGGGATTGATTTGATTAGCGTGAATGCGACTGCAACCGAGGATTTAAATGCTGTCGGTCTAGTGGATTGGCGAAAAGAAGGAACTATGTTCAGTATGGGCTGGGCCTATGGGCCTGAAAGAGGCTGGGGGCTGATGTTTGAAATCGGTGCAGTGCTATTGAATTCACCGACCGTTGTTTTATCCGGAAGTGGTGAAATTAACGGGACTAATATTAATGACAGTCAGGATGCACAGGATGCGATTAAAGATGAGCAGGCCAAGGTAGAAGCTGATTTATCACAGTATGATTTCATTCCGATCATTCAGGCTGGAGTGACCTATCGATTCTAGAGGCATAATACAAATTCCATGCAATAAAAAACCCCGCTTAGCGGGGTTTTTTATTGGCTTAATCTTTAAAAGATTAAGCTTGCTGTGCTGCCAAAGCTGCGCGCTTTTTAGCAATCAGGTTCTGGATGATTGGAGTCATCATCAGGTCCATAGCTTGAACCATGTGAGAACCGTTACATACCAAAGTTTCCGCGTTCTGCAGGAAAGCACCCGGGATCTGTTCTTTGATCTCTTCCAGATTGATGTCTTGGTGACGAACGTGGCAGATGATCAATGAATCTTCAGGAGCTGGACCCATAGGTGCATCCGGAGACATGGTTGAGAACGGATCAGACGTATCGATCAGTGGTACACGGTGGAAGTTGATGTGTGTACGGTGGAACTGAGGAACGATGGTTTCGATGTAGTCCGGCATACGCTCTAGGATTACGTCACGTACCTGTTGTACCGAGTATGGGCGTTCTGAAGTGTCACGGTAGATTTTCTGCATCCACTCGATATTGATTGATGGTGCAACACCGATACCTAGGTCAACATACTGGGAAACGTCGTGCATGCCTTCTTCAGGACCGTGGTCTTTACGCTTAACCATTCCGTGAAGACCTTCGTAGAATAGAACATCGGTACCTTCAGGAATCGCTTCCCAAGGAGTGAATTCACCTGATGAGAAGTTGGTACCTAGACGGGCGTTATGCTCCGCAGCTTCTTCGTCGCTGTGAATGTAGTAACGACGTTTACCGGTCGCACTCTCTTTGTATTCTTTGAATAGAGCTTCCAATTCGTTGAAAAGGTTTGCGTGTTCCGAGAAGTGAGTTAGAACCGGACCACCATTGGCTTTAGATTCCGCGACTTTTTCTTTCATTTCAACGCGGTTGTATTTGTGGTAGCTATCACCTTCAACAATGGCGACATTCAGGTTTTCACGAGCAAAGATTTTTTCCACGGCACGTTTAACGAAAGACGTACCTGCTCCAGATGAACCGGTTACGGTTACAATTGGATGTTCTACTGACATAGAGCTGTCTCCTAGATTAAAAATCATTACCGACCGGTAATGAATCAGTTTTTACTTTTATATAGCTTTAGACCAATGCGGGATATTAGAAACTAAATGGGTCATATTTTCAAAAATAATTGCATTTTGAACAACTTATCCGGCATAAACGTCACAAAAACATCATATTTGCCAATGATTAAGACAATTAGATGTCCAGGTTTTCCACCTGCAATGCATTGGATTCGATAAATTGGCGTCTCGGTTCCACTTCATCCCCCATCAGGGTGGTAAAGACTTGATCGGCAATCATGGCGTCACGAATGGTGACTTGCATCAAACGTCTCGCTTCAGGGTTCATGGTGGTTTCCCATAACTGTTCCGGATTCATCTCACCCAGACCTTTGTATCGTTGAATGTTTTGTCCGCGTTTAGCTTCGTTAAACAACCAGTCGACCGCTTCTTTAAAATTGCTGATCGATTGCTGCTTTTCTCCGCGTTTAATATAAGCATCACCACCGATCAGCCCTTGCAGTTGCTGACCTAGGGTGGCAATCTGTGCGTAATCCTTAGACATAAAGAAATCCGCATCGAAAACCTGTGAGCTCAAAGTACCGTGTTCGCGTTGAGTCAAGCGGAGCTGGAATTTGCTTTCACCACTGATATCGCTGGCCGGTTCCACTTGCAGCTGATAGTCGACCTTATTCAATTCGCCATTCGCTTTCAATTGTGGCAGCAGGGTTTTAACCCACTGATCCAAAGTATCGAAATTATTTAGGCTCTCTAAAGTGATTTGTGGCTGGTCAACCAGCATTGTCAGGAAGACCGGATTAAAACGGCGGCTCAGGCGCAGGATCACGTGATCGGTTTTGAAATAGCTTTTCGACAAGGTTTCCAAGCCTACGCCGCTAATTGCCGGCGCGTTTTTTTCGGTAAACAGTTCGGCATTATCGATGGCACTTTGCAGCAGGTAGTTTTCCAGCTCCAGATCATCTTTAAGATAGGTTTCCTGCTTACCTTTTTTGACTTTATAGAGAGGAGGTTGCGCAATATAGATATAGCCTTTTTCAACCAGTTCCGGATATTGACGGTAGAAGAAGGTCAGCAGTAGGGTACGGATGTGCGAACCGTCGACATCGGCATCGGTCATGATGATAATGCGGTGATAACGCAATTTTTCGATATTGTAATCTTCGACGCCGATACCACAGCCCAGGGCGGTGATTAAGGTGCCGACTTCGGCAGATGCAAGCATTTTGTCAAAACGTGCCTTCTCGACGTTCAGAATTTTACCTTTCAGGGGCAGAATCGCTTGAGTACGACGGTCACGCCCCTGTTTGGCGGAGCCGCCGGCGGAATCCCCCTCCACCAGATACAGTTCGGAAAATGCAGGGTCTTTTTCTTGACAGTCGGCCAGTTTACCCGGTAACCCGGCAATATCCAAAGCACCTTTACGGCGGGTCATTTCGCGCGCTTTACGCGCTGCTTCACGGGCGCGGGCCGCATCAACGATTTTGGCGAAAACCGATTGGGCGTCTTTCGGATTTTCTAACAGGAATTCGGCGAACTTTTCGTTCATGGCAGTTTCTACCGCACTTTTTACTTCCGAAGAAACCAGTTTGTCTTTGGTTTGTGAAGAAAACTTCGGATCCGGAACCTTGACCGAAATAACAGCTGCCAAACCTTCACGGGCGTCGTCACCGGAGACGTTGATTTTATATTTTTTGGTCAGGCCTTCGGCTTCGGCATAGCTGTTCAAAGTACGGGTCAAAGCCGCTCTAAAACCGGATAAGTGGGTTCCGCCGTCACGCTGTGGAATATTGTTGGTGAAGCAGAAAATTGATTCTTTATAGGCTTCCGACCACTGCATGGCCACTTCCACCGTAATGTCGTCTTTTACCGTAGTGAAATAGAAAGCTTTTTCATGAATAGGGGTTTTATTGGTGTTGATGTAGTCAACAAAAGCGCGGATTCCACCGTCGAATTCAAACACTTCGTGACGATCGTCACGCTTGTCGATTAATTCGATATGTACGCCGGAGTTCAGGAAAGATAGCTCTCTCAAGCGCTTCAATAGGTAGTCGAAACTGAATTCGGTATTATTGGTGAAGGTCTCTTTGCTCGGTAGGAAGCGGATTTCCGTTCCGGTTTCATCTGTATCGCCGACGATTTCAAGCGGTGCATCCGGTACGCCGTGGGTATAGGACTGCTTCCAGACATGACCTTCGCGCTTGATGGTCAGGTGAAGTTCCGAGGAGAGGGCATTAACGACCGAAACACCAACTCCGTGCAGACCACCGGAAACTTTATAGGAGTTGTCGTCGAACTTACCACCGGCATGCAGGACGGTCATAATAACTTCGGCAGCAGAAACTCCTTCTTCAGGGTGAATACCGACAGGAATTCCTCGTCCGTTATCGCTGACCGATACCGATCCGTCGGTATGAATGGTGACGACGACTTTATCACAATGACCGGCCAAAGCTTCGTCGATACCGTTATCGACGACCTCGAAAACCATATGGTGAAGACCTGAGCCGTCGTCGGTGTCGCCGATGTACATTCCGGGACGTTTTCGAACGGCATCAAGCCCTTTTAATACCTTAATCGAGGAGGAGTCGTATTGTGTTTCTTCAGTCATGGTATCAGCGCTTTTTTATAATTATTCGAATACAAAAATATCCGCATAATTTTACCACATTTCGGGGCCGAAAACAGCGCCATCGGAACGTGAACAAGTCGGCTCTGTTTTTACTGAAAGAGGCCAGCAATTTTGAATGATATTCGCGGCTTAGTTTTAGCCGAATAACCAGCTGGTCGGATTCTCGATCGGTTGGTTTTTGTTTAAGGCCAGAAGGCCTTTTACGCAACGCACTACCATCCAGATAATTGTCAAAGCGATAATGAGGAAGCCAATCATTACATAGGACAGTAGTGCGCCGATCATCAGGAAGAGCAGGCTAATCCAGAAAGTGCGGATAATGAACTGGTAGTGGCTGACCAGTATGCCTTCTGCTGAACTTCGGTTGTAGTAAGCGATGATTAGTCCGGCGAACCAGACAAAGGGAAGAAAAGTGCTCAGTAGATAAGAAGCGTAAGCCAGGGTTGCCAGAGTATTGGATGAAGAAGAAGGCTTATCCATAAGTAATTGATCCTGCAATTGTTAATCCGGTTTTGATTATAACCGCAAAAGGAGGCTTCTTTTCAATCCTGCTTATGAATCTGACCGGATGTGACCTGCCAGATACGTGCCTGATCCGGTTTTAATATTGGAATCAGATCCTTTGAAGTAGTGGTAATGAGGTGTTGAATATTGAGCATGTCCAGCAGTTCTAACAGTTTGAGGCGGTGTTTTTCGTCCAGTTCCGCGGGTAAGTCGTCAATCAGCATAATCACCGGCTCGCGGCTGATTTTTTCATGCAGACAAGCCTGCGCCAGCAACAGCGCGCAAACAAATAATTTTTGCTGTCCGCGGGAGAGGCCGTGTATCGCCTCTTGTTGATCGAGTTTAAAGCGGATATCGGCACGGTGAGCACCGTATTGAGTGTGACCGACCTGTCTGTCTTTGGAAAAATTCTGCCTAAACAGGGTCAGAAGATTGTCGGTATTTTTCGGCCAGCCGGCGCGATACTGGCAGGCAACACTCTGTTTAAGCTCCGGCATTAAAGCGTCGCAAAAGGTATTTAGGTATGGGGTCAGTTGCTGCAGATAATCTTGACGATAGTGATCGATCTGTAATGCCTGGCTTACCAGCATATCGTCCCATAGCTGAACCTGAGACTGTGGCAATTTCTGTTTTAGAGCGTGATTCCGTTGCGCCAAGCCGCGTTTATAGTGGCGCCATAATGGATGAAATTCAGGGAATTGGTAGAAGCAGCCCCAATCCATAAAACGGCGTCTTGCTTTAGGGCCCTCTTCGAGTAGTTTATGGCTTTCCGGAGTCAGTAGTTGCACCGGCAGGCGTTGCGCGATTTCTGATTGTGAAGAGACACTTTCGCCGTTAAGGCGCAGCTGGGTATTATGCAGCTGTTTGGTTAGACCGAGACGGTGTTCAACCGGATGATCGCCGCCGGAAATCAGTTTGGCGAAAACGGTACACTGAGCCTGCTCGTGTTCGATTAAATGCTGAACTTTTTGCGTGCGGAAGGATCGGCCGGTCGCCAGCAGCCACACGGCCTCGATCAAAGATGTTTTGCCGGCGGCATTGTCACCGACAATCAAATTCAACTGTGCTCCCAGGTCGAGGTCGACCTGACGACAATTGCGAAAATTCTGCAATGACAGCCGTGAAATCTGGGTCATGGAAAGGGTTACTCTTTGCCCCAGGTATGGTGTTGCGGGTCGTGTTTCAGACTAACCGGTTCTTGATGAATGATCACGTCGATGTGATCGAATTTGGCACGCAGGGCTTCGGTGACATTTTCGGCGATGGCATGTGCTTCCATCAGGCTCAGATCGTCATCCAGTTCTAGATCGAGTTGTACGAAACGGTTCGGACCGGATTGATAGGTTCTCAAGTCGTTAAAGCCTCGAACTCTCGGCGTCTGCATAATCGTGTTCTGAATGGCCTGTCGCATCTCTTCCGGCAGTTCGTGATCCAGAAGCTGGTTGGCAGCTTTGTTGCCGATTTTAATCGCACTGCGCAGAATCCATAAACCGATCAACAGTGCCAGAACAGGGTCTAGCAAAGTCCATTGACTGAACAGCAGGCTGAGGATAATCAGCAGGTTGGCCATAACATCGCTGATGTAGTGCATCGAATCGGCTTCAATCGCTGTCGACTCGGTCTTTTTGATCACATACTGCTGGAAGGCGATTAGGCACAGAGTCAGAATCAAGGAGGTGATCATATACCAGATGGCAACATCGGTATGGCTTAAGACCTGCGGCTCGATGATCCGGTCGATCGAATAGATGATGAGATAAGCGGCGGATCCAGAAATGAATACGCTTTGCGCCAGAGCCGCCAGGGGTTCGGCTTTGCCGTGGCCGAAGCGGTGCTCCTTATCGGGAGGGGTTTGCGCAATATGTACTGCCACGGCGATCATCACCGAAGCGGCGGTGTCCAGTGCCGAATCCAAAAGAGAGGCGAGGATACTGACAGAGTCGGTTCTTAACCAAGCAGTTAATTTCAGGATAAGTAAAAAAACGGCAATCCCTACGGATGCGTAGGTTGCCGCTCTGACTAATAGACGTTTGTTCATTTAGGAGTGGCTACCCCGCGTGGCAAACTATAATCGCATCGGCATGACAACGTGCTGGCACTGACAGCTTTCGTTTCTGGCGGATACCAGACAGCTGCTGTTGGAGTCTTTCAGCTGCAAAGTAACGCAGTCTTCACTCATGGAGTTGAGAATATCCAGCAGATAGTTAACGTTGAAACCGATCTCCATTTCAGCGCCCTGATATTCGATCGCCATATCTTCGTGAGATTCGTCCTGCTCGCTGTTTGATGCGTCGACCGCCAGAAGGTTATAGCTCAGAACCAGGCGGATGCCTTTGAATTTATCATTCGATAAAATCGAAGCGCGTTGCAGAAGGCTGCGCAGCATTTCGCGATCGGTTTGGATTACCTGGTCGTTATGCTGCGGAATAACCCGGCGGTAATCCGGGAAGCGTCCATCGACCAGTTTACAGGTAAAGACCGTTTCTTCGAACTGCACCGTCAGGTAGTTTTTCGCCAAAGCGAATTCAATAAGATTGTCATCATCGCCGATCAATTTGGACAATTCCAAAACCCCTTTACGCGGCAGAATTGCCTGGGTCGGTTTCAAGCCTTCGATTGCGAGGTCGGTTGCGCAGGTTGACAGGCGGTGACCGTCGGTTGCGACAACGCGCAATGAGTGACTGCTGATATCGAACAGCATACCGTTCAGGTAGAAACGCACATCCTGGCTGGCCATGGCGAAGCTTGAGTGTTGAATTAATTGCTTCAACTGGTGTTGTGACAAAGCAAAGGAGAGATCCGATTGCGTCAGGTCGATGGTCGGGAAGTCTTCGGCAGGCAGAGTTGACAGTTTAAAGCGTGAACGCCCGGCAGAAAGTGTACAGCGGCTGCCTTCGAAGTCCATGACGATGGTCAGACCATCGGGAAGGGAGCGCACGATATTCAATAGTTTCAAGGCCGGGAGAGTCGTGGCGAACTGATCGACTTCACTCGATTCCAGCTCGGTTTGTGCACGAGTTTCTATTTCCAAGTCCGAAGCGGTGATGGTCAAAGTAGTCTGCGAAACCTGAAAGAGCAGATTGCTCAAGATCGGCATGGTTTGACGTTTCTCCACAACGCCGCCAACCGTTTGTAAAACTCTTAATAGATTTTCACGTGCTAAAGTGATTTTCATGCCAAAAACCTTCGTACTCTCTAATTGGTGATAATTCGAATCAAACTGTTAAAGTCTTCGTCAAGATGATGGTCGGTTTCACGTAATTCCTTCACCTTGCGTACCGCATGTAATACGGTGGTATGATCACGCCCGCCGAAAGCATCGCCGATTTCCGGAAGGCTGTGGTTGGTTAACTCTTTTGCAATCGCCATTGCCATTTGTCGCGGACGTGCAACGTTACGCGAACGACGCTTTGACAAAATGTCGGCGACGCGAATTTTGTAGTAATCGGCAACGGTTTTCTGAATGTTCTCCAAGGTTACCATTTTTTGCTGCAGTGCGAGCAGGTCTTTTAAGGCTTCCTTGACCAGATCGACGGTCAAGGTCTGCTGGGTGAACTGAGCATAGGCACCGACGCGTTTTAAGGCCCCTTCCAGATCACGGACATTACCGCGCAAACGCTTGGCGATAAAGAAGGCGACTTCATCCGGCAGAACTACGCCGTATTCGGAAGCCTTCTTCAGCAGGATGGCTACTCGCATCTCAAATTCCGGCGGTTCAACGGCAATGGTCAGTCCCCAGCCGAAACGGGATTTCAATCGGTCTTCCAAACCATCTACTTCTTTCGGGAAGCGGTCACTGGTCAAAATAACCTGTTTGTTGCCTTCCAGTAGAGTGTTAAAAGTGTGGAAAAACTCTTCCTGCGATTGCTCTTTATTGGCGAAGAATTGAATATCATCGATCAGTAAGGCATCCAAAGAGCGGTAGAAACGTTTGAAGTCATCAATTTTATTATGACGCAGTGCATTGACCATATCGGCAACGAAGCGTTCGGAGTGCAGATAAACCACGCGTGCACCCGGCTTGTCTTTCATCAATTGGTTACCGATAGCGTGCATTAAGTGGGTTTTACCCAGACCGACACCGCCGTAGATAAAGAAGGGGTTATAACTGCCGCCGGGATTTTCCGCAACCTGACGAGCCGCTGCGGCCGCCAGCTGGTTGGCCTTACCTTCAACGAAAGTTTCGAAGGTAAAACTGGTATTCAGATTGTGCTTGATTGCCGATTTACCGGACGTTTTGTCACTGGTTTTGCTGGTAGTCGGTGTTTCGCTTTTATTCTTCGACTGTAACGGTTGAGGGACGGTTCTTTCGGTTTCGTTAGCCGATTCGACCGTATAGTCGCCAATCTCAAGTTTGACTTCAGGAGGGTTGACTGGAGAAGCGGTTGCCACCGCTTGACGGATATTGTCCATCAACTTCTTGTTTACCCAATCCAGGATAAAGGTTGAAGGGGCCAGAAGACGGATAACAGAATCTTCTTCAATTGCCTGTAAAGGCCTGATCCAGGTATGGAACTGCTGATCATTTAGATCGTTTTCCAAGTGTTTAAGACTTTGAGCCCAAAGTGATGACAAAACAGTAGCCCTCAAGGTCACGTATCCATTTTATAGCAGGACACGGCCGGTGAAATTAATTAGCAAAAAGGAATAAAATTTAAAGGGAGCCGACCAAAATGACGAAGTTGGTCTGCCCCCTTTGTTCAGCATGCAGTAAGTATACCTGTGAATAACTTTAAAACAAGCTAAATTTCTGTGGATAAGTATGTGGGTAAAACATGTGGATAAGTTGGTTTTTGGTTTGGTTAACCATATGTTTTATAATAAGTTTTTACGGTTTCAATCAGGTGTGGGAAAAAAATAACATTTTTGCCGCTAAAAGGATCAAGAGAATGCCGAAATAGCGTTTTAGAAGTTTGACTGGAAGCTGGTGAGCCAGTTTTGCGCCAAGGGGAGCGGTCACAACGCTGGCAACTATGATCCCCAGAAAAGCCGGCCAATAAATATAACCAGTGGCATAAGCCGGCAGTGAGGTTGCATTCATTCCGCCGATCAGGAAACCGAAGGTACCGGCCAAAGCAACCGGCAGACTGACTGCGGTTGAGGTCGCTATGGCCTGATGCATGGAAACATTGTTCCACACCAGATAAGGAGTGGTCAGGGTGCCGCCGCCAACACCGACCAGAGACGAAATTTGTCCGATAAGCGCTCCGGCAACGCTATTACCGGCGATTCCCGGCAGTTGCCGATGTGCTTGCGGTTTAAATGCCAACAACATATTTAACGCAATCAATAACTCGAGAATTCCGAAGATAATTCCCAGATAGTTCGACGGAACAAATTGCGAACTCCAGCCGCCGAAGAAAGCGCCGATAAACACCCCTCCGGCGAGCATCTTGACGATATCCCAGCGTACCGCTCCGTGACCGTGATGTGCTTTGACCGAGGACAGGGAGGTGATCAGAATGGTGGCGAGTGAAGTTCCGATTGCAAGGTGAACGATTTCACTGCCTGGAAGGTAGATCGCAAAAACAGTGGTCAGTACCGGAACAATGAGCAGACCGCCGCCGATCCCGAGCAAACCTGCGGCAAATCCCGCGACGGCACCGGTAATTAAGTAGATAATAATTTCGTAAACAAATGAGGTTTCCACAAGTTAATCGCCTATGTTGTCGTATTTAAGGATCTGTTTAAGGGTTCGCCGATTTCGAACTCGATGAGGTCTGGCGGTGAGGTGGATAGCTTTAATGCTGTTTTAACACAGCCGGAGGTGGATTTCTGCCTTTTTCGGTTTCTGTTCAGTGTATTGTAAGTTTTTATTTGATAGAGAGAAAAAGGAACTTGGTTCCATAATGTCGCCTGCGCTTCGCGGTAAAGAATTAAAACAAAGCCGCTAACTTAAAGTTTTGCAACATTCTTGGTAAAATTGAAATCTCACGGCGAGTAAAGAATTTGCAAATAAATATTTGTTTTCTTGTTGAAAAATCTATATAATCCCCGGTTTTCCGACGTTGGAATAAATTTTTAAGGACTTTGACATGAAACGTACATTTCAACCAAGTGTTATCAAGCGTGCACGTACTCACGGTTTCCGTGCTCGTATGGCGACTAAAAACGGTCGTAAAGTTTTAGCGGCTCGTCGTGCCAAAGGACGCAAGCGCTTAACTGTGTAATCTGAGTGTGCTTGGCACCCAGTATAAGTCTGGTGAGTTATAATGCATTCTAATTCCGAATTGGTAACTCACCCAGATTCCCCCCTTTCTCCTCCCAAGTCTTCCGACTTTCGCTTTCCAAAATCATCGCGATTATTAACGCCGAAAGATTACGCTCAGGTTTTTGCCGATGCGGAAAAATTCGCTAATCGTCATTGGACACTTATTGTTAGAGCCAATCATTTAGACTATCCTCGATTGGGTTTGGCGATCGCAAAAAAACAATTACCTCGCGCCGTATGGCGAAATCGTATAAAAAGAATCGCTCGGGAAGCATTTCGCTTACATAAAAAAGAGTTATGTGGGTATGATATTGTCGTTTTGAGTCGAAAGGGAATGCAAGAGATTGATTCTTTTGCATTGCAAAAAAGTTTTTTACACTTAGTTCGCAAAATTCGTAACAGTCGATTAAAGAGCGCCCCTGGTAGAAAAGAGCGTTTATAAAGGGTTTTCAGACATGAATATGAGATCGTTTTGGTGGTTAGCTTTAGCCTTTACGCTAACTTGGATTTGGTTATCGTGGATGCAGTTTAATGCCAAACAGGTAGAAACAAATATCCAGACTTCCAGTGCACAGGAAGTTCCGGTTGCACAGGCGACAGGCGGCAGTGATGTTCCGCAGGCACACAGCGGTGGCGTCGATAATGCTGCGGTGCCGGTTTTGAAGGCTGGTGTTGAAAGCGGCCAACGTATTCATGTTGTTACCGATACACTGGATTTGACCATCGATACCGTCGGCGGTGACATTCGTGAAGCCAAACTGTTGCAATACGGCGCGACTCACAATCATGAGCAGCCGTTTCAGTTGATGGCTGATCAGGGTGAGATGGTTTATATCGCACAAAACGGTCTGGCTACTCAATCCAAGTCGGCACTGCCTGCTCCGACGCATAAGAGTGTGTATCAGGTTACCCAGAGCGAATACCGCATGACTGGAGACACTTTGGAAGTGCCGATGACCTGGGAGAAAGACGGAATTAAGGTGACTAAAACCTACCGTTTCACCAAAGGCCGCTACCTGATCGATGTCGATTATAAGGTCGAAAACAGCGCCGCTGAAGACTGGTCCGGAAGCTTGTATTCTCAACTGGTACGTAACAGCTACAACCCTGAAGAGCGCGCCATGATGTACACCTATACCGGGCCGGTACTCTATGACGGTCACGCCGAAGAGAAGTACGTTAAGCACTCGTTTGACGATTTGAAATCCCAAGCGGTCAGTGGACGTAATGTTACCGGCGGCTGGGCGGCAATGATTCAGCAGTACTTCCTGAGTGCAATCATTCCGAACCAGCAGGCGCAAAACAGCTATTATGCCAAACCGCTTGGCGATGATCGTTATGCGGTTGGTGTGATTGAACCGATGGTGACAGTGCCGGGCGGACAAAGTGCCGACTTGACTTCGCAACTGTATATCGGGCCTGAAAAACAGAATGTGTTGGCGGATATTGCGCCAGGTCTGGAACTGACTATCGATTACGGAATTCTGACTTTCCTGGCCGAGCCTTTGTTCTGGTTGTTGAACCATATCCACTCTCTGGTCGGCAACTGGGGTGTGGCGATCATTCTACTGACGATTCTGATCAAATTGGTGTTCTATAAGCTGTCGGAAACTTCGTACCGCTCTATGGCGCGCTTGAAGAAGTTCCAGCCTAAATTGCAGCAGTTGAAAGAGAACTACGGCGACGACAAAGCGATTTTCCAGCAGAAGTTGATGAAGCTGTATAAAGAAGAGAAGATCAACCCCTTGGGTGGATGTTTGCCGATTTTTATTCAGATGCCGGTATTCATCGCACTTTACTGGGTACTGCTGTATTCGGTAGAGATGCGTCAGGCACCGTTCATGTTGTGGATTCAGGATTTATCGGCACAGGATCCGTATTACATTCTGCCGGTTGTCATGGGGATCACCATGTTCATTCAACAGAAATTGAACCCATCGGCGATGATGGACGAGATGCAGCAGAAAGTCATGAAGTTGTTGCCGTTTATCTTTACGTTCTTCTTCTTGTGGTTCCCGGCCGGTCTGGTACTTTACTGGGTGGTCAACAACATCCTGTCGGTCGCGCAACAGTGGTATATCACTAAGAAGATCGAAGCCGGTGAAGAGTCAAAATAAAGGAAACAAAGCATGCAATTGAGCTATCAGAAATTAGGTTCGGATCATCCGATGTTCGGAAAGGTTGAGTACTTGGTTGCCGATGGAACCCAGCCGATTTGTTATAAAACCGCCAGCGGTTATATTCCTCTGGAAGAAGGTGCGGCCCAGCCTGCGGCAGCGCCGACTGCTCAAGCGGAAGTGAATACTCGTACGCTGTATGTCTTGTCTTTTCAAGTCAACGGAGAAGCTGAAGAGCAGACATTCACTTCCAAGAAGAAACTGGATAAAGCGGTGGAACTGTATCAAAGCAAAGAGTTCATCAGCGATATTGCCACCAAGGAATATCAGATTTTGCTGGATTAATTTTCGTTCAGAACTTTTTGATGCGAGCGCCCACATTGCAGTGGGCGTTTTGCTTTCTGGGCTTTTTGTTTACAATTCACAGATTCCATTTAGATCAGGGAACCGCTTATGCAATTTGATAATATCGACACCATCGCCGCTATCGCAACCGCTCCCGGCCGCGGTGGTGTCGGCATTGTCCGTGTCTCCGGCAATAAAGTGCAGGCGATTGCCGAGGAGATGCTTGGTCTCTTGCCGAAACCGCGATACGCTCACTATGGGCCTTTTTACGGCGAAGATCATCGGATTCTCGATCAGGGAATCGCACTGTTTTTCCCTAATCCGCATTCTTTTACCGGCGAAGACGTGCTTGAACTGCAAGCACACGGCGGACCGGTTGTGCTGCAGTGGCTGCTGGAGAGGGTGGTTGCCTTGGGCGCGCGTCTCGCCGAACCGGGCGAATTTTCCAAACAGGGGTTTATGAACGACAAGCTTGATCTGGCTCAGGCCGAGGCGATTGCCGATCTGATCGAAGCCAATTCCGCCCAGGCGGCTAAATCGGCTTTGAAATCCTTACAGGGCGATTTTTCACGCGAAGTAAATACCTTGGTCGAGGAGCTGATTCAGCTGCGTCTGTATGTCGAGGCGGCGATCGATTTTCCGGAAGAGGAGATCGATTTTCTTTCCGACGGCAAGGTCGCCGGACAGCTGCAACATATTCTGCAACGTTTGCATCAAGTATTGGCGTCTGCCAAGCAGGGAGCCTTATTGCGTGAAGGGATGTCGGTGGTGATTCTCGGGCGGCCGAATGCCGGTAAATCCAGTTTGTTGAATGCTTTGTCGGGGCGGGAGAGTGCGATTGTGACCGATATTGCCGGAACGACCCGTGATATCGTCAGGGAAGAGATTCATATCGATGGTATGCCATTGCATATTCTCGATACCGCCGGTGTGCGCGAAGCGACCGATCAAGTTGAGCAGATCGGTATCGAACGCGCCTGGCAAGCCTTGGATAATGCCGATCGAGTATTAGTGATGTTGCAGGCCGGGGAAGCGATTCACGCCGAAGATCAGTTGATTCTGGATCGTTTACCGACTCATATCCCGGTCACTTTGGTGCGCAATAAGATCGACCTGATCGAACATGCGCCGCAGGTGGAAGTCGAAGAAGCCAGCGGCAGAACCGTAATCTGGCTATCGGCCAAGCACCGTATCGGTTTGGAGTTGTTGACCTCGCACCTCAAAGAGGTAATGGGTTATGCCCAGTCGGAAGAGGGGGTGTTTATGGCGCGCAAACGCCATTTGGACGCTTTGAATCAGGCGCTAAGCGCAGTGCAAACCGGTCAGCAGCAGTTGGAACTCTTTGCAGCCGGTGAACTGCTCGCCGAAGATCTGCGAATGGCACAGGATGCCTTGTCGGAAATCACCGGGCGTTTCACCTCCGACGATCTTTTGGGGCGCATCTTCACCTCTTTCTGTATCGGTAAATAACACCGCCTAAATCGCCGGGTCGATTAGTCCGGCAATACTGTTGTTACAGCGGAACCATCCCGCGATACTGACTCGTGGCTGCTGGGTAACCAGCACTTCATGCGGTATCTGTTCGCTCATAAAGATTGCCAGTTTACCCATTTCCGGAGCTATAAGAGCGATTTTCCGGTCGGTGTCTTCGGCATAAAGAACCAGTTCGCCGCCCCATTGCGGTTGCCAGTCAGGGTTAAGGTAGAGTACTGTGGTGATCATTCGGTTGGCACGGCCGCGGAAACTGTCGAGGTGTTTCTTGTAAAAGTCGCCTTGGTTATACAAGGCAAAATGGCATTCGTACTCGAACAATCCCAGAAACAGAGCGCGGTTCAGCTGGTATTGCAATTCGGCCATCTGTTGCAGATAGAGAATCTGCGCTTCGGTGGAACCGTCCAGCCAGCGAATTTTATCGCGGCGTACCGTCTGATTGAGCTGGTGATCGTCACCGCGGCCGATACCGGCTCGTTGCAGTTCGCCTTCTTCTTCGTAATCGCTGACTTCGGCGAGCAAGGTTTGGCACAGGTCGTGATCGATGGCGTCCGGCCATTCGTACCAACCTTGTTCAACCAGCGCATCCAACAATTCGTCCAAGCGACTTTCACTGATATCCAATGCCATATTTTGCCTCCAAATCGGGTGCGCGGATTATGCGCTCAAGTACTTGTTTTGGCAATCTAAATTTTTGCCTTGCAGGCGGTTTTTTCGGAGTGGATTTGGCATAATTGGTTTTAAGGCGTTCACAAGCGGACAAAGTTCGTAATCTGCAAGGAGGCAAAGTGATTGATTATACGGAGTACACCAAATTTTTAATCGGGCTGATCGCGGTAGTCAATCCGATCGGGGCGATTCCGATTTTTTTGGCGATGACCGGTGATTTGAATTCTGTCGAAAGGCGCAAGATTGTGCATATTACCGTCATAGCCGTGGCAAGTATTTTGCTGATTTCTTTGTTCTTCGGCGAAGCGATTCTCGATTTCTTCGGTATTTCCATCAACTCCTTCCGTGTCGGCGGCGGTATTCTGATCTTGCTGATGGCAATTTCAATGATGCATACCAAAGGTGAACGGCCGATTCGTACCAAGGAAGAGACTTACGATCCGGATCAGAATGATTCGATCGGTGTTGTGCCTTTGGCCATGCCGTTACTGGCCGGGCCAGGGGCAATCAGTGCGGTGATTATTGAAGCACACCGTCAAAGCACCGTGATGCATTACGGTTTTCTCGGTTTGGATATTCTGATTTTAACCCTGTTCCTGTGGATGACCTTGAGAATGACGCCGTGGATCTCGCAGCATATCAGTCAGGTGGGGATCAATATTGTCACGCGGATTATGGGTCTGTTGCTGGCGGCGATTGCGATTGAATTTATCGCCAATGGACTGAAAGGACTCTTTCCAAGTCTGGCATAGCAGGAGTTTTCAGGACGGTCGGTATTCGCACCGGCAATGTTTTATACTATGCAGCTTAGCGACAAAACAAAGCGTGCATTGGAGAAGGAGAGCAGATGTTAAGCCTTAAACGAATTGTCGGTGTCACTTTAGCAGCCTTATCTTTGGCCGCTTGTCAGTCCGAACAGAGTGTCGAATTCGAACCGAAAACTCCGGTGGTAAAAACCGTTACTCTAAGTACCGATGTGGTACCTCAGTGGTCGCTGATGGGTACACTGCAAGCTCGTTATCAGACCGATCTGTCTTTCCGCGTTGCCGGTAAAATCGCCGAACGCCAAGTGCAGGAGAATGCGGAGGTTAAAGCCGGTGAATTGCTCTTTAATCTGGATGACGAGGATTATCGCTTAGCCGTTGAACGCAATCGTGCCAATCTGAAAGCCCTGCAATCTCAAGTAACCAATGCTGATGCCGAACTGAAACGCGTCAGTTCGCTACTGAAACGCAATCTCGCTTCGCAGCAGGTTGTCGACCAGGCCAAAAATCAGCTGAATGTTTTCCGCGAGCAGTTGAACGCGCAAAAAATTCTTTTACAGGAGACGGAAAACCAACTGGCCTACAGCCGCTTGTATGCGTCCAAAGACGGTAAAGCGGTTGCCATTCTTGCCGAAGCGGGCGAAGTAGTCAGTGCCGGACAACCGGTACTAAGCCTGGCGCAAAACGGTGACCGTGAGATTCAGGTTCAGGTTCCTGAAGAGCGAATTGAACATCTGCCGAAACTGGCAAAAGTTCAATTTCTGGATTCCGATGAAGTGTTTAGCGCGCAGCTAAGAACACTTTCCAACCAAGCCGATGCTCAAAGTCGTACCTGGACCGCAAACTATACGTTGAATGATCAGGCATCGGCTGCTTCCATGTCTCTCGGCAAAACCGCAAGAGTGACCTTTATCGACGATGCGGCAGCGGTAAAAGTGCCGAGCAGCGCGATTTACGAACAGGGTGATTACGCTTCATTGTGGCAGCTTAAGGACGGCAAGGTTTATCGTGTTCCGGTAACAGTGAAGCGCATGTCGCAAAGATGGGCTTGGGTGGAAGGCGATCTTGCCGCGGTAGAGCGGATCGTTTCTTTGGGCGTACATCAGCTGAATGAAGGTGAGGCTGTGAAGGAAAGTGCCGAATGAATCGCTTTAATGTTTCAGCCTATGCGGTAAAAGAGCGTTCTTTAACGCTGTATTTTATTTTGATTGTGGCGATTGCCGGTATTTATGCCTTCTTGCATATGGGCCGCGCCGAAGATCCGAGTTTCGATCTGAATACCATGGTGGTTTCGGCGACTTGGCCGGGAGCAACCGCCAAAGAGATGCAGGATCAGGTGGCCGATCCTCTAGAAAAACGCTTGGAAGAGATTGCCCACTTTGATCGCGTGGAAACCAAATCCCGTCCAGGACGCACCGATTTGCTGGTCTCTTTTGCTCAGGATACCCCTTCCGGCATGGCGCAGGATCTTTATTATCAGGTACGTAAACGTCTCGGTGATGAAGCCAATAATCTGCCGGACGGCGTACGCGGGCCGTTTTTTAATGACGATTTTGAAGATGTCTACTTTACACTTTATAGTTTGACCGCTCCCGGCTGGCCGCAAGAAAAACTGGTGCGCGAGGCGGATAAAATGCAGATTGCCCTGAGACGGGTTCAAGGAGTGAAAAAGGTCAATCTGATCGGCGAACAGGCGCCGCAAATTTTTGTCGATTTGAAGATGGATGCGGTGTCGAAAATGGGCTTGAGTTTCGATACCGTTGCTCAAGCATTGCAAGCGCAATTAAACATGACGGCAGCCGGTTTTATCGAAACCGAGGGGCCAAGGCTCTATATCCGTAGCCATGATGCCCGCATGCTGTCTACCGAAGAGATTGCCGCCCTGCCATTGATCGTTAACGGTGAAACGATTCCTCTGGCGGATGTCGCTAAGGTGGAGCGCGGTTTTCAGTCGCCACCTTCGTATCTGATTCGTGATAGAGGCGAACCGGCGGTTTTGCTCGGAGCGGTGATGGCGGCCGGAGTGGACGGCTTGAAACTGGAAAAACGTCTGGATGAGTTCGAGTTGGAATATCGCAACGAACTTCCACTCGGCGTTAAGCTCGATAAGGTGACGAACCAGGCGGATGCAATCCACGGAGCCGTCAGTACTTTTCAGCTTAAATTCGTTACTGCTTTGCTGGTGGTATTGGTGGTCAGCCTGATCGCCCTCGGCGTTCGTGCAGGTTTGATTGTCTCTCTGGCGGTGCCTTTGACCCTGGCGATGACCTTTCTGTTTATGTTTTTGCAGGGGCTGAACTTTGACCGGATTACACTTGGCGCTTTGATTATTTCCCTCGGGTTATTGGTCGATGATGCGATTATTTCCATTGAAATGATGCTGGTGAAAATGGCCGAAGGGATGGATAAAGCCAAAGCGGCGGCCTATTCGTGGACAGTTACCGCGGCACCGATGCTGGTCGGGACTCTGGTGACGGTAGTCGGCTTCCTGCCGATCGGTCTTGCGCAATCGCGTGTCGGTGATTATGCCGGCGGGATTTTCTGGGTTCTGGGTATCACCTTGATCGCTTCGTGGATCGTCGCGGTTTACTTCACGCCGTATCTTGGTGTGAAGTTCCTGTCGGATAAGGTCAAGCACCACGAGTCCGGTGAAATGTATCAGACACGGGCTTATCGGGCGTTGCGTAAGGCGGTGGTTTTTTGTGTAAGGCATAAGGTGATTGTGGTGCTGATTACCGTCGGTATTTTCATTCTTTCCGCCATGGGTATGAAGAATGTGGTCGCCAAGCAGTTTTTCCCGAGTTCGGATCGCCCGGAATTAATGGTGGATATTTCCCTGCCGGAAGGCACCTCAATCCAGGTTACCGATAAATTAACCCATCGGGTTGAAGCCCTGATCAACCAATATGACGAAGTCAAATCTCTATCGTCTTACGTCGGTCAGGGGGCGCCGCGTTTCTTCCTGGCTTTGAACCCGGAACTGCCGAATTCGGCATTCGCTAAAATCATCGTAGTAACTCACGGTAAAGAGTCGCGTGACCAGCTGCAAGCCAAGTTGCAGGCCAAGATCGATGCCGGTCTGTTCCCGGAAGCGCGGGTTCGCGTGCATCCTTTACTATTCGGGCCACCGGTGCCCTGGCCGGTAACTTTCCGTGTGGTCGGGCCGGATCCGCAAGTACTGCGAAGCATTGCCAATGATTTGCGAGTGTTGATGGCCAAGCAAAGCTTTACCATCGATCCGCATCTGCAATGGGGAGTACGAACTCCGACCGTGCATCTGAATATGGATCGTACCCGTCTGGCGCAGCTGGGCATGACGCCGCAACAACTTTCCAGCCAGTTACAGCAATGGCTGCAAGGTGCGACCGTTGCACAGATGAAAGATAAGATTCGCACCGTTCAGGTCGTGTTGCGCGGCGATCAGGACCGTCGTCTGGATGTCGGTCAGCTATCGAGTCTGTTGATTCGCACGCCTGGTGGCGAAACCTTGCCGTTATCGCAACTGGCCACCTTGGACATTCGCTATGAAGATACCTTATTGGAGCGACGTAATCGCGAACTATATCTGTCGGTAAATAGTGAAGTCATTCCGGGCATGCAGCCACCGGTGGCGACGCAGAAGATTCTCGACCAGATGCAGCCGTTGCTAGATGGTTTGCCCTATGGTTACCGTATCGATGTCGGTGGTTCGGTTGAAGAGTCGTCGATTGCGGAAAACTCGATTCAGGCAATGATGCCGCTGATGCTGCTGGTGATGACCCTATTGCTTATGCTGCTGGTGAAATCTTTCAGTACGTTATTTATGGTCATAGTCACTGCGCCGCTCGGGCTGATCGGAGCTGTGACCGCTCTGATCGTTTTCCAGCAGCCGTTCGGCTTTGTGGCCAATCTAGGCCTGATCGGTTTGGCTGGTATCTTAATGCGTAACACTCTGATTTTGACCGGGCAGATCGACGACAACCTGAAACAAGGAATGCAGCTTGGGGAGGCCTTGATTGACGCCACCATCCGGCGCGCGCGTCCGGTCATCTTGACCGCTCTGGCGGCCATGCTGGCGTTCGTGCCTTTGACAACTTCGACTTTCTGGGGGCCGATGGCTTATGTGCTGATCGGCGGGATCGGAATCGGAACATTACTGACTCTGTTATTCCTTCCGGCTCTCTACGCCCTGTGGTTTAGAGTGAAGGTCGCTTAGATGTCCTATCCGGTTCCCGCCGAAGAGGCGGTAGCAGAAATCGAAATCAAGAAAAGTCGTTTTATCGCCTATGCTCGCGGTATTGATAGTCGCGAGCAAGGCATGCAATGGCTGGAAGAGATCAAACAACAGTATCCGGATGCGCGTCACCACTGTTGGGCTTATTTGATCGGTAATCCGCACTGTGCATCGAATGCCGGTATGGGAGATGACGGCGAACCTTCAGGAACGGCCGGCAAGCCGATTTTAAATGTCCTGCAGCATAAGGGTGTTGGCGACATTATGATTATCGTTGTCCGCTATTTCGGCGGTATTAAGCTCGGAGCGGGCGGTTTGACCCGCGCTTACGGCCAAGCGGCGCAAGCCGTGATGGAAGTTTTGCCGACCCAGCAGCAGGTGCCGATGAATGATCTGCTGATTGAATGCGATTTTTCCCAAGAGCAGCAAGTCAGGCATTTTTGCGGCCAGGCGGAGGGGCAGATTGTTGCCGTCGATTACGCGCAGTCGGTGAAAATGCAGTTGAGTTTGCCCCAAGCGGCAACTCAAGGCTTCCAAAAACAGATGGAGGCCTTGGGTTGCATTTATAAAGCCAATTAGGCTTTAAGATGCAGTTCCCTTAAATTTTCAATTTGATCGGTATAGTCGAGTTCTTTTTCCGTGGAGCTGCCGATCGGATCCGCAAAAGGTCCCTCCAGTCCGAGGAGGGTATGGAAACTTCCGGCAACACATTGCGCCAAGGCTGGACGATGATAACCGCCGCCTAAAGAAAAACTGATGCGCCCACCGCATAAAGTCTCGGCAGTCTCCACGCAACGTTTCACCAACCGGTTGTAACCCTGTACCGATAATTGGTGTCCAGCCAGCGGATCCTGCCAGTGACCGTCGTAACCGGCAAAGACAATAATATGCTGCGGTTGGAACTGCTCCAGTTTTGGCGCGATAACCGAGTCGAACACCTGCAGATAGGTCTGATCCCCGGCACCTTTATGGAATGGGCAGTTTACATTCATTCCGGCAGCTTTACCTTCTCCTTGATGCTCGGCAAAGCCGGTCATCGGCCAATAAGGGTGCTGGTGAATTGAAATAGCCATGATTGACGGGTCATTAATGGTCAAATCCTGCGTGCCGTTACCATGGTGAACATCGAAATCGATAATAGCGATACGTTCAACGCCACGCTGTTTCTGTAGTGCCTTAGCGGCGATAACGTCGCTGTTGAACAGGCAGAATCCCATCGCCTTGTCGGCTTTGGCATGATGACCTGGGGGGCGGAACAAGCCGAAGCCGTAATCCACTTTGCGGTCATAGACCGCCAGATTCAATTCAATATTGCCGCCTGCCGCCATTCGTGCCGCTTGAGCACTATAACGATTTAGGTAAGTATCCTGGCTGTATTCGTCATAATAACCGCCGCCGCTTTCGCTAAGCGTATCGATTTCAAATACGTAACCGGCTTTATGCACGCTGAGTAATTCGTCATCTGCCACCAAGCGGGATTTGATTGGCGTTAAATAAGACCAGAGTTTCCGCCGGCTGAGCTCTTCGTCGATTGCAACCAGCCGCGCAGCACTTTCCGGATGTTTTAGCAGGTCATGTTTAAAAAACAGAGGATCAAGAACAACCCCGACTTTTCTTGCCTGGTTGTTTTTGCTTGCAGCGAAAGCTTCCTGGCTAGTGGCACCGAGAGAAAGCAATAAGCTTTTAATTAAGAAACTGCGCCGACTCCGATCCATACTAAACTCCATTTATTCTCTTTTTTACAAGCATCAATTCTTTTCGGGACTATATCTTCTTGCTCTTTTATATATAAGAAACGGTCTAAAGTCATATAAAGCTTTCCTATACACGGATTGGTATTCATAGAAAGAGCGGGCAGTTAAGGGCTTTTTTGCAGCGTTTTGTGGATAACCCTGTGGATAACCGGTGGGTAAGGTTGGATAAGAGGGTTAATTGTCAAAAAAGGTTAAAAAAGTCGAAAAAAGGTTAAAAAAGGGGTTGCGTTGTTTGTGTAAATCACTAGAATACGCAGCT
>NZ_JACBGI020000031.1 GCF_013391765.2 Thiomicrorhabdus heinhorstiae | reverse complement strand
CAATAGAACATAGTCTATTAAACTTTATTGAAAGCCGATATTGGCCAAAAGGGCAGGTTTAAAAAATAAAACCCGGAAAATTCCGGGTTTATGCTAATAAATACGCACTTAAATTTTCAGAAACGGTAATTTATACCAACCTGGACAATCGGAAAAACATCGACCGAAGAGACATCATCCTGAATTTTCTGCTCTTCTTCGCTTAATGCCTGCAATGCAACCGGATCTGTAGCCAAATCATAGGTTGTACCGTTCTTAACGATTTCTCCGGTACCACTCAAGTTAACATTGGTTGCGCCGGTAAAAATGGCGCCCAATTCAACGATTCCGCCCCATCCGCTGGTTGGCGAATGCCCCCAGCCTAAGGTCACGGTCGCGCCATTATCCCAATCCGCTTGACCGAAAAGGTTGGCATTTTTACTGGTATAGGTTTCATTACCAAGCGTAATCGTCTCACCGTCCGAATAGGCATTCATATCAAATTTAACATTATTCTGTGCATATCCGGCGGAGATAAAAAAGTTACCGGCAAAAGGATGGTAATCAAAGGCGATACGGTTTATTCCGCCGTCCTGCTCGACTTTATAGTCGATATTGTCTTCTTTCTGATGACCTGATAGCCCCATTCCGCTGGAAAAAGAGCCGCGCATCTGAAATTTAGGACTCACGGCATAGGTCATTTCAAAAGTCGGCCCGGATAAAAGACCATAGTTAACGCCGACCGCAATATTTGCATCTTCAGCCGCTTGAGCTTGAATCAAGGGAAAACCGACCAATAGAGCCGAAGCCATCCATTTTTTCATTCCATATCTCCTTTAAAACTTAAAAGCATCAATTTTTCGCCGATCCCGTTTTGTCGGTCGGCCGCTTCCCTTGTCTCTGTAACCGAGCACTGCATTTTCCGGCGAGGGTTTATTCTGATTTAAAATTTCTTTTTTTATGATGTACAACTGCTGGGCGCTCTCGGCATTGCCGCGTTTGTCGCTCAGAAGCAAAACTTCGATTTCCACTTGTCGATGCGGTTGAGTTATGGTTAACCGATCACCAACCGCAACAGTCTTACTCGGCTTCGGCTTAAAACCGTTCAGTTCAACCTTACCGCCTTTAACCGCATCCAGTGCCACACCACGGGTTTTAAAAAAACGCGCCGCCCACAGCCACTTGTCTATGCGAATTTTTTCCATAATAGCACTAATTATCCTTTCGATTCATGACGTTTTCGCCATACACCATTCTGACGCTCAACTTCAAAAGCCGCCCATGCTGCAAACTCATTGCGAGTGACACAGTCGGTCTGCTTTTTCTGCGTACCGGCTACCTGACGAAAAATCACAAAATCCTTTCTTGGATCTATATCGGCCGATTCATCGACAATTTGACGCAAACTCCAATCTTTTCCCATACAACCATTCGAGTAGATGCCACCCAAATGAATCTGCTTCTCACTCATCCCCTGAGGACTTTTTTGCATATTCGCCAATTCGAAAATTCGTAACAGATCATTCTCGTTAATATCGACAAAAGCATCAATCTGGCTGAGAACCTGAATAAAATCCTGATGCGAGAAGCTGGAACTATTCTCTACAGAACCCAAGGAGCGACTAACGTTGGGGTAAGTGCGCCATTCAAACAGGCGATTAAAAATGACCGCTACCACCAATAAGATAAGCACATCCAAAGTAACGGGGGTTAAAACGAATTGATAGCCGAGTGAATGACTTGCTTCAAAACCGAGAACGGCGCTTAGAGCGGTCGCTCCTCCCGGTGGATGCAAGCAGCGGAAGTAGTACATCCAAGCAATGGACAGTGCGACCGCTGCCGAGGCTGCCACGATAGGATTTTCAATAAACAGTGCACAGCTGACACCGACAAATGCCGAACCGATCTGACCGCCGATCAATGACCACGGCTGGGATAAAGGGCCTTTCGGCAAAGCGAATAACAATACTGCCGAAGCGCCCATCGAAGCAATAATGCCAACATTAAGCGGCATTTCCAGCAGCTGATGGTTAACCAGCAAAATCAGGAAAATTGCCAAAAAACCGCCGATGGTGGAAATCAGCTTTTCATCGTGCCCGGCTCCGACAGGGTGAATCGCCAGGAATTGCAACAGCTTTTCAAACAGGGTATTCACGATTCAATATTCCCAATCGATCTTTGCTTACAACCACTCTCTCGGTTTCAGGTAATCGTAAATTCGGGCTTCTTCACTCCCCGGTTCCGGCTGATAAGCGTATTTCCAGCGCACTTCTGGCGGCATCGACATCAAAATCGATTCGGTACGGCCGCCGGTCTGCAATCCGAAAATAGTACCACGGTCAAAAGCGAGATTGAATTCGGCGTAACGGCCACGACGATATAACTGAAAATCTTTCTGGCGTTCACCATATTCAAGGTCTTTGCGGCGGGCTAGAATCGGTCGATAGGCCTTAATGTAATGATCACCAACCGACTGCATGAATGCAAAACAGCGTTCAAAACCCCAACCGTAGGTTTCTTGATTCAAATCATCGTAAAACAAACCACCGACTCCACGGGTTTCATTACGATGTTTCAAAAAGAAATATTCATCACACCAAGCTTTATATTTGGGATAGATTTCTTCTCCGAACGGATCGCAGGCATTCTTCGATTGCTGGTGCCAATGCACAATATCTTCGTCAAACGGATAATAAGGCGTCAAATCAAAACCGCCGCCGAACCACCAAACCGGCTCTTCACCTTCTTTCTCGGCAACGAATAAGCGAACATTGGCGTGCGAAGTGGGTGCATAAGGGTTACGCGGATGAATCACCAAAGACACACCCAAGGCCTGAAATGAACGACCGGCCAATTCTGGACGGTGTGCAGTCGCCGACGCAGGAAGACGCTGACCTTTGACATGCGAGAAGTTCACACCGCCTTTCTCAATGACGGTACCACCTTCCATAACACGGGTACGGCCGCCACCGGTTAGCCCCATAACACCTTCTTCGTCTTCACGTTGCCACTCATCAATAATAAAGTCCATTGAACCGTCTTCTGTCGCTAATTGAGCACAGATATCGTCCTGAAGACGCAAAAGATAGTCTTTAACCGCTGCAATGTTCACTTCGTTGCTTGCCATGCTTAACCTTTGGTAATTAATTTTGTCCGCCTATTCTATCAATTCCACTTCCAAGTCCCGGAAATATTTCAAGAATGCAAAATCGCCATGCGGCTTTGATACACTATAACTCTTTGTCCAACAACCAATGGCAGGCTACCATGTCCGCAAAAAAATTATTGATAAAACCGGCGAGCGTCCTTCTGCTTGTCTCTGCGAGCTTCAATCTACAGGCCAGCTGGTGGGAACAAGGTGTCGAGGCCTATAAATCCTATAAACAGAGTCAGGATTCCGATTCGAGTTCAAGTACTACCAGCAGCGCTTTTTCTAATTCTGAGCTGCAAAAAGCCTTCAAGCAGGCTCTATCGATCGGCTCGGAAGAAGTCGTTAAACGCTTAAGCGTACTGGATGCTTTCAATAAAGATCCGCAAATTCATATTGATTTGCCCAGCAGCCTGCAACCAGTGCAATCCATTCTGGAAAAATACGGCCAGGGTGCATTACTGGACGATGTCGAACTGAAAATCAACCGTGCTGCCGAACAGGCGGCACCGAAAGCCAAAGACCTGTTTATCGGTGCGATTCAGGATCTGAGTTTTGACGATATTCAAAAGATTTACCAAGGCAGTGACGATTCGGCTACCCAATACTTGAAGAGTAAAACGGCAGACAAACTACGTAGCGAATTCAAGCCGATTATCGAGCAGTCTCTTTCCGAAGTCGGCGCTTTAAAGGCATATGACCGTTTGATCGCCAACTATAAAAGCATGCCGTTTGTCCCGGACATTCACGCCAACCTACAGCAACATGTCGTTGACGAAAGCATCAATGGTTTGTTCTATTATTTAGCGAAAACCGAAGCGGAAATTCGTAAGGATCCGATGAAACAATCTACAGAACTACTAAAAAAAGTTTTTAGTTCGTCGAAAGGGTAATGACCATGAAAAAATTGCTTTTACTTCTCTTGACCGCAACCACTTTCTCTCTTATCGCCTGTACCACTACCAGTACCAAACAAGGTACCGTCGGTATTAAACGCGAACAGTTATTACTGGTTTCCGAACAGCAGATGGTGGAAGGCGGTGCCAAAGCTTACGCCCAGGTAATCGGAGAAGCAAAACAAAAGCGTGAACTGAATGTCGATGTCGCCATGACCAACCGCGTGCGCCGTATCGCCAATCGTATTATCCCGCAAACTGCGGTTTTCCGCAGCGATGCGCCGAAATGGAAATGGGAAGTCAACGTTCTGAAATCAGATCAGATGAACGCCTGGTGCATGCCGGGCGGTAAAATCGCTTTCTATTCGGGAATTATCAATAAACTGAAGCTGACCGACGATGAAATCGCCGCCATTATGGGACATGAAATCGCCCACGCTTTGCGTGAGCACGGTCGTGAACGCGCTTCTGAACAAGCTTTGACGCAAACCGGACTATCGGTACTTGGTGCAGTTACCGGAATGGGTAAAGTGGGCATGGATCTAAGCTCCATGGCACTCAAAGTCACTTTGACCTTACCGAACAGCCGTACCCACGAAACCGAAGCCGACCGCATGGGTGTCGAACTGGCGGCACGCGCCGGCTACAATCCTTATGCAGCCATCTCTCTATGGCAGAAAATGGATAAAGCCACTCAAGGCGGCAGTACTCCGGAACTGCTAAGCACACACCCTTCACACAGTACACGTATCAAAGACTTGCAGAAATACGCCAAAAAAGTCGAGCCGCTGTATCTATCTGCCA
Source organism: Thiomicrorhabdus heinhorstiae (assembly GCF_013391765.2). Taxonomy (GTDB): domain Bacteria; phylum Pseudomonadota; class Gammaproteobacteria; order Thiomicrospirales; family Thiomicrospiraceae; genus Thiomicrorhabdus; species Thiomicrorhabdus heinhorstiae. The sequence goes on along the minus strand of NZ_JACBGI020000031.1, from coordinate 19,565 downwards.
GACGCTAAAGAAGCTCTAGCGCAAAACCGTCCCGCTTTGTGCATCGATAATCTGGGTCGGCTTGGATAAATTGCCAAGCTCGCCCGGCACACAAAAAACCTGACCACCGAAAACCCGTTCAATCTCTTCACATGATTTCGCCGGTGGCTGCGAGGTCAAATTGGCACTGGTGGAAACCATCGGTTTTCCGTAAGCCGTGCATAACTGCTGCACTATCGGATGAGCCGAAACGCGGATTGCCAGAGTATCTCGTCCACCGGTAATCCATTCCGGAATATTTTTTTTGGTTGGCAAAACCCAGGTTACCGGGCCGGGCCAGGTTGCTAGAACCTTTTCTTCCCAAGGCATGCCTGCCAACTCAACATAATCGACAACCTGTTCGACCGACGCTGCTACCAGGATCAACCCTTTATCGATCGGCCTCTGTTTCACGTGAAACACTTTTTCAACCGCCGAAAAATCAAACGGATCACACCCCAAACCGTAAACCGCTTCGGTAGGATAAGCAATCACCCCCCCCTCGCGTAAACGTTCCACCGCTGTCTCTACGGGATTTAAATGTGGATTTTGATCTTGCATCAACTTTGCCGACGAATGGATTCTTAACTGCGGTGAATTTGCAAAATGCGTTCAAACACGGCTGGATCTTTAATTTGCGTCATCTCACCTTCGCGCGGCAGATATTTATCTTTCGAACGTGACATGAAAAAACGCAGTGCAGCTAGACGCAAAGCCGCATTCCAGGATTGCTGTTCTAGAGCGTTAAGCGGTCTGACTGAACGGTAAGCTTGCAGCATCGCATCGATCTTATGCTGATCGAACACGATCTGCTTAGGATCCGTGGAGTTGATACGACACCAGTCATTGACCATCACCGCCAGATCATAAAGTAGAACCGAATTACAGGCGTAATAAAGATCGATAATCCCGGATAGCTCGTCGCCGGAAAACAGCGCATTGTCACAGAAAAGATCGGCATGAATCACGCCTTGCGGTAACGAATGCCAATCGATCCCCGACTGCAATTCAAACTCTTCTTTGACCATTTGTTTCTGCTCGGCATCAAAGAAATCATTTACCAGCGCCAGAGTCGTTTTCATCCAGTCCAGTCCGCGATCATTCTGACGGAACCCGCTAAAATCCTGGCCAGCCAGATGAAAACGAGCCAGTTGTTCGCCCATTACCTCACACTGCTTGAGCGAAGGCTGTTCGACTCCGCCCCCTTTCAAGCGCTCGACCAGAGCGGCCGGTTTACCTTTTAACTCTTTCAAATAGCCGTTTGATAAAGTTTGGATCGGGTGCGCAGTCGGAATCTTGTGCTCGGCCATGAATGCCATGATATTTAAAAAATACGGCAACTCGTCAAAAGTGTGATGCTCAAAAATGGTCAATACAAATTGCAATTGCCGACCGTCGCGTTCAGTATTAACAAAGTAGTTGGTATTCTCGATTCCTGCACTGATGCCTTCAAATGAAAGCAAAGCTCCGACATCGTAATCCTTCAGAAATTCAACCAATTCGCCTTGCGAAACGACGGTATAGACAGACATAGAGTAAATTCTCGTTATTCGGTAAAATAATTCGGAAAATTTTACCACAACCGAGCCATGTAATGACTGATTCCAATACGCAAATCAACTTCAATCCGAACAGCCCTTTCATCCTCGTGGACGGCTCTTCCTACCTGTTTAGAGCTTTCCACGCCATGCCGCCGCTATCCAACTCCAAAGGCCAGGCGACCGGGGCGATTTTCGGAGTCATCAATATGCTTGGTAAGCTATTGGAACAGTATCAACCGCAAAAAATGGCGGTCATTTTCGATGCCAAAGGCAAAACTTTCCGCCACGAAATGTATTCGGAATACAAATCCCACCGACCACCGATGCCGGAAGAGCTGAGTTCGCAGATTGAACCGATTCATGAGATCGTCAAGGCTCTCGGCCTGCCCTTGTTGGTTATCGATGGCGTCGAAGCGGACGATGTAATGGGAACCCTGGCTTATCAGGCGACCATCAGCCGACACGACACTCTGATCTCAACCGGAGATAAGGATATGGCGCAGTTGGTCAACGAACACGTTACTTTGATCAATACCATGACCGATACTCTGTCGACTCCGGAGCAGGTTGTGGAAAAATTCGGTGTGCGCCCAGACCAGATTATTGACTATCTGGCACTGGTCGGCGATACCGCAGACAATATTCCCGGGATTCCGAAATGTGGACCGAAAACCGCGGTTAAATGGCTGCAAGCCTTTGGTAATATCGACAACTTAGTTGAGAACGCCTCGATGATCACCGGTAAGATCGGCGAAAATCTGCGCAACAATCTTGATCAACTCAAACTGTCTCGCGAATTGACGACCATTAAACTGGACTGCGATCTGCCGATCGGTCTTGAGGACATTAACCGCCATCCGGCCGATCTGGAAAAACTCCAGGAGCTGTTTGCCGAATACGAATTGCGCAGCTGGCTCGGTCAGGTCATGAAAGGTGAAGTGCCGTTTTCCAAATCCAACGGTGCCAAAGCGCACAGCCAAACGGTACAGAAAAAAAATGGCTCCGAGACATCTGATCCGACACCGACAGCATCAGCATCAGAAAGCGAACAATCCGCTGAATATGAGACCGTTCTTGATGAGAATAGTTTACAGAAATGGCTTAAGCTGGTTCAAGACAGCAAGCTATTCGCCATCGATACCGAAACCACCTCCTTAAACCATTTTGAAGCGCGGGTCGTCGGCTTGTGCCTGGCTGTCAGAGACAGCGATAATCAACAGAATCTCGCCTGTTATATTCCTCTGGCACACGATTATGAAGGTGCTCCGCAGCAATTGGATCGTGATCAGGTATTGCAACTCTTCAAACCGATTCTGCAAGATCCAAACAAAGCCAAATGCGGACAGAATCTTAAATACGACTGGCACGTACTGAAGAATCACGATATCGAAATGCAGGGCATGCAGTTCGACACCATGCTGGAATCCTACTGCCTGAACAGTGTCGCAACCCGCCACAATATGGATGACCTGGCATTGAAGTACCTGAATTACCGCACTACCCATTTCGAGGAAATCGCCGGTAAAGGAAAAAAACAACTGACCTTCAACCAGATCGAACTTGAAAAAGCCGCCCACTATGCAGCGGAAGATGCCGATATCACCCTTAAATTACACCAGACCCTTTGGCCGAGTCTGCAGCAGGAAGCCCCATTACAAGAGGTGTTCGAAAAGATTGAAATGCCGCTGATGCCGGTTCTGGCGAAAATGGAACGTAACGGTGTACTGATCGACAGTGATATGCTCGGCAGACAGAGTAAAGAAATTCAACAAAAACTTACCGAGCTGGAAGCCTCGGCTCACGAGCTGGCCGGAGAAACTTTTAACCTTAATTCCTCCAAACAGTTACAGGCAATTCTCTTCGAAAATCTCGGACTGCCGATCATTAAGAAAACACCGAAAGGTCAACCTTCAACTGCAGAGCCGGTTCTGGTCGAACTCGCCGAACGCGGGCATGAAATGCCGAATCTGATTCTTGAATATCGCAGTCTGGCCAAGTTGAAATCGACTTATACCGATTCATTACCGAAACAGATCGAACCGTCCACCGGACGCATTCATACCTCATACCAGCAGGCCGTTGCCTCGACCGGGCGTCTGTCATCGACTGATCCCAACCTGCAGAATATCCCGATTCGATCTGCTGAAGGACGACGCATCCGTCAAGCTTTTATCGCCCGTCCCGGATATAAACTGCTTGCCGCCGACTATTCACAAATCGAACTGCGAATCATGGCGCACCTTTCCGACGATCAAGGTCTGTTGAATGCTTTCTCCCAAGGGCAGGACATTCACAAAGCGACCGCAGCGGAAATTTTCGACATCGACCTGCAAGACGTCACCTCGGAACAGCGTCGCAGTGCCAAGGCAGTTAATTTCGGCCTGATTTACGGTATGTCCGCTTTCGGACTCGCCAACCAGCTGAATGTTTCCCGTCCGATCGCCCAGGAATACATCGATCTGTATTTCGCCCGTTATCCCGGAGTTCTGCGTTATATGGAGGAAACCAAACAGCTCGCCAAAGAGAAAGGTTATGTACAAACCTTAAGAGGCCGACGCTTGTATCTGCCGGATATCAATGCCAAAAACGGCCAGTTGCGCCAGTATGCGGAACGCACCGCAATCAACGCTCCTATGCAGGGAACCGCTGCCGATATTATTAAAACCGCGATGATTCAAATCGATCAGTGGCTCGATTCAACCGATCTGGATATTCAGATGATTATGCAGGTGCACGATGAACTGGTTTTTGAAGTCGCGGAAAAGGATCTGCAAGCAGCTAAAGAGAAAGTGAAACCGCTCATGGAACAAGCTCTTGAACTCAAAGTTCCTTTGATTGTCGAAATCGGTGAAGGACTGAATTGGGACGAAGCTCACTAAAGCCGATTTCCTTTAGTGTTGTTTAATCGCAACGAAATAAAATTTAATCCGTCGATTCAGGGATTTAGATTACTTTTACATAAATATTTCATACAATGTTAAGTAATTTGAACTTTTTCCCTGTGCCTAAAGCACAGGCGTTATCCGTGGGGCCATTTATGAATCCGCTTACAAAAAAACTGAATTCGGCGCTAATCGCCGGGCTGTTAACCGTGAGTTTTCAAGCCAAAGCAGACAATAATGTTGATACTATCAATCTGGTTACTCAAGAGCAATTTAAAGATTTCTCGGAAAACCTGACCGGTATTTTCGGTCATAAAACTACTTTGCCTGCCGAACCTTTAGGTGTGCTTGGATTCGATATCGGAGTATCAGTTACCCGCGCGCAAACCAACTACAAACTGTCTGACCAAAGTAAGCAGAAAGACGATCTTTATCTGTACAGTATTCATGCCACTAAAGGCCTTCCATACGGAATGGATATCGGTATTGAATATACCCAACTGGACGACAGTGACGCTTCTGCCGTAACTGGAGAGCTTCGCTATGCGTTGGTTGAAGGTGGTGCACTTTACCCTGCCGTTTCTCTAAGTGCCAACTATACTCAGGTTAATGGAATGGACGCGATCGATTATCATGGTGCCGGAGTTGATTTAGGAATTTCCAAAGGCTTTGCCAACCTGACTCCGTTTGCCAGTGTCGGTATGGTGTATTCGAATGTCGATCCTAAAAACACCAATGTCTTTACCAAGGAAGATGTTAGTCTGACTAAATTCTCTGCCGGTGCGAACCTTAATCTGATGATTATGGATCTTTCGGTTGCTGCAAACCGAATCGGTGATCAAAACAGCTACAGTCTGAAAGCCGGATTCCGCTTCTAAGAAATCAGCTGTTCAAACGATAAAAAAGCCCCGAAATTCGGGGCTTTTTTGTTTTTCTCTATTAACTTAATTTTATTCTATTTTCGATTTCTTCCCCCCTGTTCAGGGGATACTTATAAGCAATTCTCTGTTCTATCCTGAATCAGTAATACTCTGTTTTCTCAATCAAAAAAATAGAAAACGTCCATTTTCAAATTCAGGAGAGCGGAAATGAGAACTATAATCCAAAATATATTCCTTATAACACTTTTTGCCGTTGGACTATTTGCCTGTAATGATTCAACAACAACTTCAACAACCGGTACAAGTGTCACAGTCCCGGCAAGTGTACAGAACCAATATACCCTTAAGTATTCGGGCGAAGATGTCGATGGCCTGGTCGACAGCACACTTTATACAGTAATTATCGGAAGTGATAGCTCTCTGACAATCGATCCAAATCCTCCTCTAACCGATCCGACCGAAGAAGATTTTTATGAAACCGGAACCACACAAATCACCTGGACAAACGGTGATTACGCTTATGTTCTTTCCACTTTATCAGATGGCAGTTTCAATGAAATCAACGTATTGGATACTAAAAATCTAACCAACAATTATCCGACTTTTAAAGGTCAATTCGCCGAAGACACCAACGTCAATGGGACCGCCGCGGTCGGTAAAGCGCTTGTCGGTGCAGAAGTAACCGCTAAGTGCGCAGACGGTTCCGGATTCATATACTCTGTTACCACTCGCAATGACGGTTCCTGGTCCGGGAAAGTATCCGAAACCAGCTTTCCATGCGCCTTCAGTGTTACCGATGGTACCCAGGGAATCACTTTGACCAGCTATGGCATGACGGAAGGAGTCGTTAATATTACTCCGCTATCCCATCTGGCTATTGCTATCGCAACCGGAAAAAACCCCGATCAATGGTTCTCTGGTACCGATATAGGCATTGTTGAAAACACCTTTAACTCGGCAATTGATGACTTAAAGGCAGCACTAATCACCGCTGGCTTTACTCTTCCTGACGGCAGTTTCCTGACCGAAAAACTGTCCATTGGCGATCTGTGGGATAAGGTTCTGGATGATCTTGCTGCCTCTATTGCAGCAAGTACGGAATACAATTCATTTGACCAGTTAGTCGCAGCCTTTAAAGACGGAAATACCACCATCCCAACCTATACTGCGAGTGAAACTTCCGGATCAGGCTCTTACGATTTAACAATCACCATCTCGGTTAATGGCAGTTCAAACGAAGTCGTTATCGAAGATATTGCCAAACCAGAGTCTGAAGAACAGTTCTGCTCGGTTGAAAACTACAGCTACTTCCAGGAAGGTCAAGATAGCGCAGATTACTCTTGGGCGGTCAACAGCTGTTCCTTTAGCGGTAGCGAAGGAAACATTAATGCAACCTTAGACTACAACTACGAAGGTACGGTCTTTTCATACACCTACGATATTAATTATCTGTACACGGCAAATTAGACAAATATCGTTTTTTCCAACAACCCAAAATTTCCCTTTACCCCCCTGTTCGGGGGGTACTTATTTTTATAAAGCCAGCCTATTCTGAATCTACTTCACAAATAACTTTTAAAAGGGGAATAAGGTGATAAGTCATGTCAAAAACCTGTTAATGATCGGGTTCGTATCATTAAGCCTTACCGGCTGTATCGGGGGCTCAACGACGGATACCGAGACAGACACTACTACTTCCGAAACTTCTCAGACTACGGCAACGGTTCCAGCATCCGTGCAAAACCAGTACACCCTGAAATATAGCGGTGAAAATATTGACGGCTTGATCGATCAAACCAGCTATACGGTGATCATCGCCAGTGATAATTCTCTAACCATCGATTCAAACACTCCTCTAACCGATCCGACCGAAGAAGATTTTTATGAAACCGGAACCGCGCAAATCACCTGGACAAACGGTGATTACGCCTACGTTCTCTCAACCAACACCGACGGCAGTTTTAATGAAATCAATGTCTTGGATACCAAAAACCTGACCAACAACTATCCAACCTTCAAAGGACAGTTCACCGAGGAAACATCCGGAACCGTAGTAAGCAATATCTCCGTTTTAACAAAGTATGCCGGTACCTATACTGTGAGTGGTCCGGGAACGACTTTTGAAACAGTGCGTGGCACCCATGATTCAACTTATACCCTTCCTACTTCAATCATGATAGCTTCGAATGGCGCCATTACCTTTGATAACTCCCTGGACTTTAGTGCAGAAGATATCCAGGCCATTTATAACCGAACCAACTTAGATGCGGCAGACGGTATTAAACGCGTGCAAGTTAACTATGGAGCAGATGACGATGGTCCGGTAATTCAGGTTTATTTAGATGCTAATGATCAGGTAGAAGAAATTTCATATAAAACCGACATTTCGGATGGCCCGAAATATTATCGTGCGGCGATCGGCGATCCAAACCTTCCAGTAACATCAAGTTGCACAGGCTTCTGCGAATGGCAGTTGGCAACCAATTACTATACCGAAACTGATCAGGATACCTATATAGCAAGTTACGATGCGATTTCGACCGCTGAAACCTATGTCAAAGATTTGGTAACTTACCACTTTGAAGGCAACTTAGTGAATGAAGACCCTGATGAAATTTCTATCGCATTAACAGAAAATACCGGTGATAAATTAGTCTATAGCGTTACTCTAACCGGTACTACAGCACAAAATAATTCAACCGTTAATGATCCAATTACTTATACATTCACCAAGACGGCAACCGTTGTTAATAGCACTCATACCGGCACCTCTCCTTTGGATTTAACGCCTTTGGCAGGATCCTACACGGCTGACAACACCACAACACCCGCAGTAATGGGCAACCTAAAACTCGAGCTAACCATTAACGGTGATGGCTCCATGAATATCGTAGCCAAAAACACCGATAATGCTGATGAAGTCGTCTATTCAAGAAGCAATGTGGCTTGGGATGGCGAGTTTGATGAGCAGGAAATCCCCGGAGTTGATTACCCTATCACACTTGAAAAAGACAGCATTAATCAGGTGATTGTTGAGAAAAATCAAAAACTGGTTTCAGGTGTCGTTGCATATTACCTGCGTCTGAAAGTTAAAATGCTGCCGAATTCTTCAGCAGGCAATATTACCGGAGATATCTATTGGGAAATCTATTATTGATAATTGGCAATATAAATTGATTCTCACGTTCTGCTAAAAGCAGTCATCAGAATTCTGTACCAATACTACTGGAATTCCTTTCAATAGGATTTCTCTCCCCCGCTATTTTATGAGCGGGGGTTTTATATTAAAACCGCCCTTTACCCCCTATTCGGGTTCGAATTTCATATCTATATGCCGGTCCGCACTGCAAATGTCGGAAACGGAACCAGTGATATAGGCTGGAAATTTGCTTATCCGACCGTTCCTTAATAAATCGAACATTATTGCCTACTCCCCCGCAAACCATAAAAATGTGCGGGGGAGTTTTGATTAAATCCAATCCTTCTGCCGCCGCATTGAGAGAGATACCTGACCCTTCCACGGTTTCCCTCGAGGATCAGTCCGAACATTCTGTTTTAAAACATCCTGCTCTCCAAGCGTCAATTCCTGACAAGAAACCCGCTCGATTTGCAACCATCTGCATCTAACAAAATTACATGCCAGCTTAAATACATCAATCATGATGTCTTCAATATATGGGAATGGAATATATTAGAAAATGCTGTTAGTCTAAATATTGTTTCCGTTCGAATAGCCCGAAAATAAATCCTTTAAATTTAATTACCGCTAAATTCGCTATACTGAATTCGGCAAAATCATTCCATTACAACAACAGATTCTTATTCACTTCCCTCTTTCAGGAGTCATTTGTGCATTGGTTTCAACAAGAAAGTTCACAAGTCTTAAAAAAACTGACCAGCAGCCTTCAATCAGGACTGAGTAATGAAGAAGCACAATCCCGTCTGGCTACTCAAGGTGAAAACCGACTGCACGATGACCAACAAACTTCAATTCGGGTTTTATTGTTAAACCAGTTAAAAAACCCTTTAATCTGGGTGCTAGCCGTCGGTGTTGTCTTATCCCTTTACAGCGGCCACTATAACGACGCTATTGCTATCTCGATCATTATCCTTATCAACACCGGTATCAGCTTTTTTCAAGAATATAAAGCGCAAAAATCGATCGACGCCTTGCGAAAAATGTCCTCGCCGCAAGCTCTTGTTCTGCGCGACCAGCAATGGTCTTATATTGCTGCAGCCGAACTGGTGCCCGGCGACATTGTTAAGTTGACTCACGGTAGTCTGGTGCCCGCCGATCTGCGTCTGCTTGAAAGTCACCAGCTGCAAATCGATGAAGCTCCTCTAACCGGAGAATCGGAACCAGCCTATAAACATACCGATCCGCTGAATAACCCGAATCTGACCCTTGGCGATCAAAACAATATGGCCTTTATGGGAACGCATATTGTCAACGGCCACGGTATCGGCGTAGTGTGCGAAACCGGCATGCAGACTCAGGTTGGACAGATTGCGCACTTAATGCAAACCACCGAAGTACTGTTAACTCCACTGCAACAACGAATTCATAAATTATCCAAGGTACTGATTGGTGCCGCAATTTCAGTAGTCATTTTGGTGGTAGTGATCGGAGTAATCGAAGGCATGCGCCTTACGGACATGGTTTCTACCGGAATTTCCCTAGCGGTCGCAGCAATCCCGGAAGGGATGTTGACCATCTTAACGATTGTTTTGACTCTCGGCGCCAAACAGATGTATCAAAACAAAGGTCTGGTGCGCCAGTTAGCTTCAGTGGAAACCCTCGGTTCGACATCGGTAATCTGCTCCGACAAAACCGGCACTCTCACGCAAAATTTAATGCAGGTCACACGCTTCTGGCTTAATGATCAAGTCTATCAGGTAGAAGGTGAAGGTTATTCAAACAGAGGCAATATTTACGATTCTGAAGACAATATCCCTTTAGCTTCGCAAGATCTGCATCTGGAACATCTTCTAACGATTTCGGCACTATGTAACGACGCCCATCTGATCCATCACCCGGATCATACCGAACTGCAAGGTACTCCGACCGAAGGGGCGCTATTGGCTTTTGCCGGAAAATCCGACATACATTTCCCCAATCCCGACCTGAAGATCGTCAAACGCTTCCCTTTCGACTCCAAACGCAAAATGATGAGCGTAATTGCCAAGGATAAAAAAGGCGATTATTGGCTGTTCTGTAAAGGAGCACCAGACGTTTTTCTTAAGCAGGCAGATCATTTGCAGTTAAAAAATGAACGCGCTCCCCTGCCACAAGCAACCGATAAAGTTGAAGGGGCAATTTCCCTATTTGCCGACGATGCCTTGAGAACGCTGGCAATCGGCTATCGAAAATTAAAATTTTCGGAAATCGATTTACAGAATGATGTACTGGAAAAAAATCTTATTTTCCTTGGACTGCTCGGGATTATGGACCCGCCAAGACCGGAAGCCATCAAAGCGATAAACGAGTGCCATAAAGCCGGGATCAAAGTCAAAATGATTACTGGCGATCACGCCAATACCGCTCAGGCCATCGCCCGCCAAATGGGTATAGTTGAATCAAAGGATCCTGATGCGGTCTTAACCGGCCAACAATTATCGATGATGAATGACGAGACTTTAAAATCCAAAGTCACCTCGGTACATGTGTTTGCCCGAGTCACACCGGAACATAAACTGCGAATAGTCAAAGCGCTGCAAGCCAACCATGAAGTGGTTGCCATGACCGGTGACGGTGTTAACGACGCACCGGCTTTAAGGGCTGCAGATATGGGTGTTGCGATGGGAATCACCGGAACAGAAGTTGCCAAAGAATCCGCCGATCTGATTCTGCTTGACGATAATTTTGCCACCATCGTTCACTCGGTTCGCGAAGGTCGCCGAATCTATGACAATATCCGAAAATTCATTCGCCAGGATTTAACCACCAATGTCAGTGAAGTGTCGGCCATTCTATTCGCTTTCCTGGTCATGGCCGAAGAACCTTTACTGACACTGGCTCCAATGATGATTTTGTGGATCAATCTGGTCAGTGACGGCCTGCCTTCATTGGCTTTAGGTTTCGACGGCGAAGAAAAAGACGTTATGCAACGTCTGCCGAGAGACCGCAACGAGCATTTCTTTTCCGATTCGCTCGGACAGAAAATACTGATTCGCGGCCTGGTAATGGGGGCAGTTACCTATTTCATGTTCTGGTTCGGACTCCAGGAGGGCGATAGTCAAGCCTATGCTCAAACTCTGGCTTTCAGTACTCTGGTATTCGGACAGTTGGTGTTGGTTTTCGACAGCCGAACCTTTTCCAGCCTCTATAGACGCGCACCTTTCGGCAACCCCTGGTTGATCGGTGCCGTGACTTTGGCGGGAAGCGCTTCGATGCTGATGGTATTTACCACTTTCGGGAATGCGGCATTCGGAACCGTACCGCTCTCTTACGAACATTTGGCGATGGCTGCCGCCATCGGAGCTTTACCGACCTTTATTTTGTCGGCATTCAAAGAGATCTTTAAAATTAAGTGGCTGTAATTTCTTCAGCCTCTTTCGATTTCTTTTCCGGTTTTTGATATTCCATCCATTCGTCGAGTTTATTCCAGACTTCGATCAAACCTTCACGTTTCAGAGAAGAAAACAGTTGTGCGCTCGCATGCGGATACTCTTCTTTCAAAAGCTTGCGCAATTTCAAAAGATTCGCCTTGGCCGGCCCTTTCTTCAATTTGTCGGATTTAGTCAGCAGAATGTGTACCGGCAAATTCAATTCCTGAGTCCAATTCAACATCATTAAATCGATTTCCGTCGGCGGCATCCGTGAATCGACCAAGAGAATCAACCCTTTCAACGATGGACTCTTTTCAATATATTCGCTGAGTCCGGCTTCCCAGGCGCGCTTGATTTTGACATTCACTTTGGCAAAACCGTAACCCGGCAAATCCACCAAAGCGCGATGGTCGTCCAAAGTGAAAAAATTGATTAACTGAGTACGCCCTGGCGTTTTACTGGTTCTTGCCAGTGTCTTTTGCGAAGTGATAACATTCAGCGCACTGGATTTACCGGCGTTGGAACGGCCGGCGAAGGCGACTTCATGCGTTAAATTATCCGGACAAAGCGCTAAGGTAGGCACGCTTTTCAGATAAGTCGCCTTCTGATATAGAGGATGTTGCATAAGAGAACTTTAATACTTTATCAATGATGTACATAAGTATATACTCTATCCTATTTTTTAACGAATTCATCCTACTAAAAACCCAAAATAAAATATGGAAATAAGCGGTTATTTCCAAACAGGTTCAAGAGGTTTCCAAGTCGGATTTGCGGGAAAAAGAATATATTTATGACTCAGACACAACACTCAAAACCTAAACGACCGAGCCAGTTCTGGAATTTTCTTGGCTCAATGAATCTGGCCGTTACTTTATTGGTCATGCTGTCAATTGCATCGGTAATTGGTACGGTATTGCAGCAAAACCAGACCTATCAGGACTACATTATTAAATTCGGACCTTTCTGGTCGCAAGTATTCAACAGTCTCGGACTATTTCACGTTTACGGTTCCGCCTGGTTTGTGATTGTCCTGCTGTTTTTGCTGCTTTCTACCAGTGTTTGCGTCACACGCAACGGACCCGGTTTCCTTAAGGACATGAAGCAATTCAGCGAAAATTTGTCTTTAAATGCCATCAAACACCAGCCGAATCAGCAAACCATTACTTCCAATCTGGATATCGAAGCGCACAAGCAAAACAGCATCGCACTGCTTAAACACCACGGCTATAAAACCAAACTGCGTCAGTACGAAGACGGCAGTTTAACGGTCGCGGCCATGAAAGGCAGCTGGAACCGTTTAGGTTATTTCTTCACCCATATTTCAATTATTATTATTTGTGTCGGCGCACTTTTAGACAGTAACCTGCTATTGAAATATCGCGAGTTGACCGGCCATTTAAAGCCGGAAACCCGTTCGGTCAGTCTGGATCAGGTTCCACCTGAATCCTGGCTTGGATCCGATAACCTCTCTTTCCGCGGAACCGTTAATATCCCTGAAGGGCAAAAAAGCGATGTGCTTTTCCTGCCTTACGAAAACGGTTATCTGGTACAAAAACTGCCGTTTACCATCGAAAACAAGAATTTCCGTATCGAGTATTACGATACCGGTATGCCTAAATCTTTCGAGAGTGATCTGGTTTTGACCGCACCGGATCTGGATAAACCGATTGAAAAAACCATTTCAGTTAACCACCCTCTTTACTATAAAAATTATGCAATCTACCAGTCTTCATTCGGTGATGGCGGTACCAAGTTAAATCTGAAGGTCTATCCGTTACTTTCACCGATCGTAAATCCGCTTACTTTGGATAGTGCTGTCAATAAAACCGAACCGCTAAAAACGCCGGTAGGCAAATTCCGAGTCGAATTGAACGATTTTAAGATGCATAACATTGTTCCGGCCAGCGAAGAAGAGCACAAAGCGACCGGCAGAAAAATGCATAACAACGGTCCGACAATCATCTTTAAGGTACGCAACGAACAAGGTAAAGCCTGGGAATACGAAAACTACATGATTCCCAGCAAACAGGACGATCGCTGGTTCTTTATGACCGGTATGCGTACCAGTAATGCAGAACCGTTCCGTTATCTGTTTATTCCGGCCGACGCCGATCGCAAAAAAGACCGCTTTTTCAAATTCCTGGCATTGTTGAACAATCCGCTGGAATCGGCCAAGATTTTCGCGGAAAAATTCCCGAAAACCGATCAGATGTCGGAAAAAACTTATCAGCTTCAATTGAAACTATTGCAGCAGCTTTTGACGCTTTTCCGTCAAAAAGGATTTAACGGTATCAGCGATTTCGTAGAGAAAAACGTTCCGGAAGCAGACCGTAAAAAGGTTTCCGATTACTACTTCGGACAAACCAGTTTTGCATTGCAGACACTGTATTTAACTGTTCTCGAGCAGGAAGGACGAATCAAATCGGACAACGAAGATATTCCGCCGTTCGATAAAACCTGGTTCGAAGACGCTTTGAACGTCGTCTCCAACTTGTCGCAATACGGGCCGCCGATGTATTTCTCAATCGAAAGTTTTAAAGAAATCCAGGCAACCGGCGTACAAATAACCAAGTCTCCGGGTAAAGACGTTGTTTACTTCGGAAGTGCTTTGTTAATTATCGGGGTGTTTTTCCTGTTCTACGTTCGTCAAAGACGTGTATGGATTCACTTAAGAAAAACCGATAAGGATGCAACCGAACTGACGATTGCATCGAAAGATAATAGAAATCTTCCTGAAACGAAACAGGAAATGCAAGGTCTGTTAGAACAGATTAAACACTTTGATAATAAAAAGTAATGATCATTCCCTTGGCGAAGGTTTACAATCGCTATACATTTTAAGGGACGAAACATAGGGCAATTGACATGCAAACAAATACCTATATGGACGATCTCCAAGAGGAGAAAAAATCGTTCTCTTTAAGAGATATTGCTTGGGCAATCTTTGTTATTTTGGGCAGTTTCTATGCCTGGATACAATATGGCCAATTAATGGACACTTTCGAAATCGGTATTCTGATCGGTTCCGCCATCGGTTTAATCTGGTTAGGTCGTTTCTGGCCGAGTCTGCAGAGTTTGACTCTATGGGTTACCGGATTGACTCTGTTGGCATTGTGGACTTATCAGAACCACGGTAACGTCATTACCGCTAACGAACAGGCATTTTTCCTGAAATTCCTGGTCTCGAGTCAATCGGCGTTTATGTGGATGAGTGCCCTTTTCGTTCTGGCCACTTTGACCTACTTCTTCGCTTTATACAATAAATCCGAATTTACCGGAAAGACTGCTACAACCTTCGTTTGGGCCGGGGTAATGTTCGGTTTGGTCGGTATGATGGTGCGTTGGCGCGAGTCGTACATTATCAATTTCGATTACGGGCACATTCCGGTCAGCAGCCTTTACGAAGTATTTGTGCTGTTTATCGTTTTGACCGGTTTAATCTACCTGTTCTACGAACAAAAATATAAAACCCGCGCTTTGGGCGGTTTCGTCATGCTGGTTATCAGTGCAGCGGTCGCTTTCCTGCTATGGTACACCTTTGATCGCGGTGCACATGTGATTCAGCCTCTGGTTCCGGCTTTGAAGAGTTACTGGATGAAGATTCACGTTCCGGCAAACTTTATCGGTTACGGCGCTTTCTCTATTGCGGCAATGATCGGTGTGGCCTATCTGCTGACCGACAAGATGCTGAAAAGAAACCCTGACAGCGCTTTTGCATCGAAAATGCCGTCTTTGGAAACCATGGACGACTTGATGTATAAAACCATCTCCTTAGGTTTCGCCTTCTTTACCATCGCTACCGTTCTTGGTGCCATGTGGGCCGCCGAAGCCTGGGGTGGTTACTGGTCTTGGGACCCTAAAGAAACCTGGGCTCTGATCGTATGGCTAAACTACGCTGCCTGGTTACATATCCGCATGTCTAAAGGATGGCGCGGTACACCGATGGCATGGTGGGCATTTATCGGCTTATTGATTACCACTTTCGCTTTCCTGGGTGTAAATATGTTCCTGTCGGGATTACACTCTTACGGTGAACTTTAATTAAAAGGCCGGTTTACGCATGAAAAGACGTTCTTTTATTCAACAAGTAGCAGTATTGGGTTCCGGTCTGGCTTTGGCTCCGGCGTCATGGGCTAATGAACCGATCGTATTGACGCAGGATGTTAACTTTAAACCGGTTAACCGCCCTCAATCAATCGCTCCTTATTCCAAAAAAGTTGTTGAAGTATTCGGCTACAGCTGCCCGCACTGTTACCATCTGGAACACAGCCTGAATGACTGGCTTAAAAGCAAATCGGACGATATTTATTTCGAACGTATGCCGGTTGTCTTTAATAATCCGGTATGGATTTTTATGGCGCGCGTTTTCTATACCGCCCAAGAATTGAATGTGTTGGATCAATCGCATACTCCTTTCTTTAATGCGATTCACAGAGATCACTTGAGAATCACTTCGGTTGAAGATGTAGCCGCATTCTTCGAGCAGTTCGGGATCAAGAAGCAAGACTTTATCGACACCTTCAAAGGTTTTAAAGTCGAACAACTGGTTCGTAAAGCCGCTGAGCTAACTGCAGATTACGGTATCGAAGGTGTTCCGGCTATGGTTGTTAACGGCAAATATATAACTGACGTGCCTATGGCCGGCAGTCGAGCAAAAATGTGGCAAGTTGTCGAATTGCTGACTCAACGATAAGCATACTTTTCTTAAAAGCTTTTAGTCGTCTGCACTGAAAGCTTTTTATCCTATCTCCTGTTAAGCCCGTCTATTTTTTAACTTCGGCTAGTCATTTTGATGTTCAGCCTGCATAATTAAAATTTTAAAACTAAAACGATAAAAAGCTTGAATTGCTGTTAAAGTTCGTAAGCATAACGAACCTGATAAATCGACGGGAATCTTATGAAAGCCTCCAAACTGTTTGTTCAATGTTTAGAAAATGAAGAAGTGGAATATATCTTCGGAATTCCGGGTGAAGAGAATCTGGAACTGATGGATGCGCTACTTGACTCAGATATTAACTTCATCACTACACGACATGAACAAGGTGCGGCTTTTATGGCCGACGTCTACGGCCGCTTAACCGGAAAACCCGGTGTATGTCTATCGACTCTCGGACCTGGAGCAACCAACCTGGTTACCGGAGTAGCCGATGCGAATATGGACAATGCTCCCTTGGTGGCGATCGCCGGACAAGCCGCTACTACCCGGATGCATAAAGAATCTCATCAGGTAGTCGATCTGGTCAGCATGTTCAAACCGATCACCAAATACGCCACTCAGGTTTTGGAACCGGAAACCATTCCCGAGGTAATACGCAAAGCCTTTAAACTGGCTCAAGCGGAAAAACCGGGCGCAACCTTTATCGATCTGCCGGAAAATATCATTGAAATGGAAGCCGGAGAAATCCGCCCTCTTGCAGATAGTGCTAATCGTCTGACTTTTGCCGATCGTTCCTTGATCAAGCAAGCAGCCAAACTGGTCGAAAAATCGGTCAATCCGCTTATTCTGGTTGGAAACGGTGCCGTTCGCGCCCACGCCGGCAAACATATCTTAAAATTTCTGGAACGCCACAAAATCCCGGTAGTAAATACCTTTATGGCTAAAGGGGTTATCCCTTTTTATAATGAAATGGCGATCGGAACTGCCGGTCTGCAGAAAGGTGATTATGAAAACGGCGGTTTTAAAAATGCCGATCTGGTGATTTGTGTCGGTTTCGATATGGTCGAATACCACCCTCACCTATGGAATCCGAACAGCAAGCTCACCATCATTCATATTGATACCAAAAAATCCGAAGTCGATAACCGCTATATTCCGAGCGTCGAACTGATCGGAAATATCGGTAAAAACCTGGAAGCACTCGGCGAAGCAATCGCCTCACCAATTATTTCAAGCCAAAGCAAATTCCATTTGCGCGAAGCGATGATCGATGAAATGAATCGTTGTCGCAAAAGTGATGCCTGGCCGATGTTGCCACAAAAAATCGTCTGGGATCTGCGTACTGCGATGGATTCATCCGATATCGCCATCAGCGATGTCGGTGCCCATAAAATGTGGATGGCGCGCATGTTCCGCTGCGACGAACCCAACACCTGCATTATCTCCAACGGCTTTGCCGGTATGGGAATCGCCGTTCCAGGTGCGGTAGCCGCCAAGCTCGCCTTTCCTGAAAAAGCCGTGGTCGCGGTTACCGGCGACGCCGGGTTTATGATGAATTCTCAGGAGATTGAAACGGCTTTACGTGTTAAAGCGCCGATTGTCATTCTTATCTGGAACGACAGTCAATACGGATTGATCGAATGGAAGCAGCAGCGTCGTTACGGCCGTTCCGCCTATGTCGATTTTAAAAATCCCGATTTTGTCGAGTATGCAAAATCTTTCGGTGCCGAGGGGATTCGTATCAAGGCCGCCAAAGATCTCCAGCCTACCCTTAGAAATGCACTAAAAACTCCGACCGTAACCGTTATCGACTGTCCGGTCGACTATTCAGAAAATGACCGCTTAACGGCATTAATGGGTAATGTTTTATCGGAAGTGGACGATTAACTAATAACCGGCATTTTAAACGGCGGAAATTACAGGTTTTTAGAAAGGAAACAGAATGGTTTATATTGAACGCAACGTCTCTGGCAGCATTGAAAGAATCGAATTCGATCCGGCGGATAATCGTGAAGAAATCAGCTTTTATGATCCGGAACTTAAAGAGTTCCTGGAAAACATGCCTGACAGAGAAGCGACCATCAAAAAAATTCTCGATAAACTCGACTTGGATATGGTGCGTGTAATCGAGGATTTGATCGAAATTCTGATTGATAAAAATCTGATGCTGTTCACCGACCTTCCGGAACCGGTTCAAAATAAACTGATGTTTAAAAAGGCTATGAGAAGCCTAAATCGTCCAACCAGAGTGATTTACGAAGAAACCGATGAAATCCAGCTCTAATCGGTAAAAACCGTTACCTCGGCTACAGGCTTGCGTTTTACCATCTGGTTTGGGCAACAATCTTCATCTATTTTGCCCAGATACAGTACTCCGATCAACTCGCAATTCTCAGCTTCTATTCCTAGCATCTCATAAGTACGCGGATCGTTCAGAATCGGTCCGGTACTCCATTGAACACCGATTTGCTGATACCAGGCCGAAAGTTGGAAATTTTGGATCGCGCACGCGCACGCCGCATAATCTTCCTTGGCTATTACCGGATCTTTTGCCAATAATTGTCCGACCAAAACGATCTTGGGAATTCGTATAAATTTTTCCAGTGCTTTATCGTAAGCGCTCTGATATAAATCCGGATCGTTCTGAGACTGTTTTTGCGCTCGTTTTTGCGCATAAACCTCCGCAACACGCTTTTGCATATCCGAACCCAGTACCCAAAAACGCCATGGTTGGGTTAATTTATGATTTGGCGCCCAAATGGCAGACTCCAAGCAGATTTTCAGCTCCGTATCTTCTACAGGATAGGAATCGGAATCCAAAAATTGATAGCTGGTTCGGCGTTTGCGAATTACTTCTAATAACGATGTCTCATTCATAAATTTCATCAAACCAAAAAATTCATTAAAATAACGATTTTCCGGATAAACCCTTTGGATAAAATGTGTCATTCTGTGGATAAAAGTCCATTTTATACCAGCTTATAAAATTATCCACAAAACACACACATTTACCCACAGGGGTTATAACTAGGTT
>NZ_JACBGI020000030.1 GCF_013391765.2 Thiomicrorhabdus heinhorstiae | reverse complement strand
CCAGAATCTCTCCGACTCGCAACAGCGGACGCTTTTTGATTTCACCATCACCGATCACCCCTTCCGAGGTCGAAAGCGACTCGCCGATATAGGATTGATAGTGACCGTCAACCTCGACCGCTTCCAGTTCCAGAGGTTTCGGCTCTTTTATTTCGTGCGCAAAAGTGGAATCTGCAACCGACCAAAAGAGAAAAACCGATGATTGGTAAAACCTTTTCATTAAGACAATCCGTATATTTGATACAGAGTTAAAAATGAGGACTTCTCTCGAGCCCCTTCAAAGCTCGGCAAAATTTACGATAACAGCAGGAAACCGCCCACGCCGATTGAAGTCAGACCCATAATCGAATAACCGCCGCGCAGCATGGCTTTGGATTGCATGAGCCGTTGATTGAGCAGCATTAGAGCAAAACCGAAGATCACAAAAATAATCGCCACGCCAAGGGTAAAACTCAAAATCATTAGCGGCGTCACCGATTGTTCGGAAAGCGCAGCCAGCGATACCAGCATACCGCGGGCGCCACCGATCCCCATAAGCACACCCAACGTTGCAGCCATTGCCCACCCTTTACGGGTGACATCGGTCGATTGCCCGGCAGCATGACTGTGTGATTTGCCGTACCAGATATGAAGATGTTCATGGCCATTATGCGAGTGTTTACCCAAATGAATACGGTCAGCAATAACCAAGTACAGTAGATAAGCCCCCATCATAATAAGAAGTGAGACACCGGCGATGTCGCCCCATGCCAGAAGCTCATCCGATAGATCAAACTGCTGCAGAAGCAGAGCGAACAGATACAGACTGACACCGTGCCCAATCGCAAAACCGAGCGCGACCTTAAAAACACGACTGCGATTACGCCCAATCGAAAAATCAGCGATTGCCGTTAGATGGTCCGGCCCGAAAGCATGCAACATACCATAGAAAAAGACGATTAACAGACCGGTTTCCAACATTACAACATCCCTTTCTCGATAATAAAGTCAACCACGGTTTGCAGGCCGTCTTGCGTTTTGAGATTGGTAAACACATAAGGCCGCTCACCACGCTGAATTTTGGTATCTCGATCCATCACTTCCAGACTCGCACCGACATAAGGCGCCAGGTCGGTTTTATTGATAATCAGCATATCCGAATGGGTAATCCCCGGCCCGCCTTTGCGCGGCAATTTATCGCCCGCCGCAACATCGATAACATACAGGGTTAAATCAGACAGTTCCGGACTGAAGGTGGCGCTCAAATTGTCACCACCCGACTCAATAATCACCATATCCAAATCGGTAAATTTTTCTTGCAATTCTTCAATGGCAGTAAGATTCATCGAAGCATCTTCACGGATGGCTGTGTGCGGGCAACCGCCGGTTTCGACACCGACAATACGCTCTTCATCCAACGCATTCTGGCGTATCAGAATCTGCTGGTCTTCTTTGGTGTAAATATCATTGGTGACCACTGCGATGTTGTAATCATCGCGCATCGCTTTACACAACATTTCCAACAAGGCCGTTTTACCCGAGCCAACCGGTCCGCCGACACCCACTCTAAGAGGTCCTTTCATTTAAGTTTCATCCTTCTTAATCTATTTCCGCTAACTCTATCTACTATTGAACGCGCTGCAAAAGATTTTTTGCTGCGTCATAGCGAGTTTTGTATGAAGTCTCATTTTTTAATATATTGTTATGAACGGAATAACCGTGAATACTGAATTTCATGTTGCGCACTTAAAATCGCGTAGGCCGGCAGACTCATGCCGAGTTGGTTCTTCGGCAATTCTTGAGCAATTTTCACCGCCTGCAAGACAGTATCATCCATCTGCATCATCAACACCTGAGCCGAAGTCTGCCCGACCGGACTAAGCTTAAGCAGCGAAGCGATTTGGTTTTCCATCCAACTCCATGCAAAAGCGGTTAAAGCGTCCTGCAAATCAATCTGCCAATATTGCGCAAAACGTGCATAAATCACGGGAAACGAACTTTTGCGAATCAGTTCGTCACCGATTGGCACTCCCATTGGCTCGGCAAGACGCTGTAAAGCACGACTGAGATGGGTATCTTCCTGCAACAACTCTTCCGTTTCACGCAGAGCACGACCGGTTGCCGCCAAACGATTTAACTCTGCATAATTTTCGTTTTTCCAAAGCGGATAGGCTTGCACAATCACAGGCAAATCGTTTTTGGCTAAACTATGCAACAGCAGCAGTTTGAGCCAGGATGCCATCTGTTCAATGCCGCTGAGCTTGCCTTGAGAAATCGCTGCTTCCAAACCTTGTGAATAGGCGTAGGCACCAATCGGTAGACTTGGACTATTCAATTGAAGAAGGCGCAAAAGTCGCTGCATCTTAGCCAACTCGATACGAATTAATGATGATGACCATGTGAATGACTATGCGCAGGCGCTAAACGGTTATCGTGATGATGGTGACCACCGCCGTAGGCTCCGGTTTCCGGTTGGAAAGGCGCTTGCTCGGCAGTTACCGTGCCGCCCAAACCGCGCACCATATCATCCAGCACATGATCATGCACATAACGCAACCAATTTGGTTCAACCTGCAAAGGCACATGACGGTTCCCCAAGTGATAGGCGATGCGTAAAAGCAGGTGAGTACTGTCGGCGGTAATCGTCGAAACCGACTGCATCGCCGCCTTCACAATCACAAACTCACCCTCTTCATTTGCCAGCACATCACCTTCTTTCAAAACCGTGCCACGTGGCAGAAACAGGCCTGCATCATCGCCATTATCCAAAAGGGCCCGCAAACGACTTCTTTCACGCTGCGCGAAGTCCAAGGTGATGGTACCAAGGTCAGTAGCGCAGCCCTCGTCAGGATTAACCTTAAAAAACTCTTTCATCGAATCTTTCCTTAAAACAGAAAATAACGTTGTGCCAACGGTAGAGAATCGAACGGATCGCAAACGATCAATTCGCCATCAACACGCACCTCGTAAGTCTCCGGATCGACAGTAATATCCGGCATCAGGTCGTTAAGCACCATGTCTTTCTTACCGATCTTACGGGTATTCTTAACCACCTTAACCAGTTTATTCAGACCAAGTTTTTCAGGCAAACCCAATTCCAGCGCCGCCTGAGACATGAAGGTGATCGAAGTATTGCACAAGGCTCCGCCATAAGCGGCAAACATCGGACGATAATGCACCGGCATCGGAGTCGGAATCGAGGCGTTAGCATCCCCCATGGGCGCGGCGGCAATCATTCCGCCTTTGATAATCATCGATGGCTTGGCAGCGAAAAACGCCGGCTTCCACAATACCAGATCCGCGAACTTGCCAACCTCTACCGAACCGACATACTCGGAAATTCCGTGGGTAATCGCCGGGTTAATCGTATATTTGGCAACATAACGTTTGGCTCGGAAGTTATCAGCATCCAGCCCTTCGTCTTCGGGCAAAGCACCGCGCTGCACTTTCATTTTGTGCGCCGTCTGCCAAGTACGGGTAATCACTTCACCGACCCGGCCCATTGCCTGAGAATCGGAAGAGATCATCGAAAAGGCCCCCAAATCATGCAAAATATCTTCAGCGGCAATCGTCTCGCGACGAATGCGCGATTCGGCAAAAGCGACGTCTTCAACAATATTCGGATCCAGATGGTGACAGACCATTAGCATATCAAGGTGTTCATCAATGGTATTGACGGTAAACGGACGGGTCGGGTTGGTTGAAGACGGTAAGACGTTAGCCTGCTTACAGGCAACGATAATATCCGGTGCATGGCCGCCACCGGCCCCTTCCGTATGATAGGTGTGAATCGTTCGACCCTTAAGGGCATCCATGGTCTCTTCGACAAAACCGGATTCATTCAGTGTATCGGTATGAATCGCCACCTGAACATCGTAATCGTCCGCAACCGCCAGACAATTATCAATCGCTCCAGGCGTACTACCCCAATCTTCGTGGAGTTTCAAGCCGATGGCACCGGCTTCGATTTGCTCGATAAGCGGGTCGGGCAAAGAAACATTCCCTTTACCCAAAAGACCGATATTCATCGGAAAAGCTTCGGCCGATTTAAGCATCTGATGCAGATACCAAGGCCCCGGAGTACAGGTGGTTGCATTGGTGCCGGCAGCCGGACCGGTTCCACCACCAATCATCGTTGTCACACCCGACATCAGAGCTTCTTCAATCTGCTGAGGACAGATAAAATGGATATGAGCGTCGATTCCGCCGGCAGTCAAAATCATGCCTTCTCCGGCAATCACCTCGGTACCACCGCCGATTTGAATATCGACTCCCGGCTGGATATCGGAGTTCCCTGATTTCCCAATTGCAGCAATCGTGCCGTTTTTAATTCCGACATCCGCTTTGACAATCCCCCAGGTATCAAGGATCAGGGCATTGGTAATGACGGTATCCATCACTTTATCGGAACAGGCTTGCCCCTGCCCCATACCGTCGCGAATGACTTTACCACCGCCGAACTTCACTTCTTCACCGTACAGAGTGTAATCTTTTTCGACCTTGATCCATAACTCGGTATCCCCCAAGCGAACCTTGTCGCCGACAGTCGGCCCGTACATTTCGCTATAGGCTTTGCGATCTATTTTATAACTCATTCCGCCTCCTCAAGTGCACCCATCACCTTCTGCTGGAAACCGTAAACTCTACGTTTTCCTCCCAGAGCGACCAACTCGACTTTTCGCACCTGTCCCGGTTCGAAACGTACCGCTGTACCTGCAGGAATATTCAAGCGAAAACCTTTTGCCGTTTCACGGTCAAACTGCAAAGCGGGGTTAACCTCATAAAAATGGTAGTGAGAACCGACCTGAACCGGACGATCGCCCGAATTGGCAATCTCCAAAGTTATCACTTCTCTTCCGACATTGAGTTCAATCTCACCACCGCCGACAATTACTTCTCCTGGAATCATCTTCATCTCCTACACAATAGGTTGGTGCACCGTAACAAGCTTGGTTCCATCCGGGAAAGTTGCTTCCACCTGAACCTCGTGAATCATTTCCGGAACGCCTTCCATCACCTGATCTCGGTTAAGAATGGTGGTCCCGAAGTCCATTAATTCCGCTACAGTTTTGCCGTCACGAGCTCCTTCCAGAATAGCGCAACTAATCAAGGCTACCGCTTCAGGGTAATTCAGTTTCAAGCCACGCGCCAGACGGCGTTCGGCAACTAAACCGGCAGTAAACAGCAGTAATTTATCCTTCTCTCTTGGTAACAGTTCCACTTATTCTCCCCCTATTCCCAACTAGCGATATTATTCAAATTCTCAGGTTCTCCAAATTCTCGGATAAACCGGTTCCACGCCGATCACCGATAAGCGCGCCGTCTGCCAAGCCTCAATCAGACGCGCCTTAATCTCTTCAAGGTCGCAATCCAAAGTTCGAAGAACCAATACATTCTCCAGCAAGGTGATACCGCATAAACCAGCCCAACTTTTGTTCAACAAACGCTCTTTAAGCTGCTGCAACACTTTTACATCCGGATGATAGAAAAGCATCGTTGCCATTAGCGTCGCGCCACCTAAAGCAAAAGCACTATCCAGCAGCTCATCCTCTCCCGACAAGCAAAAACGATCAATAAAAATCGGACTCCCCGACAAATTGATCGTTAAACTCTGGGTCAAAAACCCTTGCCGAAAATTTTCCTGCATCGCTGGACGACCCAAACCAACGATATCCCAAGCGATCAAACGGCAGTCCGCACTCTGCAAATTAAAAACCAACGTATTTTCCGCATTGACCCGGTCAAAAAACAGGGTTTCCTGCGGCAGCCATTCCAAATCGCAATTTTCAGAAACCTCGACACTCTGAGTCTGTGTCGTCGTTTTACCGAGACTCCGATAAAACTTGGTCGCCGCCGGAGTACTGATCAAACCTTTACTGCCAGGCTGCATCGTCACCTTAATCATAAGCTGATCACCCGATACCAGGCCACCCGGAGGATGAATAACCAATATAGTCGGTCGATCCGGCTCTTGATAATAAGGCCTCTGCAAAACAAGAGGACCAAAGTGTTGCTTATCTTTTACAACGGTCTTATTCCATTGATGAACCAATGTAAAAGATAAAAAACCTTTCCAACCCGATTTAAGAGACGTGTTAATCATTCAATTCCTGCAATAAAAAAAGGAGCCTAAGCTCCTTTTTTATTCAAACTAAACAGACATAAAGTCTAGATTAGAATGTAAATGCGTAAGATACGTTAAGCATAGGTTTCTCATTAGTGTCATAAAGACCATCACCCTGTGCTTTACTCACAGTAAATGTCAAATTATCAGTAGCTGCGAAGCTGATAGAGAAATCAGTATAGTCTTCATCTCCAGCAGGAAGACCGGTGGCAGCAAACCCATCATAATAACCAGCATGGAATCCAAAAGCTCCAATACCGTAAGACAATGAATAGTAACGAAGATCAGTGTCTTCTGTATCAATCATAGCAGTAGCAGAAAAATCAGCATAAGAAAGGGTTACTTCGTACTCAGTAATAACTGAACTTTCGCTACGTTCAAAAGAAGCCTTGGTTCCATCTGAAGGGTACCAGTATGACCAGTAAGCCAGATTCAAACCAAAATCACCACTAGTCATACCGTATCCAAGATACAAGTCAAATTCTGTACCGGCATCTTCAGAAGATCCCCATACACCACCGTAAAGACCAGAATCATGAGAATAATCAATACCACCAGTAACAACCGCTTGACCATTACTAATGTCTTGACCACGCCACAAATACATATTGCTTACTGCAGCATTATAAGAAACCTCTGCTTGTGCTGCTGAAGGGGCAACAGCTATTGTCGCAGAACCTGCAACCGCCAATGACAATAGAAGTGGTTTCAGTTGAAATGATTTTTTCATCGTTTTACTCTCCAAAAGGATTAATCAAATTTCCCCTTGGTAAAAGCTTTTAAAGTGCCAAAAATTAAAATTTAATTAATTTTCATCCACTTATGACAAGTCACAGCAAAATCATTACAACTTCATGACAAATACAAACTCCAACAATCTTCCATCCTGATGCAATAATGCACCAGTTTAGACACTTTCCGACAAATATTTTTGCTGCATTTGTTGTAAAAATACAACAAGTTCTTTTTCAAGCTCGCGAAACGCTTCAATTACGGCTTTACCCCGATCAGTCACAACCGTCCCTCCCCCGTCTTTACCACCTTGCAATTTGATGACCAGAGGCTCCCCGTACATGGAGTTCATTTCTTCTACCAGTTTCCATGCCTTTTTATAAGACATTCCCATCCCTTTCGCGGCCTGACTGATCGAGCCGCAAACAACAATCCGCTCAAGTAATTGAATGCGTCCGATACCGACATAACCGTCATTCTCCCCAGCCAGCCAAAAACGAGCATGAATTTTTTCCGCATAGGCCTCGCCCGGAACCTGATTGTGTTTATCCACTTTTTTATCCATTGCCTTTCCCAACCTAATAAACTTCAACTAATTCGCGATCAATAGCCAGTTTCAATACCCTTTTGGTTAAACGCTTAGTTGAATTGACAAGCTCACCATTAACAGACAATATATTGTACGTTCTTCTTAAGCCTTATGAGCGATAGCCAAAGCAATTCCTTCAAGGTCAATTAAACTAACGCTCATATACTGCTGATAAGACCGGCAGCAAAAACTTAACCATAAAGTTATTGCGGGCTGTTATTTTATGCGAGCTTTACGCAGTGCTTTCAGCCGCTCTTCCATGCCAATGCAGATAAGAGCTACATTTGAAAAACTGTATTATTTAATAAATATGATAATTTAGAGGGAGTTTACTATGAACGTCGGAACACTTGACCGTATTATTCGAATCGTACTGGGTGTGGTGCTGATCGCACTCGCTTACACGGGCGTCGTTGGAAACTGGGGCTATATCGGAATTATTCCTTTGGTAACCGGTTTGATTAAATGGTGTCCACTTTACACTTTACTGGGCGTCCAAACCTGCCCTTTGCACTCAACCGTTAAACACGACTAAACCTTTAAGCGTGTGAATGCAACCAAAAGGCCGCCCAATATTGCGGCCTTTTTAGTCTTTGCTAATAAAAAGATTTTTAACCGCCATATCAGAAAATTTTAATTATTTTTTATTTGCAGGCTTTATCACTTATCCACAACTTATCCTTGAACAAACGCACGGATTTATCGGGCCGGCCTTTCGTTTTCCACACCCTAAACAAGCAAATTCCCCCGCAAAACGAGCATATTTTTCAACTTGCGCTCTTTGCAAAAATCTACTATATTTTGCGTTAAAAAAAATATCAGCAAACTACATATAGTGTAAACATTCCTGGCCACGCACTACAACTTAAGGCTTCGAATTAAAATATCGCATCTACACTTGCTGCCAACAAAATGAATTTATTTGTTTTTTAGCTCAAATCCGTTTCTTGAGTTAAAACACTCGAACCTTCCATGGGCGTTTTTAATTTTAAGATGCCTTAAATTTGTTTTTAACGAACCTTCATGTCATTTAATCGGGTTCATTACACGGGTTGAAAAAAGGCCGATGACCAATCAAAACATTCTCGTCACCAAACGCAACGGTTCCAAAGAACCGATCGATTTAGAAAAAATCCACCGCGTCATTACCTGGGCTGCGGAAGGATTGGAAAATGTTTCCGTCTCGGAAGTTGAATTAAGATCACATATTCAATTTTATGATGGCATCACCACATCGGACATTCATGAAACCATCATTAAATCGGCCGCCGACTTAATTTCGGAGCGCTCTCCCGACTACCAGCACCTGGCAGCTCGTCTGGCGATTTTCCACCTGCGTAAAAAAGCATTCGACCGTTTTACCCCTCCGGCGCTATTCGAGCACGTTAATAAAATGGTTCGCAGCGGCATGTACGATTCACAAATCATCGAAGACTACAGCAAACAAGAAATCGATGAACTGGATGCCTATATTCAGCACGACCGTGACATGAATTTCAGCTATGCGGCCGTAAAACAGCTGGAAGGGAAATATCTGGTTCAAAACCGTGTAACCGGTAAAATCTTCGAGAGCCCGCAGTTCATCTACATGCTGATCCCGATGTGCCTGTTCTCGCACTATCCGCAAGAGACACGTCTGCAATACATCAAGGATTTCTACGACGCGGCATCTCTATTCAAGTTGTCACTGCCAACCCCGATTATGTCAGGTGTTCGTACGCCAACCCGCCAATTCAGCTCCTGTGTTTTGATTGAATGCGGCGACTCTCTGGATTCGATCAACGCCACGTCATCTTCAATCGTGAAATACGTCTCGCAACGCGCCGGGATCGGTGTTAACGTCGGGCGTATCCGTGCCCTGGGAAGTGAAATCCGCGGTGGAGAAGCATTCCATACAGGTATGATCCCGTTTATCAAACACTTCCAGACTGCGGTTAAATCCTGCTCTCAAGGCGGCGTACGCGGCGGTGCTGCGACGCTTTTCTACCCGATCTGGCACTTGGAAGTCGAATCGCTGATCGTATTGAAAAACAACCGTGGTGTGGAAGAAAACCGTGCGCGCCATCTGGACTATGGCGTCCAGATCAACAAACTGATGTACCAACGCATGATCGAAGGCGGCAACATCACTCTGTTCAGCCCGTCCGACGTACCTGGGCTGTATGAAGCTTTCTTTGCCGATCAGGATGAATTCGAGCGCTTGTACAAAATCTACGAAGCGGACGAGTCTATTCGCAAGAAAACCGTCAAGGCGATTGAACTCTTCACTCAGATCGCTCAAGAGCGTGCACAAACAGGGCGTATCTACGTACAGAACGTCGATCATTGCAACACCCACAGCCCTTTCGATCCGAAAAAAGCGCCGGTTCACCAATCCAACCTGTGTTTGGAAATCGCCCTGCCGACCAAACCGCTTAACTCGGTAGACGACCCTGATGGGGAAATTGCCTTGTGTACCCTGTCAGCCTTTAACCTGGGCGCACTGGATGACTTGCATGAACTGGAAACTCTATCCGATTTGATCGTGCGTGCATTGGATAGCCTTCTGGATTATCAGGACTACCCGGTCGAAGCAGCACGCCACGCCAGTAAAGGTCGTCGTACCTTAGGGGTCGGTGTTACCAACCTGGCTTACTATCTGGCGAAAAACCACACCAAATACTCCGATGGTTCCGCCAACAACCTGATGCACAAAACCTTTGAAGCGATTCAATACTATTTATTGAAAGCTTCCAATCTGCTTGCACAGGAAAAAGGCGCTTGCGATTACTTCCAGGACACCACCTATGCACAGGGTTTACTGCCGATCGATACCTATAAAAAAGAGATCGACGGCATCTGCGACGAGCCTCTACATCAGGATTGGGAAACATTGCGCGAAGCGATTCAAACTCACGGTCTGCGTAACTCGACCTTGACCGCCCTGATGCCTTGCGAAACTTCGTCACAGATCACCAACTCGACCAACGGTATCGAGCCGCCACGTGGTTATGTTTCCGTCAAGGCGTCCAAGGACGGCATTCTGAAACAGGTTGTTCCCGGCTTTAAGGAACACCGTGACGATTATGAACTGCTTTGGCAAATCCCGGATAACAAAGGTTATATTCAGTTAGTCGGTATTATGCAGAAATTCGTCGACCAGGCGATTTCCGCCAATACCAACTACGACCCGGCAAAATTTGAAGATGATCGTGTACCGATCAAGTTGGTTCTGCAGGATTTGTTGTATGCATACAAAATGGGATTGAAAACGTTGTATTATCACAACACCCGAGATGGTGCAGACGACGGTCAGGATGATGACGGATGCGCAGGCGGAGCCTGTAAGCTATAAAAAAGCCCCGAAATGGGGCTTTTTTTATTCCAAATAACTTAATTAAACAACTTATGCGTGATTTCTCCGTCCTGTCTGCGGCAGGGCGGGACAGATCGAAAGCCGTATCAGTCGTTTGCTTGATCGTTCGCCATATGGATACCGATCACGACCGCCGCCGCAACCGCCGCCCCGACTAAAACCGCCCCAGAAGTTCCCAAAGCACTGGTACCGGATTCCGCAGCAGTGCCACTGGCCTTGCCGGTTTGATATCCCGAATCCTTCTCCATTGCAGCCTCGGTTGCATCCCCTTGCTGATATTCCGCTAAAGCCGTAGAACTAACCGCTAAAGCACCACATAAACATAACATCCTAATAAAAGCCTGCTTCATATCACATCCCTCAAATTATCGAAATTCAACAAAACAATAGATATTCTCAAACTAGAACACTTCCGGAAAGGAAGGCCAGGAAAAATCGGTGTCGCCGACAGCAATAAAAAACGGATTCAACAACGATTCGGTCTGCACATATTCCAACGAATGGCCAGCAGCATTCAACACCGCGCCACCGGCCGCTTCCAACACACATTGCGATGCAGCGGTATCCCACAAAGAGGTCGGGCCGAAACGAGGATAGACATCGGCTTTACCCTCGGCAACCAGACAAGTTTTTAACGCCGATCCCATCTTGATTTTATGCACCTTGTCAAACTCAGCGAAATAGCGCTGACTCAAAGCTCCATGCCGGCGACTGACCGCTACTTTAACCGGCATTTGCGTATCTACCGGACAGGTTTTAATCGACCGAACATTGGCGAACAATGACTCTTCGCTGAGCTCGTTCTCGGCCACAAATTCGGCCGCTTCCGTCAGCTTATAGGCACCCACTCCCTTAACGCCCAGATACAGATCCTGCGTAGTCGGCGCATAAACCAAGCCTAAACATGGGTGGTGCTGATCGATCAAAGCGATATTAACGCTGAACTCGCCGCTTTTTTCGATAAACTCCTTGGTGCCATCCAAAGGATCGATCAACCAGTACCTTGACCAATCACGGCGCTGCTCGAAGGGCACATCGCAAACACTCTCTTCACTGATGATCGGAATATTCGGCGTTAGTGCCCGTAGGCTTTGCCAGATCAATTCATCGGCCCGCTTATCCGCCTCCGTTACCGGAGTACCGTCGCTCTTGGTCTCCACATCGCAATCACGGCACAGATGACTCTGATAGATACGCATGATTTCATCGCCGGCGGCGCAAGTGATTTTTGTCAATTCGGGAAGAAGTTGTCGTAGAACGCTGGGCGTTAAATCCATATAAGGTCCTAATCGAAAATGATTTTAAGATTGAATCTGCAACTCTTTCAGCAATAACAGCAAGGCAGCGTAGGCCCGTCCTTCGGTGAACTCCTCATGTGCCAATAACTGAGGCCAATCCTGTAAACGCCACGGAATGACTTCCAGGGGTTCCGGTTCATCACCTTCCGCGTCCTGAGGCTGCAATCCGGTAGCAAGAATAATGTGCGTCAAATGCGTCATATAACCGGCCGCCAGACTAACCGAATCGAGCAAGCGGACATCAGACGGCAGGTAACCGACCTCTTCCTGACATTCGCGAATCGAAGCCTGTTGCCAAGTCTCACCCGGATCGACCTTTCCCTTGGGAAACCCAAGCTCGTAACGCCCGACTCCGGCACCATACTCACGAATCAACAGAATTTCGCCTTCGTCGGTCACCGGCACAATCAAAACCGCCCCTTCCGGACTGCCGAGCAGACGCTCATAGGTTACCTGCACCCCGTTGGAAAATTCCAACTGCTGGGATTGCACGGTAAAAATCCGCGACTGCGCCGTAATGTTTTCCGATAGAATAAGGGGCGTTTTTTTAGACATAATCCTGTTCATCCAAGGTGTAAGCGGTTAAGGAACCGCCGACTAAGGTCTATTGACCGTTTCTCATCATACGCTAAGGAGATAAAGTTGCCAATGCAAGCAAACCCAAACAAGCCGGACTGGAAAAAAATCCAAACCGTTCTTCTCGACATGGACGGTACCCTGCTCGACCTGCATTTCGACTGGCACTTCTGGATGGAAGTTATTCCGCAGGCTTATGCCGATAAAAACCTGCTCGAACTCGAAGAAGCCAAGCAATTCATTCACGCCAAAATCCATTCTCAAGTCGGTACTTTAAACTGGTATTGTCTGGATTACTGGAGCGAAGCGCTCGATCTGCCGATTGCCGAACTGAAACGCGAGTTGCGCCATCAAATCAAAGTTCATCCGGAAGTAACCGACTTCCTGCAAGCTTTGCGAGAACTGAATAAAACCGTGATCATGGTAACCAATGCCCATCGCGACAGCCTGGCGATCAAACTGGAAATGACCGAAATCGCACCTTATTTCGACCATCTGTTTTCCGCACACGATTTCGGTTTGCCGAAAGAAGACATTCGCATCTGGGACGAAATCCAGAAGCGGGTTTACTTCGCACCGCAAACCACTATGCTGATCGACGATAACTTAAAAGCGTTACAAACCGCTCAGCAATTCGGCATCGCCTATCCACTGTGCGCCACTTTCGTCAGCCCGAAGCTGGAACGCATCGACCCGAAAAACTTCGCACACTTTTCACAATACAGCGAAATTATGCCTTAGCGAATAGCGAATCCGGGGCGTTTTTAAAAACGGATCAACCAGGTCTTTTCCCGTACTTTAAGACCCTTGCGTTCAAAGTCGACGCTTTCGAGAATTTCAAAGCTTTTTGCATGCGCAAACAACTGTTTCACCTCGTTATCGCTGACCGAGAACGGCGGGCCGTCCATTCTGCTCTGATCGTAATCCATCGTCACCAGCAGATAAACACACCCTTCCGGCAGTAAACGCTGCATCAACTCAGCATAACTCAGCCTCATCTCCGGCGGCAAGGCGATTAGAGCCGCCCGATCATACACTCCGCGGACCCCTTCCGTGTGCGATGGCGTCATATGAAACAGATCGGCACACAGTAGAGTCATGTTTTCCGCATGATAAGCACACAAACCGTGAAAATCATAGACTTTGGCCTGTAAAGCGTTTTCGGCGACAAAATCCCGCAACGCCTTTTCACTTAATTCGACACCAACGACTTCATGCCCCAACTGGGACAACCACAACAGATCCAGCGATTTTCCACACAGAGGTACCAAAACCCTGTCGCTGGAGTGTAATCCCAATCTCGGCCAGTGGCGACGTAAAAAACCGTTGACTTCATTCTGGTGAAATCCGATCTGATTCAGCTGCCAGCGCTCGATCCAAAAATCCGCTTCCATTCTTTTCTCTCATTACCTTTTGTATTTCAGATAGCCGACGTCAAGTGAAGAGCACTCTCTATTTTACCCATAGACGCTATTTCAAAGGCCTCCTATAATACAGCGATTCCTCAGCTAACACAGGCCCTCGAATATGACCTCAACAGAAAAAACACCGAGCTTCTGGCAAAAAAACTGGGTTAAAAACCTTATCACTTTCGCCATCTTTATTGCGATTATTCTAATCCTGAGACCCTATATGCAGGGCGATGTAATCGAAGGCAAAGCTCCGGAGTTAAAACTGACCAGTCTCAGCGGCCAATCCATCGATCTTTATAAAGAACTCGATAAAGGTGAGCCGGCGCTGATCCATATCTGGGCAACCTGGTGTCCGATCTGTAAATTCAGCCGGGACGGCGTTGAAGAACTCTCCAAAGACCATACCGTAATCAGTATCGTCACTCAATCCGGCACTGCCGAAGAAATGCAGGCCTACGTCAAGGAACATCAGTTGAATCCGAACCATCTGGTTGTCGACGCCGACGGCAAGCTCATGCAAATCTTCGGGGCCAAGGGCGTACCGGCCGATTTCATTATTGACGAAGATGGTAATATCGATTTTGTCGAGGTTGGCTTTACCACCTCGCTCGGCCTCAAACTGCGCCTATGGATGGCCGGTTTCTAACTCAAAAACGACCATAACAGCATATGAAATACGACGGCATCATCATTCACAGCGCTCGCGACCAGTACGGGCTGATTGAAGTAGTTGAAAACCGCAGTACCCGCAAACTGTATTTCGACACACCGATCGAGCAGAGCTGTATCTACCGCAACGCCCCCATGACGTTGAATTTCGAGTATCAGCAAAAAATCGTCTCGCTGGTCAATGAGCATTTTCAAAACCGCAAACAACCCAAAAATTACCGGGTTTTGATGCTCGGTATGGGCGGCGGGAGCATGGCGCACAACTTGTACCACAGTCTGCCGAATGTACAGATCACCATCGTCGAACTGCGCCAGATCGTCATAGACGCCGCCTACCGTTATTTTCAACTGCCTAATGTGCCGGAAATCGAGAGTATTCAGGCCGATGCCATTGAATACATTCTCGAACTTGCTCTGGATTGCGACGATAATCCGCTTTTTCAATACGACGCCATTTTGGTAGATATTTTTGACGCCGAAGGTTTACCACCCGAACTCAGTGCACCGCTGTTTCACGATGCGATCGCCGACTGCGTCAAGAAAAAAGGTCGTCTGATTTTCAATCTGTGGAACCGCATCGAGCCGGGGCGCGAACACGAGCATACCGAAGACACGGCAGATATTCTTCGACATTGGCAGCAAAACGTAGAAAACATCCGCTCGCAAGAGCGTTACCTGATGAAATCCACCAGCAACCTGATTTTGAATATCGATTTCTAAATCGCCGGACCTTCATCAAATTTTCACCAACATTCTTTCCGCGCCGACTAGAATAGGGGCACCTCTTCAGAGAAAAAGCGATGTTGGAAATATTTTGGCGTTTTTTGATTCTCGGCTTAACTAGCTTCGGCGGTCCGGCGGCACACATCGGTTATTTCCGACAAACATTTGTGGAAAAACTTCACTGGCTCGATTCCGAGCATTACCACCGCCTGATCGCTCTCAGCCAATTTTTGCCCGGTCCCGGTTCCAGTCAGATCGGCTTTGCGATCGGTTTGCAGCGCGGCGGCTTGGCAGGTGGTATTACGGCATTTATCGCTTTTACCCTGCCGTCTTTTTTTCTACTCTACGCTTTGGCCATCGGCCTGCAAACTTCCGAAGTATTGAAACTCGATGGTTTGATCCACGGTCTGAAACTGCTCGCGCTCGTCGTTATTCTGGACGCTATCTGGAGCATGTGGCGCAGCTTTTGCCATCAGACACTGACCCGAATCATTGCCTCGACCACGGCCATAGTGCTGTTGCTGATTCCGAGTTTTTTCATCCAGGTCGCACTATTGTTGTTGATGTCGCTAGTCGGCGTAGTTTTTCTCCGTCAATCTCCACCGCAGCAAACGCAAACCGATGACGAAAAGTTTTCACTCTCCGGCAAACTGTGGCTCGCACTGACACTCTTGCTATTCGCCTTGAGTCTATTCGACTGGCAACACGCTGCATTGGAGCTTTTCGCCGAATTTTATCAAGCGGGAAGCCTGGTATTCGGAGGTGGTCACGTAGTGTTGCCATTACTTCAGCAGACCCTTGGCGAACGCCTTTCAACCGATAGCTTCCTGACTGCCTATGCCGCCGCTCAGGCGGTTCCCGGGCCGATGTTTACCCTATCGGCATACCTAGGTGCCGATAGCTTACCGTCCAGCCCTCTTAGCGGGGCGCTGATCGCAACGCTGGCAATTTTTTTGCCCGGTTTTTTGCTGGTTCTCGCCCTGCATGATCACTGGCAAAATCTGGCGCAAAAACCGCGTTTCGCCGGAGCCGTTATCGCCATCAACGCATCCGTCGTCGGCTTTCTTATCGCCACACTGATTCAACCGGTTGCGCCAAGCGCCCTAATGCATTGGCCGGACATCATCGCCGCCCTACTCGGAATTTATCTACTGATTTTTCGCCGCCTGTCGGTCTTCTGGCTGATCCTGCTGTTTTCCGCTTACGGTGTTCTCGGTGGCCTTATTTAGTCGACTCTGAATAACTCAGTGGCGAATATTCGGCGTTCCCACCCCGTCCTCAATATAGATAAAAGACAACATCGAAACCGAGCTCATATCAATAATGTCATTGAAAAAGAACACCTCATCCTTGGCACTGCGCAAGCCCAAGCTATACAGCAAAGGCAAATAGTGATCGTAACTCGGATGAGCCATCTTGCCCAAGGCGCCGAACCCGTTAAAATCGATCAAAGTCGCATCGTCACGCTGGGAAATCGCCTCCTTGACGCGGTGGTTAAATTCCAATGCCCAATCGAACGCCGGCTTTTCCTGCCACTGCATTTTCTGCAGGTTGTGCACCAGGTTACCGCTTGCCATGACCAGTACGCCCTTGCTTCGCAGCGCTTTTAGCTGTGCAGCCAAGTCATAATGAAACTGCGGCGGCTTCCGATAGTCGATACTGATCTGATAAACCGGAATATCCGCTTTCGGGAACATCGACAGCAACACCGACCAGGTACCGTGATCCAATCCCCATTCTTCGGTGGTTTCAATTGTCGACGGCGCCATTTGCTGCGTTTGCAAAGCGATTTGCGGCGCACCCGGGCTAGGGTATTGCTGCTCGAACAACTCGGTCGAGAAACCGTAAAAATCATGAATGGTCTGCGGCTTGTCGGCAGTCAGTACCTGGGTATCCCCCCGAGTCAGCCAGTGCGCCGAAACCGACAAAATCGCTTTTGGTTTCGGCAGTGCCTTGCCGATCGCCTGCCAGTTTTCGGTAAATACATTGCGGCTGATCGCATTCATCGGATTGCCGTGGCCGACAAACAGCACAGGCATTGTCTGCGGTGCCGCCGGCAAGGCCTGCAACCGATTCATTAGCGACTGCAAACTGTCATGTGTTTCCATACAAATCTCTATCTGTTAAACAATAGGGATATTACGCCAAACACAACACCTGAAATAAAGCGGCTATTTGGCATAACAGTCTTTCCGTTTAGTCGATAATGATTCGCTACGAAGAGAGAAATCGGGAGGATATGGAGTCTTTAAGTTTAAAAAGATCGATCACTAAAAATCAATCACTGCTGAATATCCGCATAGATGCCACCAAGCAGACTGAGCAAATCCTGTGGAGTGAGTTCGAGGTCCATGCCCCGCTTGCCGGCACTGACAAAGATCGTCGGATAATTCTGCGCCGACGAGTCCAAAACAGTTTTCAAACGTTTTTTCTGACCTAGAGGACTGACGCCGCCCAAGACATATCCCGTGGAGCGCTCGACGAGTTGCGGAGCAGCCATTTCGGCCTTTTTGCCACCAGCCGCTTTGGCAATCAATTTCATGCTCAACTTGGCTGAAACCGGCACAATTCCGACGGCCAGTTCTCCGCTGTTCAGTGAGACCACCAGCGTTTTAAAAACCCGTTCAGGGACAATACCCAACTTTTCGGCCGCTTCCAATCCATAAGACTCGCAACCTTCATCATGCACGTACTCATGCACTGTGTGCTCAATCTTTTTGCTTTTAAGTAACAAGATCGCCGGAGTCATAATTTGATGCCTTTCTCTAAGGAACCTCTGATTCAATCAGATTGAAATTATGCGAGACTTAAAGCCTGCTTATTCTAGGCGTGGCACGCCGACCTTAGTCAATCTAAGGTCAAGGGGCACAACAACGAAGAAGTGGGCTTGAAGCCTCGCCCATAGGGGCTTAGCCAGAAATTAATCTGATTCGATCAGAGGTTCCCTAAAGGGATTAAAAGAATTCCATATCTGCCAGCCGAAAAGTTCGTCGAAACAGCTCTGTTTCAAACACAAAACTTAAATGATCGGGTTTTGCCCTTGAACGAATTATGACTCAGCGCGGCATTATCGACCAAATTTTCTCGCAGCTGTACCCATCCTGATCGACTAAACGGCCTGCAATTTCCAACCTGAAACATCACAAAACCGTCTACGAATCCATTCAAGTATTGACGATTATCGAATAATTTCGTTAAACTAACAAGCGTTAGTTAGTTAAATTTAAAAATAAATTCAGGAAAAATTCTCATGCAAAGAATAATGGATAAAGTTTGGATCTACTGGTTCATTACCGATATTTTGTTGATTCTCGATGTCGCCGGCTGGCATTACGGACTGCCGATTGCCACTGCACTGACGATCGTCCAGATATTCCATTTCGCCGCGGAAACCCGCTCGGTGACCAGCTTCCCCGTGCAAGTGCGCATTGCCTACACCCTGCTTTTGCTAGTCGCTTTCTGGCCACCGATGTACTGGATGTTGTATCCGGTCATTCTCGGCACAAGCGCGATGGTTCTGTTCGATTACTGCTTCCTGGCGCGTTTTATGTCTCTAATGCCGTGGAATCATAACCAGCGCTATAGCGTTTCCATGATTTACGCCACTTTCTTCAGCAAACCGGTTACCGGTTCGGTGCAAAAATCCTAGGAGTCGAATATGTCCTGGTTCAAAAACACTTGGTTCAGAGATCCCGACGAAAACATCCTGTTCATTAACGACACAGCGGTGCGCATTCGTGCGGGAATGATGCTGGTTATCCCATTGTTCATGGCTCTAACCCTGTTCGACGTGCTCTATACTTCGCCATGGATCGTGAATGAAACCACCATCGAAGACACCTATGAAATCACCGAAGCTTCGCAAATTATCTACAGTGGAGAAATGGTCAAACGCAGCTACGATTTCAGTGTGCAAACGCTGTTGCTTTTCTACGGACTCTTCGAGCTGATTGCCGGAATGTTTGTCTGGACGGCACGCTTTTCGCCGTCCATTCAGCTGGCCTCGTTTCTGGCACGAAATAAACCGCCCGTCTGGAAGCCACTGACTCCGAAGCGCTTTGCCTGGGGGCTGGGAATTGCTCTGGCAAGTTTCTGCCTGGTCTTTTTCAACCCCGATGTTTTTGCGGGAGCCATCAACACTCTCTTCTCGAGCGAACTGTTGCCGACTACCTATAATTACATTCCGTACCAGATTCCAGTCACTCTGATCTGGGTTTGTCTGGCATTAATGTGGTTCGAAGCGGTGCTCGGCTTCTGCTTAGGATGTAAAATACACAGTCTATTGGTATGGATGGGCGTAATTACCGAGCCTTGCTATGCCTGTAACAACATCGACTGGGACGCCATCAAGCGCAAACACGAAGCCGCATGACAGAAAGCAAAGAAAACAGTACATCGCAAAGAATTCTAAAAACCGCCGCCGAACTTTTTGCCAGCAAAGGGTATGACGCCCTGAGTATGCGCGATATCGCTTCGGCGTGCGACATCAAAGCGCCCTCGCTCTACAATCACTTCAAGGATAAGCAGGCACTCTACCAGGCCACCCTGAAATTTGTCTTTAAACAACAGAGTCAGGCGCTGGTCTGTTGCCTGGAATCCGATCTGCCTCCCAAACAAAAACTTAACGAGTTTATTGAAATCGCCGGAAAGCAGATGGCGGACAACTTTATCTTTCGCCAGCTGTTTTTCCGTATTCTGCTGGCGCAAGACGAAGAAGATTTGAAGTTTCTCGCCAATCAAGTTCTGGCCGACAGCTGCAATGCATTACACGCCGTTTTTGTCGAAATCAATCCGGACTGCGATCCGCACTTTTTGACCACCAGCCTGATGGGCTTGCTGTTGTTCCATTTCCAAGCCAATCCGCTGCGCATCTATCTGCCGGCCGGTAGCGAACAAACTCAAGCATCCGAATATCTGATTGAACACATTCAATTAATGCTTCATAAACAACTCGGCGACTAAACTTGCCGGCTCCTCCAAGTGCTAAAATATTCAGGGGCTGGCGATCTCTTTTTGCATAATGAAATCATCCATAAAAAAGCCGTTGCCGATATCCTTTTTCAGCTCGTCAACTATGGCAAAACCCTGACGTTTATACCAGGCCACCGGCCCTTCGTTAAAACGGTTTACCGTCAACCAGAGAGCGCTCATTCC
Organism: Thiomicrorhabdus heinhorstiae; assembly: GCF_013391765.2. GTDB lineage: Bacteria > Pseudomonadota > Gammaproteobacteria > Thiomicrospirales > Thiomicrospiraceae > Thiomicrorhabdus > Thiomicrorhabdus heinhorstiae. The sequence continues at coordinate 7,834 of NZ_JACBGI020000030.1, read as the reverse complement.
GAGCATCTGCGCCCGCTGCTCGGCATAGTCCAATAAGGCTTTGCCAATGCCCGAACCACGTCTGGAAGATTGAACGTAGAGCTTACTCAGCATCATTTTGCTACTCTGTTGATCGGCAATCAGACAGGTGTAACCGCTTCTTTCACCGTCGACATAAGCCAGATAGTATTCGCCGCCATCGTTAAGCTGTTGTTGAATGGCCTCGGCACTTTGAAAATTTTTCAGCATGTAATCTACCTGAGCTTGGCCGATAATCGGCGTGAAATGCTGATTCCAGATATTCTTGGCCAGTTCAGCCAGTGATACGACTTCTTCAGGTGTCTTAACTTGAACTATTTCCACTTTCATCCAATCAATCCTGGCCTGTTCACGATACATTTTTCCCGCGACGCAGGGATAACTTGCCCGCCGCGACCAGCAGACCGCCGATAATCAGTCCCAAACCGATTAAATCAACCGACGTAATTTTCTCACCAAGCAAAGCAGCCGAAAGCACCAATCCGAACGCTGGCATCAGATGAATAAATGCCCCCGAGCGCTCCGCACCGATCATAGCCACCGCGCGATTCCAGAACATATACGCCAGAATGGAAGCAAACACAGCCACATAAACCACCGTAACCAACAAGGTCATATCAAAGTCGACCGGTTGATCTTGAATAAAGGTTTCCGCCAGATAAAACGGCAGCAGACCGATAACCCCGACAATCACCGTGGCGGCAAAAAATCCTCTACCGCCGACCCCTTTTGGCAGATGGTGCAACAAAACCGAATAAAACGCCCAGCTGATTACACCAGCCAACACCCAAAGTACGCCTGCATCATGGCCGAACTCGGTAATCTTCGCCAAATCACCTCCGGTCAACACCAGCAACACACCGACTGCCGACACGAGCACGCCGAGAAGTTGCAGCAGTTGCATGGAGCGTCCGGTCATCAAGGGAGCCAATAGCAAAATAAACACCGGGGCCGAGGAGATCAGCAACAAAGCATTCACGGCCGTCGTTGTCTGCAGGCCGATATAAATCAAAGTATTAAAAGCGCCGACACTCGAGATACCGAACACAATCATCAGCCAGCGATGTTCGCGCATGATCGGCCACTGTTCGCGCAACTCGCGCCAAGCCCACGGAACAATAAACACTGCCACGGCAAACCAGCGCCAAAACGCCAGACCGATCGGTGGAACACTTGTATGAACCGCTCTGGCAAGCACAAAGTTTCCGGCCCAAAACAGTGTTGTTAAAGCGAGTAAAAAATAAGCCGTCCGGTAAGTGTGCATGATAGAAATATCCGAAAGATTGGCGAAAATAGCCATTATAAAAATTTAGAGACAGCGACATGCCGTCGTTTCAAAACCTCTGCAAAAAAACAACGAAACTGGAACTCGTTTTTACTCTTACGACAGCACGGAGTAAAATCCAGCACATGGATGCTTTGATTTCGCTATTTTTTGTTTCGCTGCTGGCCGCGACGCTGTTCCCCGCCGGTTCGGAAATTCTTTTGCTTGGATTGGCGGCGAACGGCGAAAATGTCTGGGCGCTATGGATGGTAGCAACCTTGGGCAATACTCTCGGTTCGGTGGTGAACTACCTTCTGGGACGTTATCTTTTACACTTTCAGGATAAGCGCTGGTTCCCAATCAAAGCGCATCAACTGCACAAAAGCCAAAACTGGTTTCAAAAGTACGGTATCTGGTCTCTGCTCTTCGCCTGGCTACCGATTGTCGGCGATCCTCTGACCTTGATCGCCGGAATCATGCGCGTTAAATTCTGGCTATTTGCACTGCTCACGCTGATCGGAAAAGGTGTACGCTACGCCGTTCTTCTTGGTCTGTTTCAAATCTTCACAAATTGAGTTAAGAAAAAATCCAGCGGCTTAAAACGACTGTGCCACCGCATCTTCCCCCCACAGATGAGAAATCTGTTTTTGGAACAGAGCGACCTCACCATTACTGAAAAATGCATTCGCCCCCGAGAGATTTTCTTTGCTGAGCAGGTTTTCACACTCCAGACGGCGCACCACTTCTCTAGCGACGGCCAATTCCGTGCTGATAACCGAAACCTCACTACCGGCAACCTCACGAATAACCGGTGCCAGATGCGCAAAATGCGTGCAACCGAGAATAATGGTATCTGCGCCTTTTTCGATTAACGGCTGAACATATTCCTCCACTGCAAAGGACGCCTGCGCAGAATTCAGTTCCAGGTTCTCAACCAGACGCACCAGCTTCGGACTTGGTTGAATTTCCACTTGAACGTTGCCGGCCACCCTTTTTGCCAGGCTGTCAAACGCATGGCTGCTCAAAGTTTTTTCGGTCGCCAAAACGCCGATTACACCGCTTTGCGTATGGATTGCCGCCGGTTTTACACCCGGCTCAACGCCGATAAACGGCAAGTCGTAACGCTCCCGCAGAGTTTTAATACTGACCATGGTAGCGGTATTGCATGCGACGACAATCGCTTTGACATCGTGAGAGATGAGGAAATCGGTAACGGCAAGCGATCTTTGCAGAATATAGTCTTCACCCTTTTCACCATAAGGCGCATGCCAAGTATCGGCGACATAGATCAAATTTTCGTTCGGCAGTAATTCACGGATCTGTTTGGCGATCGGCAGGCCGCCGATTCCGGAATCAAACACTCCAATAGGTCGAACATCTGGCATATTTTTCAAAATTAAACGAACTTCCCTAGTAGACGGCTTTTAGACGCTTTGACCAAGAACACGGGTCAGGAAAAATTTCTCGGCGCTGGAGAATACCTGACGCCGCATTATTGTAATCGATCAACGCCAAGATGAAACCATGCCGTCAGGAAAATTGCAGCCGATCAAGTTAAAGCCTGACGAAAAGCGCTATGCTACAGTTCAATTTTAATTTCGTTGACGTCCGGGGGACATATGATTCGCATTACTTGTCTGGTTGAAAACTCCGTCAAACTCAGCACTCGACTGTGGGGCGAGCACGGCATGTCGATTCTGATTGAAACCGGAGACGAAACCGTGCTGTTCGACACCGGCCAATCGGGCGATGTCTTACTGCACAACCTGCAGGAACTGCAAATCGATCCGTACAGTATCGATAAAATCATTCTCAGCCACGGTCATTACGACCATACCGGCGGGCTGGAAAAACTTCTTGATCTGATCGGTCCAAGGCCGATTTACGGTCATCCAGACCTGTTCAATCCTCGCTACAGCGAACGGCCGGATGGTTCACCGAAACCGGTTTCCATTCCTTTCGATAAACAGGAACTGGATGTTGTCTGGCATTTGTCTGCCGAGCAGCAGCAAGTCGTCACTCACGTTTACACCACTGGAGAGATCCCACGACTGGAACCGCTGGAAGATGAAGGTGATGAACGACTCAAAGTGCATCGGGACTTAGCCGATGAAACCAGTCCCATGATCAAAGATCCGCTAAAAGACGATATGAGCGTTATCGTTAAAACCGCGAACGGCTTAGTGATTTTATTGGGCTGCTGCCATGCAGGAGTATTAAACACCCTCGCTCAAATCCGCAAACAATTTCCGGACGAACCGATTCACGCCGTGATGGGTGGAACTCACTTAGCCAAAGCCGGTGAAAATCGATTAATCATGACCGAAAATGCTTTGCAAGGCGTGCCACGCATCGGTCTGTCGCATTGTACCGGGCCGAATATCATTGCGCGTTTTCTATGCAATTTTCCCGAGCAGGCGTTTGTTTTTCAGGTCGGCACCCAATTGACCTTCAACTGATTCGCCGGACAGCAACTCTCATTCGATCCGGCAGGACACTCCTGCCGGTAAAACTCGATTCCATCGTTTGACATCGCCTTTCCCACAGAAAAACGCCGCTCCGCAGAAACAAGCCCACCGATCCCTCACACAAGGTTTATAATTTGCCAATTCATTTTCAACCCCGTACTTGGGCCTTGAGTTCTAAAGGATTTATATGGCATTGCTGTTTTTACGCGATATTCAATTAAGCTTCGGCGCTGCTCCGCTGCTGAATAAGGTCAGTTTACAGATCGAAGCGAACGACCGAGTCTGTATCGTCGGCCGCAACGGCGAAGGTAAATCCACCCTGCTCAAAGTCATTGAAGGCCTGATTCAAGCCGATGACGGCACACGCATCGTGCAAGACGGCGTACACATCGCCAAATTACAGCAGGAAGTCCCGCACGATACTCACGGTTCGGTATTTCACATTATCGCCGAGGGATTGGGAGACATTGCGCCGCTGCTGGATAAATTCCATAAACTCAGTTTAAAAATGGAACAGGACTATTCCGACGAAGTGCTTGAACACTTCACTCAAGTTCAGCAAGAAATCGATGCCAAAAACGGCTGGGAACTCAACCAGAAAGTCGATACCGTGATTTCCAAACTCGGCCTGCCTGCCGATGCTGAATTTTCCACTCTGTCCGGCGGGATGAAACGTCGCGTGCTACTGGCCAAAGCGCTGGTGCAGGAACCGGACATTCTGCTGCTCGACGAGCCGACGAACCATTTGGATATTCCGTCGATTCAGTGGATGGAAAACTTCCTCAACGGCATGCGTTGCGCCTTGGTGTTTATCACCCACGACCGCTCCTTCCTGCAAGCACTGGCAAACCGCATTGTCGAACTGGATCGTGGTCGCCTGAGTAACTGGGAATGCGATTATCACACCTATCTGGAACGTAAAGCCGAATGGCTGGAAGCCGAAGCCAAGCAGAATGCCGAATTCGATAAAAAGCTGGCGCAGGAAGAAACCTGGATTCGCCAAGGCATCAAAGCACGCCGTACCCGTAACGAAGGTCGCGTGCGCGCTTTGAAAAAACTGCGTGAAGAACACAATGCCCGCAGAAGTCAGCAAGGCACAGCAACCTTGCAGGCGAACACGGCTGACACCTCCGGTAAACAGGTCATCGAAATCAAAGACCTGAGCTTCAACTTCCCGAATAAGCCGATTGTCAACAACTTATCCACAGTCATTATGCGCGGTGATAAAGTCGGAATCATCGGAGAGAACGGCTGTGGAAAATCGACCCTTCTTGCTTTACTGCTTGATAAACTTGCTCCGCAAAGCGGCACCATCAAGCTCGGCACCAACTTGAAAATCGCCTATTTCGATCAGCATCGCGCCCAGCTCGACGAAGAACGCCCGGTCATCGAAAGCGTGCTGGATGAAAGCGATCATGTGGAAATCAACGGCCAGCGCAAGCACGTCATGGGCTATCTTGGCGATTTCCTGTTCACCCCGGATCGCGCCCGTCAGCCGGTCAAAGCCCTGTCCGGCGGAGAACGCAACCGCTTGTTACTGGCGCGTGTATTTGCCAAACCATCGAATCTGCTGATTCTCGATGAACCGACCAACGATCTGGACGTCGAAACTCTGGAACTGCTTGAAGAGCTTTTGATGAATTACCAAGGCACGGTGCTGATTGTCAGCCATGACCGTGAATTCCTCAATAACGTCTGTACCAGCTCCTTGGTCTTCGACGCACCGGGCGATGTCAACGAGTATGTCGGCGGCTACGACGACTGGCTACGCCAGCGTCCGGCACGCTATAGCGAAATAAACAAAACCGGAAAAGCGGACAAGAAGGCCGAAGTAAAAGTAGCAACCACCGAAACTCAATCTGCTCCATCTGCAGCTGAAAGCAAACCGGTGCCAAAGAAAAAACTCAGCTACAAAGACCAGCGTGAATACGACATGCTGCCACAGCTGCTCGAAGACCTGGAAACCGAAATCGAAGCGCTAAACGACGCAATCGCCCAACCGGATTTCTATCAACAGGATCAGGAAAGCGTGCAGGCAAAACTCGACCAACTGCAAAACAAAGAAACCGAACTGGAAAAAGCCTTCGAACGCTGGGAAGAACTCGAAGCGCTGATTTCTTAAAACAAGTTTTAGAAATAAAAACCAAGCCAAAAGCCGAGCCTCAAAACTCGGCTTTTTTATTTTATAAAAAAGTTCTGAAAGCGGCACTCGGGAATATATTACGAATTACTAATATATAAACTAGTTTAAAATCGGTTGACATACGCATTTTAACTCTATTAGGATGCCTACTTAATGGTTGTGGAAAATGAAATAGGCAAATATGAGAAACATACTTTTACTATTAGCAATTCTTAGCTTTTCAACTATCAGTCATTCCTCTGAAAAACTAGAAAAAATAAGCAATATCGATGAACTAAATTACTTCATTCACACCTATTACCTTCAACCACAACCCGAACTTATTGATAGCGCGATTACTGTTCTCGGCTCTTCAGACATCGCTGCCATACCAAATGCCAAAATGCCTGTCCTTATGTCTTTTAGCTGTCTTTTCGCTCAATACGATGCCGCACATAAAAAGAAGTGGACAGCAACCATTCAGAGCATTCCCGAACCAACGAAAAGCATCTTAAAACAAGCCATTAACAAAACGCCTTCGGAACTACTAAAACCAATACCTACATCGCCGCAAAGAAATGATATGAATTGGGCCTGTTTTTTTGCGACAGGCGACAGTAAATATTTGAACGACATCATTTTTACGCTCAAGCATCTTGATAACAGGGATGACTTCGAGCGGTTCTTAACTGCTTCTTCTGCAAAGTGGTCTTTATCCAGTAACGCTAAAACTCATTTCATAGTCAAAATGTCGATGGAAGCAATGAAAGTCGGCGATGTGCCTGAAATGCGCGGCATTGCAGAAGAGATTCTCAATAAAAGCCCAAGACAAATTAGAGACGAGACGATTGCAATAATTAAAGAACAACGAGACAAAGGTAAATGGAAACAGCAATGAATAAATTTCGTAACAGTATCACAACAATTGCGACCCTAATTATATTTGCGTCGTTTCTGGGTGGCTGTGCCTCCAACGAGGCTATAACGAAAGAGCTAACGGAGTCGGCAGAGTTTATACCACCTAATAACAAAGCTCTCATTACTGGTTCAGTAAGTATGTATGGAGGCCATTTTGGATGGTTCACGCTAAAAAATACAACGACAGGTGAAACCCAGACAGTTGGTGCCATAAATGCAGATGATGAATATTCGTGGAATGCAAGAACAGGAAGGGGAAGAACTTACCTGTTAGAGCTCGATCCAGGTTTGTATGAAATTATCGACTGGGAATACAAAGTGTTTGTACTCGGAGGCACACAAATCATAACACCAAAAAACATGAAGCCAATTGCACTTAATTTGAAAGCGGGTGACCAATTTTATTTAGGAGACTTTAACTTTGAAATGATAGTCGGAAAGAATATTTTTGGTCTTAATGTCCCTGCAAGCGTAAAAGTTAAAGTCCGTGATAAACGGACACGGGATCTAAATAACCTCAAAAAGAAATTTCCTCATTTAGTTCTCAGCGATATCAAAAACTATATTCTCAATTATGCTCAATAAGGGAAGTATTATGAAAATACAAAAGCTACTACCATTACTTGGTGTCGTTTTAGTTTTAGTCGGTTGCTCTCGGGAGGTGAAAGTTAGGCCTTCGTCTGATTTACCTAGCCAGGAAATAACGGCATCAGCGCCTGCCGGCAGCTACAAAGTCGTGTTTTTAAATACGGCAGGAATTCTGCACCGGATGGATAGCACAGATTTACTGAGAATTTCAGTAAACGGAAAATATTATGGGCAAATAGGTTCATACGAGTATATGCAGCTATTTCTAAACAAAGGTACACATACTGTTTCTTTGGTTCATTACGATGTTGGCGAATTTAAAAGCGAGCATAATCTTAAAGTTAGCGGGAATATGTTCGTTGATTCATCTCCTACGATTTTCTCAAATGAACTGGAAGTACTTGACTCTGAACCAAAAGACTTTAAATCAGAATTTAAAGCCGCGTACTGGGAATA
>NZ_JACBGI020000029.1 GCF_013391765.2 Thiomicrorhabdus heinhorstiae | reverse complement strand
TGAGACAACCAGATAAATACTTTTCCATTTGTTTTCAATAACTTAATTATTAAGTGAGAATTAATTTTATTCCGCTGCCGTATAAAGTGTTGTCATTCTTTGTTAAGAAAGAAAAAGCGATTCTTTGGTGGAGATGAACAAACTTCATCCGAAAAACCGACTGAAAATGGTTAAGATCAAATTCGATTCACAACTCAAGTTATACTTAACCCATGCAAAACTTGAGGAAGCGGAATTCAATGGATACAAACCAAAACGGTACTGAACAACTGATTAAATTAACCGAATACAGCCACGGTGCAGGTTGCGGTTGCAAAATCTCTCCGAAGATCCTCGATAACATTCTTAAAACTTCAATGGAGATCGCCCCTCATCCGGCTTTATTGGTCGGTAACAGCACCAAAGACGATGCTGCCGCCTATGACCTAGGCAACGGCACTTCGGTATTGAGTACTACCGACTTTTTTATGCCGATTGTCGACGACCCCTTCACTTTTGGAAAAATCGCCGCGACGAATGCGATCAGCGACATCTATGCAATGGGCGGCAATCCGTTAATGGCCATCGCTATCTTCGGCTGGCCGATCGATAAACTCTCTCCTGAGGTCGGACAACAGGTCATCGAAGGCGGTCGCGCCGTCTGTCAGGCGGCTGGTATTCCTTTAGCCGGCGGACACTCGATTGACGCGCCGGAACCGATCTTCGGCCTGGCAGTCACGGGACTGGTACAAAACGAACACTTGAAACGCAACGCCTCCGCCGAAGCACACTGCGAGCTGTTTCTTACCAAACCGCTTGGAATCGGTATCTTAACCACGGCACAAAAACAGAAGAAAATCCAACCCGAACATCTGCAAATGGCAATCGAGGCGATGACCACTCTGAATAAAGCCGGCAGTGAGTTTGCCAAACTGGACGGAGTGACCGCCTTGACCGACGTGACCGGATTTGGCGTTTTGGGTCATTTGATCGAAATTTGCGAAGGCAGCGATATTAGCGCGCAGATTGAATTTGCCAGGGTTCCAATTCTGCCACATGTTTTAAACTACCTTGCGCAAGGCTGCACACCCGGCGGAACCGGACGCAATTTCGACAGCTACGGACACAAAGTAAGCGGTTCCCAAGGACAAGCCCTGACGGAAGATCAAAAAATGATTCTATGCGATCCGCAAACTTCCGGCGGCTTGCTTGCCGTTGTCAAACCCGAGTCAGTCGACGAATTCAAAGCGATTGCGGTCCGCTATGATCTTCAACTGGAACCGATTGGCAGAACAGCACCTAAAGCCGATTCATCGCATGTCGTCGAGGTCATTTGATGACGCCAACCCTGACCCGTTTCGACGCGGATTTACCTCAAACCGACGATTTCAAATCGATTGTCCTCAACAACACGCCTTTGATCGACGTTCGGGCACCGGTGGAATTTGCACAGGGCGCTTTTTACAGCGCCAGCAATCTGCCGTTAATGAACGACGAAGAACGTCAAAAGGTCGGTATATGCTACAAGCAACACGGCAACGAAGCCGCAGTAAAGCTTGGACATAAACTGGTCAACGAAATCACCCGCGCACCGCGAATTCAATCCTGGATAGAGTTTATGGATCGCCATCCGGATGCATTGCTGTATTGCTTTCGTGGTGGCATGCGTTCGAAAATTGCCCAACAGTGGTTGCAGGATAACGGTCGGAGAATCGTTCGCCTTAAAGGCGGCTATAAAGCTTTTCGACGCTACTTAATCGATTTTCTGGAATCGGTTCCCGATCTATTCACCATAGCCGGTATTCAACCAATCGTTTTAGCCGGCAGAACCGGTTCCGGTAAAACTCAATTGCTTCAACAGTTGCCAGAGACTGCGGATCTGCAAGCGCTGGATCTCGAAACGCTTGCCCACCACAGAGGATCGGCATTCGGCCGACATGCGACCCCGCAGCCGACACAGATCAACTTCGAAAACAAACTCTCCATGGCACTGATCCGCTTTCTGGAAAGCAATTCTAAACGGCTGATCATTGAAGACGAAGGCCGCAACATCGGCACGGTCAATATGTCTAAACCGCTTTTCGATTTCTTGAAGAGCGGACAGCGGATTCTTCTGGAAACGCCACTGGAAGAACGTGTCTCGATCACACTCGATGAATACGTTGTTCAGGCTCAAGAGGAATACTATTCTATCGAGGATTGGCAAACGTTTATGCTTGCTGCCTTCAATCGCATTCAGAGAAGGCTTGGCGGAGAGCGTTATCAGCGAGTCCTGCAACAATTTGATGCGGCGCTGCAGCTGCAGATAACGCATGGAGTAACCGAAGGTCACAGAGGCTGGATTGAAACCCTGTTGGTGGAATACTACGATCCGATGTACGACTACCAGATGCAAAAAAAACAACACAAAGTCGCCTTTAGCGGTTCCATGCAGGACATTCTCGAATTTCTGCAAAAATAAAAAAGCCCGCAGAGGAAATCTCGGCGGGCTGCCTCACTTCCTGTTAGCGCCAGCTCAGAAAGTAACGTTTTCATATAAGATTTATGGCTTCGGCAAAACCAGCTCTTCGGCTTTAGCACGCATTGCCGGATAGACTTCTTTAATCAGTTTGCTGTATTGCTCAGGTGTTAGCACGCTTTTAACAAACTGATGGCACTTCATTTTGCCGGTTACCAGCTTGGCTCTCAAAGCGGCGATTTCCTCGTTGCGGGCCTGGATGGTTTTCAAATCGGCACCTTCCAATGCCATTTGACGCGATTCGCCTTCCATTTTAATGATTTTAGCAATCAACTTTTTACCGTTAGGTGCCTTTTCGGTTTTGAACTTATTGAATTTCTGGCACTGTTCCGCGCTCAGATTAAGTGCCTTTTCACTGTTTAGAACCGCCGGCAATAGATTCGGCAGATAGTTCGCGTGAAAATTCTCGATAATGGTTGTCGGGTTTGGTTTGACGGTTTGACACACGCCTCCTTCTGCAGCTGCCGCACCTTGTGCAGTCATGACAAAAGAAGCTCCGAATAAAGTTGCAATTAATAGTTTACGCATCAGCCATATCTCCATTGTTTTAAGGCCTGGTTGGAATTGATACGGTGATCTATAGCACCGCCCGCTTAAAAACTGTCTTTGGATAAACCTTACCATCAATTCCTACTTATGATTAGATAAGAAATAATAATCTTAAAGATTTCTTAAGCTTTCACGCCTTCATTTCGCGGTTTTTTCCCTCCCGACTAAACCAACCTGCTATCAGGAAACAATTTCAGCTCCCCCAGCACGATTGATTCAGTAGACTTCGGGTGCTAGATTAACCCTATAATTTGCATGGAAAGTTATGGGCTTTACTACTGCCTTTCGATGTACTCTGCGATTACTAAACGTCCGGCCCATGACAACCACGATAGACCTGAGCACAGGAAGGTTCACATGATTAAGGTTACGATTAATGACAGAACGGTTGAACTGGGCGAAAATTCGACTCTGCTCGATGCAGCCAATGCCGCCGGAGTGCATATCCCGACCCTTTGCTATTATCCCCGCCTGCCGACTCACGCCGTGTGCCGCATGTGTCTCGTTAAAGTCAAAGGCGCTGCCAGAGCACAACCCGCATGCAAAACTCTGGCCCATGATGGAGATGTGATCGACACCGATAGCCAAGAGCTGCTGGAATTTCGCAAAGCGGACATGCAGTGGTTACTGGCTCGCCACCCAAACGACTGTATTCGTTGCGAAGTAAACGGCTCCTGCCAGTTCCAGAATCTGGTCAATGAATACCAGCTGGAAGAGCGCTGGGAAAAACTGCCTATCGGTTCTCGCGCACATCCTGAACACAAGATCACCGACCACACCTCTCCAAGCATCTGGCGCGATCTGTCGAAGTGTATTGAATGTGGTTTGTGTGTCGAAGCTTGCGGCGATGCCGGGCAGCAACAGCATATTATCGGCTTTGCCGAACACGGATCGGAACGCATGCCGGTTACGGTTTTCGACCGCTCCCTTTCGGAAACAAAATGCATCTCCTGCGGACAATGCACTTTAGTATGCCCGACCGGCGCGCTGATCGAAACACCGCAATGGCACGAGGTCATGCATACTCTGGATACGCATAGACGTGTATCGGCGGTACAGGTCGCCCCCGCTACCCGCGTCGCTATCGGTGAGGAATTTGGCATGCCACCGGGCACGGTCAGCACAGGCCGAATGATTAACGCGCTTAGAAAACTCGGTTTTGACTACGTTTTCGATACCAACTTTGCCGCGGATTTGACAATTATGGAGGAAGGCACGGAATTTTTGACCCGCCTCAAAAGCGGCAAGCATCTGCCGTTATTTACTTCCTGCTGTCCAGGCTGGGTCAACTGGGTCGAAATTAATCGTCCCGATCTGCTGCCTCATTTGAGCACGACCAAATCCCCGCAACAGATGCACGGCGCTCTGACCAAACGCGGCGCCTTTGCCCGTTCGCTCGGCACCGATTTTACCCAAGGCAAAAAAGAACCTTATGTCGTCAGCGTCATGCCTTGTACCGCCAAGAAAGACGAAGCGCTCCGTCCCGGTGTATCCGGCGATATCGATCATGTCTTAACAACTCGTGAACTGGCAAGAATGATTAAAGCACGCGGCATTGCTTTTAATGCTCTGCAAGAAGACGGCGAATTCGACAATCCTCTTGGCGAAAGCACCGGCGCGGCGCAGATTTTCGGAGCCTCCGGCGGCGTCATGGAAGCTGTCGTGCGTACCGCCGCACACTTTACCGGTCAGGAAGAGGCATTACCGTTGGAATGGCACCAATTACGCGGCGTTACGGAAGGCGTCAAAGAGGCCGACATTCCGGGCATCGGCAAGGTCGCGATCTGCAACGGTATCGCTGCCGCCCAACGCATGTTGCTAATAGACAGCTGGCGGGAGGAATATGTCGCTATCGAAGTCATGGCTTGCGTCGGCGGCTGTCTCGGCGGCGGCGGCGAACCCAAATCCATGGACCCGAAAGTTCTGCAGAAACGTATGCAGGCGATCTACGCCATTGATCGGAATACGCCGCGCAGACGCTCTTATGAAAACCGTGATATCCAAACGCTGTATGCTGTAGAACTGGAGAAGCCGAACTCGCATCGAGCCCATGAACTGCTCCACACCAGCTACGCAGCCCGTCATTCCAAACGCTTACTGTTAATGCGCTTTTTGGATTGTGTCGATCGACGAGATGCAGATGGCGTTGCCGGATTATTCCACGAGGATGCTACCTGGTCGACCGCTTCCCCTTTCGGCGATCTTCACGGGATCGCAGCCATTGAAGACATGATCAAACATCGCCTGCCACCGCGCCAATATGGACCAAGCCATGCTCGTCACCGAATGGAGTCGGCTGCGGATATCGAGGATTTGACCGTCATAACACCGAACGGCGAACGCTGCCGCTTCAATCTGGAAACCGTTACCGTTAAATCGGACAACACTGACAAAGTGCTGATTAGCAAGCTGGCACGTGAAGCCCTGTAACGCTCGCTGATAACAGATAGACGGGACTTCGCCGGTAAAATACTCTAGACTGTTGCCAACTCTCCTCGATTTGAAAGTATATGGAACTGAACTTTATTCTTTTAATCATGGTGATCGTCGTTGTGGCCCTCTACGACTTCACCAACGGCTTTCACGATGCCGCCGATATGGTCGCGACAGCGATCGCTTCCGGTGCCATGAAAACCTCGATAGCGATAATTATCGCCGGGTTCTTTACCTTTCTGGGTCCATTGATAATGGGACTGGCAGTTGCCGATACCGTCGGGACCTTTGTCAATATCGAAGGCGTTCAAATCCACCGTGCGCAGAGTCTGGTCATCGGAGCTTTACTGGCAGCGATCACCTATAATCTCATTACCTGGAAGCTTGGCTATCCATCTTCTTCATCCAATTCGTTGGCTGGCGGCCTGGTCGGCGCCGGACTGGCTCTACTCGGCAATCAGCACGTCAACTGGGGTATTGAAGCCATGCTAAACGGCCAGCTGGAAGGGGTGATGAAAGTGGTTGTCGGGCTGTTCGCTTCACCGTTTCTCGGTTTGCTGATCGGCTTTTTACTGATGAAACTGATTCTGAAACTATTCCAAAATTTCACCTACCGCGTGCGCAACCTGTTTGTGATCTCACAGTATTTCAGTGTCGCCTGGCTGGGGTTCTCGCACGGCGCCAACGATGCACAAAAGGGTATGGCGATTATCGGCATGATGCTGCTGGCTTCAGGACAGACGCAAAACTTTGAAATACCTTTATGGGCGATTCTGCTGTGCACCACCGCCATCACTCTTGGTACTTTTTTCGGCGGCTGGAGTATTATCAAAACTCTTGGTTTTGAAATTTATCGGGTACGAGTGGTTCATTCGGTTGCCAACCAGCTCAGCGCATCGCTCGTAAATACCCTAGCCACTATGATCGGCGCCCCTACTTCAACCACCCAAGTGGTCACCGCTACCCTGATCGGTAACGGCGCCGCGGAAAAACCGCGTCACGTTAATTGGCTCAAAGCCAAAGGCATCGTTACAGGCTGGTTTTTAAACGTGCCGATTTCCATGGCTTTGGGCGCACTATATGCCACGCTTATTTTCACCCTGTTTGGAGGCTCCCATGTTTAAGTCCCTATTGCAGAAATACGTCTTGCCGAAAGAGGTCGATTTTCTCGGCGCTTTGAATTTACATGCCCAGGCCATCAAGCGTATCACTCACGATTTGCAGTCCTGCTTCATCGAAGGCAACGAAGCTTGCTGTCAGGCGGTTATGGAAGACGAACATCAGGCGAAAAGCATTAAAGAGAGCAATATGAACGAATTGCTCAACAGCTTTATCACCCCTATCGATCGCGAGTCGATTTTCCGCGTTATCAGCCAACTGGATTGGCTTGCCATCAGCATCCGTCATTTCATTATCGAAGCCAAAGCCTATGAGGTTCTGGAATTACACAACAGCTATAACGAGATTTTCTCGCGGATCTGCCAAAGCGCCGACCATCTGGCGAACGGCTTTGAAATGCTCGTCGAAAAGCGCCATCCAGAGGTTGCCGACGAAGCGCAAAACGTCAGGGACTGCTATAATTCCCTGGTAGATGTGTATGTTGAGAAAATGGCATCACTATCAAAAAGCAATAATCTGCAGGAGATGTTTATTCACCGAGAGTTGCTGCTGCAACTCAAAGAAATCGGCAAGCGCTTTCAAGTCTGCGCCAACTCGCTGGAAGATATTCTGGTTAAAATGAGCTGATAAGCCAACCGGCAATAAAAAAGAAAAGCCGGTTGAAGAAAGAATTGGTGTCGCCGACTGTTCGAAATTATCGGCCCAAAAGCGAGTCAAACAAGTTAATCGTACACCGGAACCAGCTGATAACCTTGAGCTTGCCATCCCATAACAGATAAAAACCCTGAACGAACAGGTTTAATACCGGGCAACAAGGTGTCATTATCGACGTTAAACGCAGCCGTAGCTGCCGAACAGACTTCCATTTTGACTCCCAGATCGACTAATCTCTGTATCTGTACAGCGACCTTTTTCAATACATCCTCGTATTCAACTTCAACGTCTTGGGATGGCTTGGTGGTAATGAACTTGACCGACTTGGCAATAAAAATGATTCTCTGGTGTGGCTCAACCCCCTCCTTAATCAGATTGGTTCGGTTCGATTCAATCCCTTTCAAATAAATTAGCATGGCATTCGGATTCGATTTACGGATATCATAAATAACATTCATACTCTTAATGCCCTTCAAAGCTTCTTTATTATTGAGCTCTTCGGCATGGCTTGGAATAGAAAAAGACAAAATCAACAGAGCAAAAAAAATTTTAATAAAGGTTAATCCAGGTGAATTCATGTACACTCCCGCGGTTAATTAGAATGGTCATTCTAGATCATGCTAATTGACACAGATAATACATTCCAATCAGTTTATTTTATGTTGCAGATCCAAAATCTATGAGTTAAAACAACCTGAAACTTCGTGATGAAGCTGCGAAAATGTAGCAGCTCATCACTAAAGTCCTTCAAACAACAGGAGCCAGTCATGCCTTTAACCCTCTATTCAGCCGTTACCCAGCGCCATTCAGTACGCGCTTTCTTGGATACACCGGTAGAAGAAGAAATCATTCGCCGTATTCTTAAAGCTGCGCGCCATGCCCCTTCCGGCGTCAATACTCAACCTTGGCAGGTGGCGGTGGTAAGCGGGGCTGCCAAACAACGTTTGCAGAATGCCATGCTAGAAAAGTTCCAGGCCGGGGAACACGGCAAAATGGATTACGCTTATTATCCCGACGAATGGAGAGCCCCATATAAACAACGTCGCGTCGAAACCGGCAAACGTTTGTACGGTGCCTTGCAGATCGAGCGGCAGAACAAAGAAGGGCAAAAAGCCCAATGGGCTGCCAACTATCGCAGTTTCGACGCGCCGGTTGCGCTGTACTTCTTTATGGATCGAAGCCTGCAGACCGGTTCGTTTCTGGACTACGGCATGTTTATCCAAAACGTCATGCTTCTCGCGATCGAAGAGGGACTTGGCACCTGTCCTCAGGGCGCTTTGGGAGAATATCCCGATATCATTCGCCAGGAACTCGGTTATGGTGCAGACAAACTGCTGGTCTGCGGCATGGCACTGGGATACGAAGACCAAGAGCACCCGGTCAACCAGTACCGAACGGACAGAGAAAGCGTTGAAGACTTTACCCACTTTTTCGATTAATCGATCCAGATCAATTTTCCACCCGAAAAAACTGCAAGGTGAATTTCATCCGACTAGACTAAACACTGCCAAACTTTCCGCCACAGCCTTTTAACAGTGAGAAAGAATCATGCAGCTGCCTATCCCTGATCGAAACGTCGCCGGCCGTTGGTTGGCGAAACGTTTGCAACAAGAGACTGATCTGAAAGATCCGCTCGTATTGGCCTTGCCTCGTGGAGGCGTGCCGGTTGCTTATGAAATAGCCAAAGTCTACAAGGCTCCGCTGGATTTGCTTCTGGTCAGAAAACTCGGTACACCGATTTTTCCTGAACTCGCGATGGGAGCAATTTCCAGCGGCGGCATCAGATTTCTCAACGATTCGGTTATTAGCGCCTACAACATCGGCGAAAAAGCGATTGCCCAAGTAGAAACCAAAGAGCGCCAGGAATTGCAACGCCGTGAAACGGCATATCGCGGTGAGCGTCCGCACCCGGATTTAACTAATCGCGATATTATTCTGGTAGACGACGGTCTTGCTACAGGATCGACTATGATAGCGGCGATAGAAGCCGTCAAACAGCAAGGACCGCACTCCTTAACCGTGGCAGTACCGGTTTCCCCTCCAGATACGATTGCGGTAATAAAACAGCTGGTCGACCATGTCGTCTGTCCTTTCCAGCCCTATGAGTTTTCTTCAATCGGTCAATGGTATATCGACTTCGGACAGGTCAGTGACGAAGAGGTAGAATCCCTGCTGAAACAGGCCTGGCAGGAGTAAGGAATGAGTATTGAAGTCAAAGAATCCGATATTCAGATTCCCGTCGCCGATGCCATATTGAAAGGGAACCTTCGCATCCCGCCAAACGCAAGAGGGTTGGTTCTTTTTATCCATGGCAGTGGCAGTAGCCGTTTCAGCTCTCGGAACCGGCATGTTGCGGAACTTCTCAACCAAGCCGGCTTTGCAACCCTGCTGTTCGATCTGTTGACAGACGATGAGAATAAAATTGATCTTATCACCCGACAATATCGCTTCGATATAGAACTCCTAAGTCAGCGTTCTATTGCCGCTGTTGAATATATGAAAACCTCTCCTGATGTCAGCGAATTACCCTTAGGGCTGTTTGGAGCCAGTACCGGAGCTGCTGCTGCACTTTTTGCGGCACAAGCTCTGCCGGATCTGATTTCGGCCGTCGTGTCTCGCGGCGGCAGACCGGACCTGGCACAAGCCGCCCTGCCCTATGTGCAGGCACCGGTTCTACTGATTGTCGGCGGTCATGACTACGAAGTACTCGAACTCAATCGAATGGCGCAAAACCTTGCTGCGGGTGAATGCGAACTAACAGTCATACCCGGGGCTACACACCTGTTTGAAGAAGCCGATACCTTGGACCTCGCCGCCGATGCTGCAAAGGAATGGTTTATACACAAACTGATCGCATAATACCCCTTTACCGTTGAAACTTTGCTGTTTTTACCGCGAAAGCTGGCCTTGCGGTATTTTTCGGGGTTACACTCTGTTATCTCGTCATAGGATGAGCTTTAAGCGGATCAATTCATCAAAAGGGAACATATGAGACAGGTTGTCATTACCGGCGGAAATAAGGGAATCGGTTTAGCCCTGACGCAGAAGTTTATCGAAAACGGTGATTTCGTCACTATCGTGGCGCGCGATTTCAGCAATCGGGAAACCTTTGATTATCGGAATCATCCGAATGTTCGCTGTATTAGCTTCGATCTGAGCCAGGTAGACAAACTGCCGCAACTGGCCGAGCAAATTACCGATATCGACGTCCTGGTGAATAACGCCGGTCTATTGCAGACACTGACTTATGACGCCTATCCCGAGAGTAAGCGTGATTACGGTTTAAACCTGAACCTGATTGCGCCGGTTACTCTGACGACCTTGCTGGAAGCAAAACTCAAAGCGTCCTCCTACAAAGGCCGCGTGGTCAATAATGCCTCGATTGCCGGACAAATCGGCCATCCGGATATCTGGTACGGCATCGCCAAAGCCGGACTGATTAACGCCACCAAAGCCTTTTCCAAGGCTTTTCAAGATCGGATTATCGTTAATGCCGTGGCTCCGAGCCCGACAGAAACCGAGCTGCTGAACAATATTCCCGAACACCGCCAACAGGCATTTTTGCGCAACACCATCAGCGGGCGTTTTGCCACGGCACAGGAAGTAGCCGATACGATTTTCTGGCTGGCGACCGACAGCCCTGAATACATCAACGGGATGTGTCTGGATATCAATAACGGCGCGAGATAAAGTAAAAAGAGGCAGAAGAAAGTAAAAAGCCATCTGACTCTAAAAATGAGGTTCAGCTGAACAGTCGGGCCAAAAAATACCCGGCTTGAAGCTAAGACAAACTGGGTAACTATGACTGTCCAAACCACCACTTTTGGAGAAAGACGGCTGGTGTTTAAGCGAACTGAGGATAATGATCCTATTAGATAGGAATCAAGTTTTCAGCAATACATAAACTTAACTTGAATCTGGCTATATTTAAATAACCTAATCGACTTGAGAGTAGGATGCTCAACAAGTTAGCGCTATATCATAAATGAGGATTGTCTTAAGGTGCTAATTAAATATCTAAATGACTCTAATAGGTTTCATTGCAGAAACTTAATTCAGAGCGTTTCTGGCAGGTGGAATAAATCTCCTAGCCCGCCTGTTTTCAAGCCCTTGCTGATCCTCACACTGGCGTTACTGAGCACGGCGTGTCAGACGCTGCCCAGCCCAAAAGCTGCCGTTAAATCCAGCGATATTCAGGGGTTACAGACGCTATACGACTATCGACTGGCCGGCGGTAAAACCCTGCATCCCCTGAATCTCGATGATTTAGGCCGCCAACTGCGCGACTATGATGTGATCTTCTTCGGCGAATTTCACGGCAACCAGGCCTCCCACCTTCTGGAAGCCCAACTGCTGGCAAAACTCTATTCGCAAAACCCGGAAATTATCGTTTCGATGGAGATGTTTGAACGTCAGCAACAAGCCATCCTCAACCGTTACCTTGACGGCGAAATCGGTGAAACTTATCTGGTCAATGAGGCTCCGACCTGGCCGAACTATAAAGCCGACTATCGACCACTCGTCGAATTTGCCAAACAGAATCTGCTGAAAGTCGTGGCGGCAAATGCGCCCGGAGAAACCGTGCGTTGTGTCGGACGTTACGGCCTGGATTATCTCGATCACTTGAACGAAACGCAAAAACAACAGGTTGCCGAAGACGACCAATATCGTTTTCCGCAATACAAGCAGCGCTATTTTGAATTCATGGATAAGATGCGAAAGCTGCCTGAACAGAGAAAAGAGTTCAGCTACCAGGCCCAGCTGCTACGAGATCGAACCATGGCGGAATCGATCGACAAAGCCTTACGGGCCAGCGAGACCGGAACCCAGCTGATTCATTTTAACGGCAGCTTTCACAGTGAAGATCGTCTTGGCACCGTCGCGGCCTTACAGGCCCGTCGTCCAGACCTGAAAATAGCCGTAATCACTCCGCTACGCGGCGAAAACAATCCTTTTAACGACCTCGATAGCGACAAACGCCAAAGTAACGATGTCTTTTACTGGGTGCTGCCGCAACCGGCGGAGTTTGTCGACAACGCCTATAAAATGCAACAAAGGCGCGCGCAATTCCAAGCCGGCGAAGCCAAACCTTGCCTGGTCGAAGGCCTTGAGAAACGGCTGTCGACTACGGAAGGTACAGGTAATACAACCCCGACTGGAAGCGATTCCAATAACTCTGGAATGGCAGACTGACCAGAGGAGGCGCTTCATTTAACGCCATATTCGGCGAATAGACCGTTGCATTATCGTTTTTTCGGTAGCGATAAGTAATGACCTGACAGGACTTTTCACCCAAGCTTTGACAAGCGCTCTTGTAAGCATCGGATAAATAACCGACCGAATCGACCAGACCGATTTTTGCAGCGTCTTCACCGCTGAAAATTCTGGCCGTCTTAATGGTGTCCATCTGCTCACCCTTGAGGTGGCGATGTTCGACAACCAATGCATAAAAACGCTGTGCCAGCTGTGAAACCACACCGGAAAAGACTTCACGATCCTCTTTACTCGGTTGCTTGAACGGCGAACCAATGTCTTTATTGATACCGCTCTTATAAACGTTCATTTCCACCCCGACTTTGTTCATCAACTCGGAAATATCCGGAGTCATGGTGATGACACCAACCGAACCGGTTACCGTCGTCGGATGAGCCTGGATGTGATCGGCAGCCAGAGAGATGTAATAACCGCCGGAAGCGGCAACATCCATCATCTGCACAAAGATCTTTTTGCCGGTTCGTTTCTTAAACGCCATTAATTCACGGTACAAGATATCGCTTGAAGTGACACTCCCGCCGGGAGAATTGATCTTCAGCAGCACTGCTTTGATGCTTTTATCCTCTTCGGCCTTTTTCAGCTGCATCATTACTTTATCCATCAGACTCGGTGCCTGACTGAGCAGACCCGGCTTGGAAACATCACTAATAGTGCCTTCAATCGGCAACAGGAGAATTTTGCTGTCGGAGTCGCCCTCTTCGACCACCTGCTCCTTGAGTGGCTTATCGTAGGACGGGCCGATATTGATATTGGCGCAACCGCTGATCAATAAAACCAGCGCCGCTAAGACACTCAATCTAACCACAAAGCACCTCGTTCTTCAGCACCAGCCCTTCCTCATAAGCACGAATATTTTCAATCGTGGTTTCCGCGATATGCGTCAAAGCTTCCTCGGTAAAGTAGGCCTGATGTCCGGTAATCAAAACATTCGGCAAAGTCACCAGACGTTCGAATTGATCGTCTTCGATAATCTCGCAAGAATGGTCCTCGAAAAACAGTACACCCTCTTTTTCATAGACGTCCATACCCAAATAACCGATCTGGCGCGTTTTCAGGCCATCGATCAACGCCTGAGTATCCACCAAAGCGCCACGGCCGGTGTTGATCAGCATCACGCCTTTTTTCATTTTAGCGATCGTCTCGGCATTGATAATATGATTGGTCGACTGCGTTAATGGACAGTGCAAGCTGATAATATCCGATTCGGCAAATAACTCGTCCAATGGAACCTGCTCCAGTCCCAGATCCTTACAGCCGATACATTCATATGGATCGTAAACCAGAATCCTACAGCCAAAGGCTTTCAGCATCTTTCCGACCAGACGACCGATTTTGCCCGCTCCGATTATTCCAACCGTTTTGCCATGCATATCGAAACCGAGCATACCGTTAAGCGAAAAATTGCCTTCACGGATACGGTTATAGGCGCGGTACAGACGTCGATTCAGCGCCAGCATCAAGCCGATCGTATGCTCAGCTACCGCATAGGGCGAATAATCCGGTACGCGCACAACCTTCAGGCCCAACTCTTTTGCTTTCGGAACATCCACATGGTTAAAGCCGGCACAGCGTAAAGCAATTAATTTGGTTCCTCCCTGTGCCAGCTCTTCCAGAACAACCGCGTCGAGACGATCGTTAACAAAAGCGGTCACCACCTCACAACCCTCGGCGTAGGCCAGTGTTTTTCTCTCAAGCGGCACGTCGTAATAACTGTTTTCCCACTCTATTGGCATATGGCGACACAACATTTGCCGATCGTAAAGTTTGCAGCTGAATGAGGCGATTTGCATGACCGGTTCTCCCGCGAAGACAATAAGGTTTTCTCATACTATGCCATAAAGAACACTCACAGGAAAACGCCTAATTTGCTCAGCCCAATAAATAAACTTATCCGCTCAAATAAAACATAAATAATCTTAATAACTAAGCCCCTCTTACACGAACCTCTCGAAATTTCATGGTAATAAACTTAAATATCAATAAGTTATACATTTTTTGAACAAATCCATCCGAATAAACCCAGTACAAAAACTGTACTACGGTACAGTAGTTCTCCTCCTATGACTTCAGTAATATTGAAAACTCAAAACAAGAGGGCATTATTTCCTACTTAAAATAAACAGCCCCAAGAGGACTTAAAAGCAGGGAATCGAAAGACCCTCCTTAAAACAATACGGAGAAACAAAAATGGCATTATTAACATCCTACCCATCCGGTACTGATACAAGCAGCCTGCCAATTGTCGGCGGCCTTTTAGACGGTCTGCTTGGCGACAGCGGTTTAGTTGGTGGATTACTTGGCGGTGAAGGCGGCTTGCCGATCGTCGGTTCACTGCTAAGTACCAGCACAGGAGACCTGCTAAGCATCGGTACAGGCGACTTACCGCTCGTCGGTTCACTACTGCATACAGGAACTGGTGATTTGCCAGTCGTCGGCGGCCTGGTTGATACCTTGATCGGCCCGGAAGGTTTGCTTACCGGCGTCGTGGCGCTTTTGGTTGGAGAAACCGGTCCACTGAGCGGCTTGCTTGGCGGAAGCAGTGGCGGACTTCCAATTGTCGGAGGCCTGCTGGGTGGTGATGGCGGTTTGCTTGGTGGCCTTCTAGGCGGTGGAAACAGCGGACTTCCTGTTGTCGGAGACCTGGTTGACGCTCTAATCGGCCCGAATGGATTGCTTACCCAGGTCGTAGAGCTTCTAGTTGGTGAAAATGGTCTTCTGGGAGGACTGCTTGGTGGAACCGGTGGCGGGCTTCCGATTGTCGGAGATCTTTTGGGCGGCGAAGGCGGCCTACTTGGTGGTCTTCTAGGCGGCGGTGAAAGCGGTTTGCCGATCGTTGGTTCACTACTAAGCACCGACGGCGGATTACTTGGTGGCCTACTTGGACCTGACGGACTGGTCGGAGGACTTCTTGGCGGCTTGACCGGCGGTGAAGGTGGATTGCCGATCGTTGGTTCACTACTGAGCACCGACGGCGGATTACTTGGTGGCCTGCTGGGACCTGACGGACTGGTCGGAGGACTTCTTGGCGGCTTGACCGGTGGTGAAGGCGGATTGCCGATCGTTGGTTCACTACTGAGCACTGACGGCGGATTACTTGGTGGCCTGCTGGGACCTGACGGACTGGTCGGAGGACTTCTTGGCGGCTTGACCGGTGGTGAAGGCGGATTGCCAATCGTTGGTTCACTACTGAGCACCGACGGCGGATTGCTTGGTGGCCTGCTGGGACCTGACGGACTGGTTGGTGGACTATTGGGCAGCTTGCCTATCGTTGGAGACCTTCTAGGCGGTGGAGACAGCACTGGTAGTGGAATGCCTTTAGCATTGGATGAACTCCTTGGACCTGACGGTTTGGTTGGCGGTCTACTGGATGGACTTCTAGGTGACAACGGCTTGCTTGGAGGCCTTCTTGGTGGCGGTACTGCTGATAATGGAAACAGCACTGCTTCTTCTGACGGTGGAATATTGGCCATTCTGGTTTCCGACAACGGACTTCTAGGCGGCCTGCTAGGCTAAGCCTAAAAAACGTCTAAAAAATAAGCCCCGTTAAGGGGCTTATTTTTTGTTAGAACATTTATTAAAGCGAAATTTTATATCTCGCCTATCTCTTGTCTATATTCTTGTCGGTCACAGATCACGAGCTTTCAAATAAGCCAATTCGGATACTTCAGTCCATTTCGCAACCTGATCTCTAAAGGCTTTCTGCGACGCCCACACCTTAGCCGATAGAGCATCCGCATTCGACTGTTCCTCAACGACTTGCTGAGAAATCGTCTTCAACTCTTTCAAAACCTCATCCGGGAAGTAACGTAATTCAACGTGATGCTTGTTGATCAGAGTTTGCAGAGCTTGCTGGTTACGCGCAGTATACTCGGCCAGCATATCTGCATTAGCCACCTTAATCGCATTACGGACAATGCTTTGCAGATCGGCAGGCAATTCATTAAACGCCTTTTCGTTGATCATGCACTCCATAACGGTTCCCGGCTCGTGCCATCCTGGAGTGTAGTAGTATTTTGCGGCCTTGTAGAGACCGAAAGCCAAATCATTATAGGGTCCAACCCATTCGGTCGCATCGATCGCACCCGATTGTAGAGACGGGAAGATTTCTCCGCCCGGAAGCGTTACAGGAATACCGCCGGCACGTTTCAGCACTTCGCCGCCAAGCCCTGGCATGCGCATTTTCAAACCTTTCAGGTCGGCAACCGAATTGATCTCTTTATTAAACCAGCCTCCCATTTGAGTACCGGAGTTGCCGCCCGGATTCGGAATCAGGCCAAAAGGCTTATAGGCCTCTTCCCACAATTCCATACCGCCGCCGTAATACAACCAGGAGTTCATCTCCTGGGCAGTCAAACCGAAAGGTACCGACGAGAAAAATGCCGCCGAAGGAATCTTACCCGTCCAATAGTAGGCACCGGCGTGCCCCAGCTGCGCATTCCCTTGCGAAACCGCATCGAATACTTCAAAAGCTCCGACCAGTTCGCCGGCACCGTAAACTTTAACCTTGATCCGCCCACCGGACATTTCGGTAATTAAACGTGCGATGTTATTGGCGCCGGTTCCCAATCCGGGAAAATTCTTCGGCCAGGTTGTGACCATTTTCCACTCATAGGTCTTCTGCGGAGCGGCCGGGGCTGCTGCACCTGTTTGCGCCTCGTCTTTACCACATGCACTCAAAGCAGTTGCTGCCGTGGCACCGGCAATCGCACCAATAAAATCTCTACGTTTCATATACTTCTCTCTGTTTTCATTTCAAGACAACTGGCCCATTTTAAGCAAAAAGCGCTCGCTAACAAACTTTTTCACTCTTAAGACCCGGCAAAGCGAACTTTACCGAGCAATTAACGACAATCGATAACAAAAAGCGGCCATTTCAGCCGCTTTCAGTTTTGTTCTTTATTTAAAAGCCCTCTCGCGGAGAGAAATTAAAACTCTGCGCCATGGCTTCGTAAAACTCTCGATCGCTATCCGTCTCCGCAGGAGGGGTGTAGATCTGCACAATCACATATTGATTCCCCGGTTCCTTGCCCAATCCACGCTCTTTGATACGCAATTTAGCTCCAGACTGAGTGCCAGCAGCAAGTGCCATTTTAATTTTGCCTTTTAAAGTCGGAATCTCGACCTTTGCGCCAAGCGCCGCTTCCCACGGAGTAATCGGCAAATCGATATAAACGTCTTTACCCTCTACCCGGTAATGCGGATGTTTCTGCAGATTCACTTCGATAATCACATCGCCGGCCGGTCCGCCGTTAAAACCGTCAAAGCCTTTTTCCTTAACGCGAATTTTCTGATCTTGCAGAACACCGGCCGGAATACGCACTTTAATCGGTTTGGTATCGTAACTATGACTGGCGGAACGACTGTTGCCGCTCATAACGTTAATCACGCGTTCGGTTCCTTCAATCGCTTCTTCCAAGGTCAGCATCACCTTCACGATCTGATCTTCACCTTTTTGCGGGCGTGCCTGACGTTGCTGGAAACCACCCTGCTGTCCGAAGCCGCCAAAGCCCTGAGCACCGCCGCCCCCGAACATGGAACCGAATATATCGCCTAGATCGTCGGCATTAAAGCCACCCGTTCCGAAACCACCACCGAAGCCTCCAGCTCGCTGCTCGTAATCGGAGCCGAATTGGTCGTACATCGCGCGCTTCTCGGCATCACTTAAAGTCTCGTAAGCTTCGCTGATTTCCTTAAACTTTGCCTCATTCCCGGTTGGTTTGTCGGGATGATACTTAGCTGCCATTTTACGATAGGCTTTTTTAATTTCCGCATCGCTGGCTGCCCTTGAAACCCCTAATATTGCATAGTAATCTTTACTCATGAAATGTATGATCCGTTCGTTGATTCAGTAATTGCCGGTAACATAAGGGCGAATCCACCTTTTTTCAAGGGTTTTACCTGTAAATAATGATACCTATTTGTCTGGCTGAATAGTGCAAAAAACACCGGCATTCTTCTTTATAATTCGTCTTTGATTCAACACTCGATTCACCGCTTGCTCCAGGACTCCCTGAATGACATCCAACCCACAAAGAAAAGGCGAAATATACGCTTTAAGCCTGACCTTTCTTGAGGGCTGGTTTCCGATCTTCGCCTCTTTTAGCGTGGCTGTCTTAGGCGGATTACACAGTTATTTCTATAGTTTGATCGTTGCCAGCGCCAGTCTGGGGATCTGGTGGATCATTCGCGGAAATGTCAAACAAATCCTGGTTCACGAAGCCTGGTTCGACCTGGCGATGACCAGCCTGTTTATCACCAGTCTGTTTGCGTTGACCTTTGTCGGACTGGCCTATACCAGTGCCACCAATGTTGCCATACTGCTTTTTCTGCAAATCCTTTTCAGCTATCTCTTTCTTGGGCGCAAAGAGCAGGAAAAACTCAACCGGCTGCATCTGATTGGAGCAATCTTCATGACCTTTGGGGCTTTACTGGTGCTATTCCGCGGCGAGATGAAGCTGCAATTCGGCGATTTACTGGTGCTGCTGGCGGCAATGATCGCACCGATCGCCAACTTCTATCAGAAAAAAGCCCGTGCCCGTGTCTCCAGCGAAACCGTTTTACTGGTACGTTCCGTAGTGTCTCTGCCTTTTGTCTATTTATTGGCTGTATGGCTCGAACCGTCACCAAGCTGGCAGGAAATCCAGTCACAGTTTCTGTGGCTGTTTCTAACCGGCTTTACCACTCTGTCGATCGCCAAGATCTTATGGGTTGAAGCGATTCATCTATTGCCGATCACCAAGGTTAACGCGCTCTTTGCTTTTTCACCTCTAATGACAATGGGACTGGCTTATCTGGTTTTAAACGATGTGCCGACTCTATCGCAGATTCTCGGTATGATTCCGATACTTGTCGGCGGCTATCTCATTACCCGCCGCTGAACTCGCTTTTAAACATCCTTTTTCATGCATTGTAAACTGCCAAAAAGGCAATAAAAAACCCCGCTCTGCCGAAGCAGAAACGGGGCTGTCTGAAAATCCAGATGCATAAACAAGCTGAAATTAGAATTTCATGTTCACATTAAGCTTAAAGTTTCGTCCCTGCCCCAAAGTGTAACCTTTGTAAGTATCCAGGAAGTCGACATAAGCGGTATCGAACATATTCTCTACCGCCATATTCAAGGTCAGCTTGTAGTTTTGATCAGCGCGAATTTGGGTGGAATAGCGCAGATTCCACAGAGCATAAGCATCCGTCGAAGCGCGGCCGATAGACATGTCGTCAAACTGCGAGAACGGCTCGTAAGCACCGGCCGAATCCTTGTCGGCAACCAGTTTGGTTTCCAACGTCCATTTCTGTTGAGTGAGAACACCCCAATTACCGGCCAGATAGCTGTTTTTGATAAACAGGTTGTTGGCAGGAATCAGCGGCAGGTCTCGCGATTGCTTCTCGTCGCGTCCTTGAATCCATTCAAACGCCAGACCCGACTGCCAATGTTCGTTCCAGTTATGATCTAGACTGAATTCAAAACCGTGAATCACCGCATCGGTCTGCTGCGCCTGCATTTCAGGAATCATCCCTGCCTGCGGCACAGTGCTGGTTTGATTCTCGGTACAAGCTCCGCTATCCTGCCCGGATTCGCTACAACGGTAATTCCCGGTGTTGGCCAGATAGATATAGTTTTCAACCCAATTCTGGTAAACAGTCGCAACCATTCGCGTGTTCTCGCCGTCCCAGCGCAAAGAGACGTCGGTATTCAGCGCCGTCTCTGCTTCCAGATCAGGGTTACCGATCTGATAGGCTTGAACCCCGCCATGCTCACCGCCGGCATACAGTTCAAAAATGCTCGGAGCACGGAATCCGCGTGCAATATTCCCGGCCAGACTCCAACGCGAATCGAAACTATAGGTCGCCCCCAAAGAGCCGGACCAGACATCGAAGCGGCGATCGTTATTGCTCGCATCGTAAATGCCCGCATCAACGAAATGTTCGTTGTTTCCGTCCAAAGGCGCATTCACATGATGCCAGTCGTAACGGGCGCCGAACTGTACCAGCCACTTATCGTAATCCGCCTCTTCAAACAGATAAATCGCTTGTTTATCGACATCCGCGCTCGGCGTCAGGTGTCCGGAAAGCAGGCGTTGTTCCTTATCGGTAAACTCGACACCAATCTCCCCTTCGAAATCGCCGATTTTCGGATGTTCGGCAGCCAGTTTCCAATCGTTGCGCTTCACACGCAATTGCAAATATTCCGGCGTTCCTTTCTCCTGCAGCATGGTTTCGTAAGGCATGTCGTGTGACGCCTCACGCTCATTGACCGTATAGACCCAGGAAGGTTTTAACACCCAGTCACCGGCATAGATTTCCGCACTAAGCTGTGTCTCCTGATTGGAGAGAATCTGTCCGGTCGCAACCGGTTCGAAATCGCTGACCGCCGAAGCGGCGGCAATGCCCAGATAGTTCTGTTTTGCTTCCCAGACACTGTGCCGGAAAGTCACCTGACCCCAATCCTGTTGCCAGCCCAATCCGATATTTCCGGCACGGTTTTCAAAATTGGTGTTCGGCACTTTTCCGACAAACAATGGACGATCATCCGCCGGTGAGCTCGGCGTCGGGCTGGAAGCGGTGTCTACCGTCGGCACTTCAAAATTATCGCCTTCGCGGATGCTAATGCCACCGCTGATGGCAAATTCCGGAGAACCGGCTCCGACCTTGACTCCGACATGATTTTCACTGTTATTGCTGTTATGCGAAAAATCCACTTCACCGAACGGTTTTCGATCAAACGGCATAGGAGCAGAGAGTACGTTAACCACCCCACCCAGTGCTTCCGAACCGTATAACACACTCTGCGGACCGCGAATAACCTCAATTCGGTCAGCCAGAAACGGATCAACATTCGGCAGGTGACGCGTCCCGTACGACTGATAGTCGGTACTCGCACCATTCGATAGAACCTTGACGCGCTCACCGGTCATACCGCGAATAACCGGTTTACCCGACTGGGCTCCTGCACTTAAATTATTCACCCCCGGAATCTGGTCGAGAATTTCACCTAAGGAACCGCTATCCAAAGCTTGCTTCTCATCTCCGGCAATCGCATCGGTTTGCGACGGAACGTCAAAAGCATCGTGTTCATGAATCGGGGAGGCGGAAACCGTAATATCGCTCAAAACGGTCGTTTCTTCATTTGCCTGCACAAGAGCGGGCGTACCGCTGGCAAGTATGATCGCCAGCGTCAATCGATTTAATTTCATAATTTTCCTGAATCGCTCAAAAGTTAGTCGACACGGCAAAACACTCAAGCGCCTGCAAAGACATTTGGGCGTGGCCGATCATATAAATTATCTGGAAACGTTCAAGGATGGAGGTGCCCGCACCGAGTAGTTACGATAAGCAACTTCTTGGGGAGCTAAATGATAGAAGACAGGTTTGAAAGACGGAGTTTCCGCCGTCGGTAGTTCAAACTGAAAGAATGGCGTATCAATACGCGGTTCAGCCGCCTGATCAAAGGCGTCGCAATAAACCGAATGTTCATGAAAGGGATGAATTTCGGCATGAACGACCGACGCTGACTGCGCAAATAAAAACAGCGAAAAAACAAATAACCACCACGCTCTCGGTAAATAGAATTTACCAAGCGAGTATCTTTGACGGAGTCGGGACTGAGTGATAGAAAGCTGCATAGCTTGATTATAATCAAACTGCCGGTTAATTTTCGTAAACCGACAACAATATTCTCATCCGGAAACAGCTAGCCGGCAAAATTACCTCTTCTCATCCAGCAAAGCACCGATCTTCTGCAAGGTATCTTGTTGCATCCAGTCGGTGGCACCGAACAGCGCATAGCGAATCCGGCCGTTTTTATCGACCACATAGGAACTCGGATAAGCGAAAATTCTCCATTCTTTGACCGCGATGCCGTCTTGGTCCAGTAAAATCGGGAAATTCACCGGATGCTGCGCTCTGAACTGATCAATCGCTTCGGCTTCTTCACCAAGATTGACCGCCAGAATTTCAAAATCGGCGTCCCGATAGCGACGCTTCAAATCCGCCATTGACGGCATCTCATGTACGCACGGCGGACACCAGCTCGCCCAGAAGTTAACCAAAACGACTTTACCCTGCAAAGCTTTCAGATCATGCTGGTTGCCTTCAAGATCAAAAAGACTCAGTGCCAGAGACTGCCGTCCTTTATACGGCTGAAGGTCCAGGCTCTTTTTATCCGCCTGAACTTCGGTTTTCGCTTCCAGAGCCGCAGAATTCAACAAGGGACGCGCTTTGCTCAAATACGGCAACTGCAGATACATCGCTCTGGTGATCGTTTGCGCTAGATGCGAAGCCGCCCGTTGCTCGATCGGCATGGCATCCGGCCGAAAATAGAAACGGTCTCGCACCTTCGGCAGCATTTGCAAGAAGACATCACTGCCGCCGTTGGCGAAATGTTGCGCCAATTCTGTCAGGCGCCAGCGCCATGGAGACAGTTCTGACTGCAACACGGTTACGCTTAAATTGGCGGCATCGACTTGCGACCAGTAAACGGCGGCTTCGCCCGGCTGTGGCGTTTGCACATAGAGATTCGGATTCAGCAGAATAACGCCCGGGGTAGACGTTACTCCCTCTTGAGAGCGTAAAACCAAACCGTCTAATGCCAATTTGGCGGCACGATTCGGCGCAAGAATCCATACCGGAACACCGTCTTCAAGCGATTTATCGATCAAGGTTTTTATCCATGTTGCGGGAATCTGTTCGAGAGAGGACGGTGTCGGCGCAGCAAATAATGCCTCGTAAAAATCCGCCATCCAACTCTCGACACCCATCTCGCTCAGGTGCTCGGCCAGCACCCTCTCCTGCGACAAAATCCCGTATTCGGAAGGCAGCCATACCATTCGGGCGCGAGTTGCTGTTGAAGCGGGCAGAATTTGCAGGGGAATTTCGGCGTCGGTTACCTGAAGGCTTTCCGTTTTCCAGTCACCCGCCTGCACGGATTGAATCGATAACAGCAGCCAACCCAGTAAAACTATCCGCATAAAATTGGAAAGACGACTTTGAATTCGCATCATCGTTTACATCTCGTCTTTCGGTCTAACCGACGATTTAAACAGCCAAACGACAACAAAATGCAGAGCAAAACTGATCGCCAAAGTACCACCGGCTACCCAGCCGATATGATCCAAAGCCCAAGCAGACCAACCCATTAAACCTTTACCTCTTAGAAAGTTGCTGCAAGTCGAGACGCAAACGCTCGTCAAACAGTCTCTTTAACGTTAAATGCACAGCAATCAGCGTCCCCAAACTGGTGGAACTTGCGATCAGCAGCATCACCATAATCTGATATTTAACCGCTTCCATCGGGTCGGCGCCAGCCAGAATCTGTCCGGTCATCATTCCCGGAAGAGAAATAATTCCGGCGGCAACCAGCATATTCAGTATCGGAATCATCGCCGCGTGCAGACTCTGCTGCTTAATGAATTCCATCGATTGTCTGGCATTAAAGCCCAAGGCCAACTGTGCTTCAATCTTGGCTTTCAACTGCACCGAATTACGCGTCATATTGTCCAATCCCAAGCCGATCGCCGTCATACTGTTGCCGAGCAACATGCCCAGCAAAGGGATAGCATATTGCGGCTGATACCACGGATCAGGCTGGATAACCAGAGTCAAAACCCCGACCAGCAGCAAAAGGGCGGTAAATGACAGAGATAAAATACCGATCATCAAACCACTCCAGCGAGTAAAGCGATACTGCTGGCGTTTGGTGATTTCATAGCCGGCGGCGGAGAGCATCACCACTGCGACCAGCGCCATCCATATCCAGTGATCGGCGTAAAACACCCAGCTCAACCACACACCCATCAGCAACAGTTGCAGCACCATTCTCAGATTGGCCCACCAGAACTGCTTGACGCGATCAAAGCCGTTTAGCCACAGCAGAACGCCTAAAATCATCACCAGAACCGATAGCGTGGCCAGATCCCAATAACTGATTAAAATCATTTGCTTTCTCCTGCCGCTGTCGACGGCGGATTAAATTCCAAATGGCATCCGAGACTCATCATGCGTTCGATCTGTTGCGGAGAGTGGGAAATCCACAAAATAGCGCACTGCTGCGGCAAATCCTGCAGATAATCCTGCAATAAGCCTTCAACTTTCAGGGTACTCTGATGATCCAGATTGGCGGTCACCTCATCCAGCAGCAATACCTGCGGCTGATATTGCAAACCGCGCAATAATGCCAGACGTTGTTTCTCGCCACTGGACAGATCGTCCGGATTCGACTGTAGAATCGATGGCTGCAATCCGAGTCGACGAATCACTTCCTCAGCGGGTAATTGCTCAAAATGCGCCGCTACTTTATCGCTCCACCAGGCGGTTTCCGCCGAAAAATACATGACCTTCCGCCGCCATTTATCTGCCGAAATACTATTCATCGATCGGCCTTGCAAACTGGCTGAGCCTTGATGAACGATCAAATCCGCCAGAGCTTTCAGAAACCGTGATTTACCGGTACCGGAAATGCCTGAGAGCATCCACACCTGCTGACTGCGGACCATCAGACTGACCGGGGAAGACATACCCTCGGCAAACAACTCGTCGACTCGCAGTAATTCCGGATTCATCCGCTGCGGCATGGCTTACCCCCGTTTTTCCAGATTGGCGTAAGCCGCTACCAGCCACTTGCTTCCTGCATGAGTGAAGTTGACTTGAATACGCGCATGATCCCCGCTGCCTTCGGTACTCAACACCAGACCTTCGCCGAATTTCTGATGAAACACCCGCTCGCCGATATTGAAACCGCTGAAGTTCTGCTCGGCAAATACCTGTCGTAAACTCGATTCCATCGGGCCGCCCAAGGTCGGTTGAACCGAACCGGACATACGCACATATTGCAGACAATCTTCCGGCAACTCCTTAATAAAGCGCGAGGGCATCGGATAAAACTCCGAACCGTGCAAACGGCGGCGGTTGGCAAAAGTAATCACCAGCTGTTTTTCGGCACGGGTAATACCGACATACGCCAGACGACGCTCTTCTTCCAAACGCGATGGATCTTCCAAAGACTGTTGCGACGGGAAAAGTCCCTCTTCAACTCCAACCATAAACACCAACGGGAACTCGAGACCTTTCGCCGAATGCAATGTCATCAACTGCACACAGGACTCCCAGGCGTCCGCTTGCTGTTCGCCGGCTTCCAGTGCGGCCTGCGCCAGAAAATCCGCCAAAGGCGTGGTTGTGCTTTCGTCTGTCACCGCCACCTGCGATGTTTCCGCATCTTCGCTGGGAATTCCCGGCAAACTTTCACTACGAGTAAATTGACTGGCCGCGTTGATCAATTCATCCAGGTTTTCAAGACGCCCCTGTCCCTGTTCACTGCGGTCTTTCTCGAAATGCGCCTGCAACCCCGAAGCCGAAATGACTTTAATGAATTGATCCTGCAAACCTAAATCGCCGGTTTCCCGGGCCAAAAAATCAATCAGATTCAGAAATTGCCCCACCGATGTCTTGGCTCTTGCTGTCAAACCGTTCTGCACCAGTTTTTGCGCCGCCTGCCACATGGAAATTTGCTCATAACGCGCCAGGTCACGGATCGCATCGGCGGTTTTCTGACCGATCCCGCGCGGTGGCTGGTTATAAACCCGTTCAAAAGCGGCATCATCCTCGCGATTCAAAATCAGTCGCAGATAACCGAGTACATCCTTGATCTCTGCCCGATCGTAAAAGCGCAAGCCGCCGTAAACCCGGTACGGAATCTGCGCCTGCATCAAAGCCTGCTCCATCATCCGCGACTGGGCATTGGATCGATACAGCACAGAAATCTCGTCGCGACTGCCGCCCTGTTCACACCAAACCTCAATTTGCTGAGCCACATAACGCGCTTCGTCGAGATCGTTAAAAGCCTCATAGACCTTAATCGGCTGACCGTCTTCACCTGAACTCCACAACTGCTTGCCCAGACGCGAGCTGTTATTGGCGATCAGGCAGTTGGCGGCTTTCAGAATCGTACCGGTCGAGCGGTAGTTCTGCTCCAGGCGCACGGTTTTTACGCCACTGAAATCGTTAGTGAACTGGTGGATATTTTCCACCTTGGCTCCGCGCCAGCCGTAGATTGACTGATCGTCATCCCCGACGACAAACAGCTTTCCAGCCGCCCCGGCCAAAACTCTTAGCCAAGCGTACTGCAAACTGTTGGTATCTTGAAACTCATCCACCAGAATATGTTTGAAACGGCTCTGATAGTGCGCCAGTACCATCGGTTGTTTGAGCCACAATTCATGCGCTCGCAATAACAGTTCGGAGAAATCCACCAAACCGGACCTCTGGCACTGTTCTTCATATGCCTGATAGATTTCCACCATCTTGGCAACGAACGGATTATGACCGACATCAATATGATGCGGACGGCGACCTTCTTCTTTTTCACCATTAATAAAAGCCTGCACCTGCTTGTGCGGCCATTGTGCTTCGTCAAGTTCCATACTTTTCAACAGACGTTTGATCAAACGTTTCTGATCGTCCGAATCCAAAACCTGAAAGTCCTGCGGCAACTTGGCTTCTCGATAGTGCTGGCGCAACAGACGGTAGGCGATACCGTGGAAAGTTCCCAGGGTAATACCATTGGCGCTCTGACCGATCATCGCTTCGACACGGCCGCGCATTTCATTGGCGGCTTTGTTGGTAAAAGTCACCGCAAGAATATTGTAGGAAGAGAGACCCATGACCTGCGTCAGCCAGGCGATTCGGTGCACCAGTACCCGGGTTTTTCCGCTCCCGGCTCCGGCCAGAATCAATGCATGGGTGTCATCCAAGGTCACCGCCTCGCGCTGCGCATCATTTAAATCGTTTAATATAAAGGAGATATCCATCTAAAAATCTGTCCTGCTGACGCGACTATGCTCGACTCGCATCATCTTAAAATTTGTCATATTTGATTCATACTTTTTGAATGCATATTATCCTACGATAATTCAGTGCTTATTTGTCGCCTTTCAAGGGGATTGCAATATTAAGTTGCCGAATTCAAGTGTGATTTAAGATCATGAACAAGAAGCAAAATTTAATATTGCCAGGGCTTGCTATTTAAAATGCAATAATGTAATAATTAACAACATTCTTTTGGTTATAGACCCAAAAACGGATTGAAAACTGTCAAAAGCAGCTAAAATTCGGCACCAAATTCAAAAATAGTTCCATACGAGATCTCCCCATCCTAATTAAATCCTTTTAGCTGACATCAGCAAACCAATTTAGGTTCGGGTGTATTCGTGTACAAAACAATAAGAGTAGGAGAAATCATGATTTCAACCAGCGATGCAAACTTTGAAACTGAAGTTTTACAGTCTGATATTCCGGTTCTAGTAGACTTCTGGGCGGAATGGTGCGGACCATGTAAAATGATCGCCCCGATCCTTGACGAGATCGCAGGCGAATACGACGGTCGTGTCAAAGTTGCCAAACTAAACATCGATGAAAACCCGTCTACTCCGCCTAAATACGGTGTCCGCGGCATCCCGACTCTGATGTTGTTCAAAAACGGTGAAGTCGATGCAACTCAAGTAGGCGCTCTTTCTAAGTCTCAACTAAACGCTTTCTTAGACGGTAACCTATAAATCCCTCTTTCCCGGGCTCACCAAACTAACGCCCGGGAATCATCACCTTGTCTTTTCCAAATTAAAAATTAGTCGCTTCTTTTCAAAGCCAAGCCCTCTACAATCCAATTTAATACGTACAAAACGATTATGCATTTACTTGATTTAAAAAAACAATCCGCCGCCAAACTGTTAGATTTAGCCGCCGGAATGGGTTTAGAAAACCTCGCTCGCTTACGCAAACAAGACATCATCTTTGCCATTTTGAAGGAACACTCCAAGCAAGGTGAAGATATCTACGGCGAAGGCGTGTTGGAGATTCTGCCTGATGGGTTTGGCTTTCTAAGATCCGGCGACGGTTCCTATTTGGCAGGTCCCGACGACCTTTATGTTTCACCAAGCCAGATCCGCCGCTTCGGACTGCGCAAAGGGGATACCATCCAAGGTAAAATCCGCCCTCCGAAAGAAGGCGAACGTTACTTCGCGCTGTTGAAAGTCGAAAAAATCAACTTTGAAGACCCGGACATTGCGCGTAAAAAGATCGCCTTCGAAAACCTGACTCCCCTGCACGCCAACGAGCGTTTGCGCATGGAGATCGGTAACGGATCTACCGAAGATATTACTCCACGTATCATCGATATCGCTGCACCTTTCGGTAAAGGGCAGCGTGGATTGATCGTCGCGCCGCCGAAATCCGGTAAAACCGTGATTCTGCAGCAGATGGCGCAGTCCATTGCCGAAAACTACCCTGACAGCTATCTGATCGTGCTATTGATCGACGAGCGTCCGGAAGAAGTAACCGAAATGGAACGCACCGTTAAAGGAGAAGTTATTTCCTCGACCTTCGACGAACCGGCTGCGCGCCATGTTCAGGTAGCGGAGATGGTCATCGAAAAAGCCAAGCGCCTGACCGAACACAAAACCGATGTCGTCATCTTGCTGGATTCGATTACCCGTTTGGCACGTGCTTACAATACGGTTACCCCGGCTTCCGGCAAAATTCTTTCCGGTGGTGTCGACGCCAACGCCCTGCACCGTCCGAAGCGTTTCTTCGGTGCCGCGCGTAATATCGAAGAAGGTGGTTCTTTGACGATTATCGCCACTGCATTGGTCGAAACCGGATCGAAAATGGACGAGGTCATTTTCGAAGAGTTCAAGGGGACCGGTAACATGGAACTGCATCTTTCTCGCAGTATTGCCGAGAAACGCACCTTCCCTGCGATCAACCTGACCAAGTCCGGTACGCGTAAAGAAGAGCTGCTGATGGATCAAGATGAACTGCAGAATATCTGGGTATTGCGTCGCTTCCTGCAATCGATGAACGAAATCGAAGCGATCGAAACCTTGATCGATCAGATGAAAGTCAGCAAAACCAATGCCGACCTGTTCGATGCGATGAAACGCTAATTATTTGTCAATGTGTTTTAGAAAAAGACTTGCATTTCAGTAATTAATCAATATAATGCATTTTCTTTTGAAAATTAAACAATTAATGGACCGTCATCATGAAAGCAGACATTCATCCAGAATATAAGGAAGTCGTTTTCCAAGATATCTCTACTGGTGAGACTTTCCTAACTCGTTCGACAATTGAAAAAACTTCTGGCGAAACCATTACTCTAGACGGTAACGAATATCCGCTAGTTCGTATTGAAGTTTCTAGCGCCTCTCACCCTTTCTACACTGGTAAGCAAACTCTTGTAGATAC
>NZ_JACBGI020000028.1 GCF_013391765.2 Thiomicrorhabdus heinhorstiae | reverse complement strand
GTATAAGAGACAGCGCTTTAACTATTATTAGACATCCTAAATGCTAGATATTGCGTATGTCAATCACTGTTTTGCTCGCAGTTTTATATAGTTATTTAGTAATCTAAAATTAAGTAATGTATTGAATTTACTATATTTATATTGGAGTTGTTGAATTTTATACGGCATAAATTATGGCTCCGAAATTTGGTTTTTTAGATTTGTTCAAAGAGAGCATTTATTTAGGTCGTTTTTGTAGGAAGTACGTTGTATATCAGATGGGTGAAGAGGTTTATTTCATTCGAAAAAAGTATGGAATGCATGAGATTGAAGTACTTTCCGGTTTGTGGTTTTTATGATCTGTAAATATCTGATTGTTAAGGGGAAAATTTAGAGTTCTTCTGGGCGGGTAGCGAGCAGAAAATAATGCTTTGTCCTGTCAGAATTTACCGCTAAGATAGCGATGTCGGAAGTCTCCGATATTGATTTTGAGGAAATGAAAAATGAAAAAACTTGCCTCCTTGTTAACCTTAACGGCGTTGTTTGTTTTTACCTCTGCGCAGGCGGAAGAGGTGAAGGAAAAATTTAATAATTTAACCGTCAATGCTAATCTGGTCATGGCTCCGGATCAGGATTTTTCCGGTAATGTGGTGTTGTTGACCCACGGAACTACCACGCACAACGGCCGTGAAACTTATCGCAATATTCAAAAGCTGTTGGCCGAGAACGGAATCAGCTCTCTGGCTCCGAATTTAAGTCTTAACGTCAATGATCGTCATGGTGAAGTGGATTGTTCTTTGCCGCAAACCCATCATCACGAAGATGCAATGAAAGAGATCGGTTTTTGGTTAAACTGGTTGAAAGCCAAAGGTGCGACTCAGGTTATCTTAATGGGGCATTCGCGCGGCGGGAACCAGACTGCGTGGTTCAGCGTTGAACATCAGGACCCGGTCATTCAAAAAGTGGTATTGATTGCGCCGGCAACTTGGGATTACGCCAGCGAACTGGAAGATTATCAGAAGCGTTATAATCGTGATCCGAAGGTGATTCTGCAGAAAGCCGAAGCTCTGGTTAAGGAAGGCAAGGGTGACACTCTAATGGAGCACACCGATCTGTTGTATTGTAAAGATACTAAGGTGTCGGCCTCGGCGTTTGTCAGTTATTACAAAGACGAACCGCGTATGGATACGCCAACCTTGTTGAAAAGGGCGCACTATCCGACGCTGGTAATTGTCGGTACGGCGGATGATGTGGTTTCCGATTTGGCGGAAAAAATGCAAAGTGTCGATAATGAGTTGGTGAAATTCGATACGGTTGAAGATGCCGATCATTTCTTTCTGGATTTCTATGCCGAAGATTTGGTGAGTAAATCAGTCGAGTTTATTCAGGAATAATTCGATTCTTTAGTCAAAAAAGCCCGTTTTCACGGGCTTTTTTGTTTTTAGGCGTTGAATTCAATTAACAATTGCTCGACCTGTTTTTGCAGGTGGGCAAGATCTTGGTCGTTATCGATCATTTTATCGGCATATTGGCGGCGCTGCTGGCGGGAGGCCTGATTGGCCAGAATGGTTTTAATCTGTTCGATGGTTGCGCCGTCACGTTGGCTGGCGCGGGTAATTTGTGTCTCTTCGCTGCAATCCAAAACCCAGATTTCATCAATATAGGATGGTGGATGGCCGCGCTTTAGAATGCCTTCCACTAAAAGCGGAATAGCGACCAGCAGTAATGGCTGTCGGTAGTTTGGATTTTCCTGATACTGGCGAATCTGCCGTTCGGTTTCCTGCTGGATCAACGGGTGCAGAATCGCTTCGAGCCGTTCACGCCCGCTCTGGTCTTTTGCATCGGCGAAAATTAGTTGTCGCAAAGCTTGGCGATTGAGGGTTTTATCTTGATTAAGAACGCCTTCACCAAAGGCTTCGACAACCATTTGTAAGCCATCGCTGCCGGGTTCAACAACCAAACGGGCGATCTGATCGGTATCGATATGGGCGACACCGTGTTCTGCCATTAAATCGCAAAATGTCGATTTACCGCAGCCGATACCGCCGGTTAAACCGATGACTGTGATTTTATTCTCTGTTGGCATAATTCCACGACGTTTTTAAAAACCTGTTTAATTTTACCCTTAGCGGTTCGGGGAACATAAAAATTTACCTGAAAAACCGTTAAAATAGGCAAATTCAAATTTAATTGCGGCGGTAATAAGCATGTGCGGAATTTGCGGTGAGATCTATTTTGACGGTCAGAAGGCCTCGGCCGAACGTTTGCGTCCGATGTTGGATGAGATGCAGCGACGCGGTCCGGACGACGAAGGTATCTGGTTGGACGGTCACGTCGGGCTGGGTCATAAGCGTCTGTCGATCATCGATCTTTCCGACGGAGGTCATCAGCCGATGCTGGATTCAGAACTGAGTCTGGTATTTAACGGTTGTATCTACAACTACGTCGAGTTGCGCGATGCTCTGATCGAACTTGGCCACGAGTTCAAGTCGCATTCGGACACCGAAGTCATCCTAAAAGCCTATCGTCAGTGGGGCATGGAATGCGTGCAGCGCTTTGAAGGGATGTTTGCCTTTGCTATCTGGGACGACGATCACCACCAACTGTTGATTGCCCGTGATCGCATGGGAATCAAGCCTTTGTATTACTCGCTGCTGGATGGCGGTTTGAAGTTCGCTTCCAATACTCAAGCGCTGTTGGCACACGGCGATATCGATACTTCGATCGATCCGGTCGGTTTGCATCATCAGCTGACTTTACATGCGGTTATTCCGGCACCGCATACGATTCTGAAAGGCATTCGCAAATTGGAACCCGGTCATTGGATGATCGTCAATCCGGACGGGCAGATTTTTAAGAAACGTTACTGGCATCTGAAGGCGCAGAGACCGACCGGTGTAGAATTCGACGGCGAGGCCGCGCCGCAGAACGAACAGGAATGGGTTGACGGCATTCACCGTCGTTTAAAAGAAGCGGTGCATAAGCGTTTGACGGCGGCGGATGTTCCGGTCGGTGTTTTGTTGTCCGGCGGATTGGATTCCAGCCTGTTGGTGGCGATGCTGGCGGAAGCCGGTGTGAAAAACATCAAGACCTTCTCGATCGGTTTTGAAGACGCGCCTGAAGAAAAAGGCAATGAGTTCGAGTTTTCCGATTTGGTGGTCGAGCGTTACCAGACCGATCACAAGAAATACCATATCTCCAATGAAACCGTTTTGCCGCGTTTGCATGAAGCGGTCGAAGCCATGGCGGAGCCGATGGTCGGGCAGGATGCCATTGCGTTTTATCTGCTGTCTGAACAGGTTTCGCAGGATGTGAAAGTGGTCATGTCCGGGCAGGGAGCGGATGAAGTCTTCGGCGGTTATTTCTGGTATCCGCTGATGGCCGAAGCGGGACGCGGTATCGATCCGCAAGATGTCGATGCGGCCTTAAAAGCGTTTGCACCTTATTATTTTGATCGCAGTCACCAAGAATGGCTTGAAGTGATTAATCCGCAATACCATGTCGAGGATGTCACCAGCGCGTATGTCGGTGACCATCTGACG
Source organism: Thiomicrorhabdus heinhorstiae (assembly GCF_013391765.2). Lineage (GTDB taxonomy): Bacteria > Pseudomonadota > Gammaproteobacteria > Thiomicrospirales > Thiomicrospiraceae > Thiomicrorhabdus > Thiomicrorhabdus heinhorstiae. Next base: position 28,742 of record NZ_JACBGI020000028.1, on the reverse strand, counting down.
GAAGAGGAAGCGGACGAGTTCCTGGATCAGGTTTTGCGTCTGGATGTAACGACTCTGATCGTTGACGATCCGGTAAAACGCGTCGATAACATGACCATGGCCTGGGGCCTGGAAGCGCGCGTGCCGTTTTTGGATCATCGTTTGGTCGAGTGGGCGATGGCTGCGCCTCCGCAGATGAAAACCGGCGGGAAACATATTTTAAAAGCGATCGGTCGCGGCATTGTACCGGATGAAATTATCGATCGCCCTAAAGTCGCTTTCCCGATGCCGGCACTGAAATATGTCCGTGGCGAGTTTTATGAGTTTATGAAAGGCTTGCTGACTTCGCCGCAAGCTCAAGCTCGCGGCATTTTCAATCCGCAAAAACTGCAGGAGTTATTGGATAACCCGGAAGCGGAGAATGCCTTTACGGCGATCCAGGGTTCCAAGCTATGGCATGCCGCTTTGCTGGAGTTCTGGCTGCAGAAGCATGTCGACAAGACGTTATAATTCGTTGCTTTCGTTGTTGCTCTCGGAAATATATCGAAGCGCTGTATTTTTTAAATATAACCTAGTAAAATAGTCGGGTTTTTACCGTTTTATCTAAAAAAGGAATTCACTATGCAGAATCAAGATCCTGCCGTTCAAGAAACTTTGGACCGTATTCACAGCCAGGTAACCAACAACCCGGTTGTTTTGTATATGAAAGGGACCCCGCAAATGCCGTCTTGCGGTTTTTCAAGCCGTGCTTCTCAGGCTTTGGCGGACACAGGTGAAAAGTTCGCTTTCGTAAACGTTTTGGCGGATGCAATGATTTTCGAACACCTGCCTAAATATCAGGACTGGCCGACTTTCCCGCAGTTATATATCGACGGTGAATTGCAAGGTGGTTGCGATATCACTTTAGAATTGGCTGAAGCCGGTGAGTTGAAAGAGATGATGGCAGCGGCGAACGCCAAGTTTGCCGAGAAAAAAGCCTAAGAAATTCTCAGTTTTTCTCCTCCTGAAAAGCAAAAAGCGCCCAATAAAGGCGCTTTTTTTATAGCTCGGTTTCTTAGGCTTCAATAGCTGAGTGGCCATTGATTGACGATTTGGCAGAAGAGGTCGGCGGTTTTTTCAGTGTCGTAAACGGCCGAGTGCGCCATCTTGTTATCCCAAGGGATTCCGGCTTTCTCCACCGCCTTGGCCAGTACGGTTTGTCCATAAGCCAGACCGGCAAGTGACACCGTATCGAAAGTACTGAACTGGTGGAAAGGGGATTTGATGCGGCAGCGTTCTGCTGCCTTGAGCACGAAATTCAGGTCGAAAAAGGCATTGTGCCCGACCAGAATTGCCCGATTACAGCCGGTGGCTTTTAATTCCTGATTGATCGGTGCGAAGAGTGCTTGCAGAGCTTGCTTCTCGCCGACCGCACCGCGAAACGGGTGGAAAGGATCTTCCATGCCGATGAATTTCAGAGCGCTTTCTTCGATATTGGCACCGGGAAACGGCAGGATATTCTGATCGTAGGTCGCTTTGCGCTGCAGCTTGCCCTGAGAGTTCATCTGCAAGGTAACAACGGCCATTTCCAGAAGGGCGTCGGTATCTGCGTTAAAACCGGCTGTTTCGACATCGACAACAACCGGAAGAAATCCGCGAAAGCGGTCCTTAATGTGGGTCACATGACTCATGAATCTAGCTTTAGTTGTCGGTAGACAACGGTTTGATTAGAACTTTGGATTGTCTTTTTAAATTATAGAGCGATTGACGCTCGCTTGGCAGGTCTTCGACGGTTTTTAAACTAAAACCGTGCTCGATAAACCAGTGATGAGTGTGAGTTGTCAGTAAAAACAGTGACTCGATCCCTTGTTTGAGGGCTTTGACTTCAATGGCTTTGAGCAGTTGTTCACCCAACTCCTGACCACGGTAATCCGCATGCACGGCAAGGCAGGCAAGCTCGCCCATATTATTTTCGTGCGGATAGATGGCGGCACAGCCGATAATCGTCTGATCTCTCTCTAGAAGCAGGAAGTTTTCGATCTCCAGTTCCAGACGCTCGCGGGAACGTTTAACTAGCACTCCCTGTTCTTCCAGTGGTGAAATCAGTTCCAAAATTCCGCCGACATCTTCAATATGCGCCGGGCGCAGCTGGTGATAGCGATCGCTAAAGATCAGGGTTCCGCAACCGTCTCGGCTGAATAGTTCCATTAGCAGAGCGCTCGGATCGCGTTCGTCCAAAATATGTACTCGTTTAATGAACTGATTGCTCAGGTCGATTTGTTGAAGCAGATGTTTTTGTTCGGAATCTTCGAGCTGTTTGATAAGTTGGCGCAGTTCGGGAATGCTCATCTGCTTCGGCAGTTTCTGTAGTTGTTCCGGTTTGGCATAGATCATTAACTTGTCAGCTTTGAGCGCATTGGCCACTTCGCAGGTTTGCTCCAACGTATTGAGATTGAAGACTTCGCCGGTCAAAGAATAGGCTAAGGGCGTCAGCAAAACGATCTGTCCGCTATCGAGACAGGCGGAAATGCCTTTGTGATCGATTTTGCGCAGCTTGCCGGTATGTTGGAAATCGATGCCGTCGATGACGCCTTTAGGCTGAGCGATCACCCAGTTGCCGGAAACGATGGTGACCGGGTTGGATAATAAAGCGCTGGCCTGACTGAAAACCGCTTCCAGCTGGCTGCGTACCTGTCCGATCGTTTGTTGGAAAATATCCAGCATCTCGATAGAGGTGATGCGGACATCACGATGGGTTTGCCATTCGACTCCGGCTCTGTTTAAGGCTGAGTCAATCTGTTGGGTTGCTCCCATGACTAAAACGATTTTCAAGCCGAGATGATGCAGTAATCCGATATCGCTCCCGAGCTGTTTCAGAGAGTCCGGTGCGGCCAGTAAGGTGCCTGGAAGATAGATGACACAGGTTTTTCCGCGATGTTCTTCGATATAGCGCGAGGACTGGCGTAACGTATTAATAAAATCTAATTCAGATTGCTGCATGAATGTGCGAAAATAGGGCAATTAATTTTTGTAAGTATAACAGTCTAAGAAACAAAGTCTAAGATTGAATTGAACTCGGTGCTATAAAAGGAGTTTTTCATGCCTCAATATCGTTCAAAAACCAGTACACATGGCCGTAATATGGCGGGTGCCCGCGCTCTATGGCGAGCTACGGGGATGCATACTGAAGATTTTGGAAAACCGATTATTGCCGTCGCAAACTCCTTTACTCAATTTGTACCCGGTCACGTCCACCTTAAAGATATGGGGCAGTTGGTCGCTCGCGTAATTGAACAGGCCGGTGGTGTCGCCAAGGAATTTAATACCATTGCCGTGGATGACGGGATTGCGATGGGGCACGACGGTATGTTGTACTCTTTGCCTTCGCGCGATCTGATTGCCGACTCGGTCGAATATATGGTGAATGCGCACTGTGCTGATGCTCTGGTCTGTATTTCCAACTGTGACAAAATCACTCCAGGGATGATGATGGCGGCAATGCGTTTGAATATTCCGACCATTTTCGTGACCGGCGGACCGATGGAATCGGGGAAAACGGTTCTGGGCGGTGAAGGTTTGAAGCTGGACCTGGTTGACGCCATGGTTATGGCTGCTGACAGCCATAACAGTGACAGTGATGTCGAAGAAGTTGAGCGTTCAGCCTGTCCGACCTGCGGCTCCTGCTCAGGGATGTTTACCGCCAACTCGATGAACTGTCTGGCGGAAGCCTTGGGGATCGCTCTGCCGGGGAATGGTTCGACTCTGGCGACGCATGCCGATCGTAAGCATCTGTTTGAAGAAGCCGGCCGCCGCATTGTCGAACTGGCTAAGCAGCATTATGAACAAGACGACTATTCTGTACTACCGCGTTCGATTGCAACTTACGAAGCTTTTGAAAACGCTATGGCGCTGGATGTGGCGATGGGTGGATCGACCAATACCGTATTGCACCTTTTGGCCATCGCCCGCGAAGCGGAAGTCAATTTCACCATGGCGGATATGGATCGCATTTCCCGTCAGGTTCCTTGCTTGGTCAAGGTTGCGCCAAACTCGAAAGAGTACCATATGGAAGACGTGCACAGAGCAGGCGGGATCATGCGTATCCTCGGAGAGCTGGATCGCGGCGGCTTGATCAATCGTGATGTTTCCACTGTGCACGCATCGTCTATGGGCGCCGCATTGGAGCTGTGGGATATCCGACGTACCGAAGATGAAGCGGTGCATACTTTCTTCAGAGCGGCGCCGGGTAACGTGAGAACCACTGAAGCTTTCAGTCAGAGCAAACGTTGGAAAACGGTCGATGCCGATCCAGCCAAAGGTTGCGTCAGAGATATTGAACACGCCTATACCAAAGAGGGAGGGTTGGCTGTACTGTACGGAAATATCGCACAGGATGGTTGTATTGTTAAAACCGCAGGTGTGGATGAATCAATCTTCAAATTCAGCGGTCCGGCGCGTATTTACGAGAGCCAGGATGCCGCGGTTGCCGGTGTTTTGGGTGATGAAGTGAATCCGGGTGAAGTCGTCATTATCCGCTACGAGGGCCCGAAAGGTGGTCCTGGCATGCAGGAGATGCTATATCCGACCAGTTATTTGAAATCAAAAGGTCTGGGGAAAGCGTGCGCCTTGTTGACGGACGGACGCTTCTCCGGAGGAACCTCTGGATTGTCGATCGGTCATGCTTCTCCCGAAGCGGCCGAAGGCGGTAACATCGGTTTGGTAGAAGATGGCGATATGGTTGAAATTGATATCCCAAACCGTACTATTAATGTACAGTTGAGCGACGAGCAATTGGCGGAACGTCGTCAAGCGATGGTCGCAAAAGGCAAAGATGCCTGGAAACCGGTTAAGCCTCGCGCCCGAAAAGTGAGTGCGGCACTTCGAGCCTATGCAGCGATGACGACCAGTGCGGCTTTCGGTGCCGTGCGTAATGTTGACCAAATTGAACACAGATAGGAAGAGATGGAATGTTTGCAGATCAGTTAACCCAGGAGCAGCGTCAAGTGGTGTTCGACCTGGCCGCCAATTTGGCGGCGGCCGACAATGACGTGTCTGATGAAGAGATTCAGTATTTAAAAGATTTCAGTACCGCTTACGGCATTGAATACGATTTGGATAAGAGCGATATTAATATCAGTGCCGCCTTGGCCAAGTTGGACAGTAAAAAAGCCCGAGTGATCACTTTGCAGGAACTGATTAAGATCTCCTACAAGGACGGTCACTTTGGTGAAGAAGAGCAGGATAAGATCTTCTTGCTTGCTCAGAAAATGGGCTTGAACAATACCGACCTGCTGATGAGAATCGAAGCATGGGTGCGTCAGGGCTTCGACTGGGTTTATGAAGGTGAGCAGATGCTTGAAGGTTAAGTGATTTAACTTCCTGAATAAAATTAAAAACCGGCTCTTATGCCGGTTTTTTTATTTTTGAAAGAAGAGAGGGGATGGGGCTTCGATTTTTGAGGTGTCAGGGCGTTTAAAATCAGCCTGGGGTTATGACTTCAGAAAGCGTTCAACTCTTTCCTTGAATCGGCATTTTAATGGAATAGAGGGTTGTTCTGCTTATTCTGAGAAGATGTTTATTAGATCGTCAGTTACAGTTGGAATCCGGAAAATAAAAAACCCGGCTGATGCCGGGTTCTTTATGTCAGAGATGACGATTACTCGCGGTAACCTGGACCGTTGATCTCCAAGCCGTTTGACATATAGGCTTCGAAGAATTCTAGGTTACGGTAGGTTTCACTCTGAGCAGCGTACGGTTTAGCACGCATGTTCTGCTGACAGCCTCCGTAACGGCGGTGTAGTGTTCCAAGTTCTTGCCATTTTGCACGGAATACCGGGAAGTGAGTGGTTTGTCCAACGTGCGGAGACAAGATGTTAGAACGTGCTTTACGTCCAGCGTTGTAAGTATGGCATTTCGCACAAGAAAGGTTTAATTGTCCACGTGGTTCCAAGAAGAACTCACGACCTTTGTTGTATGCTGCCTTAGCACCTTCGCTGTCGATTTTAACGTCGATTTTTTCGCCGCGGGCTTGGTAAGCAAGGTAACCGCTTAAGTTAGCGATATCGCCTTTCTTATATTTGAAAGGTTTCAAACCAGCGTTTTCACGACAAATATTGATTGCCCATTCAAGTGTAACAACTTGTTGGGTCTTTTCGTCAAAGTACGGATAATGCTGACGGATGTTTGTAGTATCAGAACCAAAGCATTTTTCATAAACTGCCTTATCTTGATTCCACAAAGCTTCACCGGCATCAACCGCGTCTAAATATGGAGGGAATTCTTCTGCGGCTTCCCATTGAGCCATTTTGTCTGCATCGTAGATGTAGGCACCGTTGATGTAGTCTGCAATAGGTACATTCGGTGTTTTTGCTTCAAAAAATTTAACCGCCTCTTGGCGATCTTTTTCTGGATCAACAGATGATGCCATTGTTGAGGTGGCAGCAACTGAAACTCCTAAACTTAGGGCGACAAGTAGTGTCTTTTTCATCCCAATCCTCCGTCAGAGAGCTCTGAATATTTATTTCTAATTATTTTTATATTTAGGGGTGTGACAACCGCTCAAGAGAACGGTTGTCGGATACTTTAAACTCTTATTTAAGTGTTAGAGCTTCAGTACCAGTTTCGCCAGTGTTGTCTTTCAAAGAGATAGTTACTTCGTCACCAGCGTTGGCTTTAACTTGAACAGCCATGTATGGGTTTGCAGAAACAGCACCAGACCATTGAGCGTCAACCGCTTTAGTACCGTTTACAGAAACTTCAACCATGTCGATGTACTTAGCTGGATATGGTTTACCAGTTTTTTTGTTCATGCGAGCGCCAGACTCCATAGGGTGCTTGATTAGAGCCTTGATTTCAGCTACGCCACCTTTAGATTTTCCACGCATACGAATATTGATAGCCATGATATTATCCTTTATAGAATTCTTAAATCGTTATTAAAACAAGTTTGTTTAGTGGGGGATTAACCGCCACATCCACCGATGGTTACTTTAACTTCTTGTTCAGCTTTAAGAAGTTTACCACCCGCTTTAACAACTGCGATAACATTCATGGTTTGACCCATTTTGATACGAGTTGAAACATAACCTAATGCACCTGCACCGAAAGTGTACTCACATACTAGTGGCATTGGGTTTTTGCTTGCTAGGATAGCGATAGATTCAACACCTGAGATACCAGTAGCATCAACAGTGATCGGAGTTACCGCACCGTTTTCAGCGATCGCTGGAGCTTTAAGCTTGACATCGCCTGAAGCAGAAGCTGCAGAAGAACCATAAACACTAGAAAGAGCGTCGTCAGTAGTTTTTGCATCGAACGCTTTTTTGTTCCAGTCGGCCAAAACAGTGCTAGGCGTTAAAAGACCAGCGTTAACGGCAACAGCTGCCGCGCCAGTTGCTAGAGTACCTTTAAGGAAAGATCTACGTTTCATAAGGTTTTAAACTCCCGGTTAAGGTTTATATTAAAAAATTACAGTGTATAGATGTAGTCGACGATTTTGCCGATCTCTTCATCTGTTAAGATGCCGTTTTGTCCAAATGGAGGCATCATACTGTTTGGTACGTTTTGAGTATCTGGAGTACCCCAAACTTTGTTGTAAAGCTTCTGTTTGTCTGGGTAACGCAATTTCATAGCGATCAAGGCAGGTCCGATATTACCAGGCATGGCGCCGTCGGCGACCATATGGCAAGCAAGGCAGTTACCCTGTGAACGGCTAAATGCTAACTTCTTTCCTTGTTCGATCGCTGTTGCGCCTTTGTCTGCCGCTTGAACGGAAGCTGGGCTTGCAATTACCGCAGATGAGATTGCCAGAGCAGTCAACAGTTGCTTCATGGTTGAATTCATTATTCTTCTCCTCCAAAGATGTCTTTCGACGTCCCCAATAATGTTGGGTTTTTATATTCTGGAACAAGTCGAGTTGTTCTTAGAGATGTAAGCTTACTCAGTTGAAACTTAAACGCAAGCGTTTTACTTATGTATTTCAATAGTTTTATTTAATTAATCGTAAATAATTTTTTATGGGGTAGTGACTACTCTTCTGTTTTCTCCACCGAATTCAATTGGTTACGGTTTTGATTTTCAAACAGTGTAATTTCGGCGGTTAGATCGTTATTCGCGTTTTTGTTCTTTTCTTTGGCTTGCTTGAGCAGGTGGGCGGTATATTTGATGTTGCCGATATTGTATTGAGCCTGTGCCTGATAGAAATATGCATAACCCCAATCTTTATTTTGATTGGCGATTTCGGCCAGTTTTTGATTGATTAGGAAATTATAGTGGTCTGAGCTGTGTTGCAATAGCAGGCTTTTGGCTTGCTTGCTGTCACCGATCGCTTCCAGAAACTCGGCATAACGAATACTGATGTCTTGACGTTGCGGATAAAGTATCTGTGCAAAGTTTGCGATCTCTTTTGTTTGCGAAACCCAGTCGGTTCGGTCTTTTTTCGGCAGGCCACTGTTATTTATAATGCCGGTGAGTTTTTCTAGGAGCAGATCGGTGTAAAGCGGTTGTTTGCTCTCGGATTTGGCCAGTTTTACCAGACACTGAAGGTTTTTTAATTTTTTGGTGATATTTTTATCGGCGGGATTGGAATCCAGATCGTTAAGCTGATAGCAGCGTTGATCATCATTAAGTGGAATTTCGTTAAATAGTTTTCCGAGCTCCTGCTTTTGTCGGGATTGCAGGCGGAGCTGTATCAGACGTAGATCCCCGTTATCTTCTCGCGGTTTGAAGGGAGGCATGGTTTGCGCACGGTCTTCGGCTGCGGCCAGTCTGTTTTCGGTTACCGGGTGGGTTCTCAGAATTTCCGGAATCTGGCCGGAGTTACTCATTGATTGTCTGGACAGTCGTCCGAAAAAGCGTGCCATGGCTTTGGGGTTATAACCAGCCTTATAGAGGAACTTAATACCGGTAAAGTCGGCTTCCGCTTCATGTTGGCGGGAATTGCTGAGCTGTTTTTGGGTCACGTAGCCTTGTCCGCCCATTAAAATCGCCATCCCGGCATTCGGGTCTTGAGTTCCGACCAGGATAGCGGCAATGATTGACGCGATACTGGCGATGCTGCCTTCGGACTCCTGATATTCATATTGTCGGGAGAGGTGGCGCTGGGTAATGTGTGCGACTTCGTGTGCGATGACCGATGCCAGTTCGTCTTCGCTGCGCACAGCTTCAATCAGGCCGGTGTGGATGCCGATGACACCATCCGGGCCGGCAAAAGCGTTAATCGACGGATTATTAATAACATAGAAAGAAAAAGCCCGGTTGTCGCCGGTCTGGGTAATGACTCTTTCTCCGATCCGGCGAATATAATTGAGAATTTCCGGGTCATAGTTCAGGTCGAATTCGGTATGCAGGGCAACGCTGAACGCTCTTCCAAGCCGCTGTTCCGTTTGGGTGTCGTATTCGATAAGGTCAGGCGAGCCTAGATCGGGGAGCTGGGTCTGATAGGCGTAGGCGCCAGAGGACGGCAGAATAAAAATCCAGCTCAAATGCATTAGAAAGTGTTTTACGCTTTGACGAAAAGGCATGTAATTTACTTTAAAGGTTTATGGTTTAATGTCCTGCTCCGGATTGCGGAGTTGTCTTCTTAGCTTATCTGAAACCGGGTCAGGTATCTTAGCTTAACGATTCGCCGTTCCGAATTGCGATGAATTATTATAGCGCGCTTACGCAGGTACAATATATCGAGTGTTATGACGAAAGTCTGAAGGAATTTGCAGATGATGGAATTGGACGTTAGCGGCTTGAGTTGCCCGATGCCGATTATCAAATTAAAAAAGTTCTTGGCGGAAAATCCCGAAAAAGATCTGGTTGTGACGTTGGTTTTGTCAGATCGAGGCGGTTTGAAGGATGTGCCGGCGTTTTGCAGGCAACAGTCACTCGGCTGTGAGCTGCTGGCCGATAATGATGAGCTGCGTTTTAAAATATGGCGTCAAGATTGACAGAGCGTCGAGAATGAACGGAAGGGGATAAGTAATGACTGAAAATATTGACTCTTTGCCGGACAGCTTTAGTGTCATTCATACCAAAGGCACTTTGGATTGGGCTTACCCGACATTTATTTTGGCAAGTACCGCGGCGGTGATGGACCGTCAGGTTGAATTGTTTTTCAGTTTCTATGGTTTGCAGTGCGTCCTGAAATCGACCGAGCATTTAAAGGTTTCGCCACTCGCTAATCCGGGAATGGTCATAAAAAGCCCGCTCGGGCCGCAGTGGTTCAAACAGGTTGATTTGAATAATTACCTGCCGCAACTGATTTGGACGTTGCCGGGAATGACCCGTCTGGCCACCTGGGGTTTTAAAAAGCACATGCTGTTGCAAGGTCAGGTGCCATTGGACGAATTGCGGGATCTTTGTGTGTCTCTTGATGTGAAGATGACGGCATGCCAGATGAGCGTCGATATGATGGGCTTTGCAGAAAGCGACTTTATGGACGGTCTGAGTTTTGCCGGAGCAGCAAGTTACTTTGCAGTGACTCCGGGGCAGCAAAGTCTGTTTGTCTGAGTGTTAATTTTTGCTTGAGTGAATAATCGTTTTGGATCCCGCGAAAAGATTGGGGTCTGAGAGGCGAAGTTGATAGAATAACCGATGCTTTTATGACATGCCGTTTTGTGTGCCGGTTTACGGTTTGGTGATAGTGTTGTTTTAAGCATTAGACGTATTAGATTAATAAATGGAAGAAAAGCCTGATGAAACCGTTTGAAAGAGGGATTTACCTGTTGCCGAACTTAATGACTACTGCAGCGCTGTTTGCAGGGTTTTATGCGGTCATTGCCGGTATTCAGGGACAGTTTGAATTGGGTGCGATTGCGATTTTCGTCGCAATGGTTTTCGACGGTTTGGACGGGCGCGTCGCGCGAATGACCAATTCTTGCAGTGCTTTTGGTGCCGAGTACGACAGTTTGGCGGATATGATTTCCTTCGGTCTGGCTCCGGCTTTATTGATCTATCAGTGGGCTTTGCAGGATTACGGCAAGCTGGGCTGGCTGGCTGCTTTTATTTATACGGTGGCGGCGGCGCTTCGCCTGGCGCGTTTCAATACCCAGGTGGGCAGTGCCGACAAGCGTTATTTCCAAGGGTTGCCAAGCCCTGCCGCTGCGGCTTTACTGGCCGGTCTGATCTGGATGGTGGAAACCAATACCTTGCATAACGCTCTGATGCCGGTGCTGGCGATGGTTTTGACGGTCTTCGCCGGTGTGATGATGGTTAGCAATACGCGTTTTCATTCTTTTAAAGAGCTGAATGTAAAAGACAAGGTCCCGTTTGTCACTTTATTGATCGTTGTTCTGGTGTTTGTGGTGATTACAATTAAACCGGCCATGATTCTGTTCGGAATCTTCTTTGTTTATGCGTTTTCCGGGCCGATTTTGACACTGGCGACTTTGAAGAAGAAGCGTGCATTGCGCAAACAGCATCGAGAAGAGGAGCATTCCTATAAGGCTGCCGAAGCGAACGCTGAAGAGCATCAGGCTCCGGAAGACAAAAAAGAAACCGAGTGATAGCTTTGGTGAACCAATTTACTATTCTTACAAAAATACAATAATTATCGTTTTTACAGATTTGAGTCGAGATTAACTGCCATGAAAGATCATTTAGTCATTTTTGATACTACTTTGCGCGACGGCGAACAGAGCCCGGGCGCTTCCATGACCAAAGAAGAGAAAATCCGCATTGCCAAGCAACTGGAACGTTTGAATGTCGATGTGATCGAAGCCGGTTTTCCGGCTGCGAGTCCAGGGGATTTTGATTCGGTTCAAGCGGTTGCATCGGTAGTGAAAGACTCGACGATTTGCGGTTTGGCGCGTGCGGTTGCCAACGATATCGACCGTGCCGGTGAAGCGATTAAGCCGGCGAATTCCGGGCGGATTCACACTTTTATTGCCACTTCACCTATCCATATGGAAAAGAAGCTGCGCATGAGTCCGGATGAAGTGGTCGAAAGAGCGGTATGGGCGGTTAAGCGTGCGCGCAATTACACGGATAATGTCGAGTTTTCGCCGGAAGATGCCGGGCGTTCCGAACCGGACTTTTTGTGTCGTGTCATCGAAGCCGCAATCAAAGCCGGTGCGACGACGATTAATATCCCGGATACCGTCGGTTACAACGTTCCGAAGCAGTTCGGTTTGTTATTTAGAGAGTTGCTTGAGCGTATTCCAAACTCGGATCAGGCGATCTTCTCGGCGCACTGCCATAATGACCTGGGTCTGGCGGTTGCGAACTCTTTGGCAGCAGTTGAAAACGGTGCTCGACAGGTAGAGTGTACGATTAACGGTTTGGGTGAGCGTGCCGGTAATACCGCTTTGGAAGAGATCGTCATGGCGGTCAAAACCCGTCAGGATATTTTTGACGTCGACACTCGTATTCGCACTCAGGAAATTTTAGCGGCATCGCGCCTGGTGTCGAATATCACCGGGTTTGCGGTACAACCTAACAAGGCGATTGTTGGAGCTAATGCTTTTGCGCACGAGTCGGGGATTCATCAGGATGGCGTTCTTAAGCATCGTGAAACCTATGAGATTATGCGTGCTGAAGATGTGGGCTGGAGTACCAATAAGATGGTGATGGGGAAACATTCCGGTCGTAACGCCTTCAAGACTCGTTTGGAAGAGCTGGGGATCGAATTTGAAACCGAGCAGGAGCTTAACGACGCTTTCGGCCGCTTTAAAGAGTTGGCGGATCGCAAGCATGAAATCTATGATGAAGATCTGCAGTCGCTGGTCACCGATAATAATATTCAGCGTGTTGAAAATGAAAACTACCGTCTGATTTCGTTGAAGGTCTCTACCGAAACCGGCGAAGATCCGCAGGCGGAAGTGACTTTGTGGGTTAAAGGTCAGGAAGTCAGTGCTCTGTCTTACGGCAGCGGCGTGGTCGATGCCACCTTTAAAGCAATTGAGTCGATGGTGGAATCTGGGGCTTCATTAGAACTGTATTCGGTTAGCAATGTGACCAACGGTACCGACTCGATGGGCGAAACGGCAGTTCGTTTGGAAAAGGGTGGGCGCATCGTCAACGGGCAGGGTTCGGATACCGATATCGTGACTGCTTCGGCAAAGGCTTATATCAATGCATTGAACAAGCTTGAATCCGAAACGCGAGCGCATCCGCAAACGACGGTATAAATCGATTTGTGTTGGTGTTTAAACGATATTGTCTTGAGGTTCGATGTCTAAACTGAGTTTTTCAGCCGATTTTTACACGCAGATAGGTGTGCAGCAGTGGCGAGCGGACCGGGAATTGTTTACCCGTGTCGAGGAATCGGGTTCGATTTCTGAGTCCGAAGTGCAGTACCTCGAAGCATCAGAACAAATCGAGTCCCAAGTGCCGAGTCCTGTCGCTGGAAAGCAAACGGAAGTTTTTGCGGCTGAAGAATCCCCCTTAATATTGATTGGTCCGGATTTAAGTGCCGTCTGGGAAAACGAGGATGATTTAGCCTGGCAGTTGTGGAAAAATATTTTAGCGGCTTTCGATTGGCATGATCGAAATGTCATGTTCTACGACAGCTCGCATCTGGTGAGTGAGGAGGCGGTTTTTGCCGTGTTTGATGAGTTGCTGGAAATGGGTGTGGAACGAGTTTTGAGTGTTGATGATAATCCGTTAGCTGACCAGCTTTCCGAGGGAATGGAACTGGTGACAATTCCGAGTTTGCAGGACATGTTGCATGATCCATATGCAAAACAGCAATGTTACGAAACGCTTTATAAGGCATTTCAAGAGGCTTGATGCTTGTTCTCTTATATGCGCAATATGGATCAATCCGATCTTGAACCCGTTTTGGCGATCGAGCAGCGCTGCTACGATTTTCCCTGGAGCGTGCGCGGATTCGAAAACAGCCTTGATCGTGGTTTGAACTATGTGTTTTGTCGCGATAATGACGAGATTATCGGGTATGCCTGTTGTTTGACCGTTCTGGACGAAGTGGAGCTGCTGAATTTTTGTATCGCGCCTGCTTTTCAGGGGAAAGGTGTTGGTAAAAAAGCGCTTGAAGTTTTGCTGGAGCGGTTGTCCGAGGGCGAGTTCCGAATCGTGTTTCTGGAAGTGCGCGACTCGAACTCAGCCGGTCGACGCCTGTATTTAGGCAGTGACTTTAATGAAGATGGCGTGCGCAAGGACTATTACCGTTGCCGTCAGTGGGATGAAGAGACGCAGTCTTTAGTCGAAGGAAAAGAGGACGCGATCCTGATGTCACGGCCTCTCTCTTAATCCTTTGTTTGAGTGTCGTGTAATCAGGCTCTGTGCTCTGCAGGAACCGTCTGACCAATCACTTTGGCCATCTGTTTATAGAGCTTCGGATTGGCCGCCATAATATTGCCGCTGTCCAGAAAATTCTCTCCGCCGTTGAAGTCGGTAGCCAGTCCACCTGCTTCCTTGATCAGCAAGACTCCTGCAGCGATGTCCCAAGGTTTTAGGTTGAACTCCCAGAAACCATCCACTCGGCCGCAAGCTACATAAGCCAGATCCAGAGCCGCCGATCCCGCGCGACGAATTCCTGCAGTTTGTTGCATAAAACTTTTGAAGCTGGCAAGGTAGCTGTCAATATAACTGAAATCATGATACGGGAAGCCGGTTGCCAGCAAGGAATCATCCAGATCTTTCTGTTCGCTGACTCGAATTCGGCGGTTATTCAAAAAAGCACCCTGGCCTCGGCTGGCAGTAAACATTTCGTCACGCATCGGATCATAAATGACGGCATGCTGCAATTTTCCTTTTTCCCTTACGGCGATGGAAATGCTGAATTGCGGAAACTGATGCAGGAAGTTAGTGGTACCGTCCAGCGGGTCGATGATCCACTCGACCCCTTGATTCTCTTTGCCCTGGCGTCCACTTTCTTCGGCAAGAATGGCGTGATTCGGATGATATTTACGAATAGTCTGGATAATGGCGTTTTCTGCCTGTTTATCCACCTGGCTGACATAATCGTTTTTGCCTTTAGACTCGATGTCTAGCTGATCAATATGTTCCTGGTAATGACGGATGATTTCACCGGCTTCCAGAGCGGCTTGAGTGGCGATATTAACTAGAGGGTGCATGCTGAAACCTTTTAAATTTTGGTGACTTGGGTGCGAATCCGTTGGTGAGCGGGTAAAATATTTCGCTCAGATAAAAAAACGAACGAAATTATAACGGAAAAGGTGTGCGGGCATAACGCAGATGATAGAAGATTACACTCAAAACCCTCTCTTGGCGAATATTCGCATTGTGCTGATAGGAACCTCTCATCCCGGAAATATCGGCAGCGTCGCGCGGGCCATGAAAAATATGGGCTTGAGCCAACTGGTATTGGTCAAGCCTCGCTGCGATTTTCCGTCTCAGGAAGCTTCCACGCGAGCTTCAAGTGCTGCGGATATCCTGAATAACGCTCAAGTGGCCGAGAACTTGCCGGAGGCGATCAAAGGAACCGGGCTGGTGGTTGGTGCCAGCGCCCGTCTGCGAAAAGTGTCCTGGCCGCAATTGGATGTTCGCGAGACGGCCGATTTGGCTCTTAAGACGGCGGAAACGACGGAAGTGGCTTTGGTTTTCGGTCGCGAGGATTCCGGTTTGAGTAATGAGGAAATGGATTTGTGTCACTATCTGGCACACATTCCGACCAATCCGACCTACAGTTCTTTAAATCTCGGTGCGGCGGTGCAGGTGTTTGCCTACGAATGCCTGATGGCGACGCAAATCGAGTCGGTGCATCGAAAAGGGTATCGACACAAGCTGGCGACCACCGAGCAGCTGGAAGGGTTTTACGATCACCTGTATCAGGCATTACAGGATATCGAGTTTCTAGACCCGGCGAAGAACGCGCGTTTTATGCGACGGATGCGACGCCTTTTTAATCGTTCGCAATTGGATGTCAAAGAGATTGATATCCTGCGTGGAATTTTAACTGCGGCCCAGAGAAAGGCCATAGGTTCTCAAGGAGATGAGCGTGTTTGAGCGACTAAGATCGGACATTAATTGCGTGTTTGACCGCGATCCGGCTGCGCGTAATACATTTGAGGTGCTAACAACTTATCCGGGATTGCACGCCTTGTTGTTCTATCGTCTGGCGCATCGTTTATGGGGTTGGAAGTTGAAGTGGCTGTCGCGTTGGATTTCCACTTTTGCACGTTGGTTTACCGGAATTGAGATTCATCCGGCTGCCAAGATCGGAGAGCGCTTTTTTATCGATCATGGTATGGGTGTCGTGATCGGTGAAACGGCGGAAATCGGTAACGACTGTACCTTGTATCATGGTGTGACGTTGGGCGGCACTTCCTGGCAGAAAGGCAAGCGACACCCGACTTTGGGTAATGGTGTGGTTGTCGGCGCCGGAGCGAAAGTCTTGGGGCCGATCGAGATTGGTGACAATGTGCGCATCGGTTCAAACGCTGTGGTAGTCAAGGCGGTAGAGGCGGATAAAACTGTGGTCGGAATTCCCGGGCGTGTCGTGACTCCGAAAAATGACGAACGAGAAAAACGTCGCGCCAAGATGGCTGAGAAGATCGGTTTTGATGCTTACGGTGTCAGCCAGGATATGACCGACCCTGTGGAAAAAGCGATTTATAGTTTGCTGGATCATATTCAGGTTCAGGATGAAAAGCTCGAGCGTTTGGCAGCGGCCCTTGAGAAAGTGGGGGGGGAAGCGGTCGATATTCGTCTGCCGGATCTGGACGATGCGGTTTTGGAACCGGATGATCCGCAGCAAGCTGCGCATTTGAAGAACAAGAATTAAGGGTTTTTATTGCGGGCTTAAAGAGTTTTGCATGGTGGTAAATAACCACGGATTTAAGATGGTAATTAATAGTTGAGTTATTTACTTGGTTATTATAAAATTTTGCGGCAAATGTTATTAAATCCGCTGGAAAAGAGAGAATATGAAATTAACGTCGAAGGGACGCTATGCGGTCACAGCTATGATTGATATCGCTTTGAATCAGGAGAAGGGGGCGATCACTTTATCATTGATTTCGGATCGTCAGGGAATCTCTCTATCCTATTTGGAGCAGTTGTTCGCAAAGTTGAAAAAAGCGGATCTGGTTTCCAGTGCGCGCGGTCCTGGCGGCGGGTATCGCCTCAGCAAAGAGGCGGCGGATATTTCCGTCAGCGATATTATTCGCGCAGTGGACGAGTCTGTGGACGCACGAAAATGTGCCGGAAAACAGAATTGCCATGGTGGGGAAGAGTGTTTGTCACACGAGTTGTGGAGCGAGCTGAGTGAGAATATTGACAGCTTCTTAAAAGGCATTACACTGCAAACCATTATTGATAAAAAACATAATCAGCAAAACGCTCAGCTAAAAGAGATACGCTTTAGTTGATAAAGCGCGGTTTGCAAAGTAAAAGGGGAAAATTATGGCGGTAACCTTAACGCAAGCGGCATCCGACAGAGTTAAAAAAATGATTGATAAGCGCGGCCACGGATTGGGTCTGCGTGTGTCGACAAAAGTCAGCGGTTGTGCGGGCTTTGCTTATGTCGTTGACTATGCCGATGAGATAACCGGTAATGACGAAGTTTTTGAAAGCTTCGGTACTCAAGTGGTGGTCGATGCAAAAAGTCTGCTGAATATCGACGGTATGGAAATCGACTATGTTCAAGAGAGTTTGCTGAATGAAGGTTTCGAATTCAATAATCCGAATGTTAAAGACAGTTGCGGTTGCGGCGAATCTTTTACCGTATAAATTTCGGCCTGAATAATCTGAAACTGCCCCGGCCGATGCCGGGGTTTTGTTTTTCTGCAGCTGCAGTGAATAGTTGTTAAAATAACCCCACAGTTTTTTATGGGGAATAATGAAGTGGAACGGACCTTCTCAATTATTAAACCCGATGCGGTCACAAGAAACCTGATCGGATCGATTTTACAACGTTTGGAAAGCAATGGATTGTCAGTGGTTGCTTCTAAAATGATTCGTCTGGACAGAGAGCAAGCCGAAGGTTTTTATGCCGAGCATAAAGGGCGCGATTTTTACGAGCCTTTGATTGAGTACATGATCTCCGCACCGGTGATTGTTCAAGTGTTGCAGGGTGAAGATGCGATTACCGTTAACCGCCGAGTAATGGGTGTGACCGATCCTGCGAAAGCGGAAGAGGGAACCATTCGTGCGGATTTTGCTCTATCGGTTCGTGAAAACAGCGTTCACGGTTCTGATTCGGTTGCCAGTGCCGAGCGTGAAATCGCCTATTTTTTCGCTCCGGAAGAGTTGTGTGAGCGCGATTAATGACCGCAATAGAATTATCAGCGTCTAAGGAAAAGGTCGATCTGCTGGGAATGGATCGCCAAGCGATGGAAGCCTTTTTTGCCGATATCGGTGAAAAACCGTTCCGAGCCGGCCAGGTGATGAAGTGGATTCATCAGTTTGGTATTAGCGATTTCGATGAAATGACCAATTTGAGCAAATCGCTGCGCGATAAGCTGAAAGCGGTTGCGCAGATCCGAACTCCCAAGATCGTTGCTGAGCAGTATTCCGAAGACGGTACCATTAAATGGTTGCTGGAAGTCGATAACCATAATTCGGTCGAAACCGTTTTCATTCCCGAAGCCAATCGTGGAACCTTGTGTATCTCCTCTCAGGTGGGATGCGCTTTGGAATGTCGTTTCTGCTCCACAGGGCAGCAGGGATTCAACCGTAACTTGGAGAACTGGGAAATCATCGCCCAGATGTGGGTAGCGAACAAAGCTCTAGGTTGCAAGCCTAAGGAAGAGCGCCGCATTTCCAATGTTGTATTTATGGGAATGGGCGAGCCGCTGTTGAATGTCAAGCATGTCTTTCCGGCAGCGCGTATTCTTATGGATGATTTTGCTTACGGTTTATCCAAACGCCGTGTGACGATCAGTACTGCCGGTGTGGTTCCTGCGATCGATATGATCAAGGAAGAGGTAGACGTCAGTCTGGCGATTTCACTGCATGCGCCGAATAATCCTCTGCGGGATATTCTGGTGCCGATCAACCAGAAATACCCGCTTGAAGTGTTAATGCCTAGCCTGCATCGTTTCGTTGAAGGCGGTCACAGTAAAAAACACGTGACGGTTGAGTATGTCATGCTGGATAAAGTCAATGACCGCCTGGAACATGCACAGCAGTTGGCGGAGTTACTTAAAGGTTTGGCCTGTAAGGTAAATTTGATTCCGTTCAATCCGTTTCCGAATACTGAATATCGCCGTTCATCCAATAATGCCATCCATCGTTTCAGAGAAGTGCTGGAACAGGCAGGATTGAACGTGACCGTGCGCAAAACCCGTGGTGACGATATCGATGCCGCCTGCGGTCAGCTGGCCGGGAAAGTGACGGATAGAACGAAAAGAACCTTGCATCGGGTCGAGTTTTCGAATTAAATCGATGTTTGTCGATTGCAGGCATAAAAAAGAAGGCTTTCTTCATGGTTGATGCCTGATGAAAGTGAGAAAATAAGCTGTTTAGTTTAAATTTAAAATTGGTTAGCGATAATGACTGAAAAAACGATTCAAGCTCAGCCTCCTTTGGGGGATTTGCTGTTAAAAGCGCGTGAAGAACAGAGTTTAAGTTTGGACGCGGTATCTGCCCAGTTAAATCTGTCGATCGAACGTATCGAAAAAATGGAAAGCGATTCTTTCGATCCAACCAATTTATCGCCTTTCGAGCGCGGCTATGTGCGTAACTATGCCAAGCTTCTTGGTTTGGACGATGCTCAATTCGAACATTACTTCGCCAATAACGACAATGTCAGCAGTGATTTGCACTCGGTTGATCGTTATCGCTATTCAACGCAGAAGCCGCTGGTAAGTGAATCGTTCGTGAAGTTTTTAGTGGCGATTTCCATCGTGGCCATGTTGGGCTTTCTGGTGTGGCTGGTGTGGCCGACAAAACAGTCCGGCTCGAATTCCGCGGACACGATTCAGTTGCCGAACAATAGTCAGCAAGAAGCACCGGTCTTGACGCCAACACCGGTTGAATAGTTCCTCGTTTATCCGGTTGATGAAGCCTGTAACCGGATGAAAAATAATAAAGATAAAGAGTTTTTAATAACCATGACAAAACAAATTTCGGCCATCCGAGGCATGAATGATATTTTTGCTGCCGATGCGGATGCGTTTGATTTTTTGATTTCCACTGCGGAAGAAACTTTAAAACAGTACGGCTATCGCTCGATTCGTTTGCCGATTGTTGAAAAAACCCAGCTATTTTCACGCTCCATCGGAGAAGTAACCGATATCGTGGAAAAAGAGATGTACACCTTTGAAGATCGCAACGGTGACAGTCTGACTTTACGTCCTGAAGGTACGGCGGGTTGTGTTCGTGCCGTTATTCAGAACGGCCTAACGCACAATCAGATTCAGAAACTTTACTATACCGGGCCGATGTTCCGGTATGAGCGCCCGCAGAAGGGGCGCTACCGTCAGTTTCACCAATTCGGTGTTGAAGTCTTTGGTTTGCAAGGGCCGGATATCGATGCGGAATTGATTGTATTGTCGGCCCGCTTGTGGGAACGTCTTGGTTTGGAAAACCTTGAGCTGCAATTAAACTCTCTGGGTAATCAACAGGCCCGTGCCGAGTATCGTGAAATTCTGGTCGAGTATCTGACCGGGCATAAAGAAAAGCTGGACGAAGATAGTTTACGCCGCCTGGAAACCAATCCTTTGCGAGTCTTGGACAGCAAAAATCCGGATATGGCAGAGATCGTGGCCGATGCGCCTAAATTGATCGATCATCTGGACGACGAATCGGTCGAGCATTTCGAAAAACTAAAAGCGCATCTGGACGATTTGGGAATCGACTATGTCGTGAATCCTAATCTGGTTCGCGGCTTGGATTACTACAATCGTACCGTTTTCGAATGGGTTACCTCCGAATTGGGTGCGCAAGGGACGGTCTGTGCCGGCGGGCGTTACGATGGTCTGGTTGAACAGATTGGCGGTAAATCGACTCCGGCAGTCGGTTTTGCAATGGGAATCGAGCGTCTGGCAGCATTGCTGATGGACCATGATAAAGTTCCACCTCAAGCCCAACCGGATATTTATATGGTTCTGGTGGGCGAAGGAACCGAACGTCCGGGTATGGTGATTTCGGAAATGATTCGTGATGCTTTGCCGGATTTGAAAATTCAAATGAACATGGGTGGCGGAAGCTTTAAGAGCCAGTTTAAGAAAGCGGATAAGTCCGGAGCTTCTTATGCGATTGTTCTAGGCGAGCAGGAAGTGCAAGAGCATAAAGTGGCCCTTAAGCCATTGCGCCTGGACGAAGAACAGCAAACCGTCGATTGGGATCAGCTCTGCGATAAACTTGCACAGTTGTTTGCCTGAACGACGTAATTTAACAACATTAAGATTTCAATACTCTAAAGAAGATAGGGGATGATGCAATGAGCCGTTACGAAACGGAAGACGAACAGATTGATGCCATCAAGTCCTGGTGGAAGAAAAACGGTAACAGTATTATCACTTCGGTGCTGGTTGTTGCCGTTGCGGTAGCGGGTTGGCGTTACTGGCAGAACAGCCAGTATGTAAATGCCGCCAATGCATCTTCTGTGTATGAAATGCTGCAGTTAAGTAATGACCAGGGCAAGTTCGGCGAAGTTTCCCGCGAAGCTTTGAAATTGGAGCAGGAGCAGCCCGATAGCCCTTATGCTTGGGGGGCTGCTTTGTTGCACGCCAAATTCAGCTTTGAAAAAGGCGATATGGACACTGCCGAGTCTCAGTTACAGTGGGTCATTGATCAAGCTAAAGATGCCGAAATCCGTCGCGTTGCCCAATTGCGTCTGTTAAGAGTTTCTATCGATCAAGGTAAAAACGATCAGGCAAATGCTTTGGTGCAGGCTCTGCAAGCCGAGAAGTTGACTACGCAAGAGTCGGCTTACTTGGCTTATGTCAAGGGGTTGTACGCCCTGAAGCTGGACCAGAAAGAGGAAGCGCGTAGCGCTTTCCAAGCGGTTTTGGACAACTCCGGTTCGGAGCAGAATTTACGCGGTCTGGCGCAGATTCAATTGGATGACTTAAGTTAAATACGTACTTAAGTAACCGCTCTGGCCGATAGGCTAAAATCTGGCGTAGATTAAAAAAGCCTCACCTTTTAACGGTGGGGCGTTTTAGTTGTCGGGCCGCAGAAAATTAGAATTTGAACCCCCCGTTATTCTTGAGGTTTCAGTAACGGGATTAAGAGAAATAAGGAACCTGATATTTCATGAAAATTCGCTTGCTGTTACTCTCCGCCGTGTTATTGGGCGGTTGTTCGTCGAACGCAAATATACCAGAGCCAACGCCGTTGGTTCCTCTGGAATCACCTTATTCTCTGCATAAAAACTGGGAAGTTTCTCTGTCGTCTTTACCGAATCTGGATGCTCGCGGTCTGGCATTTTCCGAAGACGATCAGGCGGTTTATATCGCGAACAGCGAAGGTTATGTCGTCGCTCTTCACAAGGAAAACCGCAGTCGCTGGACGGATCAGGTCGAGTGGCAGGCTCGCTTTGACGAGCACGTCGTTTCCGGGCCGACGTTGTCTGGCGACGAGTTATTGATCGGAACTTCCAAGGGAATGCTGAAAGCGTTGTCCAAAGAGAATGGCGGTTTGCTGTGGCAGACTCAATTATCCAGCGAAGTGATCAGCCGTCCGACGGTTTCCGGAGACAAGATTTATACGCGTACCGTAGACGGTAAATTGTATGCCTTGAATCTTAAAGACGGTTCGGTTGTCTGGGCCAACGAAAACCAGGTTCCGAAATTGTCTTTACGCGGTTCTCCGGATGTTCTGGTTGTAGAAGATTATGTGTTTGTCGCTTGGGAATCCGGTGTGGTTCAGGCGTTATCGGCGATTACCGGGGAATTGTTGTGGGAAACCCGTATTGCCTCGCCGAAAGGGCGTACCGATTTGGAGCGTATAGTCGATATTCAGGCGAATCTGGTGATGAAGGACAACCGTCTGTATGCACTTGGTTTTCACGGTAAGTTGGCGTCGATTAATCCGCTGAACGGGGATTTCTACTTTGTAAAAAACCTTTCCGGATATCGCGATTTTGTCGCGGATGATAAGGCGTTGTATGCCGTCGACGAAGAGGGTGTGTTGCAGGCTTTCGATCTGATGACCGGTGCGCCTTTATGGAAGCAGGCCGCGTTTAAACAGCGTCTGGTGGGTGACCTGCATTTGTACGGCGATCAACTGCTGCTTTCCGATGGTTGGGGTTATTTGCACTGGGTGAATAAACTGCAAGGGATCGAATACGCACGTGCCAAACATAGTAATGAATACGGCGAAGGTGATCGCATTCTGAAAGTGATGGTCGAAGGAAAACGCCTGTACGTTTTGGACGGTGACGGTTTGGTGACCAGTTATAATGTTGTACCTTCGAATTTGAGTCTGTTCCGTGCTGAATTGGCCGGAGATGATAAGAAGGCGGATGCTGAATGAGTAAACCCGTTATTGCCTTAGTCGGGAGACCGAATGTCGGTAAGTCTACGCTGTTCAACCGTTTGACGCGTAGCCGCGATGCGATTGTCGCCGACTACCCGGGATTAACCCGAGACCGTCAATACGGTACCGGGCGTGTCGGTTCCATTCCTTATATTGTGGTGGATACCGGTGGTCTGAGCGGTGAAATCGAAGGTGTTGATCCGTTAATGGCCGGTCAGGTGCGCGTGGCTCTGGAAGAAGCCGATGCGATTCTGTTTCTGGTCGATGGCCGCCAGGGCTTGATTCCAGCGGATGAGGTGATTGCCAACTATATCCGATTATTCGACAAACCGGTTCAGGTATTGGTCAATAAGGCGGAAGGTTACGATCACGCTTTGGCGAATTCGGAGTTTTTCCAGCTTGGCCTGGGCGATCCGATCGCAATCTCTTCGGCGCATGGTGATAATGTTGCCTATGCGGTGGATAAGGTGCTTTCCGAGCTGTCGGAAAAAGAGGAACAGGACGAGTTCGACGCCGATGAACACCCGGGAATTCGCGTGGCGGTTATTGGACGTCCGAACGTCGGCAAGTCGACTTTGATCAACCGCATGATCGGCGAAGAGCGCGTGGTTGCTTTCGATATGCCGGGTACGACGCGCGACAGTATTTTTGTACCTTTTAAACGCGGCGAGCAGGAGTATACTTTAATCGATACTGCCGGGGTGCGCCGTCGTAAAAATATCAAAGAAAAGATCGAAAAATTCAGTAT
The DNA here is from genome assembly GCF_013391765.2 of Thiomicrorhabdus heinhorstiae. Lineage (GTDB taxonomy): Bacteria > Pseudomonadota > Gammaproteobacteria > Thiomicrospirales > Thiomicrospiraceae > Thiomicrorhabdus > Thiomicrorhabdus heinhorstiae. The sequence continues at coordinate 4,699 of NZ_JACBGI020000028.1, read as the reverse complement.
CGTAAAAGCGATCGAGGCGATGGAAGAGTCGCATGTCGTAATTTTGCTCATTGACGGTTCAGAAGGTCTGACCGATCAGGATCTGACTCTGTTGGGCTTGGCGATTGAATCCGGTCGCGGTTTGGTTTTGGCGGTGAATAAATGGGATAACCTGAGTTCCGACCAGCGCCAGTGGGTCAAGAACGAATTGAGTTACCGACTGCAATTTGCCGATTATGCCAAACAGCACCTGATTTCCGCTTTGCACGGAACCGGGGTCGGCGATCTGTTCAAGACGATTCAGGCGGTGCATAGCGCGGCCTTTAAGCGCGTCAGCACTTCGGATCTTAACCGAGTGTTGGAACAGGCGGTATTGGAACATCAGCCGCCATTGATCGCCGGTCGCCGTGTCAAGTTGCGCTATGCGCATTTGGGTGGCTTGAATCCGCCGCGAGTGATTATTCACGGTAACCAGGTTGATAAGCTGCCGCAGGCGTATACCAAATATTTGATCAACGTTTTCCGCAAGGCCTTCAAGTGGGTAGGGACGCCGGTAAGTGTTGAGTTCAAAGCCTCGGAAAACCCGTTCGAAGGACGGAAAAACAAACAGAAAACGCGTTCGACAACCAAAAAAGACGAGTCCGCTTTTTCGGCAATGAAAAAAACAAAAAAGAAAAAACAGCCTAAACGTCGTCAGTAAAGGCCGAATCCGATCTTCTTTGAAGTGTTCAGGATAAAGGCATTTTAAGAAGATCACCCTATTCGTTTATATTTGATAACTTCAAGAGAGTTTAAACAATACCATGAGTCCAAACCCGACCAAACGTATTCGTGAGATCCCCTATAACTACACCTCTTTTTCCGATAAAGAGATCGTGTTGAGATTTTTGGGTGGGTCGTGTTGGCAGACCATCGAGTCTCTGCGCGAATGCCGTAATACCGGTCGCTCGGCGCGCATGCTGTTTGAAGTCCTAGGTGACATGTGGGTTATCAGCCGTAATCCGTACATTCAGAACGATCTGATTGAAAATCCGAAACGTCGTTCTGCGCTGGTTGATGCGCTTTATCACCGTCTGAAAGCCGTTCAAGGGCGTTTGAACGGTAATGAAGAAGCCGAAAAACTTCTGAACGCGGTTCGTAAGGCGGTAGATGAATTTGCCGAATGGTTCCCTGAACAGGTCAAACTGCGCGGAAAAGTCAGCCGACGTTTCAAAAAAATCACCCGTGACGACAATGTCGATTTCAGCGGTTTGGCGCGAGTTTCCCATGCAACCGATGCCACCGACTGGCGTGTCGAGCTGCCGTTGGTGGTTCTTCACCCGGATACCGAGGAAGAAACCGTCGAAATGGTCCAAGCCTGTATCGACTTAGGTTTGACGATTATTCCTCGTGGGGGCGGGACCGGTTACACTGGTGGTGCGATTCCACTGCATCAGCATACGGCAGTAATCAATACCGAAAAACTGGAATTCATGAGTTTGGTCGAGCACACTGAATTGCCGATGATCGGTAAGGTGCCGACCATTCGTACCGGTGCCGGCGTTGTGACTCGTCGAGTTTCCGAGCGTGCCGAGGCTTTTGGTTATACCTTTGCAGTTGACCCGACTTCACAGGATGCTTCCACCATCGGTGGTAATATCTCGATGAATGCCGGCGGTAAAAAGGCGGTTTTGTGGGGGACAACTCTGGATAATCTGGCATCGTGGAAAATGGTGACCCCGGATGCGAAATGGCTGGAAGTCGAACGCGTCAACCACAACCTCGGAAAGTTGCAGGATCAGCAGACGGTCATATTTGACATTCGTCGCTACGAGAAGGATGGTAAAACCCAGATCGGCAAAAGCGAACGTTTGAAAATTCCCGGGTCGTCATTCCGTCAGGCCGGTTTAGGTAAGGATGTAACCGATAAATTCCTAAGCGGTTTGCCGGGAATTCAGAAAGAGGGCTGTGACGGTCTGATCACTTCTGCGCGGTTTATCGTGCATCGCATGCCGAGTCATACGCGTACGGTGTGTCTGGAGTTTTTCGGTACCGACTTGAGTTTGGCGGTTCCGGCAATCGTTGAAATCATCGATTATGTCGAAGCGAAGAAACCCGAAGGGATTTTGCTGGCCGGTCTGGAGCATCTGGACGAACGCTATATCCGCGCGGTTAAGTACAACACCAAAGCGGATCGCAACGAACTGCCGAAAATGATCCTGTTGGCGGATATCTGCGGTGAAAACGGTTTTGAAGTTGCCAAGACCTGTACCGAAATCGTCGAATTGGCCAATAAGCGCGACGCCGAAGGATTTATCGCCGTCAGTGAAGAAGCGCGTAAGCGTTTCTGGCTGGATCGTTCGCGTACCGCGGCGATTTCTGCGCATACCAACGCCTTCAAGGTTAACGAAGACGTGGTTATTCCGCTGGAACGTCTGAACGAGTACAACAGCGAGATCGAGAAGATTAATATCGAGATGTCGATCCGCAACAAACTGGATATTCTGGCGGCTTTCCAAGTCTATTTCCGTGGCGATATTCCGGAATTTACTCAAGAAGACGATTTTGAAGACGTCCAAGGGCCGACCAATTTCTTCAAAGGTAAGGTCGAACGTGCGTTGCTGCGTTTACAGGAAGTTGAAGAGCGTTGGACAAGTCTGCTGGAGAATCTGGATGAACCGGCACAGACGCATCTCGATTTGATACCGGAACTGGACCAATCATTGTTACGGGAAGGCGATACGATTCTGAACCTGTTCCTGCGTCGCGAAATCAAAGTCTCATATCGCAAAGAGGTGAAACACTTCCTGACCGATAAGTTTATGGGGCATGATTTCGAGCCTATGTTGCTGCGTCTGGATCAAATCCACGCCGAATTGCGTAACGCACGTTTGTTTGTCGCTCTGCACATGCATGCCGGTGACGGTAATATCCACACCAATATTCCGGTGCATTCCGGTAACTATGAGATGGTTCAGCTGGCGGATAAGGTCGTTGACCGGATTATGGAAATCGCCCACCGTTTGGGAGGGGTTATTTCCGGCGAGCACGGTATCGGTTTGACTAAGTTTCAATATCTGGAACAAGAGAAGATCGAAGCCTTCGTCAAATACAAAAACGACATTGATCCGCAAGGTCATTTCAACCGTGGGAAATTGATGCCGGGCTCCGGTCTGCAGAATGCCTATACCCCATCTTTGAGCTTGGTACAGCAGGAAGCGATTATTCTTGAAGCCAGTGAGTTGGATGAGTTGAATAACGACATTAAGGACTGTCTGCGCTGCGGCAAGTGCAAGCCGGTCTGTCAAACGCATATTCCGCGTGCCAACTTGCTGTATTCACCGCGTAACAAGATTCTGGCAACCGGTCAGGTGATCGAAGCCTTCTTGTACGAAGAGCAGACGCGTCGTGGCATCTCGTTGCAGCACTTTGAAGCCATGAATGACGTGGCCGATCACTGTACCACTTGTCACAAGTGCGAGACGCCGTGTCCGGTGAATATCGATTTCGGTGACGTTTCGATCCGTATGCGTAATATTCTGACTAATATGGGACAGAAACGCTTCTCGATCACTACCAAAATGGCGTTATGGTTCCTGAATACCAAAAAGCCGTCAAGCGTTAATTTCCTGCGTAAGGCGATGATTGGTTGGAGTTCGGTATTTATTACGCTTGGACACAAGGTGGCAAAAACGTTTGGTCTGGTCAAAAGTTCTTCCGCTGAGATTCCGGCGCGTACTTCGAAGATTGCTCCGGTTCAGCAGCAAGTAATCAACTTTGTTCGCAAGCCGTTGAATACCGGGCCTAACCAGCCGACTATGCGTGCTTTGCTGGGCTTGGAAGAGAGTCACATGATACCGATTGTCAGCCGCCCGGAATATGTTTCCGACGATTCGGATGCGGTTTTCTATTTTCCTGGCTGTGGTTCCGAACGCCTGTTCAGTGATATTGGTCTGGCGACCATCGCCATGCTGGCTGAATCCGGTGCGCAAACCGTGCTTCCTCCCGGCTATCTATGCTGTGGTTATCCGCAGACGGCAGCCGGACAAGCGGACAAAGGGGCGCAGATTACCGCCGAAAACCGTGCTTTGTTCCACCGCGTTGCCAACACCTTGAACTATATGGATATCAAGACAGTTATCGTTTCGTGCGGTACTTGTATGGATCAGCTGTTGAAGTATGAGTTTGGCAAAATTTTCCCGGGTTGCCGTTTAATGGATATCCACGAATATCTGCTGGAAAAAGGCATGTCGGTCGAGAATGCTTCCGGCGTGAAATATCTATATCATGCTCCATGTCATGATCCGATGAAGATTATGGATGGTACTAAAGTCACCAAGGATCTTTTGAAGACGGAAGAAGTTAATCTGTCGGATCGCTGCTGTTCCGAAGCCGGTACTTTGGCGACGGCGCGTCCGGATATTTCCACTCAGTTGCGTTTCCGCAAGGCGATAGAGCTGAAGCAGGGGATCAAGGATTTGACCGGTGAAGAGCGGGCTAAAGACGGTAACGTCAAGGTATTGACTTCATGTCCTGCCTGTCAGCAAGGGTTGAACCGCTATGAAGACGAAACCGGTTTGAAAACCGACTATATTGTTGTCGAACTTGCCAAGCAGCGTATGGGCGATGACTGGAAAGACCAGTTCACTAAACGTCTGAAAGAGGGTGGGGTGGAAAAAGTCTTGCTGTAATTTACAGGTTTTAGATGACAAATAAAAACGGCGCCGTTCCATTTGGAACC
>NZ_JACBGI020000027.1 GCF_013391765.2 Thiomicrorhabdus heinhorstiae | reverse complement strand
ATTGCTTGGTGAACATAGCAAGATGGAACCACCTGATCCCTTCCCGAACTCAGAAGTGAAACGTCTTAGCGCCGATGGTAGTGTGGGAGGTCCCATGTGAGAGTAGGTCATCGCCAAGCTTATATCCCAAAGCCCTGTTAGTGTATTCTAACGGGGCTTTTTTATTGCCCTGTGAAAAGTCGGTTTCCTTAAAAGGTTCTTGTGTTATAGGGCCTTATCTTTTAGATTAAATCCTTTAAATCGATTAACTACATTAAAAGAAGATTGCTTGTATGAGTAGCGTCAGCGTGACTAAAAAAAATCCGGATAGTCTGTTTAAAAGTATTTCTAAATTTCCGTGGATGTTTGCGGTGATTGGTTTTTTGTTTTTGGCGGATCGCTTTGGCTGGCCATTAGATAATACGGTATATGGTTATGCGTTTATTACCATGGCGGTAGTGGTTCTTTTTGTTGAAATGGTTAAATCGGTCGATGTCAGTCCTATGGGCTTTCTGATGGACCTGATTTGGGCAGTGATCGCCGTTATTTTATCGACCGCTTTGTTAACCTATATGTATTTTTCTCCTGATAAGGAAATCGGTTTTTTTCACTGGCTGGGTTATGGGATTATTTTGGCCGATGCGATTTTGAACCCATTTAATTCCTTCCGTTCCGCTTTACGTAATTTCGATGTGGGTAGCTGATGACTTCTTCTGATTTAAAAAAAGGTACCGCAAATTCGAGCTTATTGGGGCGAGAAACGCCATATTGCAATATTTACAGCCCTGATTTACTTTTCCCGATTCCGCGTCAGGAGAAACGATTTGAGCTGGGTATTGATGAACAGGCACTACCGTTTAATGGTTTGGATATTTGGACGGCATTCGAAGTTTCCTGGCTTAATCCCAAAGGCAGACCTGAAGTTCGCATTGCCGATTTTGCCTTTCAGGCGACTTCAGCAAATTTAATAGAATCAAAATCCTTCAAGCTGTATTTAAATAGTTTTAACGGCTCGCGCTTTGCTTCGGAAGAGGAAGTAATCGAGGTGATGGAAAAGGATCTGTCTGCTGCGAGTGGTGAGGCTGTTACAGTCGACTTTCGTAAATTGGGCGGTCATGAACTACTGTTTGGCGATTTACCCGGTGAAAATCTGGATGATTTGGATATCGAGGTTTCAGATTATACGGTCAAGCCGTCACTACTAAAGGTAGAAGATGAACTGGTTGAGCTTGAGGAGGTCAACAGCCATCTGCTCAAGTCGAATTGCCTGGTTACTTCCCAGCCTGACTGGGGATCGATCGTGATTCGTTATAGCGGTCAGCGAATTAACCGTGAAGGGCTTTTGAAATACATTATTTCATTCCGTGAGCATAATGAATTTCACGAGCAATGTGTTGAGCGTGTTTTTAGTGATATTATGCAGCGCTGTGCACCAACTGAGCTGACGGTTTATGCTCGCTATGTGCGACGCGGCGGCTTGGATATTAACCCGTATCGATCCAATTTCGAAGACGAGTTTGATATCTCTCGTACACTTCGTCAATAAATATTCTAAGCAGAAGAGCCTTTGATTGGGCTCTTCCATTTAAGTTATTTTTCTTCTCTCAAAGCCTGATCTGACGGGCGATTGTAAATTATTAGCACTCATTTATATAAGACAAGACATTGATATACATAGAAAAAATGTATATCGAAAAGTCTTAGTGTTTCTCTCGGTTTTTTATATGATTGGAAAACAAGTTAAATTTTAGGCTTGTGCTTTTAAACATTATTTGCCCTTAGGCAAGGAGGTTTATGATGGCAGATTCAATCGTTCGAGACATTCATGCTCACGATCACTATACGGTTTCCGGTGAGCATCTGATTTCCCACGATGTCAGTGTTGCGCAAATCGGAAAATGGTTGAAATTGGGTTGGATGGATATGGCGCGTGCTCCATTAGCGTCTGTATTCTACGGTTTACTTATGACCGTCACCGTGTTGGGCGTTTTGCTCGCTTACAAACAGACACCGTTTTTGATGTTTATGATCGCGACGTCTTTTGTCATGATTGCACCGTTTCTGGCAACCGGTCTATATCACATAGCCCATCAACTGGAAAAAAACCAAAGACCAAGCCTGCTTTCATCTTTGGTTGTGTGGCGACATAACCTGACGGAGTTTGCGTTATTTGCTTTTACACTGGGTGCGATTATTGCGATATGGAGCCGCATCGTTCCATTGATTGCCGGCGTTGTCGTCGGGACACAATCTTTGCTTATTGTCGACGCCGATCAGGGAGTCATGGGCTTCTTGTTCTCCGAAGCGGGCATTGGCTTTATGATTGCGTTTTTCGTTATAGGGGCGATAGTAGCTGGTTTCGTGTTTGCGATTAGTGTGGTAACCATTCCTTTGTTGCTTAAAGACGATAACATCGGTGTATTGTCGGCAATGGTTTTAAGTGCGCAAGTCACGATGGAAAATAAAGGCGTAATGGCTGTTTGGGCATTGGTGATCGGAACAATGGTTATGGCCGGGATTGCCACTTTGGGATTTGGGATGATTGTGGTGATGCCGCTACTGGCATTTGCCAGCTGGCATGCTTTCAATGATCTGATTGAGGTTGACGGCAAAACCTGGCTTTAAATTCAGTTTTTGCTAGAGCGTTTTACAAGAGCCCTTAGTGGGCTCTTTTTTTGTTTAGAGATTTACATTACGGTTCAATTTTACCGACACTACCGAGGATTTGATTGATCTGTTTTCTTTCAGGACGATAGCTGTCGGGTGCATCCATTAAGTTACCGTTGCTTAAGGAGCCGCCGCATGTCAAACGATATACGTTTGGTTGCTTGTCCGATTGTAAATACAGATGAACTAAATCAACGCTTTCAGGACGTTGGTAATCCCCGCCGAAACTAAGCATATTTGTCGAAAGAGGTCCGTTCATGGCCAGTAAAGTTTCCGGTTTCTTCGAGGCGGTAAAAGATTCACCGATTTCCACTTTAATGATTTTAAAACGTTCGCTATTGATCGTCTGTGGCTGGCTGCTCATCTGATAGACTTCAAGATCACAGTAAGGTGCGTACAGGTTGTGGGAATTGCCACTGATTTGGCCATATTGTATATATTGGCGGCTGTAATCGGGAGGGATAGTCATTGCTTGCTTAAGAACAAAATGTTCTCCGGGCTGAACATCCATCATCGATTGAGGCGGATTCATTGAACAACCGCTCAGCGTGACCGATACAGCACTAAAAATTCCGATTAAAGAGAAAGATTTGAGTGGGAAATGCATCATGAGAGAGTACCTCGCAAATAAGGCATCTTTAGATAAACCGGACGGTTCATCATTGATTGCCGAATAATGTATGCTAATCATCGATTAGTTTTTATCGGTAATCAATAGACCTTTGTCTAAAGAAGCGGAAAATTCAGGTAAATATTTTCTGGTCGGTCGGTACTTTGGATGGCGGTAATGAATATGATGGTGAGTGGTGAGTCGAAGTGTGGGATTTTCTCAGTTTTAAACGTTTGATCAGTATTGAAGCTTTAATCGTTTTTTATTATTTCGGGGCGATAGTACTACCGATTTTTATTGTATGGGTGCTGAATTATTTGCGCAGAAAGTTAGCAATTGAACAAGTTGAGCAAATTAAAGCGACTATTTCGCCATTTGTGCAATTGCTCGGCGCTAAATTGAATTTTTGGAAATGGTGGTTGCTGGGAATAGTCGCCTTTTTATTTGCGGAACTTTTCTGGCGCCTGCTCTTCGAGTTTTTAATTGCTTTTATGCAGATGCGTGACGCTTTGGTTGCTTCAACCTAAGATGATCAATTGGTTAATGCTAGATCACCCCTATTTTTGGAAAGATAGGGTTAGTCCTTGTGGTAAAATACGCGATTAGTCTCGCACTTTGTCATGCGGATGTGGATCAAATAAAATTTAATTAAAACAAATTGTTACGGGTTCCCTTTCCTGTTAAAGATGGCAGGAAGGATTTGTCGGATTTAAAAAATCCGACCGGGTTAGGTTACGGAGCGTAGCTCCATTGCGAGTTTAGAGATGGATAAAGCCTTTTCAACTTATGATGTAATTGTTGTCGGCGGCGGTCATGCAGGTACCGAAGCGGCCTTGGCTGCAGCTCGCATGGGGCAGAAAACCTTATTGCTTACCCATAATATCGATACTTTAGGACAAATGTCCTGTAATCCGGCGATCGGTGGAATCGGTAAGGGACATTTGGTCAAAGAGGTCGATGCGATGGGCGGCGCCATGGCCTTGGCAATCGACGAAGCCGGAATTCAGTTTCGTATTCTGAATGCATCTAAAGGACCTGCGGTCCGTGCTACCCGTGCTCAAGCTGATCGTGTTTTATATCGTCAGGCCATTCGCACCCGTTTGGAAAACCAAGAGCATTTAACGCTGTTTCAGCAGCCGGTTGAGGATATCCTTGTCGAAGGCGATTATGTCACCGGTGTCGTGACAAAAATGGGCTTGAAATTTTATTCCCGTCAGGTCGTTTTGACGGCAGGAACCTTCCTGGCAGGACGTATTCACATTGGTCTGCAGAATTATGAAGGTGGTCGTGCCGGCGATGAACCGGCTAATCGACTCGCAGCTAAATTGCGTGAGTTGGATCTGCCGGTCGGGCGCTTGAAAACCGGAACGCCGCCGAGAATTGATGCCCGAACGGTCGATTTCGATCGTATGCAGGTGCAGCCGGGCGATGACCCGCTACCGGTATTTTCCTATATGGGCAGCCGTGAAATGCACCCGCAACAGATTCCTTGCTATATCACCTATACCAACGCGCGTACCCATGAAGCGATTATGGCTTCGTTGGATCAGTCGCCGATGTATTCCGATCAAGGTGAAATCGACAGTGTCGGGCCGCGTTATTGCCCGTCGATTGAAGACAAGGTGATGCGTTTTGCCGATAAGGATCGGCATCAGGTCTTTATCGAGCCGGAAGGTTTGACGACGACGGAACTGTATCCGAATGGAATATCCACCAGCTTGCCTTATGAGACACAATTGCAGATCGTCCATTCCATGGAAGGTTTGGAGAGAGCTAAGATTATGCGTCCGGGCTATGCGATCGAATATGATTTCTTTGATCCGCGCGGCTTAAGACCGTCTTTGGAAACTCAGGCGATTAAGGGGTTATTCTTTGCCGGACAGATTAACGGGACAACCGGTTATGAAGAAGCGGCGGCACAAGGGCTTCTGGCCGGTTTGAATGCCGGTTTGCGTTCTCAGGGCAAGGAAGCGTGGTACCCGACCCGTGATCAAGCCTATTTGGGCGTGCTGGTCGATGATTTGATCACTATGGGTACCAATGAGCCTTATCGTATGTTTACTTCGCGCGCCGAGTACCGTTTGATGTTGCGTGAAGACAATGCCGATCAGCGTTTGACACCGATTGCCCGTGAAATGGGTCTGATCGATGACGAACGTTGGCGCGCCTTCAATAACAAGATCGAGTTATTGGAAAGAGAGGTCGCCCGTCTGAAAAATACCTGGATTCATCCGGCGCACCCGGAAGCGAAACAGGCAGAAGCATTGATGGATTTGCCTTTAAGCAAAGAGCAGACGCTGTTCGATCTGCTGAAGCGTCCGAAGGTTGAGTATACCGCTTTGGCTCTATTGGAAGTGTTCGGTAGTGCAGTCGAAGATGAATCGGTGGTTGATCTGATCGAGATTGAAGCCAAGTATTCCGGCTATATCGCTCGTCAGCTGGAGCAGATTGAGAAATTGAAACGCTCCGAAGCAGTGGAAATTCCCGACGGTTTGGATTTGGATAAAATTTCCGGTTTGTCTAACGAAGTGAAGCAGAAGCTTCGTGACCATAAACCGGCGAATTTAGGTATGGCTTCGAGAATTCAGGGAATTACTCCGGCGGCGATTTCGATTTTGCTGATTGAAATTAAAAAATTCCGTTCGCAAAAAAGCGCTTAGTTAGGATTTTATATGGAGTCGAGTTCTTTGAAAGTGCAGTTGGAAAACGGACTGCAAGCTTTGAATCTGGAGTTAGGCGGGCAGCAGGTAGATCGGCTGATCGGTTACTTAAACTTACTTTCCAAATGGAATAAAGTCTATAATTTGACGGCGATCCGTGATCCGCAGGAGATGTTGGTCAAGCACCTGTTCGATAGTCTGGCGGTTGTTCCCTATATTGAGCAGGAACGCTTGATCGATGTCGGTACCGGTGGCGGACTTCCAGGAATACCTCTGGCAATCTGCTTTCCGGAACGCCAGATCGACCTGTTGGACAGTAATCATAAAAAGACCCGCTTTTTGATTCAGGTAAAAGCCGAATTGGGATTGAAATCGACACAAGTATTTCATAGCCGGGTGGAAGAGTACCGTCCCGAGGAGTTATACCAGGCGGTCATTTCCAGAGCCTTCGCTTCGATTGACGATATGTTGTTTTGGACACGACACCTGCTTGCTGATAAGGGTGTCTGGTGGGCGATGAAGGCTCAGAAGGAGACCGATGAAACCTTGTCTCTGCCGGCAGATGTTACGGTTAGCGAAATTATCGAATTGCAAGTACCGCAATTGGATGCGGATAGACGCTTAATTAAACTGATTAAACAATAATTAGGAACCTCTTGTGGGAAGAGTCATAGCTGTTGCCAACCAGAAAGGCGGGGTTGGCAAAACGACAACCAGTGTGAATTTGGCGGCTGCTTTGGCCCGTTTGGAAAAGAAAATTCTATTAATTGATCTTGATCCGCAAGGGAATGCCACCGTCGCCATCGGTGTCGATAAAGATGCTTTGGAAGTAACGGTTTTTGATCTGCTGATTGGCGAAGCCAAGTTCAAGCAAGTGGTTATCGAAGTTGAACAGGCGGGTTTGGATCTATTACCGTCGAATGCCGATCTGACTGCCGCCGAAGTGATGCTTCTTGATGAGGATAAAGGTCCTAAGCGTTTGGATAAGGTTCTTAAAAAGGCGCGCGATAACTATGATGCGATCTTGATCGATTGTCCGCCTACTTTGAATATGTTGACTTTAAATGCATTGGGAGCTGCGGACGGTATTTTAGTACCGGTACAATGCGAATACTTTGCTTTGGAAGGTTTATCCGCTTTGATGGACACGATTGAAACCGTGCAAGGTGAGCTGAATCCGCAATTACATATCGACGGCCTGTTGCGCACCATGCACGACCGCCGTAATAATTTGGCTAATGATGTTTCTAACGAATTAGTCGCACACTTCGGCATGAAGGTTTTACAAACCATTGTGCCGCGCAATGTTCGCCTGGCCGAAGCGCCGAGTTACGGCGAATCAATCCTCGATTACGATGCATCTTCCAGTGGGGCCATGGCATACTTGGCTTTGGCTAATGAAATCATTCGTAAAACCCAGATATAAACTTTTGAAAGGCAGGTACGCAAGTGGCTAAAAAAAGATCAGGCATGGGAAGTCGCGGCTTAAGCGCAATGTTGGGTGCCAAGCAAAAATCCGATAAGAGCAGTACCGATCTACGTATCGAAAAAATCGATATCGAAGCATTGAAACCGGGTCAATATCAACCGCGTTATCAGTTTGACGAAGCTGCATTGCAGGACTTGGCGGCTTCGATTCGTGTACAAGGCGTTGTTCAGCCGATTATTGTTCGCCCTTTGACGGATGACGACTATGAAATTATTGCCGGAGAGCGACGCTGGCGTGCAGCGAAAATGGCCGGTTTAAGTACGGTACCGGTCGTAGTTCGCCAAGCAGACAGTCAGGCGACTTTAGCAATGGCATTGATCGAAAATATCCAGCGTGAAGATTTGAATCCGATTGAAACCGCCGTCGGTTTGAAGCGCTTAATGCAAGAGTTTGAGTTGACACAGCAGGAAGTCGCCGATGCCGTCGGCCGTTCCCGCGCTGCGGTTTCCAACCTGCTGCGCTTACTGAAATTGCCGGAGAACATCCAGAAGGCTTTGCATGACGGATTTTTATCGATGGGCCATGCGCGTGCCATTATCAGCCTTCCGGAAGAGAAGCAGGCAGAATTGGCCGAGAAAGCCATCAGCAAAGGCTGGTCAGTCCGGGAAATGGAAGAGGCAGTACAGCAAATTCTGGTACCGAATCGCGTCGTACGCGAGCATAAACGCAAGCAGATACCATATATCGAAGAGGTTGTGCAAAAGCAAAACCACCTTTGCGAACGTTTGGATGCGAAGGTCAAAATTCACCATAAAGAAAACGGCGCTGGAAAAATCGAGATTTCTTATAAGGATCTGGCCGATCTTGAACGTTTAATGCAGGCCGTGCGTTAAGTTCTTGATCAAGTCGGTGTGATTTCAAGCTATGTGAAATTTTTTTGAAGGGCTTTTTCAAAGATATTGTGTCTGTATTTTAAACAACAACACTATCTTGATATGTCTTAAGTTATATTTAAGTTTATTGTTGTTTTCGCTGAAATATTCAGCGTAGATTAAACTAGCTTTTAGTGCGATAAAACATTATCATGGGCGCCCATTTAGCTTGATCTTGTTTTAGCGAAAAAGTATCATTAATAGAGTTTGCCATTAGATGAGTCAATCGGACAAAAAATCCCCGAACGGCGTGAGAAAAGAGACGCCGCCAGCGCTGAATTTTTTACTTATGGGCGCCGGATCGATTTTTACGTCGATGTTGATTGCGGGATTTTTGGTCGGCTATATGCTGGACCAGATTTTCGAGACCACTCCGATTATGTTAATGGTCTGTGCCGTCCTTGGATTTATCGGCGGCATTCAGAAGGTGCACAAGTTAACGAGTAAGCTGGATCGAGTCGAACAGACCGAGCGCAAAGATGATTAAGAATCTGGACAAGGGATTTAAAGTTCAATTATTAATCGGCCTGGTTGTTGTGGCGATTTATGCGACTCAAGGGCAAGCCGTGGCCGCCGCCTACGGCTTTTTTATTGGCATTATGAATGTGGTAATGCTGAGTTATACCTTTGCCAAAGCCAATAAAAAGGCGGCAGAGAGCCCGAAAAGCGGCGTACTGATTTTATATTTGAGTGCAGTGATCAGATTCGTTCTGTTAGCTGTGTTATTTGTTTTAGGGCTGTCTTTCCTCGATGAGAGTCAAGCGTTCCCGGTTGTATTAACCTTTGTGTTAATGCAGCTGGGACAGCTTTTCAATCTGCAGGGGAAACGACGTTTGACTGACTAAGGAGTAGACCCTTGAGTGCTGAAAAAATGGGAACGGTCGAGTATATCCAACACCACTTGACCAACAACACCATCGGAGAAGGTTTCTGGACCTTCAATATGGATACCATCGTTGTAAGTTTCTTGCTAGGTGCGTTAATCGTCTTTATGGCGGCACGTTTAGGTAAGAAGCTGGAAACAGGTACCCCCGGCGGGTTCCAAAACTTCGTTGAATCAATTTTGGATTTCGTTGCGACCAACGTTCGCGATGCTTTCCCTGGACACAATCCATTGATTGCGCCAATCGCTTTGACTATTTTCCTATGGGTTTGGATCATGAACTTCATGGACTTGATTCCTGTGGATCTACTTCCTTACTTGTATCAATTAATCACCGGTGATTCTCACGCTTACTTGAAAGTCGTTCCGACAACTGACTTGAATACGACTCTTGCGATGTCTTTCACCGTGTTTGCATTGATTCTCTTCTATAACATTAAGATTAAAGGTGTGGTCGGATTCATCAAAATGTTCCTGTTCCACCCGTTCGGTAAGTTCTTTGTTCCGGTCAACGTCGTTATGACCCTGATCGAAGAAATTGCCAAGCCTCTATCTCTTGCTCTGCGTTTGTTCGGTAACATGTTCGCAGGGGAATTGGTATTCCTTCTGATCGCATTGATTGGTGGAACTCTGGCAGTGGGTGCCGCTGCCCTATTCTGGGCACCGTTACAAGTCCTACTAGATTTAGGTTGGTTGATTTTCCACTTGTTGGTAATCACCCTTCAAGCCTTCATCTTCATGGTGCTCACAATCGTTTACCTAGGTATGGCGCACGACGAAGGGCATTAATACCGGTAAACGAAAACGATTGGGTTGTTCGATTGTTCGGGCAACCGAAAAGGGTTTAAAGCGTACCTACTTGAGTTTTCAAAACGAATACCTGAGTAAAAAGCTTTTTTATTTAACTTTAATTTTTTAACTTTAAACTTTGGAGAAAATCGATGGAAGTAACTGCTACTATGATCGCTGATATCTACGCTGCAACTGCAATTGGTGTAGGTGTTATCTTGGCTGCTGCTGGTTTGGGTTCAGCTATTGGTTGGGGTCTAATCTGTTCTAAGACTTTGGAAGGTATTGCTCGTCAACCTGAAATGCGTCCTGCTTTGATGACTAACATGTTCATCTTCGCTGGTCTTATGGAATCTTTCCCGTTCATCATCCTAGCGTTCGCAATGTGGTTCCTATTCGCTAACCCATTCGTTGGTGCAATGACTGCTGCTCTTGGTGCTTAATCACCAAGCAGAAGACTGTATCTAATTATTAATTAATAACGAATGGCGAGGTAACCACCGTGAGTATTAACGCAACGCTTCTCATCCAGATTATCGCATTTGTGCTATTGATCTGGTTTGTGAACAAAGTACTGTGGGGGCCACTTTCGAAGTTAATGGAAGAACGTCAGAAGAAAATCGCTGACGGTCTTTCTGCTGCTGAGAAAGGTAAGCATGAGTTAGAGCTAGCTGAACAAAAAGCTAAAGAAGTTTTGAAAGAAGCTAAAGCTCAAGCTCAAAACGTATTGAGTCAAGCCGAAAAACGTGGTTCTGAAATCGTAGAAGATGCGAAGGTAAAAGCCACTGAAGAAGCTGACCGTATTAAAGCTTCCGCCCAAGCAGAAATAGAGCAAGAAGTTAGTCGTGCAAGAGAAGAGCTTCGTAAAGAAGTTGCCGTATTGGCCATTTCTGGTGCAGAAAAAATTCTAAGTAAAGAAGTAAACGCTGCAGCGCACAACGACATGCTTGAAGCCTTAGTTAAACAAATCTAAGGAACAGACTCTATGGCAGAATTAATGACAATTGCAAGACCTTACGCTGAAGCGGTCTTCTCTCTTGCAAAAGAAGAGAAAAGCTTGGCGGCCTGGTCTGAAAGTTTAGCAAATTTAGCAACGATCACGGCTGATGAAGCCATGCAAGCTTTGCTAAAAAGCCCTGATGCAAGCGATGCGGATGTTATGTCCGTTTACGAAGGCGTTATGGGTGCAAACCTAAGCGACCAGGCAAAAAACCTTTTAGCCGCTATGGCTGAACATAAACGTTTGCTAGCGCTACCTGAAGTTTCAGAGCAATTTGAAGTGCTTAAAGCTGAAGAAGAAAAACGCGTATTGGCAACGGTTATTTCAGCACAAGAAGTAACGGTCGAGCAGAAGACAAAATTAAGTGCTGCTTTAAATGCTAAGTTTGATGCCGAAGTTGAAGTGACCTATGAGACGGATCCTTCATTAATTGCCGGTATTAAGATTAAAGTAGGTGACTGGGCCATTGATGGTTCAGCCCTGTCGCAACTAAACAAACTTGGCGCAGCAATCGCCCAATAATGGAGAGGAACAAACATGCAATTGAATGCCTCTGAAATCAGCAGCCTGATCAAAGATCGAATTAAAGGTTTTGATGGTTCAGCTGAATCTGGCAGCGAAGGAACAGTCGTTAGCATCGCCGATGGTATCGCACTGGTTCATGGTGTGTCAGACGTAATGTATGGTGAGATGGTTCAATTTGACGAAGACACTTTCGGTATGGCGCTTAACCTTGAGCGTGATTCTGTTGGTGTGGTCGTTCTAGGTGAATACACCCACATTTCGGAAGGTGACAAAGTTACCTGTACAGGTCGTATTTTGGAAGTACCTGTAGGTCCTGAATTAAACGGTCGTGTTGTAGACGGTCTAGGTCGTGCAATCGACGGTAAAGGTCCGATCGATACTAAAGTCACTTCACCAATCGAGCGCATCGCTCCTGGTGTTATCGACCGTAAATCGGTTGACCAGCCAATGATGACTGGTATCAAGTCTATCGATTCTATGATCCCTGTAGGTCGTGGTCAGCGTGAGTTGATCATCGGTGACCGCCAGACTGGTAAAACAGCAATCGCTATCGATGCGATCATTTCACAGAAAAACACAGGCGTGAAATGTATCTACGTTGCGATGGGTCAAAAAGCATCTACTGTTAACAATGTTGCTCGTAAGCTTGAAGAATACGGCGCATTGGAAAACACGGTAATCGTTGCGGCTAACGCTTCTGATCCTGCAGCACTTCAATATCTGGCGGCTTACGCTGGTTGTGCGATGGGTGAGTACTACCGTGACCGTGGTGAAGATGCTTTGATCATCTATGATGACTTGACTAAACAAGCGCAAGCTTACCGTCAAATCTCATTGTTACTTCGTCGTCCTCCAGGACGCGAAGCTTTCCCTGGTGATATCTTCTATCTACACTCACGTCTACTTGAGCGTGCTGCTCGCGTAAACGAAGACTACGTAGAACGTTTCACTAACGGTGAAGTAAAAGGTAAGACCGGTTCTTTGACTGCTCTTCCTATTATTGAAACTCAAGCGGGTGACGTATCTGCTTTCGTACCTACCAACGTGATCTCGATCACCGATGGTCAGATCTTCCTTGAAACTTCATTGTTCTCTCAAGGTATCCGTCCTGCGGTTAACGCTGGTCTTTCTGTATCACGTGTTGGTGGTGCGGCTCAGACTAAAGCGATCAAGAAATTGGGTGGTGGTGTTCGTCTTGACTTGGCTCAGTACCGTGAATTGGCAGCTTTCGCTCAGTTCGCTTCTGACCTTGATGCGGCGACTAAAGCACAGTTGGAGCGTGGTAAGCGTGTAACTGAGCTGATGAAGCAGAAGCAGTTCTTCCCTCTTTCAATCGCTGAAATGGCAGCATCTTTGTTCGCAGCGAACGAAGGCTTCCTTGACGACGTTGAAGTTGAAAAGGTATTGGCTTTCGAAGCAGCAATGCATGCGCACCTTAACTCAGCCCACGCTGACCTAGCCGCTCAAATCAATGACGGCGGTGCTTGGAATGATGATATCGCTGCAGGCGTACGCGCTTGTATCGAAGAGTTCAAAGCAAACGGCGTTTTCTAAGATAAGGAGTAGCCATGGCAGGCGGTAGTAAAGAAATACGAGCCAAAATTGGTTCCGTAACAAATACCAAAAAAATCACTAAAGCCATGGAAATGGTGGCGGCGTCTAAAATGCGTAAAGCGCAAGCTCGCATGGAAGCGACAAAACCATACGTCGAAAAAGTGAAGAGAGTGATTAGCCACGTTGCTTCAGCTCACCCTGAATATAAGCATCCTTATACTCAGGTGCGCGACCAGGTTAAACGCGTTGGTCTAATCATGATCTCTTCTGATCGAGGTCTTTGTGGTGGTTTAAACTCAAACTTATTCCGTAAGGCATTGCCTCAGCTTAAAGCTTGGAAAGAACAAGGTGTTGAGGTTGAACTTGCCCTGGTCGGTAATAAAGCACAAACTTTCTTCCGTTCATACGGCGGAAATGTGGTTGCCGCAGTTTCCGATTTAGGTGATACACCTCACATTGAGGACTTGGTTGGAACCATCAAGGTTGTTTTAGACAAGTTTGATGCAGGTGAAGTGGACGAAGTCTATTTGGCTTCGAACGTGTTTGTTAACACGATGGCACAAGATCCTACTATCCAGAAGCTGGTTCCTCTACAAGCCGAAGAGAAGCAAGACAACTCTCGTTGGGATTACCTATACGAGCCAGATGCGAAAACAGCGCTTGATCTGTTGATGCGTCGTTATGTCGAAGCGACTGTTTTCGGATCGGTTGTTGAAAACGCTGCTTGCGAGCAAGGTGCTCGTATGATGGCAATGAAGAACGCAACCGATAACGCTGGTGAAATGATCAATGAATTGAAGCTGTCTTACAACAAGGCGCGTCAAGCTGCGATCACGGCTGAAATTTCAGAAATCGTTGCTGGTTCAGCAGCTGTTTAAGTTTGAAAGTTTCAATAAAAGGTTAAAGATTATGAGTGGAAAAATAGTACAAATCATCGGCGCGGTTGTCGACGTCGAGTTTAAAGGTGCTGATTTACCAAAAATCTATGACGCGTTAAAAGTTGATGAACTAGATCTAACTCTAGAAGTTCAACAGCAGATCGGTGATAACCAAGTTCGCGCTATCGCGATGGGTTCATCTGACGGTCTTAAGCGTGGCATGGCTGTAACGAACACTGGTGAAGCGATTGCGGTTCCAGTTGGTAAAGCAACACTAGGTCGTATCTTCGACGTTCTAGGTAACGCAATTGATAACGCGGGCCCAGTTGAGTCAGAAGAAAAAATGGTAATTCACCGTACAGCTCCGGCTTTCGATGAACTTGCTGCTTCTCAAGAGCTTTTAGAGACTGGCGTTAAAGTTATCGACTTGATCTGCCCGTTCGCTAAGGGTGGTAAAGTTGGTCTATTCGGTGGTGCCGGTGTTGGTAAAACCGTTAATATGATGGAATTGATCCGAAACATCGCGATCGAGCACAGCGGTTACTCTGTATTCGCTGGTGTTGGTGAGCGTACACGTGAAGGTAACGACTTCTACTACGAGATGGAAGAATCCGGAGTATTGGATAAAGTTGCCCTTGTATATGGTCAGATGAATGAGCCGCCAGGTAACCGTCTTCGTGTTGCTTTGACTGGTCTAACCATGGCTGAATACTTCCGTGATGAAGGTCGTGACATCCTGTTCTTCGTTGATAACATCTACCGTTATACTCTAGCGGGTACAGAAGTATCAGCACTTCTAGGTCGTCTTCCTTCTGCGGTAGGTTACCAGCCTAACCTAGCTCAAGAAATGGGTCAGGTTCAGGAGCGTATCACTTCTACCAAGACTGGTTCTATCACTTCTATCCAAGCGGTATACGTACCTGCGGATGACTTGACTGACCCGGCTCCTGCGACTACCTTCGCTCACTTGGATGCGACAGTTGTATTGAACCGTGCGATCGCTGAAACGGGTATCTACCCAGCTATCGATCCGCTAGATTCAACTTCTCGTCAGCTTGACCCTCTAGTTGTTGGTCAAGAGCACTATGATGTTGCTCGTAACGTTCAGCAAACGCTACAACGTTATAAAGAGTTGAAAGACATCATCGCGATCCTGGGTATGGACGAACTATCTGAAGAAGACCGCGCATTGGTTGCTCGTGCACGTAAAATGCAACGTTTCTTCTCTCAACCATACTTCGTAGCGAAAGTATTCACTGGTGAAGATGGACGTTATGTTCCTCTGAAAGAAACCATCCGTGGTTTCAAAATGATCGCCAGCGGTGAGCTAGACGACGTTCCTGAGCAAGCATTCATGTACGCTGGGGACATCGACGAAGTTCTAGAGAAAGCGAAAAAATATAAAGGGTAATTCGTTATGGCAGTCTCAATGCAAGTAGATGTTGTAAGTGCAGAAGGTTCTATCTTTTCCGGTAAAGCTGAGATGGTTTTTGCGCAGGCTGCCGACGGTGAGGTTGGCATTATGCCTCACCACACCCAGTTTATTAGCCAGTTGAAACCTGGAACAGTGCGTGTTGTTTCTGGTGACGAAGAAGGTCTTTTCTACGTCAACAGCGGCATTATCGAAGTTCAGCCAAGCGTTGTGACTATCCTTGCGGATACGGCAATTCGTGCGGCTGACTTGGATGAAGCCGAAGCTCAAGCAGCTAAGCAACGTGCCGAAGAAGCAATGTCTAACGCGAAGTCTGAAACAGACATCGCTCGCGCTCAAGTTGAGTTAGCGGAAGCTGTTGCTCAAATTCAATCGATCAGCAAGTTGCGCGATCGTTTGCATAAGACTGGGTTGGCTTAATTGTTACCCTAATCAAAAAGCGGAGCTTAGTCTCCGCTTTTTTTATCCCTAGCGTTTTTAAATAAGCCCTATATCCGTCCACTGGGTTGTCAGAAAATGCTCATGTGCAATTTGCACACTCCGCTTTTCTTCCTACCATCGAACGAATCTAGAATTTATTTAAAGACACAGTATTTGTTATTTATTTGCGCGGCTTGCGGGCAATCTCTTCGTCAAGGACGTGTCGTATAGATTTCTATACTCACTTACTTTTCCTTGATCTTGTTCCCCAATCCATCACAAAAAATTTAACAGGTTGCTAATTAGTTTTTTGTTTACATTCATGCACATTAAGATTAAGTGTTCATCGATTTATACAAAATTTTAAATTTGGATATTCTTATGGCATTAAAAGTCGTCATCCTAGCTGCGGGTAAGGGTACCCGTATGCGTTCTTCGCTTCCTAAGGTATTGCAGCCGCTGGCGGGGCAGCCGTTGTTACAGCATGTGGTGAATACGGCACTACAACTTGGAGCAGAACAAATTTTAACCGTGGTCGGTCATCAGTCGCATTTAGTCGAGGAGGCGATGTCCGATCAAGCGATTGATTTTGTTGCTCAGACGGAACAATTGGGAACCGGGCATGCCGTTCAGCAGGCGGTGCCGGAAATCGCCGATAACGACACGATTCTGATTTTGTATGGGGATGTGCCGCTTACGGCTAAATCCACGCTTGAAGATCTTTTGGCACTTGTTTCAGAACAGAATCCTTTGGCGTTGTTGACGATCAATTTGGATAATCCGACCGGTTACGGCCGAATTGTGCGTGATCATCACTTGGCGGTGCAGGCGATTGTCGAACAGAAAGATGCCGACCCGGCGCAGTTGCAAATTCAGGAAGTGAACACCGGTATTTTGGCGGCTAAGGGTGCACAGTTAAAACAATGGCTATCGCAACTGGAATCCAATAATGCACAAGGTGAATTTTACCTGACCGATATTATTGCCATGTGCGTTGCCGACGGTTTCGCGGTGCAAACCACTCAGCCAAGCGATGAAATCGAAGTGCTTGGGGTCAACGATAAACTTCAACTGCAGGATCTGGAGCGCCAGTATCAGAGACTAATGACCAATGAGTTAATGACGCAGGGTGTGACCTTGATTGACGCTTCGAGAATTGATATTCGTGGTAGTGTACAGGCCGGACAGGACGTGCAGATCGACGTGAATGTGATTTTTGAAGGAGAGGTCGTACTTGGCGATAATGTAAGGATCGGAGCCAACTGCATTTTAAAAAACGTTTCCATCGCCGCGAATAGCGAAATTCATCCATTCAGTCATCTGGAAGAGTGCGTGATCGGTGAAAAAGTCAGTATCGGTCCTTATGCACGTCTGCGTCCGGGTACCGAATTAGCGGATGAAGTCCGCATCGGTAACTTTGTAGAGACTAAGAAGGCCAAAATCGGCAAGGGTTCGAAGGTCAATCATCTGAGCTATGTCGGCGATACCTTAATGGGCAGTGCTTGTAATATCGGTGCCGGTACCATCACCTGTAACTACGATGGCGTCAATAAGCATCAGACCGTGATCGGCGACCGGGTATTTGTCGGTTCCGATACTCAACTGGTGGCACCGGTCGAAGTGGGAGACGATGCGACGATCGGAGCCGGTTCGACGATTACCAAGGATGCCCCGGCAGCAGAGTTGACCCTGTCGCGCAGCAAGCAGCTGACCTTGAAGGGTTGGCAAAAACCGAAAAAATCATAGGAAGAATCGATGTTACAACACATTCGTTTGGACCCGGCATTGTGCGAAGATCTTCGCCGGGAGTTGAATGCCGACGGTTGGCAGATTGTCCATCAGGATGTCGGTCAGACTGAGTTGGTCGGTTACGGCTATGTGATCCAGTGGCAAAAGGATGGTCATAAAGTGGTTTTGCACTATGCCGATCGTCAAGGCCAGGCGGAAGCCAATCTGGAGGTCTCCAAGGAAGTTTTACCCGTCATACAAGCTAAGATCGCAGAGCTGTCGGCTTAAATGAATGCTTATATCCGTTTAATGCGTCTGGATCGTCCGATCGGGATCTACCTGGTGCTTTGGCCTGCACTGTGGGCTCTGTGGTTTGCCGCTAAGGGTGTACCCGATCTGTGGATTTTGACGGTATTTATTCTCGGCTCGGTTATTATGCGCTCGGCCGGTTGCGTAATTAACGATTTTGCCGACCGTAACTTTGACGGTCATGTTGAACGTACCTGCTGCCGTCCGCTGGCAACGGGCGAGATCAGTGCCAAGGCTGGCCTTATCTTCTTTGCTTTCCTCTGCTTGCTTGCCTTCGCATTGGTGCTGACGCTCAATAAGCTGACAATCTTGCTCTCTTTCGCCGCGGTCTTTCTTGCCGTTCTTTATCCGTTTATGAAGCGTTATACTCATTGGCCGCAGGCATTCCTCGGGGCCGCCTTTGCCTGGGCGGTACCGATGGCGTTTGCCGCGATCTTAAATGAAGTGCCGCCGGCCGCCTGGCTGGTGTTTGCTGCAACTCTAATCTGGTCTTTGATTTACGATACCGCCTATGCAGTTGGCGATATGCCGGATGATTTGAAAATCGGTGTGAAATCGACGGCGATACTGTTCGGCGAGCATTTGCGTGTCTGGATCGCTTTTTTCCAGGCCTTGATGATCGGACTGCTGATTTGGGCCGGTACCTCATTTGTGATGGGGTGGATTTATTATGCCGGCCTGGCAATCGCAGCTATTTGGTTTCTGTACGATTTTAAGCGTCTCGGAGAAAATGATCCGCAGGTGGCTTTTAAGGTTTTCCTGCAGAACCATTGGATCGGAGTGCTGATTCTGGTTGCGATTGCCGCCGACTTTCAGTTCTAGACTTGCACAAAGCTGACTATTGCAGGCGCGAGCCTTGCGACATTTCCAGAATCGGTTCCAGATTCAGCTGCCAGTTGGCTTTTTGCAATGCCTTATTCATAATTTGCAGCATCGGCGTCAGCAGATTCGGGTGATAGGGCAGCTCTATGCCGTTACCGTCTTCCGGTTCAAGTATCCAGGTTGCTTCCGGAGTGTCCAGATTTTCGAAGGTCATCCGACTGAGTAACAGAGGCTCTTCTCCAAGAGGGAATTCCGGCGCTTCCGGTTCTTCAAACGGTGCCTGCAAGATTGCGCTTAGCATCTCCATGAAATCGTCTTCCATTTCAGGCAGCGATATAGCGTCGTCGTCCAGCAGCATTTCCGGCTTGTTCGGATGTTTACCGTGCAGTGCCGGAAGAAATAGGGTAATAAAGCGCCGGGTCAGCCAGGCCTGATAGAGGCACTGGTTGTGCGTTTTTATTTTTAAGAGTATTCTGTCTTCAACTGCATGATAGGTCGCATGCATTTGATGAATGGAATCTGGCATAGTCAAATTGATCCGTCGCTGGCCTGAGGCATCGAATAAAGGGGGGCACATTGTACCAGAGCCGACGCGCTTCTCGAAGGTTTACGAATCTGTATTCGATTGTGGCCGGTTGTTTGATCCTGCTAAGCGCTTTTCCCTCCGTGGCTGAAGAGACAAAACCGGACCCCGAAAAGAATGCAGAGGCAGAATATTGGCTTGAGCCGATGGAGGAAGGTGCTTTAAAATCCTCGCTCGAAGAGCTTCAATCCACCCAATCCTGGGTTGGGGCCTACGTCGACGATTTCGGCGAAAAAATCGATCGTTTTCTTGGTGACGATCAGATCAACGTCATCCGCAAAGGCAGCCGCCTGAAACTCTATTTCCCTGTTTATTTATATAACGATGGCCGTGCTGATGCGCCGGTTAATTTCAGTGCTCAATGGGACCTGCCGCGAACCAACCATAAATGGAAAATCCAGATTTCCTCGTTTGAAGAATCTCTATATGATGATGTCGGGGGAATTGATGGAAAAGATGCGCCGGAAAGCAACAATCTTCTTAAAACCGAAAAAAACAACCCGACCTCAATCAGCGCCCGCCACTTACTGAGTAGTGAGAAGAATAGCCTGGTCCAGCTCGATTTCGGATTAAATTTTTATGATGTCTGGAAGCCCAACCCCTATTTACGGGTACGCAATCGTATACGTAACGAGCTGAGTTCCGGTGTACATAGTCGTACCACCAATAAGGTGTTTGTTGAACGGCATCAGGGCTTTGGCTGGGAGCTGCAAGAGGTTCTCGATTTCCAAATTGCTATCAATCGTATGGTACGGAGTCAAACTACCGGAACCTGGTGGCAGAAACCCGGGGAATACACCGTTAACCAGAAGTTAATCGACTACCACACGGTCAATCCGCACCGATTGGGCTCTTATTTTATTGACAGCAATTGGACCTTTACCAATGAACGGGCTATCTTCGACAATGTTTCCCTGGGCTTCAACCTGCGCGAGAGGCTGTATAAAGACTGGCTGTTTTCGGAAATCGAACCGAAGGTCACCTGGTACAACGATCTGGAATGGAATGATCCGGAATTACGCCTCATGCTGAAGTTGGAAATGATTTTTTATCGGGCACCTTCCTCGATTAATTAAATGAAAGAGTAAAACATTCATGAACAGTTGGCTGTTATTGGCAATCGCGATCGTTGCGGAAGTGATTGCGACTTCGGCGCTCAAAGCGAGCGAAGGGTTTTCGCGTTTATGGCCGTCTGTTCTGGTTGTTACCGGCTATGCGGTTTCCTTTTATTTTCTGGCTCTGACGCTCAAAACCATTCCGGTCGGTATCACTTATGCGGTGTGGGCCGGAGTCGGAATCGTGCTGATTTCACTGATCGGCTGGGTGGTGTTTGAGCAGAAGCTGGATTGGCCGGCGTTACTCGGAATCGCATTGATTATTGCCGGAGTACTGGTCATTCACCTCTTTTCAAAATCTGCCGCTCATTGAACAACCAACGGTTTAAATTTTTTAGGTTTCGGTCAAACCGGGCAAAAAGACCTCTGTTAAGAGCAGAGGGGCGTTTTGGCGTACAAACACCGAACGGCGGGCGAAACCGGGCTTATTATGCAGTTTTGGATTGGCCAATTTTTCGCTGAGACGAGGCCAGTAGCTGAGAGAATCTTTGGAGAACTCAAACGGTGAACGTTCGAGATTGGGCAATTCAAAAAGTATCTCACCCAGCGGTTGGGTACCGAGTTGTTGCAGTTCATGCCAAGGATTGAGCGCATCCAGTCTCGGGATCACGGTACGGGCATAGACCCAGTTGTTTTGCCCGCATTTCAGTAACACACAGCGCACCCAAGCCTCTTGATTACGCTCCATCAGTAATTTGGCGGCTTCGCTCAACAGTGGCACTTCATAGCGCTCCGACAGGATTTCCACTTCCAGATCAGGACACAAACTGCGCATTCTGGCGGTTAGAGATGTCGGGGTACTCAGCCAGGAACGGATTTTTTGAGTCGGGGCGACCCTTGCGATCAGGCCGGATGGCTTCCAAAACTGCGGCTGAATTGACGAGGCGGATTGCTTTTCTCGCAATAGCGCTTTCAGTTTTGCTATTCGTTCCGCAGCCGACATGGAGTTCCTTTACTTAATCAGGCGTGTTGATAATCGAGTTTCTGGCCGATCCAGCGGTTTTGCAAGGCTTCTGCCAAGGGGGCGTTGCTGGTGACGATCTGCTCCGACCATTGTTTGGCGACCGGCACCCAGCGTGAGTCACGCTTTAAATCGGCAATACGGAATTGTAACCCTCCGGTCTGTCTGGTGCCAAGAATTTCCCCCGGTCCGCGCAGATTGAGATCTTCTTCGGCAATGCGGAAACCGTCATTGGTTTCACGCATAATATTCAAACGCGCCTTGCCGGTTTCCGATAGCGGGGATTGGTATAGCAGCACGCAATGACTCTGTTTGTCACCCCGGCCGACGCGGCCGCGTAGCTGGTGTAATTGTGCCAGCCCTAGGCGCTCGGCGTTTTCGATAATCATCAGGCTGGCATTCGGTACATTGACCCCGACTTCGATCACCGTCGTTGCGACCAGTAAATCCAGTTCATGAGCTTTAAAAGCCTGCATCACCAGCGCTTTCTGCTCGCCTTTCAGGCGGCCGTGAACCAGGCCGATACGCAGATCCGGCCAACGCTCGCTGAACTGATTAGCGGTTACTTCCGCCGCCTGTGCATGCAGCAGTTCCGATTCTTCGATCAACGGGCAGACCCAGTAGGCCTGCACACCGTCTTTGCAGCGTTGATACAGATGCTCCATCACTTCAAAGCGTTTGTTGTTATTGATGACGGCGGTATCGATTGGTTTTCGCCCCGGCGGCAGTTCGTCGATGATCGACAGATCCAGGTCGCCGTAAGCGGTCATGGCCAGAGTCCTTGGTATGGGGGTTGCGGTCATAATCAATTGGTGTGGGTGCACCTCAGACAGTCTGTTTTGAACCATTTCTTTGTTGCTCTCGGGCTTCCGCTGCTCATTTACGCTATTTGTAAACTCCGCTGCTCGCGGCTTGCCTGCCTCGACCTTTAGCAAATTATCTCCCTCTGCTCTTCCCATGCTGTCAGGTTTCCGATGTTCATGGGCTGTTTGATTCGACGTTGTTGAGAGGACTTCGTCCGTTTCTCCCTCAAGTATGATCGATTGTCCTTTTTGCTGCAGAGCCAGACGCTGGTGGACACCGAAGCGGTGTTGTTCGTCGATAATGGCGAGGCCGAGTTTCTGGAAGTTGACGGCGTTCTGAAACAGGGCGTGGGTGCCGATTACGACTTGGGCATCGCCGTTTTCGATACGTGCGAGCTGGTAGCGTCTTTCGGCGGCCTTCATACGTCCGTTCAGCCAGGCAACTTCGATTCCCAAGGGCTCAAGCCATTCCTGAAAAGCGTTAAGGTGCTGCTCGGCGAGAATTTCCGTCGGAGCCATAACCGCCACTTGAAAATCGGCGTCGGCTGCCTGAATGGCAGCCAGGGCAGCAATAACGGTTTTGCCGGAACCGACATCACCCTGTACCAATCTTTGCATTGGGTGTGGGCGCTGCAAGTCGTGTTGAATTTCCTGCAGTACACGCTGTTGGGCTGAAGTCAGAGAAAAAGGCAGCGATGCAAGCAGTTCGTTAACGCGGCGGCTGGAAGGGAAGACCGGCGCCGAACGCTTCTGTTCTTGTTGACGCAGTTTTTGCAGTCCGATCTGCTGGCTGATCATCTCCTCAACAATCAAGCGCTGCTGTGCCGGATGGCGAAACTGCTTGATGGCGATCAGGTCGTCGTCGGCTTGCGGCTGGTGCAGAGTAAACAGGGCGTGAGTTAAAGTCGGCAGTTGCAGTTCTTCAAGCAGGGCTTTCGGCAATAATTCATCAAGCGGATGCGGTTTTAGAGCAGATAATGCCTGACTGATCAGCTTCAGAAAACTGGGTTGACCAAGGCCTTCGGTAGTCGGGTAAACCGGGGTAAGAGTGCTTTCCAGGGCCGGAGGGTTACTCGGGTCGATAAATTGATAGGCCGGATGCACCATCTCCAGCCCGTTAGGACCGAGACGCGCTTCACCGAACACTCTCAGGTGCTTGCCGCGCACAAAGCTCTGTGCCTGACGGTAGTGGTAGTGGAAAAAGCGCAGTGTCAGTACGGCGCCGCCGAGCGATTGAATCTTTACTACCAGGCTGTTACGTCCGCCACGGGTCATGGCCTGGGAGATAATGGCACCTTCGGTTTGGACTTCACTGCCGGGCAGAAGTGATTCGATTGCCAGCAGGCGGGTTTTGTCCTGGTAGCGCAGCGGCAGATGCAGCAGCAGATCCTGAATAACGAACAGACCCAGTTTATGCAGTTTTTCCAGCAGTTTCGGGCCGACTCCTTTGAGTTCGGTCAGCTCTGCTCCGAGTTGCAACGGCATGCGCTTCCTTTAAAGGCTTGATGAAAATAGCGGTTTAAAGGCCGATTCTAGCAAAAAGAGGCGCTTTTGAGATTCAATTTTGCGGTTCCAGCCAGGTACCCTCGCGATCGATGGTGGTTTTGGCGTTGAGAATACGGTAGCCGGCGCTACCGATGTCGGTTTTTGAGCTCTCAATCTCAAGAGTGCCTTCCACGACAAAGGCGTAATCGGCCTGCTCGACCGGAATAGCCTGTCCGGGGGCGGTTTCGATTAATACCGTCTGGTTGGTCGGTGGGGGTGGAACATGAATGCAGGCGCCGAAATAAGGCACCAGTAGAAAGCGCACGATCTTGCCGTTTTCAATATCCAGCGGAGCTAGAAACCCATCGAGTCTGATCGGTTTATGATTCCATTTCTGGTTCATTGGCGAGGCATTGAAGCTATCGAGTATTTTCTGCAGCAGTTTCTGCCCTTCTTCGCTTTCGTCAGGCAGTTGATCGAGCCTTTCCAGATCGGCCTGGTGTTTTTCCAAGATGGCATCGGCATCGTAGCCCGGGGGGAGAAGGTCTTCCCAGTAAATCAGCGTGGAGGACTCTTTTGCCACTGCATGGTCGGCAGCGAAAAGGGACAAAGCGAAAATGCACACGAAAAGAAGCTGTTTCATTGAATCACAATCCGGATCAGAGTTTCGGGGTTAAGCCATCATGCAAGCTGCGCTTATAGGCAATATATGCAGGAATCAAGCTTAAGGCCAGAGCCAAAATGCCAAGCAGTCCCAGCCCTGCTAATTCTTGCGTGGTGAGGAGCGGCAAGCTCGGCATAAATTGCAGCACTTGAGGAAAGCTGTATTTCGCGAGATTGAGCAGACCGTAGAAGAGGGCGATGCCGACGGCACTGGCGCTCAACATTAAAGCAGCGGTTTCAATCGCGAAGAGCTTGAAGACATCGCCAGCGTGACAGCCCAAGGCTCTTAAAATCGCAATTTCCCGTCGCCGCTCGTTCAAAGGAGCCAGTAAAACCATCAAAATATTCAGCAAGGCGGCAGCTAATACCAGCGCCCCGATTGCCCACAGCGATTTTTCGAACATGCCAAGGGTTTTCCAGAATTTGGCCAGAGTGGCTCCGGGCAGGATGGCGCTGAGCGGTTCGTCGGCAAACTGATTGATTTTCCGCTGTACCTTAAAGGTCATAATCGGGTTCTTCAAGCCGACCAGCACTGCGGTCAGAGTTTGTGGCTGCGGGGCCAGTTTGCGCGCTAGTTCCGGTGTCAGGGTCAGTCCGCTCGGGGCACCGTTATGCCAGCCGACGTGAATCGCTTCCAGCGCTTTCAGAGAAACCTGCAAACTATCGTCAATCGGCGTTCCGGTCGGTTCAAGAATACCGACTACGGTAAATATTTGTCCTTTATGCTCGATGGCATGTTGCGGGTTCATGCCGTGCGCCAAAGTCAGCTTGTGTCCGAGCGAATAATGGAAACGACGCGCGACTTCGGAGCCGATGACGACATCGTAAAGGTCGTTAAAAGGTTTTCCTGCGGCGAATTGCAATGCCTGTTTATCGGCATAGCGATAGTGGCGATAGAGGTCCTGATTGGTGCCGAGCACTTGAAAGCCGCGATGGCTGTCGCCGAGCGATAGAGGAATCGTCCAGTCGATTTGCGGCATTTTCTGCAGACTGAGGTAGCTTTGGTAATCGATATTGTGCGTCGCTTCACCGAGGTGGAACAGGCTGTACAGCAGCAGATTAACCGGTCCGCTACGGGCGCCGACAATCAGATCGGTACCGCTGAGACTGTTCATAAAGTGCGCTTTGGTATGGTTGCGTAACTGATCGACACCGATCAATAGAGCGATACTGACCGCTACCGAGAATAGGCTAAGAATCAGAGTCGCTTTGCGGCTCCAGGCACTTTTTAATGCCAGCCGGATCAGGGAGCTAAATGCCATCGTTTTCCTCCGCTGCCGGAGTTAAACGAAAGCTGTGCTCGAAATGGCTTTTCAGACTGTGATCGTGGCTGACGAAAATAATGCTGGCATTGGCGGAAGCAGCGGTCTGAAACAACTGTTCGATAAAACGGTGCCGATGATCGCTGTCCAGTGCCGAAGTCGGTTCGTCGGCAAGAATGATTTCCGGTTTGCCGATCAGGGCGCGTGCCGCAGCGACTCGCTGTTGCTGGCCGACACTCAGGGAATGACTGTTGTTCTGTACAGAGCTTAAACCCAATTGGGCTAACAATGCCTGTGCTTCACGTGAAGCGTTTTCCACCTTAGCCGCCTTCTGCGGCGAGGCTTGCAAACTGAGCAAAATGTTTTCGATCGGGGTCAGATAGGTCAGCAGATTAAACTGCTGGAAAATAATCCCCAGATGGTCGGCACGGAAACGGTCACGCTGGGCGTTTTTCATCTCAGCCAGATCCTGACCCAGCAGGCGAATCGAACCCTGCTGCGGTAGCAAAATACCGCTAAGCAGGTTTAGCAGCGTCGACTTGCCGCTGCCGCTAGGACCTTCGATAAAAAGATGTTCGCCCTGCGCGATTTTGAGTTCCGGGACCTGTAACAGGGCTTTACTACTTCCTGGCCAGGAGAATTGCAGCCGGTCTATTTCCAGTGCTGATTGAACGTTTGGCGATAATGCCATCATTGCTACTCCGAAGTCAGGCGTAATTCCGTTGCGTGTTTATCCAGCGTCTGTGCTGATTGGACGCCTCCGCGCAGCCATTCCACTCTCAATTTCAACAGATGAGGCCAGCTGGCAAACAAGGGTTTTGCGTCGATGACATTCAACTTGGCGGTATCGGCGCATTCAAACTGCCACTCGAAATCAAGATCGCTGTGTCCGCCGGTTTTATGTTGCAGTTCGTCAAGATTATCCTCACGTTCAACCAAACGGCATCCGGCCGCTTGCGGCAGAATAAAAGGCGCGCCTTTGCGGAGCTGTTGACGTTTCTGTTCGAAAAGTTCTTTCTGTTGTTTGGTTTGCGGAGCATGTTCGAAACCGAACAGATTATGTGCCGGACTTTCCAGGTCGATCATCAATTGTTTTCCGGCAATTGCGACATCCATTTCGGCAATACCGTGTTCATGGGCACCGTGTTCGTGATGATGGTGCTCGTCTTCGGCATATGCCGACAGCGAACTTCCGAGCAGAAGAGGGAAAAGAGCAGTGTAAATAAGGGGTTTTATAGACATGAATAAGCCCTTGCAGTTAAAGGTTTCAGCAGATCATATTGGCAGTTGGTCATCAAAAGAATGACATCATATTGAAGATGCGCATTGCCGGCATAAGCCGTGAATTTCAATCGCCGTCGAGTTGGGGGTGAATTGATAAGCGGCGGCTTCGTTCAACAGTTTTTGCCAAATTGACTCTTCCATTTCGATCTCTTGGAGCTGGCCGCATTCGTCACAGATCAGAAACTGGGTAAATCCGTGATGAGAATGGCCGTGCCCGAGATGGTCGCAGACAATATATTGGCGTGTCGAAGAGAGGCGATGCACCGCATCAATCTGTTCGAGAAAATTCAAAGCGCGGTAGATGGTCATCGGTTGCGCCTTGGGGTTATATTCGTTCTGGTAGCTTTGTAAAATCTCGTAGGCACTCTGCGGCTGGGTGTTTTGCAGCATGATGCGCAATACCTGTTCGCGTAAAGGAGTCAGTTTGACGCCGTTGTTTTGACATTGAATGCGTACTTGGGTCAGATTTTGTTCTAGCGAATCCATAAGTTGATTAAGCCTCTCGAAACGGGTCTTGCAGTTGATACCAGTATTCTACGCCAGCATGTAACTCTTCGTCGCTCAAAAGGCAGGAATCCAACTGGTGGCAAACCTGATCGGCATCCAGATCCTGGCCGATAAACACCAGTTCCTGACGCATGTCGCCGAAAGGTTCCTGCCATTTTGCCTGAATGAATTTGCGCGCTTCTTCGTCTTGAGGCCATTGCGATTCGGGAACCGCTTTCCAGAACATGCCGGCCCAACCGTGGTGGGCGATCCCGCCGGCCTGACTCCATATACCGGCCATCTGCGGCTGGCTTGCCAGCCAGAAATAGCCTTTGGATCTTAGCAGACGTCCCTGTTGCCAGTCCTGATGCAGGAAATTCCAGAACTTTTGCGGATGGAAAGGTTTGCGTGCCTTATAGCTGAAGCTGGCGATACCGTACTCTTCGGTTTCCGGAATATGCTCACCGCGCATTTCCTTAAGCCAGCCCGGAGCCAGCTGCGCTTTGGCAAAGTCGAACAAGCCGGTATTCAACAGACGGCTCAGATCGATTTCACCGTTGGAGATCGCATGGACTTCGGCATCCGGGTTCAGGGTTTTCAGCACTCCGTAAAGTTGTTGGCGCTGCTTTTCGTCAATCAAATCGGTTTTGCTGATCAGCAGGACATTGGCGAACTCGATCTGATCGATGAGCAGGTCGGCCACATTGCGTTCGTCTTCCTCACCGAGACTCTCTCCGGCTTCCTGCAGAGACAAAGCGCGTTGGTAATCTTTCAGGAAATTGACTCCGTCCACCACAGTCACCATGGTATCCAAACGTGCGACATCCGACAGCGAGCGCCCGCTTTCGTCGGTAAAGGTAAAGGTTTCGGCCACTGGCAAAGGTTCGGAGATACCGGTCGATTCGATCAGCAGGTAGTCGTAGCGGCCGCTCTCTGCCAGTGCGGAGATCTCCACCAGCAGATCTTCGCGCAGAGTGCAGCAGATGCAGCCGTTGGACATTTCGACCATTTTTTCTTCGGCGCGATTCAGTTGGACGTCATTTTGCAGCAGTGACGAATCGATATTGATTTCGCTCATATCGTTGACGATGACCGCTACTTTCAGGCCTTGCCGGTTTTGCAGGATATAGTTCAGAAGGGTGGTTTTTCCGGCGCCCAAAAACCCGGATAGGACGGTAACAGGTAAAGATTTCATCTTTTTAAGTTTCCTAAGATGCACAGTGATTCGCCAAAGCGGAAAGAAATAATAGTTATGTTATAACATAACTATTTGTTTGACGAGCCTTTTGTAATCGAGCCTTTTGTAATCGAGCCTTTTGTAATCGAGCCTGGAGTGAAGAAGATGCGGAGATAAGAAAATCGTTTGAGGAGTGGTTTGGGAAAAGCCGCCGAGAACGGCGGCTGAAGATTAGGCTTTAGGCTCGGATTTATTGAAAGGTTGCGAAATAAGCGCTGATATTGGCGATGTCGTCTTCGCTGAGAATTTTTGCCATCGGTGCCATGACAGGATCAAGGCGAGTGCCGTTTTTGTAACCTTTCAAGGCGATACTGAGATATTTCGCACTCTGTCCGGACAGGTTCGGGTATTGCGGTAGAATCGCTCTCCCCTGTTCGCCGTGGCAGGAGAAACACAAAGCCGCTTTCTGCTTGCCTTGCTGCACATCGCCAGCCTGGACCGATTGAGCGCTGGCAGCAGTGATTAATGTCACCGAAACGAGTGAGGCTTTCAGTACAGATTTCATGGGTGTTTTCATAAAAAGAATCCTTTAAATTTATATTTGCAAAGTCAGACCGCAAAATTAAACGTTGTGTAACCAGACCCAGATCCCGGTCAAAAAGAAGACGGCAATCCAGCCGATCATAATGCCAACCGCTGCGGAACCGAGCTGCGACACCTGTTTAGAGGCCTGGTACATGCCTTGTGTTCGCCCCGCCTTGTAGATGGCCGTCAGGAAAAAGCCGCCGACCAGACCGCCGACGCCGATCAGAGTCATAAAAAACAGGGCAGTACTGGGGATGTCTTCCATCACTTTGTAATCGGTAATGTCGTAGTCGAACGGCAGCATATAGTGAATACGCAAGGCTTCGCGGAAGATACCGATCAATGCGATTAAGCCGAACGCCATTGCCAGAGAGAAATAACTTGCCGGCATTTCACGGCTTTGTTTGCCTTTGATGATGGCGGCAAATACCGCCATAAACAGCAGGATGCCCCATGAAAGTGGACTTTGCAGTGCCTGTAGATGTTCCGGAAGATCGAAGAGCCACCAGACGAAGGTCACGCTCTGCATTAGCAGACCGGCGAAGGTGAATTTTCGCCCGAGACGATTAACGAACGTCAGATAATGGTGCTCTTTGTCTTCGCGAACCTTGTAGTAGTGGGCGTAAGCGCTGAGGAAAGCCCCGAGAACCGTAATACTCATCGCCATGAAAAACAGGAAACGCCCGGGTTGATAAGCGTGAAGACCCGTTCCCGACATGTCTGCCTGACCGTCTGCGCTGTACCAGCTTAACCACTGTTCCGGCAATAAAGCCTGATAAGACAGAACGTGCATGATGAAGCCGTCCAGCACGAACATTGCCAGACCGAAGATTCCCCACCAGATTGCAGAGTTTTTGACACCGTCGTGGTTTTTGAAATAGAACACAAACCAGCTTGAGTAACCGAGAATCAGCGTAAAAATAAAACCGATCGCCCAGGCGGCCGACAGCACATTCGAGCTGTACCATTGCGGGTCGTAGATGACCTGTGTGAATAGCAGAGGGGCAACGCCAAGTACGATCAGCATGCTGACACTGACTTTAGCGGCTTTAGTCATCCCCTGGGATAGCTGATTCCAATGCCGATTTTGCCGATGCTGAAAAGCGTAGAGCGATAAAAGTGCGCTACCGAGCGTGATATTGACGAACAGCATGTGAAATACCCAAGTGAAAACCATCAACACCTGAAAGACCACCGGGTGGGAAGGGATCCCGGCCGGATCGCGCAAGACCTGTAAGGTGGCCGCGACCGTTTCGTTAGCGGTTAATTCCATAAAAATCTCCTTGATTAACGGGACTCGGCCAGAGTCAATTGCTTCATGGCCGCTTGCGGTTGCGACAGGCTGGCAAGGTATTCGGCTACCAGTTGCTGTTCGAATTCCGGTAACGGAATGCGCGGCATATAAGGTACGGTGCCGTTATATAAAGCACCGCCAAGGTAGGCTTTGATCATGGCGACATCGGTTGAACCGTGCAGTTTTTGCGGCATGGGTCTCAGACCTGTGTTTTCCATGCTGTGGCAGTTGGCACACATCACTTTGGCGATGAATTCTCCGGCCTGCAGGCGATTGGTCTCGGTCACTTCCCGTAGCGAGACTGGTGTGAACGGATGCGTTTTTAAAACACCGTGTTCGGCAATCTGCGGCAAATTGGATTTGATCTGCTTGCCTTCAACATCGCGGGCGATGGTCTGATTGGAGTAGATATATTGACCAGCCACATACGGCTTGCGGATCGACTCGCGCGAACGTTCTTCCGGCCAGAGCCCGGCAATCGCGATGATTGCGGTCATGGCGACGGCAAAGCCCTGCTTCAGCTGTAAAGGTTTCCAGGCACTCCAGGCAAAATAGATCAGGGTTGCCGCCAGAACCGCAAACAGTGTCGGTGCAATGTAACTTGGCAGCTGAGTCTGCATAATGATGCGGGCGTTTTCCGGCAGGGTCTGCACATACCACATCCACATGATCAGGCCGAGAAAGACTCCGGCGATGCCCATTTTTGACAGGAAGCGGGTGATTTCGATACGTACTTCTTTGTCTTTCATGGTTGCCGCCAGAATACCGCCGACCGCTCCGGCAATCGCGAACATAAAGGCGGTACGCAGGCCGAGGTGGGCAAAGAAGTTGAGATTGAAGAAAGCGTCCAGTGTCGAGCCGGTCTGATACCAGCTTTCATTACCCGGCCACATCATAAACGACAGGATACCGACTATCAGCAGCATAGTGGCCCAGGAGGCCAAAGCGAAGGTCCAGGTCAGTTTCAAGTGGGTTTTCGGATCGATTTTTCCGATCAGATAGACCAGTGCATAGACCCCGATGACTTCGACGGTGAAATAGACCCATTCGGCAGCCCATACCCAGACGAAGTTGTGAATCAGTCCTCCGACCCCTTTGGGCGAAGCGACGGTAATCGCGTACCAGATACCCGGGCCGGTAATCGAGCCGATAATGTAAGAAAAGACCAGCAGGAAGACGCCGTATTTTTTGATGTATTCCATTAGTTCGGGTTTGTTTTCCCGCACCGCTTTGGTTTCAATCAGGGCAAACAGCCACGAGGCGCCGACTGAAGTGTGTGATGCCAGAACGTGGATGGTTCCGATAATCCCCATTACCCAGGCAGAACCGATAACAGGCACATACCAGCTGGGATAGAGGCCGAGGGTTTCGAGCATTTTTTCCTCCTAGATTCAAATGAACTCAAACAGCAGAAATTGTTGAAGAGCCCGCGTCGCGTCCCTGCTCAACGGGCAAAACGTATTAGCATTTACTTATGGGTCATAAACCAAGTTTATAAGTCAATGATTTATAAGTCTTTTGCTATACGGATAGGAAATATATAGGAGGTTTGAAAAGTGGACAATGCGACACAGTGTCGCACCCCGGAGAGAAATATTCCGTTGGAGATCGGCGGGGACGGCTTGGATTTACACCGTCCTTTTGATTGTTTACAAGGAGGAGGTCAGGCGGTTTTTTCCCGGGATTTTCCATGACCGCGATCGCGGATATGGGTCACTTCCGACAAGTTTTCCCCTTCTAAGCGATAAGCTTGTGCAAAGCCTCGAACATAGCCGGCACTTTGCGGCGTCAGTTCGAAGAGATGAAAATCTTCCAATGGTCTCAACATCTGAATAATCTCGCCGAATTTATCTTCCATCTTTTCGATAATTTTGTGCCATATCTCGCTATCGCGCGGTACTCGCAAAGCGCGAGTTTCCAAGGTTGCTCTCTTGCGCGCAAACAGATGTTTGGCGTTTTCTTCATTCTCGATAAACAACAGGCTCGCTCGAGGGTGTTCAAGCAGATTCAAAGTGTGTTTCGACAGCTCTGAAACATAGATATAAAAGCGATCGATGTCCTTCAAAACCGGTGCATAACTGGCCTCCGGGCGCTGATGTGGGTCAACTGTTCCGAGAATGACGCTGTTATGACTGAGGGTAAATTCCTGAAACTCTTTGTGAATTCCGGCAAGAGTCGGCTGGTTTGACATTTTTTTTCTCCATTTTAATTGACAATTAAAATCATATATTAAT
>NZ_JACBGI020000026.1 GCF_013391765.2 Thiomicrorhabdus heinhorstiae | reverse complement strand
GTCGTTAATCGAAAACTTTATTTCGATTTCCCGAAAAACGCGCCGCAGAGTTTCACTCTCGGCGCGTTTTTCTTTTCCACCTCTTTTTTCCTCCCGGATAATTGCTTAAACTCATTTGTTAAAAAGCCGATAGATACCTTATAACCATCCAACCCGGCTTTATTTAAAAGGAGTTTTTATGGCCTTTCGCCGCCTACTGCATAGCATTCTCTTTAGCGCGATCCTCGCTGGCACTTCAATGGGCGTTAGCGCAGATTCTGACTGCGAAGCCGCACATATCGATCTATGGACTCGCGCCGAAGTAGCCTTAAGCGGAGACCGCCTGATTATTCAAGGCAAAGTAGTGAGGTTGGCGGGAATCTACGCACCACGCCGCGCCAAACAACAAAAATTCACTTCTCCTGCCGATCCTCTGGCAAAACAGGCTCAGGATTTTCTGAATCGCCTGCTGGCAGAACATAAAAACGAAGTCGGTGTCGAGTACGACCAGACCAAAGTCGACAAATTCGGTCGCCAACTGGTGCATCTGTTTTTTAAAGACGGCACCAATATTGAAGAACGGATTCTTGCCGCCGGCTTCGCCCTGCGATCCGCCGAGCAAAATAATCTCAAACACCAAAGCTGCTACAAAGCCGCCGAAAATCAGGCTCGCAAAAACCGTTACCAGATCTGGGACCTTCTGACCCAGTATCCCGATCAGCATTTCCCGCTTATCGAAAGCAAGGTTATCCGTGCCGAAGATGAAGGCTATCGCATTATCCGCGGTAAAATCGAAAAGGTTCTCAAATCCGATAAATACTATATCGTCAATTTCGACACCACCGGTATTCGCATCCCCAAACGTGCATGGGAAAAGTTCGACTGGCAAAAACTATTGGAACTAAAAGGACAGACCGTCGAGGTTAGAGGTTTCGTCAGTCACTACAAAACCGCGATGTATATGATTGTCGAAGAACCCTTCGCTTTCGATGTCTTTGCACCTTGAACAGGCGTCCTGTCTTAAAACTAAGTTCATACTCTCGGGCTCGAAAAGTTTTCTAAATCAATGCCTTTAGGCTAGAATAGTCCCCTTATTTTCGATTCGATAACCAAATAATATAAAGGGCCGAGGAATGGCAGCACTACAAAACGATCGCTTTTTACGCGCTTTACTTAAAGAACCGGTAGACCGCACGCCGGTATGGATGATGCGTCAAGCAGGACGTTATCTTCCTGAATACCGCGCAACACGTAAACAAGCCGGCTCGTTTATGGATCTGTGCCGCAATAAGGAACTGGCCTGTGAAGTGACCCTGCAACCGCTTGAGCGCTTTCCTCTGGATGCCGCCATTCTGTTCTCCGATATTCTGACTATCCCGGATGCAATGGGTCTTGGACTGCGTTTCGAAACCGGTGAGGGCCCTGTTTTCGACAAGCCGGTTCGCACTATGGCGGATGCCAAAAAACTGTATGTTCCGGATATGGGATCGGATTTGGGCTATGTCATGGATGCCGTCAGCACCATCCGCAAAGCGCTGGATGGACGTGTACCGCTAATCGGCTTCTCCGGAAGCCCTTGGACTCTGGCAACTTACATGGTTGAAGGTGGCTCCAGCAAAACCTATTCGATCATTAAAGCGATGATGTACGATGAACCGGCTACTTTACACCACATCCTGGATGTTCTGGCCGACTCGGTCATTGCATATCTGAATGCACAGATTGAAGCCGGCGCTCAAGCAGTACAGATTTTCGACACCTGGGGCGGCGTTCTGACACCACGCGACTA
Organism: Thiomicrorhabdus heinhorstiae; assembly: GCF_013391765.2. Lineage (GTDB taxonomy): Bacteria > Pseudomonadota > Gammaproteobacteria > Thiomicrospirales > Thiomicrospiraceae > Thiomicrorhabdus > Thiomicrorhabdus heinhorstiae. The sequence goes on along the minus strand of NZ_JACBGI020000026.1, from coordinate 35,789 downwards.
TAAAGAATTTTCACTACGCTATATGCACAAGATCGTTGACGGTCTGAAACGCGAAAACGACGGCCGTAAAGTTCCGGTCATTCTTTTCACCAAAGGCGGCGGCCAGTGGCTGGAAGCCATGGCGGAAACAGGCTGCGATGCGCTTGGTCTGGATTGGACCACCGATATCGACGAAGCGCGCGCCCGCGTTGGTGATCAGGTCGCATTGCAGGGAAACATGGATCCGAGCATCCTGTACGCTTCTCCGGAACGTATCCGCCAGGAAGTCGCCTATATTCTGGAAAAATTCGGCACGGGTTCAGGTCATGTATTCAACCTAGGCCACGGTATCCACCCGGAAGTAAAACCGGAACACGCTGAAGCCTTTATTAAAGCCGTAGTAGAACTGAGCCCTCAGTACCATTCATAAAAAGCTCTGCAAGCACGCTATTTTTTGCTTAGCAGCGAAAACAAGAAAACGCTCGATTAGGAAAACCGATCGGGCGTTTTTTTTGTTTCGGCCCGAAGAAAAAGCCGAAACACCACCTTTCAACCCTACAAACAACCCGGTTGAAAATAAATTTTCATCTGTTATTCTTCTACTCCATGCTTAAATCAATTTTACTTATCAATACATAACCTGGAGTTATAAATGAAATTTTCTAAAGTTGTTTCTCAAGCCGTATTAGGAACTGCCATCACAGCAACCATGGCCTTCTCTTCATCAGTCTCGGCTGTAGAGCCAAGCAAATGGGCGACTCCTGCTCCTACACAGGCTGACCGCCATTCTCCTCAAGAATTGTATATCGATGCGGCCAACACCTATAAATGGATGAAAGAAGACGACAGCGTTATTCTGGTGGACGTGCGTACCCCTGAAGAGTGGCAATTCGTCGGCTATACGCCAATGGCGCAAATCATGATTCCTTCGGTCTTCTTTCGCTACGATGCCGTCGATGCGAAGAAGCCTCGCTACTCAAGCAAACTGAACGAAAACTTCATTTCCGAATTCGAAGAAAAGTTGTTTGACCTGGGTGCTGACAAAGATTCAACCTACGTTATTATGTGTCGTTCAGGTGCAACCCGTGCGCAACCGGCGGCAAAAATGCTGGATCAGTACGGTTATAAAAATGTTTACATCATGACTGACGGTTTTGAGGGCGGAAAAGTTAAAGATGGTGAGCGCAAAGGCTGGCGCCTGAGCAAAGGCTGGAAAGTCAACAACCCGACCGATTCCTGGACTTACAAAATCGACACTAAAAATACTTTCCTGATGAAATATTAATCGTCAGTATTTATCGATTCGTACAACAAAAAACGCCGGACTGATTTTTCACTCCGGCGTTTTTTGTCTTTTCTGTTCAAACAGACTAATATCTTCACGAAAGCCTGATTGCGATTACAAAGCCTTGAATTCTTCTGGCATATCGATGTCTTCATCGCTGAACAAGAACTTCTGCATCTCTTCCATCAGGAAACTACGTGCTTTCGGGTCCAGACTGGATAAACGGTACTCGTTAATCAGAATCGTCTGTTGCGCCAACCACTGCTTCCAGGCTTCCTTGGAAACATTGTTATAGACTCTCTCACCCAATTCTCCCGGAAACGGCGGAAAATCCATACCGTCCAGTTCTTCACCCATTTTCACGCATTGTACTTTTCTTGACATGCTGTACTCCTTAACCAAGCCGTCGCAGCCTTATCCTAATAGGCCTGCAACTGTTCTAATAATGTCTGTACCGGCGCCGGTAATCCGTAACGCCCCTCTTGCAAGGCTTGCAATTCGATCCATAGTCCCGACTCGTTCAAGTCCGCAGCGGCATAGTCCGGCTGCGCCTCTTCCACATCGCTCTTGCGCGATGCTTCGCAATACACCGGCGTGATATCCAAATGATAGTGCGAAAAAGTATGGCGGAATGTTTCCCATTTTAGCAAACTTGCGCCGCGACCCAACTTTGATTGTGCAATTTCCTCGCATTCCTGCCAATTATGCAATTGGGGAAAGGCCCATAAACCACCCCAGATACCGTTTTGCGGGCGCTGCTCCAACCAGAGGTGATTGGCATCATCACGCAAAACCAGTAAAAATGCCTCTTTAGCCGGTTTATCTTTTTTCGGTTTGCGCACCGGTAAATCTGCCACCATTTGCTGTGCAAAAGCAGCGCAGCCATCTTTAAGCGGACAGCCATTGCACAACGGTTTACTGCGTGTACAAAGCGTCGCACCCAAATCCATCATTGCCTGGGTGTAGTCACCAAAACGCGCTGAAGGCGTTAAGGCTTCCGCCTTTAACCATAGATCGGTTTCCACCGCTTTTTCGCCCGGCCAGCGCTCAATCGCATAGTAACGTGCCAAGACGCGTTTAACATTACCATCCAATATCGCATATCGCTTTCCGTGAGCAATCGACAGAATCGCGCCGGCAGTCGAGCGACCGATGCCGGGCAGTGCAACCATCTCGTCAAGAGTTTGCGGGAATTCACCTTTATGTTGCGCTTGAATAACTTGCGCCGCTTTATGCAGGTTCCGACCGCGGGCGTAATAACCCAATCCGGCCCAATGCGACAGAACTTCATCCTGCTCAGCATTTGCTAAATCCTGCAAAGTCGGAAAACGCTGCATAAACTTCTGATAATAAGGAATGACGGTTTTAACCTGGGTTTGCTGCAGCATGATCTCCGACACCCAGACCCGATAAGCGGTTTTGTTTTCCTGCCAGGGCAGATCGTGCCGACCATATTGATCGAACCACTTTAATAGCTTTTCAGCGAAAGACGCTGCATTTGACGGTTGTTTCATTGTATTTATCTAAAATTGACGGCAGGCCAAAATGCTTTAAATAACCTGATCGCCAGTAAATTCCGTTATACTATGCTCGAATTTCAAGCCTAATTAATCGATCCAATAATCGACACTGAATGATAAGACATCCTATGCACGATTCAAACACTTCCAGCGAATCCACAAACGAAAATACCTTTTCCAGACGCATCAAAAGCTTTGTCTTGCGTCAGGGACGTTTAACGGCATCGCAACAGAAAGCACTTGACGATCACTGGTCAGAATTCGGCCTGACGATTGAACACGGTATGCTGGACTTCACGCAAGTATTCGGCAAAGAAGCGCCGACCATCGTCGAAATCGGTTTCGGCATGGGAAAAAGTCTCGCGGAAATGGCCGAAGCCAATCCTGATAACAATTATATCGGTATTGAAGTGCATCGGCCGGGTGTCGGCGCACTGCTGAAGCTGATCGAAGAAAAAGAGCTGAGCAATGTCCGAGTCTTTAACCACGATGCGATCGAAGTTTTGGAACAGTGCATTCCCAAAGATTCTTTGGCCGGCGTCTACCTTTTTTTCCCGGACCCATGGCACAAAAAACGCCACCACAAGCGACGTATCGTTCAACCGCAATTTGTTCAGGTTCTGGCAAGTCATTTAAAAATCGGCGGTCAATTCCACATGGCAACCGACTGGGAAAACTATGCCGAGCATATGATGGAAATAATGAATGCGGCGACCAACTTCCGCAATGTCAGCGGACAGGGTAAATTCACTCCGCGTCCTGACTACCGCCCTTTGACGAAGTTCGAACAACGCGGCCACCGTTTAGGACACGGGGTCTGGGACCTTATTTTCGAGCACATCTGACGGCTCGGATTTCGGCAATCGACTCACTTCCAGTTTATTGCCGTCCCACTGCCAGGCAAAATCGCCGTTAATAACCTTGTCTTTATCGATTTCCTTGCGCATCTCCAGCGGGACACCGAGTTGCTCCGACCACTGGGAGAACTTCAAATTTTTGGCGTTTAAAGTACCGCGCAGATCGGTCAAAGCCCCCCATTGCCCGGCAAAATCCATATTCAAGTCACTTTCCAAAGCTTTGACTGAAACTTCTTTACCCGCCAGACTCTGATTAAGCGTATCTAAAAACAGGTATTTTCCGGAGGTGGTCAGGCGCACATCCGGTACCCGATAATCTTCCGGCAGGTGGATTTTGAACATACCGTCCCAATCTTCGAATTGCCATTCGTAAAAACGGTTGTTGATCTGCAGGCGGCTATTGATACGGAAATCCAACGAACGCGGCGACAAGCTATTGCTGTAGTTGAAACTCATGGTGATATCGAACGGCTGACCGATTCGAGCGTCAAACGACAATAGATCGATTTTATCGATTTTCGCTTCGAAACCATGCCGCTCGTCAAACACCCTGAAACGACCGTTACGCACCATTAAACTGTCGAAACTCAAACCTTGCAGGTGGTCTATCGGTTCTTGTACCGAACCGGAACTGCGGGCCACCGCATACTGCAAAGAGGCACTTTCTCGTGCCGGATAGAAGACGGCAAGACTTCTTCCGACACCGCCTTGCAGCAAACGGCTTAACCAGGGAAGGTCCTGCCAGTTATTACCCTCTTCGGAGCGAATCAGGTTCAATTTCGGAGCGACCAGTTCAAGACTTAGCACATGGATGTTTCGACTCAACAACCAGTCGACCAGAGAAAATTCAATTCGCGCCTGTTTGACCGACAGCAGATTCTCCTCTTTAAAGCCCGGAGGATTTCTTAAAGCGGCCTGACCAATATTCAAACGCAACGGCAAAATGGAAACATCGATCGAACCGCTGATTTTCAAATCGCGGCCGGTGATCTGCTTCACTTCAGCTTCAATATCCGGTTTGTAGCGGTTAAAGTCCATCCAGCTGACCGCGGCGGAAAAAGACAAAAAAGCTACGATCGGTAAAATCACCAATATCAATAAGCTTCTTTCTAACCAAAAAAACAGACGTCGCATAGATTCCGTTTTACCCTAAATTCACACTTGTCGGCAACTTAATCTTCCAGAAAAAGTTCGACCATATCATTTAAATAGCGTTTACCAAGCTCGCTTAACTGCAAATGCCCTTTCTGCAAAGGTTCAGCAAGCAGCCAGCCTTTCATTTCCATTTCTTGCAAACGCTCCTCAATTGAGGCTAACGGCAGACCGGTACGAAACTCAAATAATGACAACTCAAACCCATCCTGAAGACGTAGCGCATTCAGCATGAATTCAAAACGCAGATCTTCGGCATCCGGTTCATGCATCCTGCCGCTCTGTCCCGAAGCGATCATCTGTATATAACCGCCCGGAGAAGCCGGCATCTGGGTGCGCAGCACCTTGCCTTCGGCTGGTAGAGTCAATTTACCGTGTGCACCGGCACCCAGTCCGATATAGTCGCCAAACTGCCAGTAATTCATATTGTGTCGAGCCTGACGTCCCACCTGCGCATAGGCGGACACTTCATAGTGCCGATAACCGGCATCGGCAATCAACGCCTGGCAGGCTTCCTGCATAGTCCAGGCCGAGTCCTGATCCGGCAATATCGGCGGCTGCTTATAAAACGGCGTATTCGGTTCCAGCGTCAATTGATAATGCGACAGGTGTTCCGGCGCCAGCTGAATCGCCCGCTGTACATCGTCGATCGCCTGCTGCACACTTTGTTGCGGTAAAGCAAACATCAAATCCAGGTTAATATTGCCGAAACCGGCTTTACGCGCCGCCTCATACGCTTTCATCGCTTCATTCGAAGAGTGAATGCGACCCAGCGCCTTCAATTTTTCGTCATCGAAACTCTGCACTCCCATCGACAGACGATTGATCCCGGCATCGTAAAAACCGGCAAATTTGCGGTAATCGACGGTTCCAGGGTTGGCTTCAAGAGTTATTTCAATGTCCGGACCGAATCCCAATAACGCCCTTAGCTCCGACATAAAGCCCTGCAAACCGGCTTCCGAAATCAGGCTCGGCGTACCGCCGCCGAAAAAGATCGAAGTGATCGGTCGCCCCCAAATTAACGGCAAAGTCATTTCCAGCTGTTTGATCATCGCCTGCAAATAAGCCGCTTCATCCATATCCGGCTTAGCCTTATGCGAGTTGAAATCACAGTAGGGACACTTTTCGATACACCATGGAAAGTGTACATACAGGCTAAGTGGCAGAGGTTGAATGAAATTCACTGAACGCTTTCCTCTTGCTGACGACGATTAAGCTCGACAAACACCTTATGTCGCCAGACACTGAGCCATAACAACACTCCGACGCTCAGCATCAGAGCTTGCGCCAACGCCATTAAAAACAGGCTGTGGTGAACGTAAGGCACGACAAGCGCCGAAACCATACCCGCGGTGCCCATCTGAAACAGACTTTGAATCGAAGCCGCCATGCCGCGCTTATTCGGCAAACAATCCAGCGAGAGGATACTCAAACCCGGATTAGCCAAAGCAAATCCGATCGAATAAAGCACCAAAGGTGCAATAACCCAGAAAGTGCCCGGTTCGACCAGACCTTCCAATAGCAGATTCACCGTAATGGCGGTGACTCCCAATCCTAAAGCAACCGTAACCAGTGTTTTAGCACTCCAGAGATGCGAGAAACGGTGCGACAGCATCGAGCCGACCAGAATACCGGACACGACCGGCACGAAGAAAATCCAAAAATCCTCCTCCTGCAAATGCAAGTGATCAAAAATCAGACTGGCCGACGAAGCAACGTAGACAAAGAACCCGCCGATTAGCAAACCCTGCAAAATCACCAAACGCAAAAACACCGGATGCAGCAGGCTGTGCGCATAGGATTTAAGCAGATCAGCAGGGCGAATCGACTGGACGGTATGCGGATGCTGGGTTTCGGGAATTTTGATCGAGAAGAACAGACCGATCAGCAAAGCATAGGCCCCTAGAAAATAGAATACCGAACGCCAGCCGCTGTGCACTTCCAACCAGCCGCCGATAATCGGTGCAATCGCCGGCGCTACCGTAAACAGCATCATCACCAGGGCAATCGCTTTCTGCGCTTCGGCACCCTGAAAATAGTCGCGAATCATCGCCCGGCTGGCAACCACGCTTCCCGCCGCCATCAATCCTTGCAAAGCGCGCCCGATCAACAGCCAGTAGTAATCGGTTGCCAAGGCACATAGCAAAGCGGACAGCAGATAACCGCCCATACTGAGCAGGATAACTTTACGTCTGCCGAAACGATCTGCCAGAGGCCCCCAAACCAGTGTCGCCAAAGCAAAACAGCCGAGATAGATCGACAGACTTTGCGTCAGCCACTCGCGGCTAACGCCCAGATCCGCTTCAATCGCCGGGAAAGATGGCAAATAGGTGTCGATCGAAAACGGTGCCAGCATACTGATCAGTGCCACCAGCACCACCAGCCAGACAGGGGATAATCCGCGGCGCTCGGCTTCGGAAATAGAGTTCATCGCTTCAAGCGCCTCGTCTCAATTGCATTGTCAAAGCGTTTAATGCCTGAGCGCGGTGACTGATACGGTTCTTCTCTTCTTTAGCCAACTGAGCGGCCGATTTCTGCAATTCCTCGACCCAAAAAATCGGATCATAACCAAAACCGCCGTCACCGAGTTTTTCGTTCAGGATTTCACCGTACCAGCGTCCCAAACCGATCACCGGCGTCGGGTCTTCGGCATGTTCGACATACACCATCGCGCAATAATAACTCGCATTGCGATTTTCCTGCCCCAGCATCTCTTGCAGCAATTTCTGCAGATTGGTTTCGTCATTTGCCGCATCACCAAATTCATCGGCGGAATAGCGCGCCGAATAAATACCCGGACGCCCTTTCAAAGCACTGACTTCAATTCCGGAGTCATCGGCAATCGCCGGCAAGCCGGTTTTCTCGGAAGCAAAACGTGCCTTAAGAATGGCATTCTCGATAAAGCTCAAACCGGTTTCATCGACTTCGTCACTAAAAAAATCTTTTTGTGCCAGAACATCCCAACCGAGCGGCTGGAGGATTTCGCTCATTTCCCTGAGCTTGCCCGCATTGCCGGTGGCTAAAACCAACCGCTTCGTCTGGCTCATGCTTCACTCTTCTCTGCGTTTAAGGCCGCTTTTTGAATGTCGATCAACTTGGAAATTCCCGCCTGACCCAGAGCCAGCATCGCCTGTAATTCATGCATGGTGTAAGGCACGCCTTCGGCGGTTCCCTGCACCTCGACAAAGCGACCGCTCTCGTCCATCACCAGATTCATATCGGTGTGCGCACTTGAATCTTCCAAATAATCCAAATCCAGGACCGGCTCACCTTCATAAACACCAACGGAAACCGAAGCCACAAAATGCAGAATCGGGTTTTCTTTCAACAAACCTTCCGCCAGCAATCCGTTGATTGCCATCGCCATGGCCACGAAACCGCCGGTAATCGACGCAGTACGGGTACCGCCGTCAGCCTGAATCACATCGCAATCGATATAGATCGAACGCTCGCCGAGCTTTTTCAGATCCACCGCCGCACGCAGAGAACGGCCGATCAAACGCTGAATTTCCTGAGTACGACCGCCCTGCTTACCTGCCGAAGCTTCACGGCGCATGCGAGTTCCGGTCGAGCGCGGCAACATCCCGTACTCGGCCGTCACCCACCCTTGCGACTTACCGCGCAAGAAAGAAGGAACCGTTTCTTCAACCGTAGCGGTACAGATGACCTTGGTGTCGCCAAACTCGACCAGCACCGATCCCTCGGCATGTTTGGTAAAGTGTTTGGTCAGGCGTACTGAACGCATCTCTTCCGGTTTTCTTCCGCTCGGTCTCTGCATCTTGATTTTCCTTTTTATTTGAACCTTGTAAAATGACATGCATTATAAACGAAACCCTCGAAAGGGTGGTTGATAAGGAAGCGACCATGTCCTCAGAAACGGCAACCTCACTCAAAAGCATGACAGCCTTCGCACGCTTGCAGGACTCTCTTAGCCTATCGGACAACCCCTTACCTTACAGCTGGGAACTGCGCAGCGTAAACCAGCGTTACTTAGAAATCTACTGCAAACTGCCCGATACCCTGAGATCTCTGGAAAGCGATATTCGCAGCCGCTTGAAGCAGCATTTTCAGCGCGGCAAAATCGAAGTCTTCCTCAACCTCGACGGTAATGCTTTAACGCAGAACCTGCATCTGAATCACGCCCAACTGCACGAAATCAGCCAAGTGATTGTGCAACTGCGCAAAAATAGGCTTAATATTGGGGAAATCAACCCTTTGGAATTGCTGAAATGGCCGGGAATCCTGCTGGAAGAAGACAGTCTATCCGATTCGTTATCCCAACAGCTTTTAAACAGTCTTGAAGATGCTATCGATCAACTTGATCAGCACCGCGGTCGCGAAGGTCAGGAATTAAAACGGATTATCCTCGACAAACTCGATACTTTAAACCGCCTGGTTGCGGAGCTCATTCCGCTGATACCCGATATTTTGACGCGACATACCGACAAACTGAAAAACAAAATCGAGCAGTTGTGCGCCAATTTCGACGAAAACCGCTTCTACCAAGAAGTCGCCATTCTGGCGCAAAAAGCGGATATTCAGGAAGAACTGGATCGTCTGCAAGCGCACATTAAAGAGGTACACCTGACTTTGGAATCCGACCAGCCGGTTGGCCGTCGATTGGATTTTTTAATGCAGGAACTTAATCGTGAAGCCAACACCCTCGGATCAAAATCGATCGACCCGCAAATTTCGCAAACCGGCGTGGAGATCAAAGTTCTGATCGAACAGATGCGCGAACAGATCCAGAACATCGAGTAGGATTCGGCTGACGGCGACCTGAATTTGTCCGGCCGCAGGACAATAATTCCCACACTTTTAACAGGTAAATACTTGATGTAAATCAAGCTTTACTTATTGAAATTTACCAGCAACAGCAGTATAGTTTGGCGTGTTATATAACACCCCTTGTTTTTTAGCTGAGGCAAATATCATGAACAACTTGGTCAAAATGTTATTGGTATTGGTGGTAACCGTTGTTGCTCCTCTACTTATCCTGCTAGGTATCTGGTCAGGTATCCTTCCACAATCTGTACAGGTCGCTATCGGCTTGATCGGCGTAGCATTGGCGATTATTTTCATCGTTGGTGGAAACCTGATGTGCATGTGGAGCGACATCAAAACCGGTCGCTACAGAAAAAATTCCTAATCGGCACCTACCGGGAGGGTCATCGCCAAAACCATTTGGGAGATGGATTTGGCGATGGTTTAATACACGTCGTTTTTCAAATGAAAAAACGGCGTGTTTTTCATTAAAATTCAACAATTCATCCCACTCTTCTCAGCCCATACCGCTATAATGAGACCTTTGAAAGGAAACCCCGGCATTTTCCTCATGTCTGCCGATCCGAATCTTTCATTCAGAGTGACTCATGAGCCCAAAAGAAAAAACCATTAATCCTAAAAAAACACCCCGAATCACTAAAGAAGCGAGAAAACCGGCTCCCAAAAAACAGGCGCCTAAAAAAAGCCGCTGGGTTCGTTGGTTCGCTTGGTTCAGCATCCTGTCTTCGCTCATGATTATCCCGGTTGCCGCGGCAATCTTCTATGTCATTACCATCTACCCGAAGTTGCCTGATCCCGCCACCCTGAAAGAAGTTACCTACCAGGTGCCTCTGCGTATCCTGACCCAAGACGGCAAGCTGATCAGTGAAATCGGAACCAAAAAGCGTCTGCCGCTGGAATATCACGAAATTCCCGAGCGCATGACACAGGCAATCATTGCTTCGGAAGACGAAAACTTTTTCGAGCATGGCGGTGTTGACTTTAAAGGTTTGGGACGTGCCGTCTATGACCTGATCACAACCGGACATAAAAAATCCGGCGGTTCGACCATTACCATGCAGGTAGCGCGTAACTTCTTCCTGAGCAAGGAAAAAACGTATCTGCGAAAACTCAACGAGATCATTCTTTCCTACAAAATCGAAAACGAACTCAGCAAGCAGGAAATTCTGGCGCTCTATATCAACAAGATATTTCTGGGCTACCGTTCTTACGGTGTCGGTGCCGCCGCGCAAACCTACTACGGTAAATCGATCAATGACCTGAGTCTGGATGAATACGCCATGATCGCCGGTCTGCCGAAAGCCCCGTCCGCATACAACCCTTTGGCAAATGCGGAAAGAGCCAAACTGCGCCGAAACTATGTTCTGCGCCGCATGTATGAACTGAATTTCATCTCCGAAGAGCAGATGCAACAGGCACAGGCTGTGGAAGTCCATGCCAGCCTGCATTCCGCTAACATCGACGTAAAAGCCGGTTATGTTGCGGAAATGGCGCGACAATTCGCTTTGGAAAAATTCGGCGAAGAGGCCTTGGATAACGGTCTGACTATCGTCACAACCCTTGATAGCCGTTTGCAGGAACAGGCCAATGATGCCGTCTACCGCGGATTGCAAACCTATGAACGCCGCCACGGTTACCGCGGCCCGGTCAAAACCCTGGACGCAAACCTGTTGCAGGACAATCAGGCACTGCTCGACAACCTGAAAGAGGTCCCTAACTACGGTGATCTGAAGGCCGGCGTCGTCACAGGATTCAAAGGCAAAACCACGCAGGTTATGATGGAATCGGGCGATTCGGTCGATATTCCGTTTAACACGATGGAATGGGCCGCCCCTTACAAATCGGTCAATTATGTCGGCAAGAAACCGACTTCGCCTAAACAGGTTCTGAAAGTCGGCGACGTCATCTACCTTGAATATCTGAATAAACAGTGGCAATTGGCGCAAGATCCGAAAACCGAATCTTCTTTAGTCTCGCTGGATACCAACAACGGCCGTGTATTAGCGCTGGTCGGCGGCTTTGACTATTTCCGCAGCAAGTTCAACCGCGCAACTCAGGGGCGTCGTCAGGTCGGTTCCAACATGAAACCGTTCCTGTACTCTTTTGCTCTGGAAAACGGCATGACCGCGGCAACCACCATCAATGACGCCCCGGTAGTCTTTAAAGATAACTATCGCGAAGACTTCTGGCGTCCGGAAAACTACTCCGGACGCTACTACGGCCCGACCCGCCTGCGCAAAGCCCTGGCCTATTCGCGTAACCTTGTATCGATCCGCTTGATGCAGAAAGTCGGTATCGACAACGCCATTGGCTACTTCCAGAATTTCGGCTACCCGCTCAACGAACTCAACCAGCATAAAGACCTCTCTCTTGCGCTGGGAAGTGCTCAGTTCACGCCTTGGGAAGTTGCCCGCGCCTACGCGACCTTTGCCAACACCGGTTATCTGATCGATCCTTATATTATTCAGGAAGTCCGTAACTATAATGGTGAAGTTCTCTACCAGGCCAAGCCGAAGCAGGCTTGTCGCGAAGAACCGTGTGAGATTCCCGAAGAGGATCGCGCACCAAGAACGATCGATCCGTTGAACGCCTATATTATGACCGACATCATGCAGGACGTTATCCGCGTCGGCTCCGGTAAACGCGCCCGCGCCTTGAAACGCGAAGATATCGCCGGTAAAACCGGAACCACCAACGATCAGAAAGACGCCTGGTTCTCCGGTTTCAACCCGAATGTCGTCACCACCGTCTGGGTCGGTTTCGATCAGCCGTCTACGCTTGGACGCAGTGAAGTCGGTGGGCGCGCTGCCCTGCCGATCTGGATGGATTATATGCAGGATGCCTTAAAACCTTATCCGAATATTCCGTTCCCGAGACCGGAAGGGATTGTCAATGTACCGATCGATCCGGAAACGGGACAAGCGGTACCGCCGGAAACAGCCAATGCGATCTATGAGATCTTCCGCGAAGACCGTGCGCCGGAAATACCGAAAGTAACGCGCAAGCAGATCGAAACCATTACCAACGAGCTGTTTGACTGATACGCAAAAGGAGAAACTATGGACTGGCAAGATTTCGCCCACACTTTAAACGATCATCTTGACCATCCTCTCCAAATCAGCAGCGTACATCCCGTCTCCGGCGGAGACATTCACCAAGCCTACCAACTGCACACCGATCGCGGTAATTTCTTTCTAAAAATGAATCGCCGCGAATGCCTGCCTTTATTCGAAACCGAACAGCACAATCTCAACGCAATCCGCAAAAGCCTCAGCATTCAAGCGCCAGAACCGCTCGCCTGCGGCAGCTATGAAAGCAAGTCCTGGCTGCTGATGGAATACCTGCAACTGAATCACCGCGGTGACGATCGGCAAAGAGGCAAGGACATCGCCTTGATGCATCATCAGATCAACCGCGATTCTCAAACTCAACCCTTCGGCTGGTTTGAAGACAACTTCATCGGCAATAACCATCAACATAATCGCTGGCATAGCGACTGGATCGGTTTTTACGGCTCGCAACGTCTGGCACCGCAACTGGAACTCGCATCCCTGCGCGGAGCCAGTCCTCAGCTGTACGAAGAAGGATATCGTTTGATCCAGAATCTCGACCTCTGGTTCGAGGACTATCAACCGGAATCCTCTTTGCTGCACGGCGACCTCTGGGGCGGCAACAGTGCCTTTACCCAGGACGGCGACCCGGTCATCTACGATCCCGCCAGCTATTACGGCGACCGTGAAACCGATCTGGCAATGACCGAGCTGTTCGGCGGCTTCTCGAATGATTTCTATCAGGGTTACAACGAAGTTTTTCCGATCGACAAAGGCTATCAGAATCGCAAGCCGTTATATAATCTGTACCACATCCTCAACCACTACAATCTGTTTGGCGGTCACTATCAGACCCAATCTCTGCAAACCATTCGTCAGCTGTTAAAAAGTAAGGGATTGTAAAACAAGGCGAACTTTTCCCTAAGGATCAAAGTCCGTATAATAGCCGGCAAGATTTTGGGACCTGAACTCGTCAGGTTCTGCAACAGTAATCAATCGGGACCATTCCCAAGGACAGATAATGAAATTCATTCTATTAGGCGCGCCTGGCGCCGGTAAAGGTACTCAAGCCCAATTCCTGACCAAAGAGTTCGACATTCCGCAAATTTCCACCGGTGACATGCTGCGCGCTGCCATCAAAGCCGGAACCGAACTGGGTAAACAAGCCAAAGCGTTTATCGACGAAGGTAAGCTGGTAACGGATGAGATCATTATCGGAATGGTTAAAGAACGTATCGCTCAGGACGACTGCAAAAACGGTTTCCTCTTGGATGGTTTCCCTCGTACCGTTCCACAAGCCGATGCACTAAAAGATGCCGGTGTGGCGATTGATGCGGTGGTTGAGATTGATGTTGCCGACGAAGTGATCGTTGAGCGTATGTCCGGTCGCCGTGCCCACTTGGCTTCCGGCCGTACTTACCATGTTGTTTATAATCCGCCTAAGGTTGAAGGCAAAGACGACATCACAGGCGAAGACCTTGTACAACGTGACGACGACAAACCGGAAGTGGTTCTGGATCGTCTGAAAGTCTACCATGCGCAAACGGCGCCTCTGGTCGACTACTACCAAGGTGAAGCGGCTGCTAACGACGCTCTTAAATATATTAAAGTCGACGGTACTCAATCTATCGAAGAAGTTGAAAAATCGATCCTGACGGCTTTGAAATAAGTCTTCGGTCAGACCCGATAAAACAAAAACGCCAGCTCTATGCTGGCGTTTTTTGTTGTGACCGATTACGGCTAAATTACTGCAGATCTTTCTGCATTAACCACTCCGGCTGCAGGATTGGGATTAAACAGGTGTCGAAACCACTGACCGCCTCATACAGATGGCGATACAATACTTCGGCTTCCTGTAAATCGGTCTTCACTTCAATCACCGACTGTCTCTGATAGCCGGAAACCTGTTCGGTAATCGCCTGCAACTGCTCATGATGCATTTGAATCCCGGTACCCCAGAAACTTAAACGTCGATGCGGGAAACCCAATAGAGCATCGGTCATTTCATCGTAGAGTTCGCTCTTGAAACTCAAACGTAGCACACACGCTTGCGGTAGACTCATATTTCGGCCTCCTTAATTCGCTGTAGACGGTTCAGCAACGCCATCGGCAGTACTGCGCAAACCGAAACGTCGATAAATAATCGGTAAAATCAATAGTGTCAGCAGGGTCGAGCTGATCAAACCGCCAATAACCACGATAGCCAAAGGACGTTGAATTTCAGACCCCGGACCAGTCGCGAAGACCAACGGTACCAGACCAAGTGCTGCGATCGAAGCGGTCATCAATACCGGACGCAGACGACGCATCGCCCCTTCAACCACCACTTGCGCAACATTCATTCCGCTCGCCAGCAGCTGATTAAAGTAGCTGATCATCACCACCCCGTTGAGAACCGCGATCCCCAGCAGTGCAATAAAGCCGACCGACGCAGGAACCGACAGATATTCACCAGTCAACCATAGGGCCAGAATCCCGCCGATCAAAGCGAAAGGTACGTTGATCATGACCATCACCGCCTGCGGAATCGACTTGAAGGTCGAAAACAGAATCAGGAAGATCAATACCAGCGCTACCGGCACCACGATCGCCAGTTTTTGCGCCGCGCGCTGCTGGTTTTCGAACTTACCGCCCCATTCGAAATAGTAACCGGCCGGAATGCTCAGCTCTTTGGCCTTCACCTTGGCTTCTTCAACGAAACCAACCAAATCACGGCCGACCACATTGGTCACCACTACGGCAAAACGTTTACTTTGCTCGCGCTGAATCGACACAGGCCCATCTACTTCTTTGGCATCAACCAGTTGATTGAGAAGAATAGTCTGTACACCCTTGTCGGTACGCACGGTAATCGGCTGATTAAGCATTTCAAACGCAGAGGCCTTGTAGGATTCCGGCGCACGCAAAGTCAAAGGAACACGACGAATTCCATCGTAAATTACTCCGACTTCCAGACCGTTGATCTGCGAGCGAAGCAGCTCTTCAACCTGCACCGTACTCAATCCGAGACGACCGGCCATATCGCGATTCACTTCCAATTGCAGATAGCGTAAACCGTCGTTAGTAGCGGTAAACACATCTTGCGAACCTTGGATCGATTCAACCATGGTCACCATCTTTTTGGCAACCTCGTTAATTTCATCCGGGTTGTCACCGAAGATTTTAATTGCCACGTCACCACGCGCACCGGTCAGCATTTCGTCAACACGCATCTGAATCGGCTGGGTGAAAGCGTAATTAATCCCCGGAAATTGAGTATCCAGTACATGACGTACAGCTTCGATCAGCTCGTCCTTAGTCTGCATACGCCACTCTTCTTTCGGTTTCAGAATCAGAAAGGTATCGGTATCGTTCAAACTCATCGGATCCATACCGATCTCGTCGGAACCGACACGGGCTACCATCCGAGTGACTTCAGGTACCTGTTGCATAACCGCTTTCTGAATACGCATATCCATGGCCGTCGAAGCTTCCAGACTGACTGACGGCGACTTTTCGATCTGCAGAATTACATACCCTTCGTCCATCTGCGGAATAAAGGTTTTACCGACCTGAGTGTAGATTCCACCGGCGGCAACCAAAGACAATACCGCTACCAGAACCACGGTTTTATCATGCTGTAAACTCCAACTGAGAATCGGACGATAAACTCGGCTGATTTGGCGAATCAACCAAGGCTCCTGATGTGACGGCTTGCCGAGAATAAACGATGCCAAGGTCGGAATCACCGTCAGGGACAGCAACAGGGAGCTACCCAAAGCAAAGATAATTGTCACTGCAACCGGCACGAAGAGTTTTCCTTCCAACCCTTCCAGCGTCAACAGCGGCAGGAAGACCGTCATAATGATCAAAATCCCGGAAATAACCGGCACCGAAACCTCTTTCAAGGCACGGAAAATAATATGCATTTTTGGCAAAGAGAAAGCACTGTGCTGGTCTTTCTCCTGATGAGAAACGATATTCTCAACCACCACAACCGCGGCATCGACCAACATCCCGATCGCGATCGCCAGACCTCCGAGCGACATCAGGTTCGCCGACAGATCGAAATAACGCATTAGAATAAAGGTCATCAAGGCGGCCAGAGGCAAAATCAGAGCGACCGTCAAAGCGGCACGCACATTCCCCAGGAATACCAGCAGAACTACCAGAACCAGAACCACCGCTTCCATCAAAGCTTTGGAAACCCCGTAAATCGCGGTATTAACCAGATCGCTACGGTTATAGAAAGCGCTGACAGAGATCCCTTTCGGGAAAGCCGGTTGCAAATCCTGCAAACGCGCTTCGATTCCACTGACCACTTCACGCGCATTGGCACCCTTCAACGCCATTACCAAACCTTGCACCGCTTCGCTTTTACCGTTCTGAGTCACAGCACCGTTACGGTAGATCGAATCGATTTTTACCGTCGCCAGATCTTTGGCCTTGATCGCCACATCATTCTGATAGGCCACCACAATATTTTCGATATCGGCAATCGAACTCAAGTTCCCCTGAGTACGCACCAGCAATACTTCTTCACCCTGATGCAAGCGCCCCGCACCGTCATTCTGGTTATTGTTCTGCAAGGCCTCCATCAACTGCGGCAAACCGATCTGATAGGCCGCCAGCTTTTGATAATCCGGCTGTACTGCATAGGTACGCGCCAGACCACCAAGCACGTTAACATCGGCAACGCCCGGAACCGAACGCAACGCCGGACGGATCACCCAGTCCAGCAGATCGCGTTTCTGCATATTGCTCAGCGCATCGCCTTCGATGGTAAACATAAAGACATCACTTAAAGGCGTCGATAAAGGCGCCATACCGCCGGTCACGCCGGCTGGCAGATTCACGTTACCGAGACGTTCGGCAACAATCTGCCGAGCCCAATAAATATCGGTTCCTTCGCGGAAGTCCAGAGTAATATCCGCCAGGCCGTACTTTGCCAGGGAACGAAGAATCTGCTGTTTCGGCAAACCAAGCAGTTCCATTTCCAATGGCGCAATCACTCGCTGTTCAACTTCGGCCGGCGTCATACCCGGCGCTTTAAAGATCATCTTAACTTGGGAAGGCGATACATCCGGGAAGGCATCGATCGGGATTTTCTGGAACGCTTGCCAACCGCCGGCAACAACCGCTAACACCAACAGAACGACCAGGGTTCTCTGTACGAGGAAAAACTGTAAAAAACGCGCTAACATAGCAGCCCCCTTATTCGCCTTGCGGATCAGCAACCGCTTCCAGTGCCGACTTAATCGCGGTCGTACCGCGACTGTAAACACTCAAAGTTGCCGAAGAATCATTGACCGGACGAAAGAACAGATGCCCGTCGGCAACGCTCAGCACTTCAACCGCTACGGCTTCAATCTGCCCTCCCTGATCGACAAACAACGCATTGCTGCCATCGAAAGAAGTCAACGCCTGAGCCGAGGTCTGGAAGACATTCTGGGTCGCAGGCTGGAGGAAACGCACTTTCAAATACTGTCCGGCGTGGAATTCACCGTCCTTATTTTCGACACGGATATGCACATCCACCGTCTGCGTCATCGAATCAACCACCGGATCGATATGGGCAATACTGCCGACCTTGTCACTACCGTCAATAGCAACCGACAAGCCTTCACTCAACCCTTTGGCAACACTCAAAGGCGCACGCACAACCAGAACAATCGGATCGACTTCACCAAGCGAAAACAGAACTTGATTGGCTTCGACACGTTCGCCAAGACGTACTTTCATATCAAATAGCTGCCCGTTAACCGGTGCTTTCAGATCCAGTTCGCTGCTTTGCAAACGACGTTGTGTTTTTAAGGATTTCAAACGCGCCTGATCCATACCTAACAAGACCATCTCCTGCTCTTGCTGCGTCAACTCGGTTTGCAGTTTTCTCAACTGCGCTTTATCCGCCTGCAAACGTTTAACCGAAGCAACGCCATTGTCGTAAAGTTCCTGGCTGCGACGGGCTTGCGATTTGGCAACGTCCAAATCCGCCAATGTCGCCAGATAACGGTTTTGCATCGCCAGCAATTGCGCGCTTTGCAAACGTAAAATCGTCTCACCCTGTTTAACCGGGCCATGAACGACTTTAATTTCGCTGACCTGACCGGCAGTCGGGCTCGATAGTGCGCGCAGCGTATTCAACGGCATGATCGCCTCGGCCGGAAACAAAGCGCTCGGAACCTGAGAAACGCTTTGCGCGGTTTGTGTTTCCAAGCCCATCGCTTGTCGCTGTAGATCGTTTACCTGCAGACCTTGAGCGAACGCCGTGCCGCTCAACATCCATACCATCGTAGAAACAAACCATTTCATCTTTTTCGTTCCCATTGCTTTTTCCTCTCCTAAGCCCGCCGGCATGCGAGAATCGTTTAACTGTTGTAATTTGAATTGCATGACTTACTCATCCAGGGCATAGCCGTAAAGTTGATTTAAATTGGCAATTGCCTGCTGATATTTGACGCTGGTCAACAACAGACGGCTGTTCGCCAAGGCCGCTTTGTTTTGTACCCGAAGAAAATCGCTCAAGCTGGATTCGCCCCAGCGGTAGGACTTGTCTGCCATTTGCAGAGCCTGCTGCTGCAGTGTCTGTTGCTGTTGCGCCGCTTCCATTGCCTGACGACTGGCACTTAACTCCGCTTGAGCTTTGATCTGATCTTCCAGAAGCTGCTGTTTGGCTTGCAGAAGTGCTTGCTGTTCGTTTGATAACGCCTGCTTGGCTTCGGCGACACGACTGCCGTGCTGCGGATCGGTTCCAAGAGGCACACTGAATTCCACAACCCACGAATGGTCTTCGCCGGTAACGGTTCGATCCTGCTGAGCCCCCAGATAAATGGACGGAGAGGCGTATTTTTGCGCGCGCGCCTGCTGGACTTTCGCTTCACCGGTTTGAGTCATACCTTGCAACCACTGAATCTTCGGATGTTCGTCAAACGAGCGTTCGCTTCTCAAAGTTTCTTCGATATCTGCCGGCAAGTTATCGCTGCCGCTCCAAGCCCGATATTGACCCTGCATGGTATCTAAATCCGCCTGTTTACGGCGTAGCTGCGTTTCGGCTTCCAACAGACTCTGTTCCGCCATTAGAACGTCCAGTTTCGGCACTTCACCCAACTTCGCTCTCAAGCGCACGCGATCGGTGATCCTGGACAAACCGGCATAATTTTCCTGCGCAGCCTGCAGCTCGATTTCGGCCTGACGATAGGACCACACGATGCGGCGGAGCGTTTCCGACGCCCGCAAGCGCAGGTAACGGGAATAGATGCTGTTCTGATAATTGAACCCTTCGGCAAGCGCCTGATTTGCCTGGCGGTGACTCGGAAGCTGGATCGGCACTTCCGCCCCCAGCTGCCAATTCTGCATTGACTGATTATCCAAACCGGAATCGTTTTCATGATGGAACTTCAGAACCACGTCACCACCGATCCAACTATCCGCCTGTGTTTGCGCCGCCTGCGTCGACTCGGATAAAGCTCCCTGAAGAACAGTTTCCGGCTGACGCTCCTGAACTTTATCCAACAAAGAACGGTAATCCGCTGAAATCGCAGCGGCCAACCCCGGATAAACGCATAATACGGCTAATAAAAAATTACGATTGATTATTGCAAGCATTGAAAAACCCTAATATGACTTGACTATTAGGGTGCCAGCTTAAGGTGTCAAGATGAATCGAACCTGAAAAAAGATTAGAAAAAGTTTAATGGAGAGAAGAATTAATTCTTTTTAGAGAAATCAATGCAGACTTTCAAGCCACCGAACTTGGAATGTTCGAATAGAAGTCTCGCATGATAGGCGGACACCAGCTCCTTGACCATCGACAGACCGATTCCATGCCCGGGTTTGGTTTCATCGCCACGAAAGCCGCGTTTTTCCAGCAGATTGAGTGTTTCATCGGAAACGCCGGGACCATTATCCTCGATACACAGCACACCGTCACGAAAACTCAAACTGACCAGATCCGTCGACCATTTACAGGCGTTATCCAGCAAATTGCCCAATAACTCGTAGGCATCTTCCTTCTCCATCTGCAACTGCGCCTGATCCTCCACTTCGATGCGGAAACGCAGGTCTTTACTGCGATAAAGTTGCGAAAATGTCGACTGCAACTCTTCAACCAAAGGCAGAAGAACCAAGGGAGACAAGGCTTGATGACGGGCGATACGGTCGGCTTTCAACTCACGTTCGATTAACGACAGAATGATATTACTCTGTTGTCTTAGATCGGCGATGTTCTTCTGGTTATCGAGATCTCCACTATCCAACAGCTGAAAAATCATGTTTAACGGCGTCTTCAAACTATGCGATAAATTGGCATTGTGCTGGCGCGATTTTTCAAACTGCAGTTGCGACTGTTGCAGTGCGAGATTCAAGCCGTCGATCAATGATGCCACTTCTTGCGGGTAAAGGCTCGAATCGATCTTGATACGATGCCCGAGCTGGAATTCGCGTAATTTATTTTCTAGCGGCTCCAAGCGAGAGAAACTGCGTTTCAGCAACCATTTGTGCAAACCGTATAGACTCAATAACGCCAAAATGGTCAGAATCCCGAATAACGCATCGAATTGAAACAGCACCTTCTGGATCGGCTCGTGGTTTTCGGCGACAAAAATTTTCATCTTTTCGCCATCAACGGTTAATGTCTGCGAGCGAACCAGAATCGTATTCTCGACCGGACCGCGGGTTTCGTAGACTCCAACCTCACTGTCAAAGGGTTTCAGATACAAAGGAAAATCTTCCAACGAGTCCGATTTGATTTCACGACCGTCAGTGGTTTGAATCACATAATAGTGTCCGGAATAAGGCGTTAAATAGATGGGTTCAATCCCTTTAGGATCGACACGCCAACCGTTTTGCACCGGCTCGATATTACGCTGAATGGAATCGGTATCGTGCTCCAGTCGAGTCAACAGATAGGATTCCGTCAGCTTATGAATCGCCGACTCGGACAACCACCAGAACAGCGAAAAGATCACTAAAAGACTCACCAGAATAGAAGCGAACAGCTGCTGTTGCAAAGATGCTTCCTTTTTAAACGGATTAGTCATCTTTCGCTCCTCCGACAACCAATTTGTAACCGAGACCGCGCAGGGTTTCGATTCGTTCTTTGCCAAGCATTTTTCGCAACTTACGGATATACACTTCGATGACGTTACTCTCTCGGTCGTAGTTCTGGTCGGCGATGCGCTGAATCAATTCATCCTTGGAAAACACCCGGTTCGGTTGCGCCAGAAAAACTCGCATCAAACGAAACTCCGTCATCGTCAGATTGTAAGCCTGTTCTCCGACCGTCAACTGTTTGGATGCCAAATCCAAAACCATATCGTCGATCGCCAGTTTTTCGCTGACGCCTTCCTTGCGGCGCAAAAGCACCTCGACACGCGCCAGCAGCTCTTCGAACTGAAACGGCTTGCCGACATAGTCGTCAGCTCCGGCCTTCAGACCTTCCACTCTTTCCTGCCAGGCATTGCGCGCGGTCAAAATCAGCACCGGTATCGAACGATTATTATTGGTTTGATCGGCACGCAACGTCTGTAAAACTTCCAAACCGGGAAGCTTAGGCAAACCGAGATCCAGGATCACCAAATCGTAAGAAAATTCGTTTAAGAGATAGAGCGCCTCTTCGCCGTCGGTAGCCGTATCGAGTAAAAATTTCGCCTCGCTCAGACGGCGAGCCAAAGTTTCAACCAGTAAAGGCTCATCTTCCACCAACAATAGTTTCATCTTCTCTCCATAGGATTCAGGCCGACCATCTCATCCAATCTTCCGCCAGATTCTTGCATAGAAAACCGGTTAGTTTTTATAAACTTACCATCATTCAAACGACCTGAACACCAAATTAGGCAAACTTGTAATTCTAATCTCATTTGTTATCATGGGCGCGTTTTTAAACAAAAACCGATATTTATTATCTTTTATTCAGTTGTACAAAATACACTGTCTTTTGCGTTTAGGCGCGTCTATTCAGGCCCTCACGGGTCAAGTCTAATCCAACGGGCACAACCCTCAGGATCAATCGTAAGGCGTAACTGCGCAGGTGCCTCTATGCCCGCAGCAACTATGTCCTTCACGTCTTTTGTGTTTCTCAAATTTTACGGAGCCCTTGCGCCGTCAAGGTTTCATTTTGGTTTAACGCGATTGGTCAAAGATTCATCTTTAACCGAAGACTATTATTATGGAGTCCGATACTAACAAAAACAGGCCAACCATCTTTCGTCGTCCCTCTCTGGAGGATGGCATAAAAATTCATCAACTTATCAGCGAATCACCACCTTTGGATGTGAACTCGAGCTATCTGTATTTTTTGCAAAGCTCACATTTCGCCGAGACTTGCGTCGTCGCCGAAAACCATCAGAGCCTGCTCGGCTTCGTTTCCGGTTACCTGCGTCCTGACCAGCCGGATCAGCTATTTGTTTGGCAACTGGCTGTCGCAGAAAGCGGCCGAGGCCGAGGGATCGGCAAGGGTCTAATCCGCCGTCTCATCCAGCAGGCAAATGCTTTTAGTCGCCAGCCTCTACGCTCGATCGCCTGCACGATCAGTCCGTCCAATCAGGCTTCGCAAGGCGTTTTCAAAAGCCTCGCCAAAAGTTTCGGCCTGAGGCTTGAGATCCACCCCTTCCTTGATAAGGAGCATTTCGCCGGACAGGAACATGAAGCGGAAGACTACTATGTATTGAAAGCACCGCACGAACAAAACCTCAACGAATATCTTGCCGGTATTTAAACAAAATAATTTAAACTTGATAACACGAGAAACCTCACTATGTCTTTAGAAATTTTTAATACCTACGAGTCAGAAGTTCGCGGCTATATACGCTCTTTTCCGACCGTGTTCTCGACCTCGAAAAACGCCGAAATCTGGGACGAAGACGGCAAACGTTACATCGATTTCTTCGCCGGTGCCGGCGCACTGAACTACGGCCACAATAACCAGCACATCAACGCAGCCGTAATCGACTATATGCAGAATAACGGCATCGGCCACGCGCTGGATATGGGAACGGTCGCCAAACGCGATTTTATCGAAGCCTTTGTAACCAAAATCCTCCAACCGCGCCATCTCAATTACAAACTTCAGTTTGTCGGCCCGACCGGAACCAATGCCATCGAGACCGCTTTGAAAATTGCCCGAAAAGTAAAGGGACGTAAACAGGTCATCAGCTTCACCAACGGCTTTCATGGTATGTCGATGGGCTCTTTGAGCATTACCGGCAACCGTTACTATCACGACGATAGTTACGGCGTGCCCGGCTATACCACTCAGGTTCCGTACAACCAATATCTGGGAGCAAAAGTGGATACCATCGCCTATTTGAGAAAAATTCTCGAAGATGCCTCTTCGGGAACCGAACTGCCGGCAGCAATTGTTTTGGAAACCATCCAGGCCGAGGGCGGCATCAATGTCGCCGAGGTGCAGTGGCTGAAGGAACTGCGAAAAATCTGTGACGACTTCGACACTCTAATGATCGTTGACGACATTCAGGTCGGCAACGGCCGCACCGGAGACTTTTTCAGTTTCGAACGCGCCGGCATCAAACCGGACATCGTCACCCTCTCCAAATCCATCGGCGGCGGCCACCCAATGTCTTTAGTACTGATGAAGCCCGAACTGGATAAGTGGTCTCCAGGCGAGCATTCCGGCACCTTCCGCGGCAATAACCTGGCGTTTGTTGCCTCGACTACCGCCATCAACACCTATTGGTCGGACGATCACTTCTCCAATGAGATCAAGACGAAATCAAAATTAATTCAGCAGCGGATGGAAGAGCTGGCCCTGACTTTCCCGAGCCTGACTCGCGACGTGCGCGGTCACGGTTTTATCTGGGGTATCGAATTTCACGATGCCGAGCTGTGCAGTAAAATCTGCAGTGAATCCTTTGATAAGGGGTTAGTTGTGGAAACCGCCGGTTCCGAAGGAAATGTCATCAAATTCCTCGGCCCTTTAATCATTAGCGAAGCGCTGATCGAGGAAGGTTTTGATATTCTTAAGCAGGCGATTGAAACCTGCAGTCAACAGCACTACCAATAACATTTAATTCATGCGCCGCAAACTTGCGGCGCGGTAAAAACAGAGGATTCAATATGATTGTACGCAACCTATACGACGACATTATCGGCACCGATGCGGATGTGGATTCCGCGCAATGGACCAGTCGCCGCCTGTTATTAGCCAAAGACGGTATGGGGTTTTCCCTGCACGACACTCTGATCAAGGAAGGCGAAGAAATTCACCTGTGGTATAAAAATCACCTTGAAGCAGTCTACTGCATCGAGGGCGAAGGCGAAATCTACGATAAAGCCACCGGCATTACCCATCCGATTCGCGAAGGAACCGTATATGCTTTAAATGAGCACGATCAACACATTTTAAGAGCCAATAAGGGCTCTACAATCCGTACGGTATGCGTTTTTAATCCACCGGTTACCGGGCGTGAAACCCACGATAAAGACGGTTCCTATAATCTACCGCAAGACGAAAAATGATTTACTCCAGTTTCTTGGGGTTCCTGGGATTATTTCTCTTGATCGGGGTCGCCAGCTATCTTGTACGAGAAAAAACGACGTCCGATTACCTTCTTGCTGGCCGGAAAGTTCATCCCGCCCTGGTAGGCCTGTCCGCCGTAGCAACTAATAACAGCGGTTTTATGTTTATCGGTATGATCGGCGCAACCTATACGATGGGCCTATCATCCATCTGGTTAATGATCGGTTGGATTTTAGGGGATTATTGGGTTCAGCGCCGGGCTCTTTATGGAATTCAACAATCCAGTCACCGTAATGAAGTCCACTCTTTCGGTGGACTGATTGCTGATCGTTTGACCGGAAATCCGCAAAAAATTCGCTTCATGATCGGAGTTTTAATCCTTCTTTTTTTAACCGTTTATGCAGCGGCGCAGCTAAAAGCCGGAACCAAAGCAACGCAAACCTTGCTCGGTTGGTCGGAACAAATCGGTATCATCACAGCTGCAGCAATTATTTTCATCTATAGCCTCTTGGGAGGGCTAAGAGCATCAATATGGACTGACGCAGCACAATCTACCGTGATGCTGCTGGGTATGGCTCTTTTAGTAGTCTTCGGCTATAGCCAGATAGGAGGAATCACACCACTTTTACAAGCTTTGAATTCTGTTTCGGACAACTATATGAGCCTATTTCCTCCCGAAACCGCTATTCTCGGTAGCATACTATTTATCGTCGGTTGGTTTTTCGGCGGCATGGGCGTCATCGGCCAACCGCATATCGTAATTCGCTTCATGACTCTCGACCCTTCTCGAAGAGTGAGCGAAATGCAAAGTTACTACTATTTCTGGTTCATAACGTTTTATGCCTTAACAATTTGTGCCGGTCTCATCAGTCGAGTTTTAATCCCTTCCGCAGATGCTTTCGATTCTGAAACTGCACTGCCTGTACTCGCATCGCAGTTGATGCCTGAACTATTTGTCGGCTTAATTCTTGCAGCCTTATTTGCAGCAACCATGTCAACAGTGGATTCACTTGTGCTTTCATGTTCGGCCACGCTTAGCCGCGATTTAATTCCACAATGGCGACATAGCCTTTTATTAACCAAATTATCAACTTTTATCGTGCTTTTGACGGCGACGATTATTGCCCTTAGTAATCAAAAAACCGTCTTTGAACTGGTTCTGGATGCATGGGGCTTACTAGCCTCCGCTTTCGGTTCTTTGATTTATTGGGTAGCTCGTCACTACGACGATGAAGTTCATCTACGGCAGAGCGCCGTGTTTGGAGCCGTCTTTAGCGGTCTATTGGTATTTTGGCTTGCCGGTCAAACATCTTCGTTGGCCCAGCTTTATCCTGCTGCTGCAGGTATGCTTGCGAGTTTTATAACACTCCTGGTATTGCAGAATCGACAATCAACTTCTTAAATTTTGAAAAAAACGTGCAAACGGTACTTTTGCAATTGCATTTTTAACGTGACTCTTAGATGATGACTTCAAACCATTCTCAATAGAGAGCGAAAATGCCAAAGCCCCTAATTTCCATTCTCATTATCACGTTCTTAAGCTTGATATCCGAGGTCTCTTACGCCGAAACCGATGCCGGGCAGAAGCCCCAGAAACCGTCGATTTCGGTCATCGCCTACAAGGTGGAAATCGACAAGCTCCCGCAATCGCTTGAAGTTCTGGCTTCTCTGCAATCCAAGCAATCAGTCGACCTGCGCAGTCAGCTGAGCGAACGCATTACCGCAATCCATTTCGAAGACGGCCAGACCGTGCAAAAAGGCCAATTGCTGGTCGAACTCAATAACCGTCAAACTCTTGCCGAATTGCAAAAAGCCAAAGCGGTCGAACAGGAAGCTCTCAGGCAATACCGCCGCGCCAATCAGCTAAAAGGCCGCGGCAATATTACCCAGTCGGTGATCGATGAGCGCTACAGTACCTGGCAGGTTGCCATTGCCGAACGCAATCTGATCGAAGCGGATCTGAATGAACGCAGTATTCTCGCGCCTTTTAGTGGCCATTTGGGCTTTAAGCAGGTCACGGTCGGCACACTGTTAACGCCTACCACAACCATCGTCACCCTCGACTCGACCGACCAGATGTACCTCGATATGGCAGCACCGGCGGCCTACGTCGGGCAAGTCGCTCTGAATCAAGAGGTCGAAGTCCGTCATGCCGCTTTCCCGCAAAAAGTCTTTAAAGGCCATGTGATCGCCATCGCACCGCGATTGAATGAAAGCAGCGCGCTTTTACAGGTTCGTGCTCTGCTGGAAAATCCGCTCGGTGAACTTAAAGGCAATATGCAGGTCAATGCCAAACTGCTTCTGCCGACCAAACTGTTGATCAGCATCCCGACCACGGCGTTACTGATGCTGGGCGAGCGCAATTTCGTATACCGCCTGCAAGAATCCGATAAAGGTGTCAAAGTCGAACGCATCGAGGTTCAGGTCGGCCGACGTTATACGGATCGCATCGAAGTCCTTTCCGGCTTAAAAGCCGGCGACAGCGTGGTAAGCCAGGGCATCATGCGTCTGATGTCGGGAAAAAACGTCAGCGTTAAAGCCTATCAAAACCATGCGCCTTTGGCGGATCTGATCCGAGCCAAAGCGCGTAACGCAAACGGGAACTGAACGCTATGTGGCTCTCGGATACTTCCGTTAAACGTCCGGTTCTCGCCGTTGTGGTTTCTCTGTTACTTCTGGCTTTCGGCCTGATGGCTTTCGATCGCATGAGTCTGCGCGAATACCCCAACATCGATCCGCCTATCGTCACCATCGACACCAAATACCCCGGTGCCTCCGCCAGTGTTGTCGAAACCCGGATTACCAAAGTCATCGAAAACCGTATTGCCGGGATTTCCGGTATTCGCTACATCGAATCCACCTCGACCGACGGGCTATCCAAAATCAAAGTCGAATTTAATCTCAGCCGCGATATCGATGCCGCTGCTAACGACATTCGCGACCGCGTCTCGCGGATTCTCGACAATCTCCCCGAACAGGCTCTGGCACCGGAAGTCGAAAAAGTCGACGGCGACGAGAGCGTCATTATCTGGTTCAACCTCGTCAGCGACCGCATGACGGTTGCCGAACTGACCGATTACGCCGAACGCTATCTGGTCGATCGCTTTGCGGTGCTTGACGGAGCGGCCCGTATCCGTATCGGTGGCGGCCAGTCGTACGCTTTAAGAATCTGGCTCGATCCGAGAAAAATGGCGCTGTACGGCGTTACCGTCAAGGACGTGGAAGACAGTTTGCAAGCCTCCAATGTCGAATTGCCGGCCGGCAGTCTACAAGGCGATCAGGTGCTGCTGACGCTGCAAATGAAAAAGCCGCTATCGACGGTCGACAAACTGGAAACCCTGATTATTAAACAGTCCGACGGGATGCAGCTTCGTCTCGGCGATGTTGCCAAAGTCGAGCTCGGCGCAGTCGAAAAACGCCGTATCTTCCAGGGTAACGGTATTCCGATGGTCGGAATCGGGATTATCAAACAATCCAACGCCAACACCTTAACGGTGGCTAATCTCGCCAAAGAACGCCGCGATGCGCTTAATCCGACCTTACCGGAAGGAATGAGCCTGGAAAACAGTTATGACGCTTCGGTGTTTGTCGAAAGTGCCGTCAATGAAGTGTATAAAACCCTATTTATCGCTTTAGGGCTAGTGGTACTGGTCATGCTGGCGTTTCTGCGTAACGTCCGAGCAGCACTGATTCCAACGGTGACTTTGCCGGTCTCGTTGATCGCCACTTTCTGGGTTCTATGGATGCTGGGCTTCTCGGTCAACCTGCTGACCTTGCTGGCGATGGTCCTCGCTATCGGGCTGGTCGTGGATGACGCCATAGTGGTATTGGAAAACGTGCAGCGCCATCTGGATCGCGGCTATTCGCCACTAAGCGCCGCCTATCTCGGAACACGCCAGGTCGGGTTTGCAGTTATCGCCACCACTCTGGTTCTGGTATCGGTGTTTATGCCGATCGGATTTTTACAGGGCAATATCGGGCGTCTGTTCTCCGAATTCGCCATCACCTTATCGGTAGCGGTGCTGTTTTCCAGCTGGGTTGCTCTAACGCTCTCCCCGGCTCTGGCTTCGAAGATTCTCCGCGCCCGCGCGACGCAAAAAACCGCCAAACGCGTTTCGCATCCATTATTCCAGAAACTGCTCACCGGACTGCTACGCCGTCCGTGGATTCCGCTGGCGCTGTTTGCCGCTCTGATTACACTGAGTTACGTCTGGTTTAAAGAAACACCGCAAGAGTATCTGCCGAAAGAAGACCGCGGCGCCTTCTTCATCTCGATAAAAGGTCCCGAAGGTGCCAGCTTCGATTATATGCAGACTTATCTGCACGAAATCGAAGAGCGCTTGATGCCTCTAGTCGAATCCGGCGAAGCCAAGCGTTTGCTGGTTCGTTCGCCGCGTTCCTTCTCGAACGGGCAGATATTCAATACCGGTTTTGCCATTATCGTTCTCAACGATTGGGCCGACCGCCGTTCCGCCTTTACGATTATGGACGAAGTCAAAAAACGTCTCGCCGATTTAAGCGGCATCAAGGCGGTGCCGATTATGCGTTCCAGTATCGGTGGACGCATCAGCAGCCCGGTACAGTTCGTTATTAGCGGCAACAGCTACGAAGAACTCAAGGAATGGCGCGAAATCATGGACAGCGCTATCGACAAAACCAATCCGGGACTAAGCGGTCTGGACTGGGATTTTGAACCGAATAAGCCGCAGCTGGCGGTGCATATCGACTATCCTCGTGCCGAAGCATTGGGAATCGATATGGAAACCCTCAACGGGACTTTGCAAACTCTGCTCGGTTCGAAGAAAGTCACGACCTTCCTGTACAAAGGGGAAGAGTACGATATCCTGCTTGAAGCCGATCACAGCCAATTCCGCGATCCGCAGGATCTGGACCAGATCTATCTGCGCAGTAATCAGGGAGATATGATCTCTCTGGCAGAAGTCGTACAGATCGACAGCTATGCGGATGCCGCCAGCCTCAACCGTTATAACCGCATGCGTTCGATCACTCTATCGGCACGCCTGGACGGCGACCTTGCACTCGGCGACGCTCTTAGTTATCTGCATGATCTGGCGAAAAAAGAGCTGCCGGAAACAGCGGTGTTCGACTACAAAGGTCAATCGAAAGAGTTCTTTGAAACCGGCGCTTCGCTGTATTTTGTATTCATGTTTGCGCTGGTGGTGATTTTCCTGGTGCTGGCAGCACAATTCGAAAGCTTCATCTCGCCACTGATTATTATGTTTACCGTTCCTTTGGCCATCGGTGGCGGTCTGTTCGCTCTCTGGCTGCACGGCCTGACATTAAACCTCTATAGTCAGATCGCGCTGATTCTGTTAATCGGTCTGGCGACCAAAAACGGGATTCTGATCGTCGAATTCGCCAACCAGCTGCGTGATCGCGGCTACTCTCTGTATCATGCCTTGATCCGCGCGACTCAGCTGCGCTTAAGACCAATTCTGATGACGGCGATCACCACCTGTGCCGGAGCGATTCCGCTGATTTTCTCCAGCGGTGCCGGAGCGGAAACGCGACAGATCCTTGGTTATGTGCTTTTCTGGGGGGTTGCCTTATCGACGCTGCTGAGCCTGTTTGTGATTCCGATGTTTTATGCATGGCTGGCACGCAGAGCGCATTCGCCGCTGTATACCACCCATAAACTGGAAAAAGAACTGCAACAGAAACGCACTTCGCTTTAAGACTGGCGGCGCGACTGCTGGATACGTTGCGCCATCTTCGGCAGAGGTTTGCTTTCCTGTTCCGCCGGAGGCTTATCGTGTTTGATCACCGGGCGCTGCAGAATCAGGCTGTTCGGATAGGCAATCAAATGCTCGTCGGCATCTTGCAGCACTACTTGAAAAATATTGATTTCGACGATGGTGCCGCGAAGACTGTTGGCTCCATCGATAATTTCAACTTCGTCGCCGATGCGAGCGGGAAAAGAGAAGAAAACAATCACACCGGCGGTGATATTACTCAAAATCGACCACTGCGCGAAAAGCGCCACACCCAAAACCGCAACCACCGACGAGGCCAGAACCAGCAGACCTCGATAATCAACGCCCCAAATCATCATCAGCAGAATCAGCACAACGAAAACGCCGATCACCTTCAGATACTTCAGGATATGATCGATCCGAACGGCGGGAACGGATTTACTCTCCCCGAGGCGGGTCAATAGCAGCTTGACACTCCAGCTCAACCCCCAGTATGCAAGGACAACCAGCGAACTGAAAATAATCTGCCAATAGGGTAACTGCATCGACAACCTCTCAAAGTTTTATAGTGCCGGAATATCATCGCTTGGATAGAGTAAACGTCCCTGCTGCTGAATCTCTTCATGGAAGGAATCGACCTTATCGGCAACGATATCACTGCGTGCAAAACGCGCAATATGGAACAGCGCTTCCCCTTCGTTCACCAAAGGCATTTTCATCTGACCGATCACAATCCCGTTATAAGGCGAATAGATTTCGCAATCGCTCTCGCCGAACGGATCGGAAATCACCCCCAGCAACGTTTCGTTGGCAATGACCCGTGCACCGTCTATAACGACGGAGCGGAAGATTCCGCTTTGCTCGGCCCTTACCCATAAACTTTTGTGCGACACCACCGCACGCGAACTTTTTTTCGCCGGTGTGCTGCTGCGAGTTTTCGGCAGATTACCCAGTTCGCGCAAGACATTAACAATGCCGCGCACCCCGGCACGGATGGAAATTTCGTCGAACCGCAAGGCCTCTCCAGCCTCATATAACAAAATCGGAATACCGTGTTTGACCGCTGCCGATCTTAAAGAACCTTTTCTTAAAGAAGCGTTCAACATCAACGGGGCGGAAAATGCTTCGGCCAAACGTCGCGTTTCCGAATCGGCCAGGTTAGCGCGAATTTGCGGCAGATTGGTACGATTGATCGCGCCGGTATGCAGGTCGATGCCGTGCGTCGATTGGCTGACCACTTCCTTCATAAACAAGGCAGCCATTCTCGCCGCAAGCGTGCCTTCTTCGGAACCGGGAAAACTGCGGTTGAGATCGCGACGATCCGGCAGGTAGCGGCTACCGTGAATAAAACCGTGCAAATTGACAATCGGCACCGCAATCAAAGTGCCGCGCATGCGATTCAAGGAACGGATTTTCAAAAGACGGCGAATAATCTCAACTCCGTTTAATTCATCGCCGTGAATTGCCGCGCAGACAAACAGAACCGGGCCGTCAAGCCGACCGCAAATCACCTGCACCGGCATAGTCAGTTCGGAGTGGGTATACAGTTTGCCGGCCGTCAATTCGATGGTTCGGCGCTCGCCGGGCAAAACCGTTATACCCCCGATGGTTATCGGATGATTGGGCTTTTTGCCTTTCATCACCCCTTGCCTCGGGTCGTTGTGCGATGCGGTTTATAATTTTTTTCTAAAAACTCGATCATCATACTGGCAATGTCTTTTGCCGAAGCCGCCTCAATCCCTTCCAAACCGGGAGAAGAGTTCACTTCCATAACCACCGGCCCGTGGTTGGATCGCAACAGATCAACACCACAGACATTCAATCCCATGATCTTCGCGGCCCGGATAGCCGTCGAACGTTCTTCAGGCGTAATTCGCACCAGAGAAGAGCTACCGCCCCGATGCAGATTGGAACGGAATTCGCCCTCTTTCCCTTGGCGTTTCATGGCGGCTACGACTTTATTTCCAACCACAAAACAGCGGATATCCGCACCCTTGGCTTCACGAATAAATTCCTGAACCAGAATATTGGCTTTCAAGCCTTGAAAGGCCTGAATAACACTTTCGGCTGCCGAATGGGTCTCCGCCAGCACCACACCGACTCCCTGGGTACCTTCCAGTAATTTCACCACTACCGGCGCGCCGCCAACCATTTGCAGCATGTCGTCGATATCGTCCGGGCAATGCGCAAAGCCGGTTACAGGTAAACCGATCCCTCTTCTCGACAACAGTTGCAGACTGCGCAACTTATCGCGCGAACGGCTGATCGCCACCGATTCGTTAAGCGGATAGACGCCCATCATCTCAAATTGACGCAGAACCGCCGTGCCGTAAAACGTCACCGAAGCTCCGATACGAGGTATCACCGCGTCGAACCCTTCCAGAAGCTGACCTTTATAGTGAATCTGCGGATTCATACTGCTGATATTCATATAGCAGCGCAGGGCATCGATCACCTCTATCTCGTGGCCGCGCTGTTCTGCAGCCTCAACGATTCGACGAGTAGAGTAAAGTTCCGGACCACGGGATAGTAGGGCAATTTTCATGCTTTTTCCTTACGAAAAGCGGCTGTTTTGACAGCCATATAAACCGAATATAAAAAATGGCTATTATCGCTCTAAGTTTTCAGCACAGATAGCGTTAAATCAAGTCTAGACTCAAAAAAACGATTTTACAAACCGCTCGGCGAATAAAAGGCCCGGAAGATGCCTTGCCAAGACATTCCTTGAAGGAAAATCAGATCATCGGGAAGCATGAAAAGAACATGGCAAAAAGCGCAGACTGCCGTTTTGCCATGCTAAAAGTGGGAACAGATTGTTCAAAATTAAGTGTACCTTAAGAAATAATAAGAAGGGAAGTAAAACCGCGGTTTTGCAGACATAAAAAAACACGGCGGCAAAATCTTCTAATTAATCGAAGTATTTCGCGCAACCGTGCAACGTGGGCAATCTATGAACAATCCGCTTCTGGTCAGGTTGCGGATTTAAAAATTTTGAAGCGTTGATTCGA
This sequence comes from Thiomicrorhabdus heinhorstiae, assembly GCF_013391765.2. GTDB lineage: Bacteria > Pseudomonadota > Gammaproteobacteria > Thiomicrospirales > Thiomicrospiraceae > Thiomicrorhabdus > Thiomicrorhabdus heinhorstiae. Next base: position 1,985 of record NZ_JACBGI020000026.1, on the reverse strand, counting down.
TATCGAGGCGGGGAAGCCCCGATAACAAGCAACACTTGTAAGACAGAATCGATTGTAAGAACTTAAGCGCCGTCAGACAATGCGACAAATTGTCGCACCCCGCTATTGAAGAGAACCGGAAGCCTGAATTCCCTCCGGCACATAAATCATACTGCCGTCTTCCAAACGGTAGGCAACACCGGCTTTAGAGCCTTTACCTTCGCCCATCTGTCCGGTCGATTTATACTCTTTAAGCTCGTCACCCTCTTTAACCAGAATTTCCATATTCGGCTGTCCGGCATTTTTAATCACCGTGACGTTTTCAGCGCTGTTAAACGGGTTGATCGGATTACTCATCACAATAATCAACAACACCGCAATCACCACCAGGAACAGGTCAACCATATTGACCACGCTCAAAATCGGATCGTCTTCGTCTTCTTCAATAATATTCAGATCGATTTGACTCATCTCGCACCTCAAGCCGCTTTCAGCTGCGGTTCAGCTTGTGAGATTCGAGTTTTCAGCAAGGCTTTTAACTCTTCCAGCAACCAGCGACGGCGTACCGAAAGTGTCATAAAAGTCATCGAAGCGGATAACAACGCAATAATGACCGCAGCAAAAGCCACCGTCAGCTGACTGGCGACTTCCATAAAATTGCCGCTCGCCACCGCCATCAATGCCGGTCCCATTGGAATCATGGTCGCGACGAGCCCCAACATCGGTGCAATACGGCTTACCAAACGTAAAGGTTCAATCTCACGTAACAGTTGCAGTTCCACTTCCTGCTGATCGGCTTGCGGGTTCTTCTTCCAAAAATGATTTAAAGGCTGATGGGCATCCTTACCCAAAGAGCGCATTAACCACTCCCAGCCGAATCGTCCCAATTCGTAAAAAGCGAAGGCAAACATCAATGCCAAAATCACCAAAACCGGCATTAAAAACAGACTGGCCACTTCCGCCATCGTCAATTCAATAAAATTCATTTTCTCTCCCGAAAAGAGCTAGACCGACTCCCCTTAAAACGAGTAATCACAGCATTATTAATATGCCGAAAATTTTAGAAACCGGAGAGTAAATAGACAATGTGACAAATTGTCGCAGTGGGGATGAATGAAGTTTCGATTAATCGAAGAAAAATTGATATTCCCGCGAAGAAGCGCGGGAACGGTAAGCGATGAAAGGAATCAGTATTTGGGATAGATGGTGAGCAGTTGCTCAACTTCATCACGGCAGCAGCCTACATCAAAGGCCAGCTTTGCCAGTTGCGAAGCACGAGGTTGCAGGTTTTCCATGGTTTCGCCCTTCTCAATCGCCTCCTGCAACCAAGCAGACAGTTTTGATAACTCGCGAACCTTAGACTCCATCTCCTCAGCAGGCAAACCGCAACTGCATAGGTTCTCCAGATTCACATCAAATCTGCGTAAGGCCTCATCCGAACTGATATTGGTATCTTTAACAATATTTTTAAAATGGCTCATTTCAAATCACCTTCTCTCTGGAATATTTAGAAAGCGTTATTCTAATCAACTCTTCGAAAGCGATTCATAACAACAATTTATTGAAAGTATTAGGTTTCAACGACCCAATCTATAAATAGCAAACGAAGAAAAAGGAATCTATTGCCTGAAAATAGTAAAAAGGGAGCTACGCGAAAGCATAGCCTAAAGACCAAAATCTCCCCTTTGGAGTGCGCTTAGGCTGAGTTAGCAAAAATTTTGCAATAGCGGCGGTGCTGTCAGACCGAGCGAAGCGAGGGAGTTGAAGCCGCGCAAAATTAAGCGCTACTCAGCCTTAGCAAGCGGAACGGGGTTCGTTTTTCGCCTACCTTTTGTCGAACAACAAAAGGTAAGGAGAAACCTGTTTGGAGAGATAAAGGCAAAGTGAAGTTTTAAAAAGGCTTCTCAATCGAGACTATCAAAAAACAATCGAGTCTGACCCTTTTGATTTTAGCTTAATCACCTTTAATTGCATTACTGTTCAAGATAAGTTTTAATACTTAATCC
>NZ_JACBGI020000025.1 GCF_013391765.2 Thiomicrorhabdus heinhorstiae | reverse complement strand
ATTTTAAAGGACTTAAGCGTCTTTCCATAAAATTACGCACAAAGTTATCCACAGCTTTTGTGGAAAAGATATCTGTCAATAAAAAGTTTTTCGCCCTTCATTAAAAATGCACTATTATCATTATTTTTCAATAACTTATAAAACACAGAAAACATGCAACTCTAACAAAGAAATTTAAAAACGATTCCCTTAATGTCAAGACTTTTCTAAGGTTATTCACTTTTCGGCTTGTCAAGTCATTTTTCGGTAACATTTCGATTTTTTTCGACCCTATGCTAAAATTTGCAGCCGTTTTCAGTCTTAAACCTTTTAATCTCAAGAGCATAAGCAATCCATGGCCAAAATTCTCGGAATCGGCAATGCCGTTTTAGACACACTTTTTACCGTCAATCACTATCCCGACGAAAACGAAGAACTTCGTGCTTCCCAAAAGCAACAGCTAGTCGGCGGCAATATCAACAACAGCCTATATGTATTGTCCCAGCTAGGGCATCAATGCGCGATCTGCACTTCTGTCGCAGCCGATCAGGAAGCCAAACAGCTCATAGCCGGTATCAAAGAACGCAAGATCGATACTACGCATGTGCAAACCTTTATTAAAGGACGCACCCCGAATTCCTTTATCACTTTAAACTCTCAGAACGGTTCCAGAACGATTGTTCACTATCGCGATCTTCCGGAAATCAGTTTTGATTTTTTCGCCAAAATCGAAATTGAAGATTACGACTGGCTGCATTTTGAGGGCCGTAATATGCAACATTTGCCCGGAATGCTCAATATCGCCAAAACGTTTTTGGATGAACAGCCTATTTCCCTGGAGATAGAAAAGCCGCGAGAAGGCATCGAAGCACTCTTCCCGCAAGCCAACCTGCTGATTTTTTCCCATCACTACGGAACGGCAAAAGGCTTCAACGATGGCGAAACCTTACTCAAATCGATGCAGGAACTAGCCCCGCATTCTAATTTAGTGTGTACTTGGGGTGAGAAAGGTGCATGGTTCTGCTCTCCAGGCGGAGAAATCAAACACCAGGTTGCCGAATCCATCGATCATATCGTCGACACTCTGGGTGCAGGAGATACTTTTAATGCCGGACTGATTCATTCCCTGAACGAAAGCAAGGACTTACAGCAGGCGGTTGCTTTTGCATCGCAACTTGCTGCTAAAAAAATTCGTCAAAACGGTCTGGACGATCTTTTGACCGAGAAAAATTCCGATCATCCGTTGGCAAATATCAAGCAAGTCACCAATGCAAAAACGACTGTTGTCGAAAGCCTCGACGGAACGTCCGTGGTATTAATCAAATTCGAAGGAAAAATCAAAGCGTACGAAAATAACTGTCCGCATCAGAATGTGCCGCTTAACGAAGCATATAAAATCGACGTTAATCCATTCGATAACACGATGAAATGTTCGGTACACGACGCTTTTTTCAATATTGAAGACGGTTTGTGCGTGGAAGGTCCATGTTGGAACGAGTCTCTGAAAAGCCTGTCGATTCGTGTCGACGACAAGGGTGACATCTATTTATTAAGCGAATGATGAAAATTAATTGCCGAAAATAAAAAAGGCGTCTTAATAGACGCCTCTTTTAATTACGGAAAACAAAACCTGCGCTTAACGGCTTCTTTGTCGAAACGCTTCGTAAACCGCAATACCGGTGGCAACCGAAACATTAAGACTTTCAACCACACCGACCATAGGAATCGCCGCCAAGTGATCACAAGCTTCTTTAGTCAAACGGCGTAAACCGCTGCCCTCAGCTCCCATCACAATTCCGATCGATCCGGTTAAATCCTGGTCATAGATAGTCAGATCGGTTTCACCAGCCAGCCCAATCATCCACATACCGGAAGATTGCAGCTGTTTGATCGTACGTACTAAATTGGATACGACAATCAACTTCACATTATCAGCCGCTCCGCTGGCGACTTTTCGCACGGTAGCATTCATGCCGACGGAATTGTGCTTAGGAATCACGACGGCAGTCACACCGACCGCGTCAGCCGTTCGTAAAATCGCCCCCAGATTATGCGGATCTTGAACTTCGTCCAAGAAAATCACCAGCGGGTTCGCCGTATTCTCAACCAATTCCTGCAGGTCACTCTCGGTCAAATCAGCCTGCTTGGCAACTTCAGCCAGCACACCTTGATGATTCACCTCGTCAAACCCTTTAAATTCGGTTTTGGCGACAAACTGCGGTGACAGCCCAAGAGCCTTTGCCTGATCAAATAACGCTTGCTGACGACCGTTCAGGCGCCCTTTCACAAAACGAATCGAGTAAACCGACTGCGGAGACTGTTTAATGAATTTCTCAACGGCATGCAGACCGTAAATTACCTCGCTGCTCATGCTTTAGTCTTTGCCTTGGCATTTTTGCGTTTTTTGCGGTAGTAGCGTTTTTTACGCGGTTTTTTCGCTTTATCGTCTGACGCTTCCTCTCCGTCATCCTGTTGAGAGTCGTCTTCCGCGAATACTTCGCTGGAGTCCGTCAAACTCTCGATAAAACGCAAATCGACTTTACGATCATCCAGGTTGACTTGTGCAACCTGCACTCGGATACGATCTCCCAGACGGTAAACCTTGCCTGTTCTCTCACCTTTCAAACAATGACGCGCATTATCGTAGTGGAAGTAATCTTCGCCCAACTCGGTAATGTGCACCAGTCCTTCAACATACAACGGATCGATTTCGACAAACAGACCGAAATTAGTCGCAGAAGTAATTACCGCCTCGTACTCTTCGCCCAAGCGGTGCGACAAAAACTCGCACTTAAGGAAAGTCACAGCATCTCGCGTCGCTTCATCGGCACGACGTTCGGTATCCGAACAGTGACTTCCCATATCGGACATCTTGGCATCATCGTACAAGAAATTGGCCGGTCCCTGCTTGGTCCAGGCATGGCGAATTGCACGGTGCACCAGAAGATCCGGATAACGGCGAATCGGCGAGGTAAAATGGGTATAGTGTTCGTAGTTAAGGCCAAAATGCCCTTTATTATCAGGTTGATAAACCGCCTGATTCATACTGCGCAACAGAACCGTTTGCACCAAATGCTCATACGGTTTTCCTGCGACTTGCTCGACAACCGCCGCATAATCATTAGCAGTCGGTTCATTGCCACCGTTCAAGCCCAATCCGAAATCAGCCAGAAAGGTACGCAGATTCTTCAGGCGCTCTTCCGTCGGCGGTTCGTGGACACGATAAATAATCGGTAATTTATGCCATTTCAGATAGCGTGCTGTGGCGACATTCGCCATCAACATGCACTCTTCGATCAGCTTATGGGCATCGTTACGCACAACCGGCACGATTTCCTGAATCTTTTTGGAATCGTCAAATACGATACGTGTTTCAGTGGTATCGAATTCCAGGGCGCCGCGCTCTTCTCTCGCTTTCTGCAGAACTTTATACAGCTCGTACAAATCTTCCAGATGAGAAACCTGCTCGGCAAACTCTTCACGGAAAGCGCTTTCAGGATTGGTCAAAATGTCATATACCTGATCATAGGTCAAACGCGCTTTGGAGTTCATAACCGCTTGATAGAACTGGCTGCGTTCCAACTTCCCTTCTTCGTCGATTGCCAAATCGGCAATCATACAAAGGCGATCGACCTGCGGGTTCAGGGAGCACAAACCGTCAGACAATTTTGACGGCAGCATAGGAACCACTCTCTGCGGGAAATACACCGAATTACCGCGTTTAAAGGCTTCTTTATCCAGTTCCGTTCCCGGCTTGACATAATGCGAGACATCCGCAATGGCGACAACCAGACGCCAACCATTCTTGCGACGCTTGGCAAACACCGCATCGTCAAAGTCCTTGGTATCGGCGCCGTCGATAGTCACCAAAGGAAGAGTACGCAAATCCTTACGTCCCTTCATATCCTCTTCAGTCACTTCGTCACCGAATGCATCCAACTCTTGCAATAGCGCGTCAGACCATTCATTCGGAATACCGTAAGCGTGAATCGCCGAATCGATTTCCATTCCCGGCGCCATATAATCACCGACAACTTCAACGATTTTACCGATCGGACCAGATCTCAAAGACGGTTGATGGATGATGTCAACCAAAACGATCTGCTCTTCTTTCGCTTCCAGCAAACCGTCTTGAGGAATAAAAACGTCTTGGGTGATGCGGTTGTTGTTCGGACGAACCCACGCCAGACCATCTTCAAAGTTCAAACGCCCTAACAATTGCTGGGTGCTGTGTTCAGAAACTTCGATAACAATCCCTTCCTGACGGCCACGGCGATCTTCACCGATTACCGAAGCGATAACCCGGTCGCCATGCAGAACCTTATGCATCTCTTTTTCCGATAAGAATAGGTCTTTGCCACCCTCATCCGGAACCAAGAAGCCAAAACCGTCGGGATGTCCCAAAACGCGACCTTTGATCAAGTCCATCTTTTTCAATAAACCAAAGGCACCGCGTCTATTACGGATTAGTTGACCGTCCCGAACCATCGCCTTTAAACGACGTGTCAAGGCTTCAAAGCGCTCTTCGTCCTCTTCAGAAACATCTAACAATTCGGCGATTTGGTTTAATCTTAGCGGCTTCTGTTCTGCTTCCAAGCTCTCCAAGATAAATTCGCGACTGGGGATAGGATTCTCGTATTTTTCAGCTTCGCGCTGAGCGTGCGGATCTTTCGGATCCAAAATTACTTCTGTAGTCACTCTATATTTCACTAATTTAGTTTTGCAAATATTTGCATCCGGCTCAAACTCCACTGCCGAAACAAAAAAGAACAAATATTTCATTAAAAATCCGATGCATTATACCAAAAGCGGCCCGGAGTTTATTGCATTCCTGTTACGAGGACGCTTTGCATCGCCAAAATACCGGTTTTTCACCTGTTAAAAATGCTTTAAAGAATGCTGAATCCGCAACGATAAACAAATAGAGCGCTAACGATTTTCCCTTGTACAGCAGCTCGCAACCCTAAATAAGGCAGCCTGAAAAACTTGCAAAATCGGCGCCGACCCCTTATTTTGCTTAAAACTTAATAAAAGACAGAGAGAAACGGTGCAGCGTTTGATTAATCCCGCCCTTCTGCTCAAAACAGGTTTAAAGAAACCATAAACCAAACGGATTTGGACATTCATGCAAATCAGACTGAACCCTTCGTGTCGAACACTGCAAATTACGTTATTCGTAATCGCATTTATTGTTTGGCAATTTCCAAATCCGGTTCTGGCACAAACCACACCTATTTCTCTTAACAAACGCATTAATGCATCCTTTATCGGCGATCTGAACGAAATACGCGAAAGGCGTGTTTTACGAGTACTAATCAGCTATAACCGCACCAACTTCTTTCATACCCACAAAGGCGACCGTGGGATTGAACACGATCTGCTCAAAGCTTACGAAGACTATTTAAACCGTGGGCCGCGACGGGAAAAATATAAAACACACATCGTCTTTCTTACCCGTCCGTTTAACGAACTTATTGCCGATCTGCGTGCCGGGTTCGGTGACATTGTCGCCGCAGGACTGACCGTCACCCCGGAACGGAGCATGCTGGTCGATTTCACCGATCCCTATATTAAAAACGTCCGTGAAATTCTGGTTGCCAATGCTAATGCCGAGCCTATCCAACGACTGGAAGACTTATCGAACAAACAGGTCGCCGTCGTTTCCAGCAGCAGTTACGTTATCCATCTGGAACAGCTTAATCAGGCCTTGGGACGTCTGGGCCTTCCCGGAATGGAAATTATTCAGGCCGATTCGCTACTGGAAGGTGAAGACATTCTGGAATTGGTCAATGCAGGACTTTATGACTACACAGTCAGCGATAATCACATCGCCGAGATCTACACCAACATTTACCCTAAGTTGAAAATTTACGACAACTTTCAGATTTACCGTGGTGGAAAAATCGCCTGGGCGATCAATAAAAACTTGCCCGATCTAAAAGCCTCACTGAACGACTTTATTGAAAACTATGCCCGCCCGGGAAAATTGCTCGGCAATAGTTTATATAAAAAATACTTTAAAAACCCCTATTGGATTAAAGCGCCCTTAAGCCTGACAGCTCTGGATGAAAATCCCTGCCTGCAATATTATTTCGAAAAGTACGCCACTTTCTTCGATTTCGATTGGCACCTGATCGCCGCTCAAGCCTATCAGGAATCGCGCTTCGAACAGAATCTGCGCAGTCGTGTCGGCGCTTACGGCATTATGCAAATTCGTCAGTCGACCGCCTCATCTAAAATCGTCAACATTCCGAATATCAAAGATTTGGAAACCAACATTCTTGCCGGCACCAAATATCTGGCATTTTTAAGAGATTACTATTTCAGTGGGGACGAATATACGCCGGAAGAACGGATTAATTTTGCACTCGCCGCCTATAACGCCGGACCCGGCCGAGTCCGTCAATTTCAGAGGATGGCTCGTAAAAAAGGCATAGACCCGTACAAATGGTTCTATAACGTCGAAAAAATGGCGCTGGAAACCGTCGGATACGAAACCGTCAATTACGTAGCAACCATTCAAAAAACCAAAATCGCTTTCAAACTTGCCAAACAGGTTTCCGAACGCAAGCATTTATTAAAACAGGAACAACTGCAAGCCATGGAATCTCAAGATCTCGAAGACGATGAGAACTCCGATGATATCCAACAGGAAGAAGCGGTTAGCGAGGACGATACACCTTAACGTTTTCAGCGCCCTTATCGCGCAGATACTGGGCATGCAATTGGCTCATCACCCCTTTCTCGCAATACAACAGGTATTCGCGTTCGGCATCCAACTTGAAAAATTCACGATTTAACTCGTAAAACGGAATCGACAAGGAACCGGTAATCGCCAACGGATTCGCTTCGCTTTCCTGCGGACGGCGGATATCTATGACGATCGCCTCTTTTGGCAAATCGCGCACGACCTCAACCGCCTCGGCCTGGTTCACATCGTCGATAATCTGATCCACCGGTAAGGTCTGCGCCGAATCAATTGCCGCCTGCAAAACGTCATAATCGAATCTGGCCGCTTCTTTATGCATGCGCTCGAAGGAGGCATTTGTCACCGGATTTTTAGAAATTACACCGCAATATTCCGGCATATTTTCGGCGAAATGACGCGTGCCGATCTGATCGGCGATCTGGATGATTTCCGGTTTATTCATAGTCGCCAGAGGCCGCAATACCAATTTATTAGTGGCTTCATCGATCACGGCCAGATTGCGTAGCGTCTGGCTGCTTACCTGGGCCACACTCTCACCGGTTACCAAAGCGTCAATCCCCATTTGATCGGCAATTTTTTCTGCAGCTTGCAACATCAGGCGTTTTAAGGTGACCCCCATATAACTCTCATGCGTCGAGCGAAAAATTTCTTCAACCACCGCTTCAAAAGGCACGCTGACAAAAAACGCTCTGTGGGAAGCGGCAAACTGACTCCATAAATAAAGTGCAACCTGCTTAACGCCGATTTCATGCGCTGCGCCGCCAAGATTGAAAAAGATAAAATGCGTCTTGATTCCGCGTTTCATGGTCAAGTAGCTTGCCACCGTTGAATCAAACCCGCCGGACATTAACGACAACACTTCACCCTGAGCACCCATCGGAAATCCACCCAAACCAATGCGGCGTTCGGTAATCACATTTAAGGTATTTTGCTCCAGTTCGAATTCGACTTTTACTTCGGGATGTCGCAAGTCGACACCTTTCGGATCACCGTGTTTACATAAATAAGAACCGACATAACGCTCGATTTCAAAAGAACTCACACTGTGAGTACCGCTGCGCTTGGCACGAGCAACGAATGTTTTATCTTTAATCAACGCAAGTTTATGCTCGGCAACTCTCTCGGCAATCCGTTCCAAATCTTCTCCGGTTGAATATTGCACGACCTCCAGGAATTGCTCCACACCCGGCGTTTGACTTAGCACCCGGCGAACGGCATCAATGCACCCTTCAGGACTTTGCACTTCCAGCTTATCCCAAAAGCGTTTGACTTCAATCCGGCTATCCACTCGCGCCAGCAAAGTTCGTAAATTGTCAAACAGCAGACTGATCATTCTTTTTTTGACCGGTCCGCCTTTAATCATAATTTCCGGAAACAATTTAACGATAAACTTCATGGCATTCTCTATAGACTCAAAGGAAAGCTAAAACCGACCCGGTGAAGAACAAATCTTTCGAACGATTTTACCTATTAAAAACAAAACGCCATTTTACACTTCAAGCCCGCTATTTCCGAAAGTTTTACACATTTCCCACTCTCTTCCGCCAATCAAACCTGACTTATAAAAGTCCGAGGGTAAAAAATAATTGAATTGATAAGCCCGCATCGAAAGTGTAAGATTACGCTAATTTTTAACTTTCAATTTTGACTACATAGAGAGAAAACCTCGATGAAAAGACTTGACCAAGTATTGGCAGCGGACGGTGTTCCAGCGGAATTAGAACTAGTAATCAATGACGTAATCGTTGCGTGTAAAGACATCGCATTCAAACTTCGTCAAGGTGAACTAGCAGGTATCCTAGGCGCAACTGAAGATGAAAACGTTCAGGGCGAAACTCAGAAAATGCTTGATGTTATCTCTAACGATCTATTAAAAGACATTTTAATCGACAACCCTTACGTTAAAGCAATCGGCTCAGAAGAAGAAGATTACACTGTCGCCAGCACCACTCCAGGTAAATACCTGGTTACTTTCGATCCTCTAGACGGTTCATCTAACATTGATGTTAACCTTTCAGTAGGAACCATTTTCTCTATTTTAGAAGCGCCAGAAGACGATAGAGCAGCAGACGATCAATCTATTTTCTTACAAAACGGTCGCAAGCAAGTCGCTGCGGGTTACGTTCTTTACGGACCATCTGCACTACTAGTTATGTCTACTGGTAACGGTGTAAACATCTTCACTCTAGACACTACTGTAGGTGAGTTCATCCTAACTAAGTCTGGTGTTCAAATCCCGGAAGACACTGCTGAATTCGCCATCAACATGTCTAACCAACGTTTCTGGGAACCAGAAATGAAGCAGTACATCGATGACTGCCTACAAGGTGAAGAAGGTCCTTTAGGTAAGCGTTACAACATGCGTTGGGTTGCTTCTATGGTAGCTGAAGTACACCGTATTCTAATGCGCGGCGGTATCTTCATGTACCCTTACGACAACCGTGATCCATCAAAAGCCGGTAAACTTCGCCTAATGTACGAAGGTAACCCAATGTCTATGCTTGTTGAACAAGCTGGTGGTGCATCTTCAACTGGTCGCATGGACATCATGGACGTTGCCCCACAAGGCATCCACGACCGTGTACCAGTTGTTCTTGGTTCTAAGAACGAAGTGGCTAAGGTTGTTGCTTACCACGCTAAATAATCGAATTTACAGCAATTCGAACAACACCCGCTTTATGCGGGTGTTTTGCGTTTATCACTGAATTAAAGGAATTTTTATTATGGGTTTTGCAGCTGTTCCAGCAGGTAAAGACGTACCGAATGACGTAAACGTAATCATCGAAATCCCTGCGTTTGCCCCACCGATCAAATACGAAGTGGACAAAGATACCGATCTCGTCTGGGTAGACCGACTACAGGGTTCGACTCTTTCCTACCCTGCTAACTATGGTTACATTAACGATACTCTGTCTGACGACGGTGATCCGGTTGACGTTCTGGTTGTCACTCCGCATCCATTGTTGGTAGGTTCGGTTATTCGTTGTCGCCCGATCGGCATTTTTAAAATGACTGATGACGGCGGCCAGGATGCCAAAGTTATTGCCGTACCGGTCGACAAACTTTCTCCGATCTATTCAAACATCGAAAAAGTAGAAGATATTCCGCTGTTGAAAGAACAAGTTGAACACTTCTTCAGCCACTATAAAGACCTTGAACCTGGTAAATGGGTTAAGGTCGATGGTTGGGGAGATGCCGAAGAAGCTCGTCAGGAAATTCTAGGCGGCGTAGAAACTTTCAACGCGAAAGCTTAATCTCTTTTTAGCATCCGCCGCTTCTCGAGCGGCGGAGCCTTTTTCAACCGCCATTACACCTCCCTCTTCATCCAACTTGGTGCAACCCACACCCCAACTTAAGCCTTTCCACCCCAGCAAAATTGACTTTTCACTTATTCGTAATAATTATAATTATTTGATTAATAAGAACTTTTCAAAACAATACTGATTTTCTGCTTATAAACTTACAAAAGACGACATTTTGTAACCCGTTGCACCACCGCAATAGACCTGAGCCGAAAATCCATGAACCAATCAACACTTAATTACCCCCTAAACGATTTTTACGATGAAGCCTTTGAGACACCGCACTCACTTAGACCCTCCGCAGAAGAATTCTTTCACCGCCTAGACGGCCTGCCCTTAGAAGCTCTCAACGAGCTGCAAAAAAATGCTGAAACCACCATCGCCCAAATGGGTATCTCTTTTACTGTCTATAGTGATAAGGGAAATATCGACCGCTTATGGCCTTTCGATGTTTTCCCTCGAACCATCGAATCCAAGGAATGGGAAAAAATTTCCGTCGGTTTAAAGCAACGCCTTAAAGCACTGAACGCTTTTATCGAAGACGTCTATAACGACCAAAATATCTTTAAAGAAGGCATCGTCCCTGAAGACATTATTCTCTCTTCGAAAGACTATCGGAAAGAAAGCCGCGGCATGCGCCTTAAACATCAATCCTGGGCCTGTATCTGCGGTACCGATCTGGTTCGCAACAGCGACGGACAAGTCTATGTTTTAGAAGATAATCTTCGAGTCCCTTCCGGCGTTTCATACATGCTGGAAAACCGCGCGGTAATGAAGCAGGTCATCCCGGAAGCTTTCCGCGACATTAATATTATGCCGGTCGACGGTTACACTTCTGAATTGAACAGAATGCTCCGCTCAATCTGCCCAAACGAAACCCAAACGCCGGAAATCGTCGTACTGACTCCAGGTATCTATAACTCGGCTTATTATGAACACGCTTTCCTGGCCCATGAAATCGGTGCGGAACTGGTGGAAGGAAACGACCTCGTGGTTCTGGAGGACAACTGCGTCTACATGCGCACCATCGACGGCCTGACCCAAGTTGACGTCATCTACCGCCGAATCGACGATGACTTTATCGACCCGGAAGTCTTCCTAGAAGACTCCATTCTCGGCGTTCCGGGTCTGATGCGCGCATGGCGGGCTGGAAATGTTGCCATTGCCAACGCTCCGGGATGCGGTGTTGCCGACGACAAAGTCGTTTATGCTTATGTACCGGACATGATTCGCTACTACCTAAACGAAGAGCCGATTCTATCCAATGTGCCTACTTATCTGTGCAGCAATCCGGAGGATAAAGAATACGTACTTGAACACCTTAACGAACTGGTTGTCAAACCGGCTAACGAATCCGGTGGTTACGGGCTGCTCATCGGTCCCAACGCCAGCGAAGAAGAACTGCAAACCTTCAGAGAATTAATTCAGAACAACCCGCGAAACTATATCGCCCAGCCAACGCTTGGACTTTCCACTGCACCGACGCTATGCGAAGACGGTATCGAACCGCGCCATATCGACCTTAGACCTTTTATTCTCCAAGGCGCAAGCACTTATGTGACCGCCGGAGGCCTAACGCGAGTTGCCTTGCGCAAAGGTTCTTTAGTCGTCAACTCCTCTCAAGGAGGTGGAAGCAAAGACACATGGATCGTACAAACGGAGGAAAATTAAGATGTTGTCAAAAGTAGCAGAACGCGTTTATTGGTTAGCCCGTTATATGGAGCGTGTTGAAAATACCGCCCGTTTGGCCCGTATTCATTCACAATTAATGTTCGATTTACCAAAGTCGATCAAACTCAATTGGTATACCTTGGTGCAGATCACCAGCAACGAAGACTATTTCGAACAGTTTTACGATGTAAAAACCGAAAAAAACTGTATGAAAATGCTGCTTTGCGATCCGGACAACCCAGCATCACTAATCGCTTCGCTGTGGTGGGCAAGAGAGAATACACGCACGACTCGCGATATCCTGCCGCGTGAAGCCTGGATTCATATCAATGAACTCTATTTAATGGTCAAAGACCGTGAAGAAGACTTTAAAACCCGCAGCAAACGCAACGAACTACTAAAAGAGATCATCCGCTCTTGCCAAGCATGGTCAGGCATGCTCGCCGGAACCATGAGTCAAAACGACACCTATCGTTTCATTAAACTCGGTATGAGTATTGAACGTGCCGACATGACATCGCGCCTGCTTGATGTCGGCGGCCTGTTTATCGCTCAAGAAGCCTTGCCGGACGAAGAACACGCTTTTTACAGTGTTCTATGGGCTCACCTGCTCAAGTCTTCCAGTGCCTACTTCATGTATCGTCAAAAATTCCAGACCGAAATCAGCGGGCAACAAGTCATTGACTTCCTGATTCAGGACGAGGATTTTGCACGCGCACTTCTGTTCAATATTGGAATAATTGAACACACGGCGCTAAAATTACCGCACGGTGACAATCTCAATCCACAAATTGAAGCTTTAAAAGCGGCATTACTACAAAGTAAAGACTACCAAGTCGGTTCTTTAGACTTACACAACTACCTGGATCGAATTCAGATCAAGCTCTCGGCTCTGCATTCAGAGTTTTACCATCTATGGTTCAATCCAAAGGAGGTTGCGTAGCAGCTTAAAGAGTGAAGTCAATTTATCCATATCGAAGTAACTTTCGGTGATAATAGCTTCCACTCAATCCGGCTAGAGAAAAAAGATGAAACGATTTTTTTGCCAATGTGAACAAGAAGTATTCTTTCACGACCTCTTCTGCCCCAATTGCGGCCGGGATCTCTGCTATGATCCCGATGTCCAGACAATGTGGAGCGGAGAGATCGCCTTAGACGGCTTTTTTTATACTGACACCAGTACCTCTGAGGAAACGATCAGCTTTAAGCTCTGCGAGAACCGCTATCAAGATATCGAATGCAACTGGGCACTTAGCAAGCAGGCTCCCGATGATGCTTGCCAGTGCATCAGCTGCAGAACGACCCGAACGGTCCCGGATCAATCGATCGATCATAATCGTTTCCGTTGGCAAAGACTGGAAAGAGCCAAACGTCGGCTATTCCATACCTTGCTGGAACTGCAACTGTTTACGACCGTGAGTTTTGACGATCATAACAATCTTTGCTTCGACTTTATGGAAGATCAGCGCTCCAACCCGAATGTGGCGATTGAACACCTCTTGACCGGACACAATAACGGCCTGATTACCATTAATGCCGCCGAAGCGGATGAAGGTTTTTTGCACACCATGAAAGAGCAGATGAAAGAGCGCTATCGCACTCTTTTAGGTCATTTCAGACATGAAATCGGCCACTATTTCTGGGACAAGCTCATGCGTGACGAGGAGAGTAAAACGCGTTTTCGCGAAGTGTTCGGTGACGAACGTAAAAATTACGAACAGGCGCTGCAGCAGTACTATGACTCAGGCAAGCAGCACCACTGGCGCGGTCGTTATATTACCCCCTATGCGGGCAGCCACCCGCACGAAGATTGGGCAGAAACCTGGGCTCACTATCTGCATATAGTCGACACCCTGGAAACTGCCGTTGGTTACGGATTGAGTGTATACGAACCGAAAGAAAACGACTTCGACGACTGGTTTGCGGAATGGGGCCGAGTCTCTCAGGTAATGAATGCACTAAACCGCAGTATGGGGCTGGCGCCGCCCTATCCGTTCAAACTATCGGAGATTGTCTCCGGAAAACTGCGTTTTATCGATGAACGGATCGAGCAATTCAATGCCGAGTTGAGTTTTACCGCCCACACTTGCGAAAACATTGGCAGCAACGTTCAGACCGATCCATTTTAAAAAAATCGCCACAAAAGGGGTCAGAAAACCTTCATAAAGGAAAATAATGACAAGCTCTACGTCATAAATTCCCTATCAAGGGTGTTAAAAATTTCTGATATAATATTTTGCAATTTTGTTTAAAAAACTGAGAGAAAATATGGCTGTTGAACAACGTGATAAACAACTGAGAGCACGTGTCAAATTATTGGGTAAAGTCCTGGGAAAAGTAATCGAATCCCAAGTTGGCAAGGAAATCTATGATGCAGTCGAACGCCTGCGAAAAGGTTACATCCAACTGCAAAAAGAAGAAGATCCACAGCTTCGTTCCGATCTCACCGCCTTCATTGAATCTCAATCAGCAAACGATCTAACACAAATCATCCGTGCTTTTAACATCTATTTCAGCTTGGTTAACCTGGCAGAAGAAGAACATCAATTTCACGAAAGACAGGGCCAGTTACGTCGCGACGGACCGCATTGGGCCGGGTCGGTTCTGAACACCATCGGTGAATTCAAAGACCAGGGCATGGATGCAGGGCAGATTCAAACCCTGTTGAATAAGCTGAATTATATTCCGGTGTTCACGGCACACCCTACCGAGTCTAAACGCCGCTCGGTTATGGATAACCTGCGCAGAATCTTCTTAGACATCAGTGCACTGAACGAAGCCGACAATTTCAACAATCAATATGCCATTGATACGATCCATCAGCAACTGGAGTCTCAGATCCAGGTGCTATGGCAAACAGACGAAGTCCGTCGTCAAAAACCGACGGTAGAAGATGAAATCCGCAACGGGATTTACTATTTCCGTCAATCCTTGTTCGATGCGGTTCCAACCGTCTACCGTTATGTGGAACGCGCATTGGCCCGCCACTATCCTGAAGACGAGATTGAAACGCCTAACTTCCTGACTTTCGGTTCATGGATCGGTGGTGACCGTGACGGTAACCCGTTTGTCACCCACGACACAACCGTACACGCTCTGTTACTGCAAAGCCGTGCGGTTATCTATGAATATCAGAAGCGTGTTTTCGACCTAAGCTCCAAACTGACTCACTCTCGCTACCTGTGTAACATCTCTAAAGACATCGTTAACAGAGCGACAATCGTCGATGCCGATCTGATCGAATCGGTCTTCAGAAGACGTCCTGAACGTTTCAGAGACGAGCCTTACCGTCGATTCCTATATCTGATGCGCGGTCGCCTGCAACACAACATCAACTACATTGAAGGTCGTCTAAACAACGACAATGTTGAAAAACACCGCTTTGCTTATGCTTCAGAAACCGAATTTCTGCGAGATCTGGAACTGATCTACACGTCCCTATGCGGCCACGGTGACGAAAACGTAGCAAATGAAGAGTTACAAGATCTGATCCGCTTGGTGAAAACGTTCGGTTTCTACCTGATGCGCTTGGATATCCGTCAGGAATCAATCGTTCACAGTGATGCGGTTGCCGATCTGCTAAACCATTTGGATATCGATTACGCCAGCTTGAGCGAAACTGAAAAGCTTGCAGTGATGGCTAAGCATGTCGCCTCGGCAACCATTATCGACACCCAGCACCTTGCGCTGAAAGACATGACCAAAGAAGTTTTGGAAGTCTTTAACGTTATTCGCGAGATGCGCAAAGAGATCAGTCCGAAAGCCTTTAACAACTATGTCATCTCAATGACGCATGATGCCAGCCACGTCATGGAAGTTCTGTTCCTTGCTCACCAGGCGGGTCTTGCCGGCTATAACGCTGGAGAACCTTATTGCGACATTCAAATTTCGCCGCTATTCGAAACCATCGAAGATTTGGAACACATTGTTCCGGTGACCAAAGCGCTATTTGAAAACCAGACTTACAAGGCTCTGCTTAAAGCATCCGGAAACCAGCAAGAGATCATGCTTGGCTACTCCGACTCGGCGAAAGATGGTGGTAACCTGTCTTCTGCATGGAGTCTGTACCAGGCCCAACAGCAGATCATGAAACTGGCCGATGAGCACCAAGTAGACTGCCGCCTTTTCCACGGACGAGGTGGTACGGTTGGTCGCGGCGGCGGCCCTACTCACAATGCAATCTTATCGCAACCTACCGGCACCGTTCGCGGTTCGATCAAATTCACGGAGCAAGGTGAAGTACTGTCCTATAAATACAGTAACACCGAAACAGCGATGTATGAACTGTCACTTGGCGTTACCGGCCTGATGAAAGCCAGCTTGGGATTGGTTAAACCGTTGCCGGCCGATAAGGACGAATATCTGGAAACCATGCAAATGCTTGCCAAAGACGGCGAACAGTCCTATCGCGAGTTGACCGACAACACTAAAGGCTTCTTCAATTTCTTCTACGAAGCGACTCCGGTTACCGAAATCGGTCTCCTGAATATCGGCTCAAGACCTTCGCACCGTAAAAAAGGCAACTTATCCAAATCGTCCATTCGAGCTATTCCATGGATCTTCGGCTGGGCTCAAGCTCGCCTGACCTTCCCTGCATGGCAAGGTACCGGTTTTGCAATCGACAACTGGATCAACCAGCACGGCGACAAGAGACTGAAGGAAATGTATGAAAACTGGCCGTTCTTCCGCGCCTTAATGAGCAACATCCAAATGTCTCTTTTCAAAACCGACCTGACCATCGGCTCGGAATACAGCAAACTGGGACAGAACCAGGCCGAGGCGCAACAGATCTACACAATGATTGCAGAAGAGCATACCCGCGCCGTTAAACGCATTCTGGAAATCAGCGGCAATGCCTATCTTATGGCAGAAACCCCGACCATTGCCCTGTCTCTAAAACGACGTAACCCGTATTTGGTTCCTCTGAACAATATTCAGATCGCACTTTTACGCCGTTACAAAGCGGCCGATGCAACGGATGAAGAACGCGATCTTTGGCTTGGTCCTTTACTGAACAGTATCAACGCTATTGCAGCAGGTATGCGAAATACCGGATAAGCTGCGAACACGCAATTGAAGAACTCCCGCCAAACTGGCGGGATTTTTTGTTGCTGGGACTTGAAAACGCCCCTAAATATCCATATTAGTATTTTCTGAAAATACGGTTATAATATTGATCCACTTAAAAATTCTTAAAAAACGGTGATCCCGTTTTAAGAACATAAGAGAAGACGATGCAAATTACGCTATTAAAATCAAAACTTCACCGTGTGACCACTACCCACTCGGAAGTCGATTATGAAGGATCCTGCGCGATTGACGGCCACCTTTTAGATGTTGCCGGCATCCGTGAATACGAGCAGATTCAAATTTATAACGTTAACAACGGCGAACGCTTCACCACCTATGCAATCCGTGCCGAAGATCACAGCGGGATCATTTCCGTAAACGGCGCCGCAGCTCATAAAGCGAACCCGAAAGATTTGCTGATCATCGCTACTTACATCACTATGGAAGAAGCCGAAGCAGATCAGTTCAAACCGAAACTGGTTTATTTCAACGAGCATAATGAAATTACTCATACTCGTAACACCATCCCAACTCAGATGGCAGACATTAAAGCCGGTTAATTCAACGCTCTGAAATAGTTGCTTGAACCTATAAATGAAAAAACGCTCTTAAAGAGCGTTTTTTTTATGCTCCCAACAGGATATTATCCAGCAGCCGCGTTCCGCCCAGACGGGCTACAGCAAGGATGACAAACCGGCTATCCTCTTCTTTGGATGGCGTTAAATAATCCGGATCGCAAATCCGGATATAGTCAACTCTGTCGAAACCTTCAGTTAAAAGCCTCTCTTCCGCCATGGCACACAACTCGGCAAAATCACGTTTTCCAACACGTAATGCAGCCTCTAGTTCTCGCAACGCTTTCTGAAAATGAGGTGCTACTGCTCTTTGCTCGGCACTTAAATATTGATTACGCGAACTTAGAGCCAACCCATCCGCATCACGAGCGATTTGAGCCGGTAAAATTCTGATCGGTAGATTTAGATCGCCAACCATTCGCTGAATCACTTTTAACTGCTGAAAATCTTTCTGGCCGAAAACCGCTGCATCCGGACGAACCAGTTGAAACAACTTCATGACAATGGTTGTAACGCCATCGAAATGCCCCGGCCTACTGGCTCCTTCCAGCACTTCCGTCAGGAAAGCCGGGGCGCAGATCTTAGTCTGCTGCTCAAGGCCGTTAGGATAAACCTCTTCGACCGGCGGTATAAAAAGCACATCGGTCTGCCGACCATTCAGCGCAGCGACGTCCGCATCAAAAGTTCGAGGATAGCGCTCGTAATCTTCATCCGGCCCGAACTGCATCGGATTCACAAAGACACTGACCACAACAAAACCACACTGCTGTTTAGCCAAGTCCACCAGACTCAAGTGCCCCTGATGCAAATTACCCATCGTCGGTACAAAACCAATCGATTCGCCGTTACGACGTCTCGATTGCAAAGCCGCATCAAGCTCCGCAATGCTTTCACAAATAATCATGAAGACTCTCTAAATAACTAACGCTTTATTAAGCGATAAGATGGCAATCCGCAGGGAAAGCGCCACTCTTAACGTCTTGAACATAAGAGCTTAGCGCTTCCTGAATCGAAGCGGATTCCTGAAGGTAATTCTTACTGAAGCTCGGCGGCTTACCCAAAGTGATACCGAGAATATCGTGCAAGACCAATACCTGCCCGGAAGTGTCTGCTCCGGCGCCGATACCAATTACGGGGATATTTAATTCGCGAGTAATCTGTTCCGCCAATGCCGCGGGAATACACTCCAGAACCAGCATATCCGCTCCGGCACTCTGTAACTCAAGCGCCTCTTTCAGAATGCGGACTGCCGTCTCTTCGTCGCGTCCTTGCACTTTATAGCCGTGCTTTTCAACCGATTGCGGCAACAGACCTAAATGACAGCACACCGGAATACCGATCTCCGCCATCGCCTGTACACGATCTAAAATCCTCTTGCCGCCCTCCAGCTTGACCATATTGGCACCGCCCTCTTTCATCAAACGGCCGGCCGCTTTCAGAGTCGTCGCCAAATCGACGTCCTCCATAAAAGGTAAATCGGCAATACACCAGGCAGTACGGTTCACTCTCTGCACCATCTGCGTATGATAGACCACCTCGTCAAGCGTGACCGGCAACGTTGTAGCATGTCCCTGCACCACCATGCCCAGGGAGTCGCCGACTAAAATAACATCGACTCCGGCTTCGGCAACCCAATGAGCAAATCCGGCATCATATGCGGTCAGACAAGCGATCTTTTCTCCGCTGCGATACATTTTTCTAAGAGAGGAAAGAGTTTTGCGCATTTTAGAAATCCGTTACATCACTCGAAAGGTTAGATTTTACCAGAGGTTTGAGGTAACTCGTTTTTAATCCATCAATTAAACCCTGAATAGAACCGACTCCCGGGATACTCAAACCCGCATCCAGTTCATGCAAAGGCACCAGAACAAAATCCCGGAAAGCCATCTGCGAATGAGGGATCTGTAAACGTTCACTCTGCATCTGCAGATCGTCATACAGCAAAATATCCAGATCGATCAGCCTTTCACCCCAGTGACGCTTTTTAACCCGCCCCTGCGTACTTTCAATCGACTGCAAAGCATCTAAAAGAACTGATGGCTGCAAAGTGGTGCAAAGCTCGGCTACCGCATTGACGTAATCCGGTTGATCTTCCGGACCTAGAGGTGTTGAACCGTAAAATGAAGAAACCTTCTCGACTCGGGTGTCGGGCAAAGCGTTCAGTGACTCTAGCGCGATCCGTAATTGTTCAAGAGGGTTGTCGAGATTGCTTCCAAGTCCGATAAAAACCTGATGGTTCATGAATCGGAGTCGCCTTTTTGAGAACCGCCCTGACTACGTTTACGGAAAAAATTTCGATTGCGACGAGTACGTTTTTTAGGTTTATTCTTTTTAACCTCATTGGCAAAAGCAATTCGTTCAACCGGCTCTTTTTCCTGATATTCCGTCCACCAGTCGAAAACGGCTTGCAACTCGGTTTCGCCAGAAGCCGCACGAATGCCTAAAAAATCATACGCCGCTCTAAAACGCGGGTGTTCCATCAGTTTTTGCGCTCGATCGCCATGACGGTTCGGCAGACGGAATTGCAATCCCCAGATATCGCGAATCTGCGCAGTAAAACGCTTCGGAATCGCCGTGCAATACACTTGTTTCTCAATCACATCATTCGCCGCAGCAAACAGAGCATCCTGATTATTCAGACCCTGTTCAAGATGCTGTGCTCTACGCAGCATCAAAGGTCCCCACAGCATAGCGGCAAATAAAAACGACGGATTGACGCTCATGCCGGAATTAATACGTCGATCGGTACTTTTCAGCGCTTCCAGCACCACTTCTCGGTAGTTTGCTTGCAAATCCTGGTCAAACATATCATCCGTCATCGGGAACAGATAACCGAACAGATCGTAGTGACGCAACTTTTCTAAAACCTCGGTCGCGACGCCGCTATGGAACAACTTAAGAACTTCTTCGAACATCCGCGCGTGTGAAACGTCCTTTAACAAAGAACCGAGTTGATGAATCGGCTCTTCGGTTTTCGACTCGATTTTAAAGCCGAGCTTGGCGGCAAAACGAATCGCACGAATCAAACGCACCGGATCTTCACGGTAGCGGGTGTAAGGATCACCGATTAAACGCAACTGGCCCTTTTCAATATCTTCCAGACCGCCAACGTAATCCAGAATACTGAAATCCTTGATATTGTAGTACAGTGCGTTTACGGTGAAGTCGCGACGCCAGACATCTTCATCAATCGTACCGTAGATATTGTCTCGAACCAGTCGACCGGTTTCGTCAACCTCGCGACTCTGGGCCTGCGGATGGCGTCCAAAACCTAAACGTTTTCCTTTCGACTCCCCTTCGCCGTTACCGCGGAAAGTTGCAACCTCTATTACGTTACGTCCAAAGCGTACATGTGCCAAGCGGAAACGGCGCCCAATCAAACGACAACGATGTTTGAAAACCCGTTTGATCTGTTCCGGTTCGGCATTGGTCGCTATATCGAAATCCTTCGGCTCCAAACCTAGTAACAGGTCTCGAACGCCGCCGCCAACCAGATAGGCTTCAAAGTTGGCGCGTTTCAATCCGTATAAAACATCCAATGCATTTTTATCAATCAATTCGCGGGAAATATGGTGTTGCTGTCGTGTCAGAATTTCCGGCTGTTGATTCGCGCCGAAGGAGGCAGGATTGTGCGATGAACGCGACAAGAAGGCGCTGATTTTGCGAATGATTCGTTGCATATAATGCCTAGAAGGAATGTCAAAAATATGGATCATTTTAACCTGTTTTAACTAGACTTCAATCACATCCCGGCTTTTTTACCGATTGAAAGGACTATCGGTCGTGAATTGCATCGAACCTAACGATTTTCCGTGGATTTTCAGAGGATTTTTAAACAACAAACAGGTACACTGAAAATCAGTATTATTTTCTTGATGGGACTTGCAAATGTCGACCAAAATTCGCCACCCTTTCGTCTCTTTCAGTCTGGTTTTTCTGCAGTTTGCTTTAATTACCGTCCTGCTGCTCGTCTTGCCTTTGCAGAGTTCAAACCCGACATATATTATCCAGGCATCAGGAATACTGCTCGGATTATGGGCAGTCAAGACCATGCATTTGGGTCACTTCAATATCATCCCCGATCCTATGCCGGATATCGAGCTGGTCACCACCGGCCCCTATCGCTGGATTCGTCACCCAATGTATGCATCAATCCTGCTGTTTTTTCTACCGATGATCGTCGAACACTTCAGCGCACTAAGCGCAGCACTTTATCTCATTTTAGCCGCCACCCTTTTAATCAAACTGAGTTACGAAGAACATCTTCTGACCGAAAAATTACCCGACTACCCTTTGTACCAGTCTCGTACTTCACGCCTGTTGCCGAAGATCTATTAAAAAGCAACTCCGCCAGCCTTTCAGCTGGTTATTCCGCGTTAAAAGTGCGAAAATAGCCGCCAATTAATTGATATAAAACCAAAAGACATTGAAGTTATGAGCAATAAACCCATTCTTTTCAGCGGCATCCAACCTTCCGGCGATCTCATGATCGGTAACTATATCGGTTCGATTAAGAACTGGGTCAAAATGCAGGACGATTACAACTGCCTGTTTTCTCTAGTCAACATGCACGCGATCACGGTTGAACAGGAACCGCAAGACCTGATGAAACGCAGCCTGGATTTCGTCGCGCTTTATCTGGCGTCCGGAATCGATCCGCAAAAAAGCACCGTCTTTATTCAATCGCACGTGCCGGAGCACGCCGAATTGGCGTGGGTCCTGAACTGCTCGACCTATATGGGTGAATTGAACCGCATGACGCAATTTAAAGACAAATCGCAAAAGCATGCGCAAAACATCAATGTCGGTCTGTTCGACTATCCGGTACTGATGGCTGCAGATATCCTGTTATACCAAACCGAAATGGTTCCTGTCGGTGCCGACCAGAAACAGCACTTGGAATTAACCCGTGACCTTGCAATTCGTTACAACAATCGTTTTGACAAGGAACTGTTTAAGATTCCTGAGCCGTTTATTCCTCCTGCAACTTCAGGCGGCCGTATCATGAGCCTGCAGGATCCGACTTCGAAAATGTCCAAATCGGATGAGAATAAGGATAACTTTATTGCCTTGTTGGACGACCCGAAAACCATCATCAAGAAGTTTAAAAAGGCGGTAACCGATTCCGGCAGCGAAATTCATTACGATCCGGAAAACAAACCGGGCGTATCGAATCTTTTGACAATCTATTCGGTTATCAGCGGACAGAGCATTGAAGAGGTCGTGAAGCATTTTGAAGGCAAGATGTACGGTCACCTGAAAGTCGAACTCGGAGAACTGGTCGTCGACTATCTAAACCCGATTCAGCAGAAGTTCCATGAAATTCGTGGAGAGGAAGGCGAATTAAGAGCCGTTTTGAAGCAGGGTGCCGAACGTGCCAGAGAGAAAGCGCAAAATACTCTGAGAGCAGTACATGAAACCATCGGGTTTGTTCTACCTTAATTCATAACTTACCTCTAATTTTTGATGATTAAAGCCTTTAAGTAACCTAATACTTAAAGGCTTTTTTGTTATAGGCGCAATTACTCCACCTTCTTGAAGAAGACCCCTAAATATCAAACTCGGTTATTTCGACTTCATATTCCTTTTCAGCAGACAATAAAAAACCCGCTGAAAAGAAACGTTCTTCTCAACGGGTTTTTAACAACTCGACTGAAATGCCGAGAGTTCGTTTAGCAGGTTATTAACCTAGTAAACCACCTAGAAGGTTGTCAGTACCAAGATTCAAGATACCCAACAAACCAACGTTTGCCGATGCATCAGTGCTGCCGGATGAAGAAGACATAGAACCACCGGTCAGACCACCTAGCAGCCCGCCTAGAATATCGCCATTGCCTAATAGATCGTCAAGCGCCAGAACGTTGGTTACCAATCCGTCTTCACCGATAACTGCGTTAACTACTTGGAAACCAGGAGTCACTTCATGTAGGATGCTCGCAATCGCAACACCGTTTTCACCCAATCCTAGAGGGAAAACATTCGGGATAACCGCATCCACAACATCGCCGACAACCGGCAGAGACTTGGCGAAACTAACTACAACGTCAACCGTATCCAAACCGGTACGATCATCGTACTGCTCGGAAGCCAGGTCGGTACCAGCTGGTACGGTTCCATCAAGCAAGTGACCGCCCAATGACAGGTTGTGCAACAAGCCGGTTACCAAACCAAGCTGTTCACCAACAACCGGAAGACTGAATGCCGTACCAAGCGCTTCTGTAACGATCGGCTCAAGAACAGGAATCGACTTCAAATGACCAACGACTGCACCCAGAGCGTCGCCACCGAAAGTTGGCTCGTTAACAACATCACCAGCCACACCCAGCAGGTATTTAAATGTTGAAGACTCCAACAAAGTGGATTTTACTTCTTCAACCAGCATTGGGCCTGGAGCGATTGAGTGCACCAAAGACAAAACTTCGCTACCCGCTGGAAGCGCTTTAACGGTACCAATAATGTCCATTAGGTTAGTAGTAGCCGGATTTGGGTCTTGGTCCAAAGCACCGGCGTTGTTAAAACCGGTAATAGGTTTTGTATTTAAAATGTTTACCACAGAGTAGATAGCGTCGGAAGACTCAGTCTTTCCTGCAAATAGAATATCTAACATATCGATCCTCAAATTCTTCGAGATAATTATTTAGTTTCAAGTAATGACGTTATCGTTTTATTACTGATCATTACTCCATTAGGACTAATACCCGCACAATTCAGAACCCTATTTTCCACATCGTAAACCCCCGGTCAACGGTAAATCGGCCGGTTACGCCAAAACTTTACCCAAAATTTTTTATAGTCCATCTATAAATTTTATTTCAAAACTCCCAGAACCCGCCTTTTCTCGTGCTTTTTAACTCTTGCAAAGAGTTAAAATTACCGAAAAAATCTACCTCTGCAAATCGCACCGGATGCAAAAACGGTTCCTCTCTCAGCCATCCTTTGATCGAACGTCCTCCACGACTCAGGTAAAGATTAAGATTATGTATGCGCGTCTGCGGAATAGATAAAAAAGCATAATGCTCTTGAACCGCCTGACAGGCATAACCGACTTCATCACCTTGAATGCTGAGCATTTTGTTTACAAAATCATCCGGTAAATGAAATGCATCCACCGGTATCACAACCCACCGTTGAATAGATTTCGCTTCTTCACTGCGCATGACACTTGCAATGCCGGCTAGCGGACCTTGGTACCCGACATATTCATCTTTAATCACCCTCTCGCATAAAGTCGCATAGCTTTGCAGATTACGGTTAGCACTTACAAACAACTTAAAATTCCCGTTTGCAAGTGCTGCCAGTTGCCTGTGTAATGAATCCAGCAACCACTGAATTAGTGGCTTGTTCTGACACTCCACCCAACCTTTATCCAGCCCATTCATGCGCCTTCCCTGCCCGCCGGCCAAAATCAGAATGCCAACCATCTCTACCTCCGATAGCGCCAATACTCAACCGTCTGACCAGCTTCAAGATCGCAGTTCGGCGGCATACAAAGATAACCGTCGGCTAAGGTCAAATCCAATAAACGACTGCTGGAGTTCTGGCGAATGACTTCCAAACCTTCCTGTGTCTCGCGGACTTGCATCCACAATAATTTGTGCGGATCGGCTTTAACATTCTGCACCATTTGAGCCAAACAAGATTTTTTCGAACCGCTTTTCTTGCCGCTCAAAGATTGTATAAAGGGCTCGGCAAACAGCTGAAAACTCATAAATGCCGCCACCGGATTTCCCGGCAAAGCCAGCCAGTGCTTAACGGCACCGGCATTTTGTTTCCAGGTCGCATAGGCGAGCGGTTTGGCCGGTTTCATATTTAAGCGCCAGCGACAGCTTCTCGCCTCTTCACCCAGGTTCTGCAAACAATCGTAGACAAAATCCCGGTCACCGACTGAAACCCCTCCGACACTGATGACCAGATCAATCTGCTCCAGCCTCGGCCGCAAACTGCTCTGCATAGACGGCAGGTCGTCTTGCCAGCTCAAGACTGCCACAACTTCACAACCTAACTCTGTCAATTCCGCCTGCAACCACCAGGAATTGGCGTCGTAAATCTGTCCTGCCTGCAACGGCACACCCGGTGATTGCAGCTCATCTCCGCCGACTGCTATTAACACTTTGGGTCGGCGCAACACTGGACATGCAGCGATTCCGCAGGACGCTAACAGGCCGATTTCCCTCGCACCCAAGACGACCCCTTTTTCGAGTAACAACTCTCCTTCACTCAAATCACAGCCCACTTGTTTAATATGCGATTTTCGGAATTTATTCGTATCGAGGAGCAAATAGTCATCAAGTAGTTGCGCCTCTTCGACAGGTATCACCAGACCGGCATTTCCAGGTAAAGCTGCACCGGTCATCACTTTATAGGCGGCATCTTGGGGAAGTGAAGCCGGAATATCTGCTCCGGCGAAGAGCGTTCCAAGAACCGGCAACCGGGCAGGAAAACCATTCTCCAGACATTGCTTGGAGACAACATAGCCATCCATTGCACTGGTCGGCAGAGCGGGAAGGCTGATCGGACTATGGATAGCCTCGGCTAATACACGCGCATTTGCGTCCAATAGACAGACGGTTTCGGATTCGTTAATGGCTTTGGCTTGCGCCAACAACCAAGCCTTAATTGCCTGAAACTCCTGTAGAGGATCCAAAACTCCACTCATAGTGCCTCCCTCGACTGCCACAACACAGTCGCTTTTTCTTTGGCCTCATCCAGAGACAAGGATTCCATCAACACCAAAGCTGCAGCGGTCGTCGTGATCACACAGGCTTCGCCATAGGCATCCTGCAAACCACCGTTCCATAAAGCGCGCAAAGCATGTAAATTCCATTGATTTGGACGCTTTTGCCGCTCAATGACGGCTGGAAAAGCCGATTCCGATAAAATATCGTCCTCGGAAATAAACAGCTTATTTAAAGCATCCGGACGAATTTCGGCTTCACCGCCTTCGCCTTTAAAAACCAGATTACGCCGCGTTGCATTAAAATTTGCTCCGGCATGATGCAGATGCTCAACCCCTTTATGAAAGATACCCTGTATTGCACAAGGTGCGTTTAGAGGGTTCAACAACTTAACAACTGTATTGAACACGGTTCTGACCCCCAGCTCCTGCTTTAGATGCAGAATTCTTTGCAGAGGCGCGGCAAAGTTCGCCAACGGCAGATATACCTCTTGGCCTTGCGATAGTTTTTCAGACGCATCTGCAAGATTTTCGGCGACTTCAAAACCGAGTAACGCCATCGCCTCTTCGGCATACACTCGGTCGGCAAATTGTCCGGAATCACCATGCAGTAAAATTCGGTAACCTTTACCGACGAGCAGTTTAATCGCTAATAAGTAATAGGGAGGATAGCGCCATTTTCCGGCATAGGCCGACCAGTCGAGATCGACATTGCCTCGCAAGTCTTCCAAACCAAAGTGCTTCCGACAAGCACTCATAAAACCACGCAATTCATCCGTCGACTCGCCATTAGCACGCATCAGCAGTAGGAAAGCCCCAAGCTGCAAATCACTGACTTGGTTGTCCAATACCTGAAGAAAAGCCGCCTTAGCCTCCTCCATTGTCAGGTTCCTGCGCGTTTTCGGGCCTTTTCCGAGAATACGCAGATAGTCACTGAAAGGCAGTGATGCTTCTTCGTTCGGGTCACTGTTATATTGGTTGCTCATACCGCCAACCTTGTCCAAGGTTCTTCTTGACGATCGGAGCGTTCAATATCGGCCCGTTTGGCTTGACGCTCCAGCGCCTGGCGCTTCAATGCGTGCAGTTTTTCACGCACTGTCACGACTTCGCCAATCACCAACAGTGCCGGAGGTTGGATTTTTTGTCTGCGAATGGTTCCGGCCAGTTCAGCCAGAGTCACGACCGTCACCTTTTGATCGAGCCGCGTTCCTCTTTCGATAATCGCTGCCGGCATCTGCGGAGAAACCCCATGTGCAAGTAGCCCCTGCTGGATTTCAGCGGCATTTTTCACTCCCATATAGAAAACCATGGTGTCGCCGGACTGAGCCAGACGCGCATAGTCGATCGCCTGATCTCCTTCCTTCTGATGCCCGGTCACAAACGAAACCGAATGGGCATAATCGCGATGCGTCAACGGAAAATCGGCATAGGCGGTACAACCTGCAGCGGCGGTAATGCCTGGCACAACCTGAAAATCGATACCGTGTTCAGCCAGCAATTCAACTTCTTCAGCGCCGCGACCGAAAATATACGGATCGCCGCCTTTCAAACGCGCAACCTTTTTTCCCTGCTGCGCCAATTCCAGAAGCATGCGGTTAATGCGACTTTGCGGCACACGATGCCACTTATCCTTTTTGCCGACATAAATCCGCTCGGCCTCACGACGAGCCATATCCAGAATTTCCGTTGAGACCAAGCGGTCATAAACCACTACGTCTGCCTGCTGCAACAATCGAAGCGCTTTGAAAGTCATCAATTCAGGATCGCCCGGCCCGGCACCGATCAGATAGACTTCACCCACCTCATTCAGCCCGTCTTGCTCTTCGAGTCGAGCCGCCTGCAATTTTTGCTGCAGAATCGCCTCGGCTTCACCAGAAGACTCAAGACGCGATGCTTTATCGATAAAAGTGCTGTCGAGCAGCTTTTCCCAGAAGCGCTTGCGATTTTCCGCATCTTGCAAGGTCTTTTTCACCGCATTTCGGTAACGGCCGACCAGATCGGTCACAGCGGACAATCCCTGCGGCAGCAGACTTTCCAAACGTGCTTTCATCACTCTGGCTAGCACAGGAGATCGCCCACCGGTCGATACCGCTACCGTCATCGGTTCGCGTTCGATAATCGCCGGCAGGATAAAATCGCAATACTCGGTCTGATCGGCGACATTAACTTCGATCTGCTGCTGTCGACAATATTCGTACACAGCCTCGTTAACCGCCTGCTCGTCGGTGGCGGAAATAACCAGTTTCGGTTTCGGCAGCGCACACATTAATTCACGATCGAAACCAGCCTCAATCCATTCGATTTTCCCGAGCTGTAAATGGCGTTGCATCTCTTCTTTCAATAGCGGAGCGATCACCGTTACCTTGGCTCCGGCCTTAATAAACAAGTCTGCTTTACGTGCTGCAACCGCACCGCCGCCAACGATCAGACACGGCTGACCCTTGATATTCATAAAAATCGGTAAATAATCCATGTCGCTCTCCTTAAATCTCTTTGAGAAACGTGTTCAAGCGCGCAATTCGTGATATTGCGACTGCAGAATTTCAGTCAGCTCCGGCAGACAACTGCCGCAGTTGGTTCCGGCTTTCAAAGCCTTGCCAATCTCTTCCACCGAGGTTAAAGATTGGGTTTCGATGGCTTCCAGAATGGTGTTGAGTCCGACGCCGAAACAGGAACAGATCGTCTTGCCGGCATCTTTGGCGCCGCTGAGTTTACCTGCCAGTAAAAAGCGTCTGTCACGTTCGGAGAGAACCTCTTGAGAAAAGCACTGCCCAACCCAACGCCGTTCCGGCAATTTGTCCTTGGAAACGAATACCGCCAGTTGTAACTTCCCGTTTTGCAGCATGGCCAGACGAAACACGCCTTCTGTCTCATCGACATAACGGAGCCAGTCCGTTGAATCGTTACCGTTCATGGCGCTTTGCAAGCAGTCCATCCAGGATCGAGCGCTGCGATCCTGGGCTTCAACCTCATAACGCTGAAACTGCTCGCCGGTGATTCGGCTCCAATAGAGTCCTTCTAAAAACGCTTGCTCCAGAGAATCACGGCTTAACACAAAACCTTTCCAACTAGAGTGATAAGCCTCAACCGCCACTACCGCATGCTTGGATTCAGGCTGACCGGACAGCGGATCAACTCGTGCCGCTACCAATCGATCAACATTCGCATGACTGGCATATTGACGGTTCCAATGCATCGGCACAAACAGCCCTCCGCGTCTTTGCGAAGCCTGACATTCAACGCGCAGGATCAGCTCCCCCAGATCGTTGAACACTCGCGCCAAACCGCCATTGGTCAGTCCTTTCTCTTCGGCATCCTGCGGGTGAATGGCGACAAACGGCTCGGCAACATGCGTCATCAATTTTGGTGTTTTGGCGGTTCGCGTCATGGTATGCCACTGATCGCGAACGCGCCCGGTATTCAAAACAAACGGATATTGAGGGTTCGGGCTGCTTTGCGGCGCCCGAGGTGTAATCGCAATAAAACGTGCTTTGCGATCGGAAGTAAAAAATTGCCCGTCACAGAACAAGCGCGGCGTACCGAGCGGCTTTCCCCGGGCGTCTTTATCGACAATCGGCCAAGGTGTCGGCGGGAAAGTCAAATAGTCGTCCAGAGAAATATCCGTCAAAGCCGCCAGATTAAAATCCCGAATCGTTCCCGTTTCGTCATTTTCAAAAGCGCTTAAAGCGGCATGCTCGCGAAAGATTTCTACCGGATGCCGGTACTCAAACGCTTCGCCAAACCCCATGCGTTTGGCAACTTCGCAGATCATCCACCAGTCGGCTCGCGACTGTTCGGGGCCGGAAATAAAAGCGCGTTGCATTGAGATCGTTCGGTCGGAATTGGTCACGGAACCGTCAGTCTCTCCCCAGGTCAAAGCCGGTAGAAGAATATCCGCCACCTCAGTGGTATCGGTCTGCGCCATACAGTCGGAAACCACGACGGTTTCGCAATCCAGCAAAGCCTGACGCACCCGATCGGCATCCGGCATGGAAACCACCGGATTGGTATTCATAATCCAGATCGCTTTGATTTTCCCTGCCGCAATCGCATCAAACATATCGACCGCTTTCAAACCGTCCTGTGTCGCCATGTTCTGAGCCTGCCAAAAACGGGCAACCCGATCGATCGACTCTTCAGAGGTAAAATCCATGTGCGCCGCCAACTGATTGGCAAGACCGCCGACTTCACGTCCACCCATGGCATTCGGCTGCCCGGTAATGGAAAAAGGACCGCATCCGACTTTACCGATGCGTCCGGTTGCCAGATGACAGTTAATAATGGCATTCGACTTATCGACGCCGCTGGTCGATTGGTTAACACCTTGAGAGTAGAGCGTCAGCATTTTCGGCGATTGGAGACACCATTCGAACCATTGATGCAGGTCTTCAACGGCAAGATCGCACAATTCGGCAAGTTCCTGAATATCCGCTTGCTGACGCGCGGCATCCAATGCTTCGGCAAAACCGTTACAATGCCTGGCGACAAAGTCGACATCGATCTCCCCATGCTCGGAAAAATACGCCAGCAAACCGTTAAACAGTGCAGCATCCATTCCCGGCTTAATTGCCAAGTGTAAATCGGCCAGATCGCAAGTCGCGGTGCGGCGCGGGTCAACCACCACCACTTTCATCTGCGGGTTAGCCTTTTTGGCTGCTGCAATTCGCTGATAGACGATCGGATGCGCCCAGGCGGTATTGGAACCGACCAGAGTAATCAATTCCGCCTGTTCGAGATCTTCATAGCTGCACGGCACACTGTCGCTGCCAAAAGCGCGCTTGTAGCCGACCACCGCCGAAGCCATGCACAGACGCGAGTTGGTATCGATATTGGCACTGCCGATAAAGCCTTTCATCAGCTTATTGGCAACGTAATAGTCTTCGGTCAGCAACTGACCGGAAACGTAGAAAGCGACACTTTCGGGGCCATATTGATCGATAATTTTCTTGAAGCGCCCGGCCACTTCATTCAAAGCGGTTTCCCAATCGGCCTCTTGCCCATTGATCTGCGGGCTAAGCAATCGGCCTTCAAACCCCAGTGTTTCCGCCGCCGACGCTCCCTTAACGCACAAACGGCCGAAATTCGCCGGATGTGTTTTATCGCCGCTCAAATCCCAACCACTTTGCATGGTCGGATTCGGACTTAAAAGCATGCCGCAACCGACGCCGCAATACGGACAGGTCGTTTTGACAGAACTTTTGATAGAGGTCTTAATAAAAGAAGAGAAATTCTTGGCCGCCATACATCAACCTTCAAACCTTGGCGTGCATGTCAACCCAGACAAAACCATCTTCGATCTTGCCTGGAAAAACACTGAGGGAATAGCCTTCCTTATCCAGGCAGATACCACTGATTAAGCTGTAACATTCTTTATGCAAAGGAGAGGCAACGAAAAGCTCACCATCACGATCGCCAACCATTCCACGAGACATGACTTCCGCTTCACGGATCGGATCAGTGTTAGAGGTGATATAAACTTGCGAATTGATATAAAACAGAGCCAGTTGCTGATCGTCGATCAGCGCGGCAACTCCCGAATTTTCTACTAAGTCGTTCTCACCGCATACTTTGATAAAGTCCGCCATTTCATCATCCTTCACGGCCTTTTTTTGTTTTTGGCCGAATTTGAAACAAAAAAAAAGGCCCACCCAGTCTAATGACCGGATGAGCCTCAACACTCGATTAACCTCTACTCCCTAATAGCGGAAACTGGTCCAAATATATAAAATATATTATTTTTCAATTATTTAGATATATTCACATAATAATATTATGGTATTAAACCCAATCATAAGCTTCAATTTGCACCAAGTTAAGCTTATACCGCCCCATCATTATCCATATAAACATTTTGCGGCATGAAGATAACACCTGAGAAACTGATTTTAAACAATTAAAACCGCTATCAGCCGTTGCAATATTTACGCACCCCATTCTTCACGCAGTGACACTCGTCCAGAACTGATCCAGAACTTCTTCAATGGATGGTACCGGCTCTCCAAACGCCGACAAATGCCGTTGCATTCTTAACAGAGCATAACCGTGAACCAGAGACCAGGCGCTGGCTGCCATGACTTTTGCGACTTCCTCCGTGTCGGCCAAGTCTGAGCATGCATTCATCAAAGCACTGAAAGTTGCTCGCCCCGTTTCCCCCAATAATTCTTCCTGTTCGGGCTCACATTGAAACTCGCCAAACATGACCCTGTAATGCCCCGGAAATTGCAGAGCAAAGTCTACATACACTATACCCAGCTCTTTCAGCCTTTCTTTAGGATCGTCTTTCTCTATAGACTGAAAGCGTTGCTGCAACAGCTCGAAGCCCTCAATTGCGACTGCCATTAAAAGCGCATCTTTGTTCGGGAAATGCCGGTACACCGCAGCAGGAGACACACTCAATCCACTGGACAGACCTCGCAAACTGAAACTTTTTCCCTCTTGTAACAACTGAACCGCTTCACGAATTAAACCGGACTTTAAATCACCATGATGGTATTTGCTCATAAAACTCTACAACTAAATAACCAATGTAAACAGTGTTGACATTCTAACTGCAAACACCTAAATTAACAAATGTAAACACCGTTAACATAAATAGGAGTATAGCCCTATGAACCAAGTAACACTGATTTTCAATGCTCATCCTGATAAGGATAGTTTCTGTAATGCCCTCGCTCAGACTTACTTTGATGCCTTGCTTGCACAAGACAAACAAGTTCAACTCGTTCACTTATCCGAACTGCACTTCAGTCCAAATGCCCATCACCCCGCCATACAAACTGAACTTGAAACCGATCTGAGTGAAATCCAGGATGCTATTTCTCAGGCACAGCGTATTGTTCTAGTTTACCCAATCTGGTGGGGCGGTATGCCAGCCCTATTGAAAGCCTTTCTTGACCGCGTTTTGACTCCGGGCTTTGCCTTTCAATATACGGATCAGCACCGCTCAATCGGTCTTCTACACGATAAAAAAATCGAAA
Organism: Thiomicrorhabdus heinhorstiae; assembly: GCF_013391765.2. Classification (GTDB taxonomy): domain Bacteria; phylum Pseudomonadota; class Gammaproteobacteria; order Thiomicrospirales; family Thiomicrospiraceae; genus Thiomicrorhabdus; species Thiomicrorhabdus heinhorstiae. The sequence continues at coordinate 6,107 of NZ_JACBGI020000025.1, read as the reverse complement.
TCATCAATACCACCGACTCGCCGTCATGGCTTCAATGGTGGCTTTTAAGAGGCGACAAACACCAGCAGAAAGTAAACATTTGGGGATTTTGTGGAGCCAAGATCAGCCACTACCAGCGCTTTGGCCCTATTTTTAGCAGCACAGAAAAGCAACGCACGAAATGGCTACAGGATGTGAAAGATTTTGCCCAATAAAAAGACCGCCGAGGCAAATAAACGAAACAACACGAATTCAGAATAGAACTTAGGATTCCGACAGATTTTTTGCCGCAGACCAGATCTGATCGTGCCCGACTTGCTTGAACCAGGATTCAAACTCGGCCCGATCGTTTTCGAATGGCTGTGATAAAGGAGTTCTTGGATCTTCGCTCATAGAATAGGCCATTCCCTCAACAAACCACTGCGGCAACTGCCGCATTTTAAGAATCCCCAGGCGTTGATATTGCAAGGAATGGATCAATTCATGACGAACATAATAATCCTTCCAGGCTCGCGGGCCTATGACAATTGCCCAAGGTCCCAGACTGATTGCCGAACGTTTACCTAATCCAAAACGTTCGGCACATAGATCGGTTTTGCAAAAGATGATTTGCGGTGCCTTATCCAGCGTTCCGACATTGCTTTCGACAAAACTCAATGCTCGACTATATAAATTCTGTGCCTGAAAAGCGTATTGCGCCTGATCGACACAGACTCGTCCATCTTGACAGTCCATACCGACTTTTTCCGGCCAGAAAGCTCTCAGGGGTTTATATAGCACCGCCGTCGCTATGATAACGCCAAAGATCGCCAGCAAATTCAAACGCAATTTCATGCCAACCTCGAAAGCCTAGTACCCGTTGTTCATAATCCACAATGCCAGCCATGGAACGAAATTGAACACCGTAATCATTAATTTGTAACGCCCAAGATAACTTTGAATAGAGGACATGACCTCTTTTTCCTCCATCGAAAACAGATAGAGGTGAATCAAGACTACCGGTTTTCTAAACCACACCACCGCAACCACGGTTAGCAGATAAAGACCGAAATTAATCAAGGTACACCACAGCAACAGGGTTTGTAATGTTTGCCAATCCATACGCTGACTCCCGGGCAATTTCACAGGCACTGTTCACAATTCTGACATGAAAATACCAAAAAAAGTTCAAAAAAGTGTGACGGTCGCTCTACTAAATTAATTCGATTCGACAACTCAGGCGCCCGAAACTTAATAAAAAGAGCGTCACAAAACACAAATAAGACTGTCGATCACTTTAATTTATTTTTTGCTTTAAGGAAGAAACATGTTCAAACAAAAACTACTGGTTAGTGCCATGCTTAGCACTGTTATGCTCAGCGCCTGTAACGATTCAATTCTGGACGATACTCAACTTTCGCCGATTGACAGCATCTCCACCATGGGAGCCGAATTGCCGTATAGCATTTTGCGCAGTGATTTGATCGACTTCAATACCCAACTGCCTTTCGAAATTCGCAATGGCGGTTACGGTTCGTCCATGGCTGGCCATCCAACCGAAGCGAATCAGTTCTATGCAATGACCGACCGCGGCCCTAACGCAACCTATACCGGTTCTCTAGGTAAGGGAAAAATGTTCCCGACACCGGACTATACACCGACGATCGGACTGTTCGAGATCGATGAAAACGGCCAAATTTCTCTGATCGAAAAAATCACTTTAAAGCGTCCTGACGGAAGTTTGATTACCGGCTTGCCGAATAGTGCCGAACTGGGCGGAACCGGTGAAATCCCTTACGACGCTTCCGGCAATCCGATCGTCGAAATCGCAGGGCAGCCATATGACGCCGATACCAATCCACTTAAACTGGACGACTACGGCCTCGATTCCGAAGGACTTGTGGCTTTGGCAGATGGCACTTTCTGGGTCAGTGACGAGTACGGCCCGCACATCGTTCATTTCGACGCCGAAGGAAAAGAGATTGGCCGAATCAATGCGTTTACAGATGATACCCGCGTACAAAATACGACTGGGATCAATCTTCCGGCGGAATTTGCCAATCGCTGGGCCAACCGCGGAATGGAAGGCTTGACGATTACACCGGACGGCACAACTCTAGTCGGCATGATGCAATCGACTCTGTACAATCCAAGTAAAGCGGCAGTACAAAACTATACTTTGACCCGTATCGTAACCGTTAATCTGCAAACCAAAGAGATCGGCCAATATCTGTATCAGCAAGAAATTGCCAAAAACGCCAACTCGGAAATTGCCGCTTTGAACGACCACCAATTTTTGGTCATCGAGCGCGACGGAAACTTCTTGAACGGTGGGCCTGACGGCGGTGAAGCGGTTCCTACGGCGATGAAGAAAGTCTACCGTATTGACCTGAACGGTGCGACCAACCTGGAGACAATGACTCTTGCCGCAAACATGACTCAAGATGCCGATATCGGCCTAACCATTGACGGAAAAGCGTTGGAAGAAATTGCCGATTGGAATGAACTAACCAATGCGGGAATCATTCCGGTCAGCAAAACCGAAGTGGTCGATATGGTAGCCGAAGTCCAATATCCACACGACAAGATGGAAGGTCTGTGGATCATCGACGATAACACTTTGGGAATCATCAACGACGATGACTTTGCTACTTGGGCAAAAGACAATCAATTGGAACAAAAAGTACTTGATAGTGCTCAGACAATTGACCGCAATACCTTATACATCGTTAAAACGCCTTTGACCGAGAATTAATTCCTCGTCATGAACTGCTCATCGGAAAATTTTCCTTTGAGCAGGCATTGCCCCTCCTCGTATTTTCGCTTATACCCTGATTGCAAAATTTGATAGTAAAACTCATTGTGAATGCATGATGACCTCAACTAGAATAAACATTCTAGAACAATCATTCTAATCAGCTTTATATGTCATACTTAAACAACCCTCAGCTCAGCGAAGTCAAATTGAAAGTGCTTAACAGCGCTTTGCATCTCTTTGTCGAGAAAGGGTATTTCAACACCTCCATACCCGATCTGGTCAAGCATTCCGGCGTTAGTACCGGCTCTATTTACCACGGTTTCAAAGACAAACAAAGCATTGCCGAGGAACTGATGGCTCAGCTTTTGTGGCAGATCGAAGGCGAGCAAAACGCTGTGCTTGCTCCGGAAAAAGATGCCTGGCAACAATATTACGATCTATGTCGCTGGTTGCTGGAAACCGCTCAAAATCACCCTCACGTCAGCCAATTCGCCTTAAGGGCTCAGCACAAAGAATTTATGCCTGAACTGGCACCCATCTGTTCGTCTAAACCCTTTATCCGACTCCGAGAAGTTTTGGAAAGAGGTATGCAACAAGGGCTGATCCGAGAAATGAATCCAATGATTGCGGCGGCCAGCGCCTATGGCGGAGTTCTACGCCTGATCCAGCTTTCTCTGGACCAGATGCTTTCACAACCGCCGCTGGAATATCTCGACGAAATTACTGAAACCTGTTGGCGCAGCGTGGCCGCCGACACAGAAAAATAACCAAGCCACCAGCCTCACTCAACACCGATTAGGAGCCTCATATGCAAACATTAAAATTAGCGCTCGGATTCAGCTTAATCAGCGGGTTCATTTCTGTAGCCAGTGCTTCGGATGCCTACACGGAAGGATTCGAACATTACGCTCAGGAGATGAAAGGCTATGCCGACGGAGGCATTATTCCGCTCTCCGTCGATCAATATGCTCGAGACCTGAAACAAACGATCAAAAAAGCAGGTTACATCGGAAAGCAGCTGCCGATCCCGCAGGCTGAGAAAGTAGCCGACGGTATCTACACCGTCGTCGGCAGCCTGATCTGGCACAATCCAAGCAATTACGGTTTAAATAACAATCTTAGCTTCATGGTTTTCGAGGACGGAGTTTTTGTCTTTAATGCCGGCGCTAATCCGGCCCTTGCCTACTCTCTTCATCAACAGATCAAGCAAGTAACCGACAAACCGGTTAAGTGGGTCGCTGTCGAAAACAGCCAGGGACACGCTTATCTTGGAGCCAGCTACTGGGTGGATCAAGGTGTCAAACACCTCTACTCGCACTCGGTTGCCAATGACGACTTTCACAACGGTTTCGAAGCGATTAAAAACAGCTGGGGAACCCGTGTCGGCCATGAGTTGACCGAAAGTGCCCGTGATGTTTCTGATCGATTCACCACCTTTGACGACAGTATCACTGTCGATGTCGGTGGCGGAGAAAGCGTGCAGATCATGAACTACGGTCCGGGGCATACTCCGGGCTCGACAATCGTCTACCTGCCGAAACGCAATATCGTTTTCCCCGGGGATCTGGCCTATAACAAACGTATGCTCGCCCTGTTTTCCTATACCGACACGCGTAAATGGGTCGACACATTTGAAGTATTCATGAATGCCATGCCGCAGGACGTTAAGGTCGTCCCGGGACACGGTGCACCGACCAGTCTGCAACAGGTTAAAAAGGATACTTACGACTACCTGAAAGACATGCACGCGCAAGTCGAAAAATTGATTGCTTCCGGCGGGACGGAACAGAATCTGGATCAAATCGATCAAACCGCTTACAGCGACCGTCCGGTTTACGAACAGACCTATCGCAATAATGCGGTTCATATCTATCGCGAATTCACCGGAGGCGATTTAGGGGAAAGTAACGAGTAACAAACTGAATTGGGGAAGCGTTCGAATGCATTTGGACACTTCCCCAAAATTTAAACCCGATTTAGGCTTTACCACTTAGATTTTTATATAGCGCCAACCTTCAATCAGCCTTTCCGCCAAGGTGTCAATTCCCGGCTTATCCTGTACAACTTGCGGCAGCATCTTGATTTTTTCGCCACGATCCAACGCCCGTTGTATCGCACGATGACAGGCATACAGAGTCAAATTCGGATATTGATTCAACAAGCCTTCCAACTCGGATCGATTCGGATTATTCACTTCAAACAAGTTCACACCACGGTAGTTGGAAATCATATCCACCTGAACTTCCGGCCCTCCGCCCGACAGCAATTTCTGCGCTTCACTAAGCGCCAGCAGTTCTTTTTTCGGATCGTCCGAATCCAGGTGAATAATATATTTTGAAGAAGCGACTTGCTGCTGTTCTTGAAGCACATTAACCGATTCCTGCCAGCCATGCAGATAGAGCTGTAAAGCACCGGCGCCTAAAAACATGCCCAGAATAATCGAGGCGGCCATACTCCCTGAAAAAGCGGAGAACTTTGACTTTTCGGTTTTTAGAGGAGCGTTTTTCGGCAACGGAATATCGTTGTAAACCTCTTTCAACTTCGATTTCAAACCTCGCAACTGGCAAATATGCTGTTCCAACTCCGGATCATGCTGCATTGCCATTTCGACTTCCAGACACTCTTCGCGACTTAATTGCCCGTCGACATAGGCGTGAATTTGATAACTTTCTAACTTCTTAGCCATTAGCTTCTCCAGAGAGATACTACTCTGCGCTGCTGATCTTCAGCCTGCTGCAACAATTCTTTTAATTTTTCGCGTCCGCGGGATATGCGACTCATCACCGTACCGATCGGTGTTGCCGTTATCTCGGCGATTTCCTGATAACTGAACCCCTGTAAATCGGCCAGGGTAATCGCTTCTCTCTGCGTAAACGGCAGGCGCGACAAGGCTTGATAAAACCGTTCGGCGGTCTGCTGCTTAATCAGTTGGGTTTCGGTGCAATCGGCACAGAAATGCTGATCGATTTCCGACTCTTCGACCCACTCCCAACGGCGGTTATAACGGATATTATCCAAAAACTGATTATGCATGATCCTGCACAACCATGCATTTAAATGCTCCAAACATTCGATATCTTTACGACTTTCGATCGCTTTAAGCAGAGTTTCCTGTACCAAATCTTCAGCGACGGCAGCCTGGTGACACCATGCAAAAGCGAGACGGTACAGTCCGGAATATTGTTTTTCCAACGCGCTGTTAAATCTTTGTTTTTCTCGCGCATCGCAAAATAAACCGGTTACTTTTTTTGAAAAATTCATAGTAAAAGTTCACTGTCAAAAATTGGCTCTTTTTTCGATACTAAATGAACTTCGATCTCGAATGCAAACTTTTTCTTCAAGGTTATTTTTACCTAAATATTAACAACTTATGAAATAAAAATAACTACTG
>NZ_JACBGI020000024.1 GCF_013391765.2 Thiomicrorhabdus heinhorstiae | reverse complement strand
GCCCTTAAGGCTAATTTAAGAATAAAAAAAATCAATGAGCTTAAAGGTCTCAAAATATCACTAAGTGTTAGAATGGGTAAAAAATTAAATAAAACAATGTATGGGCATGGGGTTGCATTATGGCGGATATTAAAACAGCGTTTCATATAGGATGTGGTAACTGCGGATTACAGAAGATTTGTTTTCCGACAGGGCTGGTGAAATCGGACGTCGATCGGCTGGATATGATCGTTGATCGCAAACCCGCTCTGAAAAAAGGTCAGCATCTTTATCAAGTCGGAGACAAATTTCAGTCTCTTTTTGCAATTCGCGCCGGGGTCGTTAAGTTATACGAGATCACCGATAGCGGAGAGGAAGTCATTCATGGTTTCTATCTTCCCGGCGATGTTCTGGGAATGGATGGTGTTGAAAATAAAACCCATCAATTCAGTGCATCCGCCTTGGATTCACTGAGTATTTGTAGCTTGCCGTTTGATCAACTGAACGATCTGTCTCTACAAGTACCCAATCTGCATAACCAGATTTTGAAGGTTATGAGCAAAGAAGCAAATGAAAGCCGTTTGCATACCGATCTGCTGATGAAAAAGAGTGCCGATCAGCGTATGGCACAATTTATTTTCGGCATGTCGGAGCGCTATCGGGAAAGAGGGTATGTTTACGATTCTTTCCGACTGGCGATTTTGCACCGTGATGTGGCGCTTTATTTAGGGCTTACTCCGGAAACGGTTTCGAGAATTCTTGCCAAAATGCATTCTGACGGTATCGCTTCGTGGAAAAAGAAAGAAGTCCAGATTATGGATCGCGATGCATTGATGGCATTGGCTGGAATTATTGTTGATCGTGACGAAAAAAAGCAAAAAGCGTAAATATAGATTTCTTTCGATTTTAAATTGATCCTAATCAATAAAAGCAGGGCGACAGCGTGATTAAATAACGCCATGAATTCGTTGAATGTAACGTTTTTCATAATGTAGCCCGCTTCCCCAGCTTAATGCTGGGGTCTTTTAATTCTCCTTTTATACCTCTCTCTTTTCATTACTGTATTTCTACAGGCTTGTAGCGAATTTCACCTCTTAAAGTGCATTTTGTACTTTTCAAAGGCAATTTTTCCAGATGGCACTACTTTTTTTGCGTGATTACGGTATATTATCTCTATCTGTAATTTTAGCGCAGGGATTGGATATGTCTTTAAACACTATTAAGAACTTATTGCTTGTCGGTTTGATGGGGATTACGTTATCTGGTTGTAGTTCATTATTTGATGGAATTTGGGACGTAGATAAATACGCCTACAACGATCCGAACGACCCTCGTCTTGTTGATAAAGAGTATCAGGACGGATCGGAATTGGCTTTGAGATCTAAAGATGGATCTGATACCGGTGCTATGGGTGCTGGAAGCGGTGCAGGTGATGATGCCGGCGCGATGAGTGCGGTAGAAGCGGAAAAAGCGAAGTTACTGGCTGAGATTCGCGGCAAAGTGATCCACTTTGACTTTGACCGTTCTGTCATCTATCCGGAAGAATATTATATTGTTAAGAATAATGCCCGTTATATGGCCTTGGAGCCAGGTGCAAAAGTGACCATCGAAGGGAACTGTGACGAGCGTGGTACACGCGAGTATAACCTGGCTTTAGGTGAACGTCGTGCATTGGCTGTCAAAGATGCGTTGGTTAAAGAAGGCGTTGCGCCTGAGCGCATCACCCTGATTAGTTTTGGTGAAGATAAGCCGGTTAATGACGCTCATAATGAAGCCGCATGGGCAGAAAACCGTCGTGCGGAATTCGTTTACTAAGACAAGTCATCCGTACCAGTTGAACTATCTTCAAATCATCTAAATTTTAGATGCGGTAAAAAGCCTTTTTGCCTTGTGGCAGAAAGGCTTTTTTATTGGATTATTTTTTTAAGGGAATATTATGTTGAACCAGTCTCCGAAGGTTAACTATTTAAAAGATTACCAGGCTCCGAAATTTGAAATTGCCAAGGTGGATCTGCAATTTGAACTGGAACCGAATCGAACCCGAGTAAAAAATACCATGCGGGTTATCCTTGTGGAATCGGTCGAGAGCATCAGACTGGATGGCGAAAATTTGTCTCTCATTTCGGTTGTGTTGGATGGAAAAACGATTACCGAACAGTGCTCCGTGAGTGAGACGGCCTTGGATGTTCCGGTTCAAGGAACAGAATTCACACTGGAGATTGAGACACTTATCGATCCGCAAGGAAATACGGCTTTGGAAGGCCTGTATCGTACCAGCGGCAATTACTGTACGCAGTGTGAAGCGGAAGGTTTCAGAAAGATCACTTATTATCCGGATCGTCCGGATGTCCTGAGTTATTTCACGACCAAAATTATTGCCGACGAAAAGGACAACAAGGTGTTGCTGTCGAATGGCAATTTGATTGATTCCGGCAGCCTTGAGGATGGTCGACACTTCGCCGTTTGGCACGATCCGTTCAAAAAACCATGCTATCTGTTCGCTTTAGTGGCAGGAAATCTGGAGCATATCGAAGACGAATTTATTACTCGTGATCAGCGTTCGGTTACCTTGAGAATTTACGTTGAACCGAAAAACATCGACCAGTGCGAACACGCTATGGAGTCTTTGAAGCGTTCGATGAAATGGGACGAAGAGCGTTTCGGCCTGATTTACGATCTGGATATCTATATGATCGTTGCGGTAGACGATTTCAATATGGGAGCGATGGAAAATAAAGGTCTTAATGTTTTTAACTCGAAATTCGTTCTTGCCAAGCCGGAAACGGCAACCGATATCGATTATGAAGGAATTGAGTCGGTAATCGGTCACGAATATTTCCATAACTGGACCGGTAACCGTGTAACTTGCCGAGACTGGTTCCAGCTGACTTTGAAAGAAGGACTGACGGTTTTCCGTGATCAGGAGTTCACTTCCGATATGCTGTCGCCTGCTGTCAAGCGCATCGAGGACGTTAAGCGCCTCAGAACCAATCAGTTTCCGGAAGATGCCGGTCCTATGGCGCACCCGATCCAGCCTCAGTCGTATATCGAAATGAATAACTTCTACACCATGACGGTATATGAGAAAGGGGCCGAGGTCGTTCGTCTTTACCATACCTTACTGGGTGAAGAAGGATTCAGACAAGGTATGGATCTCTACTTTCAGCGCCACGACGGTCAGGCCGTAACGGTCGATTGTTTCCGTAATGCGATGGCAGATGCCAACAAGGTTGATCTGCAACAGATGAAAGCCTGGTATTTGCAGGCCGGAACTCCGAGGTTAGAGATTGTTGTCGATTATGATTCTCTGACACAGCAATACCGGATTGAGATCAAACAGTCCTTAAGAAAAATATCTGCAGAGGATTTTCAGCCGCTACTGATTCCGTTAAAAATGGCGCTGTTTGATAGCGACGGTAAACCGATGCAGATCAAGCCTGCAGCGGCTTGCAGAGATAAAGTCCGTATTAATGGAAATGAAGCGATCCTGATTGTCGAACAGCAGCAGCAGAGTTTTGAATTCACCGGGCTTACTTCTCGACCGGTACCATCCTGGCTGAGAGGTTTCTCGGCGCCGGTGAAATTGGCTTACGATTATTCCCAGGAAGAATTGGCCTGCTTGGCGGCGAATGATGATGACAGTTTTGTGCGTTGGGAATCGATGCAGACTTTGTCGTTGAACGAGATCAAACAGAATGTCTCTCGTCTGCAGCAGCAACAAAAATTACAGGTTTCGGAGGCTTATTTTTCCGCATTCGAGAAAATCCTTGCGGATGAAGAGGCCGATCCGGCTTTAATCGCCTTGGCAATTAACTTGCCGGATATGACCTATATCGGAGAGCAATATGACATTGTTGACGTTGATGCAATCTATTCGGCACATCGCTGGTTGAGAGAGCAGTTGGCAGAGCGTTTTGAAGTTCTGTTTGTGAAGCGTTATCAAGCCCTGAACAGCGATGCAGCTTATCGCTACGCTCGCGAGGATATCGCGCAAAGAAAACTGAAGAATGTCTGCCTGGCGTATTTGTCGCTTCTGGACAAACAACTGGAACTGGTGCTTGAACAATGCGATGCCAAACGTAATATGACCGATGTATTGGCAGCCTTGGATGCGCTTTCTCATCTGGATGTTGCTCAGCGGGAAGAACGCTTGCAAGATTTTTACCAGCAGTGGCGTCATGAAGCACTGGTATTGGATAAGTGGTTTGCTTTACAGGCAGCATCGCATCATATTCACGCTTTGGAACATGTCAAAGAATTGATTGTACATGCAGACTTTACTTTGAAAAACCCGAACCGGGTTCGCAGTGTTCTTGGCGTTTTCGGGCGTTTGAACCTGCTAGGTTTCCATAGATCCGATGGTGCAGGTTATCAATTCCTAGCCGAACAGGTACTGAATCTGGATGCGATTAACCCGCAAGTTGCGGCGCGAATTGTCGCACCATTTACACATTGGAAGCGCTACGACGCTTCCCGCCAGGTAATGATGAAACAGGCATTACAGACCATCGCCGACTGTAATACTCTTTCCAAAGACGTTTACGAAATTGTCAGTAAGTCGTTGGCGGAGAACTAGACCTTCTAATCGAGCTGTCAAGAAAGATGCTGGCAATCAAAGAGAAAACAGATAAAAGCAGGTTTTTTACGTTGCTGTTCATTGCGGCAGTAATTTCGGCGTTGTCCCTGCCGGCAATTTCTGCCGATTCTGACAGCCGCTATCAGGAATATCATTTTTCGCATGATATGGATGGTGCTTCTTCTTTGACGCCGGACTTGCTTGAAAAACAGAGCCGGCAGCTTCAGCAGGAAATATCTCTTCTTCGCGCGGAAGAGGCTCAGGCAAACGGTGATGTGCAAATGGCTCGCCTTCAGCTGGAAGAAATCGATAATGACGGAGATGCGTCTCCTGAATTTGAACAACGGATTCAAGGGGTCAAAGGATTTTTGGAGCGTCTTGGACGTGGCGTGGCCGGTTTGTTCGATTCGCAATCTCAGAAAACCTTTAAGTTTCCGTTGGAAGATTCCGGATCGGTTACCGCGGTATTATTGCCCTTGTCGGGTCAGTATTCCACGCTTTCCAAAGTTTTAAAAGCCAGTATTGAACGTAATCTGCAAGCCTACGGTTACAGTGGAAAGTTGATTTTTTTCGATACCGATCAGTTCTCATCTGCAACGGCCTTGTGGAGCCTGCTTAAAAACTATCAACCCAGTTTTATCTTCGGTCCTTTGAGCAAGCAGTGGGTCTCTTCGTGGCAAGCTTTGGACATCAATATTCCAACCTTGTATTTTAATGAACCGGGCAGTGAACAGGCCTCTTACGAAAGAAGTTTGATGTTTGGTAAAAAGGGTGGCTTGCTGCAGTTGTTTGCGGTTCTGCGCAATGCGGATTATCGCAAGGTGCTGGTACTGTCAGATGAATCGGCCTCATCGCAAGCCATGTTGCAACAGTTCACCGCCAATTGGAAAATTCTTTATCCAGGGATGTCTTTTGAATCAGAACTGTGGAGTTCCGACAGTGTCAATTTTCTAGAAGAGCGTTTGGGAATTCAGGCTTCACAGCAGCGTGCCGGCTATCTGCGGAAAATCATTCGACAACCGCTGGAGTCTTTTCCGAGAATTCGTCAGGACTTCGATGCAATTATTTCATTGCTCCCTTTACAGACAGCGATTCAAGTCGAACCGTTTTTGGAGCTTTACCAGCAGAAACACAGTACTCATATCTGGTATCCGCCCAGATTGCCTTCTACCGGCCTGTTTTCCGGCAGTTTGTCCGATTGGCAGAAAACGCTTGCGTTGCTGCCGTCTTACTATCTGCAAAATCTGTCGGATCCAAATTCGTCGAATCAATATGGCCTGTTTTCTGCTTTAGGGAAGACGGCAGTGGAAATAGCGACTTCAAAAACCTTGATAACCGCCGAGAATCGAACTTTCGCTCTGGAAGAAGGGTGGGTTTGGCTGGATGATAAAGGTCGTTTTCAATATCTGCCCGGAGCTTATTGGTTGAATCGGGGTGTTGTAAAGCCATTGATGGAGCAAGGCACTCAAGCACACTAAATAAGCGTTCTGCAATTAATTAAGACGGCTTAGATAAACAGGTGTGATTCGTGGCGAATGATCCAAAACAACTTGATCCAAATGATCTAGACAGTATTGATGCATTGCTGGATGAAGTCAGTCAAAAAACCGACGATACGCGGGAAACCGGGAAAGAAAGTGGCTCTGCGTCCCAGGACAACAAGGTTTCTCCGACTCAGGAGGAGGTCAAACAGCAGGAACCGACCGAGGAGATGCCTGATCAGGCCGCGCCGCAAAACAATGCTGCGCCGGCCGAGACTGAGCAAGTCAAAGCTGCCGCGCCTGTCGACTCCGGTAAACCGGAGATTAAGATGCCTCCTTCGAATGCTATCGACAACCCCGATCCTGCTGCGAGCATAGCCGTTCCTCCCGAAGAAGCATTAAGCGAAGAACCCGAACCTAAAATGGATCTTTCGTCGGATGCTTTACCTAAAATTGCAGATGATTCATCCGATCGTTTAAAAGAGTTTGTGCAATCCGACAATCAACCTTCCTTCAATAAAGATAAGCAATCGGATAGTTCACTTCACGGACAGCGCTATGAAGTGATTTCCAAAAAAGCGGCTTTCGCTTTTCTGAGTACGATTGTCGTTCTACTGATTCTACTGCTGACCATGGGAGTCAGTATCATATGGATGTTACTTGCTAATCCGTCCTCAAATGATCAGGAAAGCCAGATTCAACAGGCAATAGCTAAACAAGCCTTGGCTGTCGAGGAAAATTCCGCTTTTTTACAGCGACTCGATAAAAAGGTTGATGAGATTTATGTTCAGCTTGAGCAAATGAATAGTGATAAAGAAAACGCCGAAAAGATATCGGTTGACCTTTTGTCCGAAAAGCAGGCTCAAGAGAGTTCTAAACAGGCCGATACAAAAATTGACAGTGAAGAGTATCGTTCGATACAAGCCGAATTAAAGTCGCTTAAAGCCATATTAAACGCCCAGAATCGTCGCCTATCCATAATGGTGGATCAGAGTAAGCGGACGGTAACGGATAATGGTGTACAGAGCCGGAACGATATGCAATTAAAGCGGTTAATTGAAATAGAGCGCCGATTATTGCTGATTGAGAAAGGAATGAATGCGCTTACGCAATCGCTCAATACTCAAGCCGCAGATAAGGATACTTACCAGTATAAGGGGCCGAAGCCGCCAAAATTTTATGAAGACAAGGTGATGGATTCTTATCCATAAGCTTTTTCGGAGATTCACTGATATGGAAATTAAATTACAGATGACAAGGGAGAGAGTTATGAAACGAATATTGATTTTTTCGTTGCTCGCTAGCATGGCGCTGACAGGTTGTGCTTTGACGGAAACGAAAATGCCGGAGGGGCCGAATGCAATCAGTGTTGTCTCCGATCCGGCCAGAGAGCCGGTGGTAATGCTTCCTCAGCGCACGGTTGCAGGCTTGCAACAGCAAGGAATGGTTGCGCCGCAAGGTGTTGAGATCGCGCCTCAGCGTTCGGTTGTTAAGATGACCGAAGTCGGTAAGCCGGAACTGATCAAAATCACTGGAATCGGCTACGGAGCCGAAGACACTTATGCCGGTTACACAACAGGACAGAGACGTTTGCTGGCGATTCGTTCTTCGAAGCTGGATGCCTATCGTTCTTTGGCAGAACAGTTGTATGGGATCAAAATCGACAGTACCACAACGGTGGCTACTCTAACGGCAAAAAATGACAGTTTTAGAGCACGCGTCAATGCATTGGTTCGTGGAGCTCGTGTTGTCAGTGTAACTCCGATGGCTGACCAGAACTACGAAACCATTATGGAAGTGTATGTCGATAAACGTTTTTTTGAAGAAGCTTTTGTCTATCGTTCCGGTAGTTTAGCCGCTTCAGAGGCCGAGCGGGTTTATAAGGTGAGTTCTTATGAATAGCCTCTAAAACTTCGCAAAGTCCTCAAAATAATCAAACAAGAAAAAATATATAACTGAGGCAATGTATGAAAAAAAAGGTGATAACTGTGATGACGATCTTAATGGTCGCATCCGCAACGGTTCAGGCTGCCAGTATCAGTAGCCGAGTGACCAGTCTTGAAAGACAGCTGGCTTATCAGGCATCAAAGTTGAAGCAACTGGCGGACGGGCATGGTGGTGAAACGCGCCAAGCCGAATTGAACCAGATTCAGCTTCAACAATTGCAAAATAAGATCGATGCCCTGAGTAAAAGGCTTCAGGCAGAACAGATCACACGTCAAAACAGTCGTTACTCTTTTCCGTAAAAAGGATAGTCCCGATTGTTTCAATAAGAAGGTGTGCCGGATATTTTAAGGTGTGTGATTCACAGAGATCGTTTCAATCTGGCGATCTCTAAATCTAACTTGTAATTCGCTTCCCTAATACGTTCATTCGAAGGATCATAATTACGAATAACTTCGTCGCTGAATGGGGTTTCATCACTCAGTTCGAAGTATTTTTCCATTGGCGTTTTCCCTTTATGTGCACTGTGTGGACGCATCCAATTGTAATAGTGCTGCCATTCCGCTAACTGTTCGTCAAGATCTGGAGAATCAATATCAACAGTGGCATAAAATTCGGTTTTATCCGTTTTTTGTGATCGTTCCACCTTCCCATTTAAATGGGGAGAGCCAGGTTTGTTTGGCCTGAATTTGATGCCAAGCTTGATGAGTTTTTTCTGTACTTTTTGAGCAAAAAACTCTCTGCCTCGATCTGTCTGAATTCGTTGAATTGGAAAAGGCATTTCCTCTATCACACTCTCCAAAAAATCTAAGGTGTTAGCGGCGGTTCGTCTTTGATAAACCCTGAGAACCCTATAACGGGTGCAATCATCAACAGAAGTGTATTGGTATAAACCAGGCCCTAATTTACAGGTATCCATTTGAATACGATCGCCTGGTAGTGGTCTTTCATATCGAATATATTCAGCTTTCCGTCTGAACTTTTTGACGGGTGGAACACTGTGTTTGGTTAAAACTTTATGAACTGAAGCAATCGATAATGAAATGTCATGCAAACGAAAGAGTTCACTTTGTAAGCGTCTAGCACCAAGATTTCTTGTGTTTCGTAAATCAAGTATCAAATCTTCTAAAGCGCATGAAATTTTTTGATTAGGGGAACTATGTGGCCGCTTACTATGGCTTTTTAACCCATCAACACCGTCAGATTGATATCGTTTCCACCACTTTCGAAGGGTCGGTCTTGAGATGCCACATCTTCGGCAAACAAAACCAGCATCCTTAGTCTCTTCGTAAAGCTTTACCCAAGTTAATCGTTGCTGTAATTCTCTGTTCATAAACATCAATTATATTGAAATGATGTCTATGAATCACACATTTAAGGTTTGGTGCTTGTATTTTCTCGCTAACGGTTCGATTTCAGGTTGAAGGGCGGTGATTGATTCTCTCCAGATCAACTGCTCGAACCGTTTATTCTTCTCTCTTTGGTATTCATGCCTTTCTCCTCGATGTGCCATTTTCTTCTGAATTATCTTATCTAATCCTTTCCCTTCTTAATATCAAATGACTATTTTTGCTATGCCCCTTCTCTGCCTGCGTTCAAGCTATCGAAATTCATTGGGATGGTTTTGCTATAGCGTCGAAGAGAACCGTCGGTGAGTACTACTGTTCTTGGAGAGTCGATCTTTGTCTGGCGTGGATAATTACACAGAAGGAAGGGCGGCAAAAAAACCGCCGGGTGATCATTGATTTACTGTATTAAATTTGCGGGTAAGTCGTCTTCGTTCAGATAGACATTTCTAGGTCTTAAAATCTTGAGCGTTACTGCTGTGCAGCTCTCTGTTGCTGAGCCAGTTCGATCTCTTTGGACTGAATGAAATAGATCAGTTTTCGACGATCTTCTTCTTTTAGATTCTGATAGCTTAGAGCGACCTTAAATCCGCCATGAGTTTCCGGCTGGATATTGATTACGTCGCAACGAACCAGGATCGGTTCTTCGTCTTCGAGCGGCTTGAGCAGCAGGTCAATTTTGTCGCTCATTCCGATATTTTCATTCATCTGCATTGCGACTCCGCCGCCACTTAGATTTACCATTTTCATCGGCAGGCTGGCACTGAGTTGTTTTTGGTCGATTGAGTCCAGTAGTAGATTCAATTTCATATTCAAGGCGTTCAAAGCGTCGGCAACAATGGTACTGCGGCTTTGAATCTGTCCGACGGCATGCTCGAATTGCTGGTCGATCTGGCGTATATTCTGTGCGAAAAAGGCTTTTAACTGCTCTCCGTCGTCAAATTGCTCCAGAGGTTGCTGCTGGGCTTCCTCTTGGCTGAGAATGCGATAGCTGCATGGGAGACTGACATCAATGCGAAAATAGTTTCGTTGATCTTGAAGCGCAGATTTCATACGTTTTTGCCTTATCTAAGAAGTTATCTGGAGCGGTGATGCCTTAGAATTTGGATGGGAGTAATCGAGAGCCCTTCTATCTGCTCAAGCTTTCCCCAACGACTTTCGGGTCGTATCGCTTTTCGTTACGCCTTCCGGACTGTAGAGTTCAACTCCCTTGTCCTTGCCGAATATCAAGTCTATGGCATGTTGATTGATATTGCTAAGCAATTTTATAGCCATTCCGTTAGATTGATTGAGATTGTGGCAGGCTTCCGTTAATTGTAGTATCGCTAATACCGATTCTTGAAGTGTTTCCGGCAAGCGCTCGAAATGCTGTAATGAAAATAGATCGGAAAGTTGTAATGAAAGGGGAGAAAGCTGTTTGTTGATCTGTTCAGTGATTTGATTAAGTTGCTCCGATTGCTGCTGTTTCCGAGAGATTACAGCCAGCACTTGTTCGGAGCGGTTTTTTTGAATGGCTTCTGCTTCTTGTTCCAAGGTCGAGTGAAATTCGCTCAACAGATGGTGCAATTCGACAAGCAGTGAGGGGGCTTGCGATTGCTTGAAAAACTCATCCATCGAGCTCATTTAGCTAACTTAACCTTTTGACATCATGGTTTCGGTTTGCATTAACTTACTGGCAACACTTTCCGCATTGACCTGATAAGAACCGTCGGCGATTGCCGATTTAAGCTCCGAAATACGCTGTGCATTGTCGATCGGCATCGCACTGGCCTTCTCTTGCAAATCTTTTACTTGACCAAGACCGCCTGTTAGAGTCACTTTGTCCTCTCCTCCGGCAACAGGTGTTTCAACACCGCTTTCAGCATTTGTTTGCGGTTTGGCTGAAGGATCGCTCGGTCGCGTACTCATTATTGAGTTGTTTAAATTATTGTTAACATCCATTTTATTTTCCTCACATTACGATATTCATTTTAACAGCATTGTTTGTGTTCGCTACTTTGTTTGTATCGGCATAAAGTAAAAATCTTTAGGGTGCAAAAAATTTTTTATTAACTGTGTAGCGCTGTTTAAAGCAAATACGGCCGAATCATTTCTACTATAATCGGACTTTAAGTCTTTAAAATCAAGTTGTTATGTTACTTTTACGGAATGTATACTGTGTTAGGAGCAATAACTATGCCTTTTAATTGTTTTCCTGATCCTGCATTTTTGACGGTAACGGTCTCTTTTTCTACTCCATCTTCAAGTGCCGTGCCGGCAGCTTTAACTTCTATGCCATTCAGGTTGGAGACTAAAGTGATCGGCTGGTTCTTTCTTACCCAGTATGGAGGGGAAAGGTAGTTCAGTGTCAAAATTTTGCCAGCCCCGATATTCTGTTTGGCTCTCATGCCGATAGCTTGCTCCAGACTGACGTTGCTGTCGCGAGGAACCTCTTTAAAAGGTCGATATTGATAAGCAACGTCCTGTTGTTCTATAACGGCATTTTTCAGGATTCCTTGAGTGGCGACCACCACTTGCAGATCACCTTCCACTTTCACGGGAATGAATATTCTCCATGCCGGATTTTGGCAAGACAGGCTGAGTGTCATGCGGCCGGCATAGACGTCAGGATTACGGTCGCTTATTTGCGGTTCGTCTGAGCATTTAGGAAGTTTCAAATTCTCGCTCAGTGTTCGGAATTCGATTTTCGGCAGATGAATTTTTTGGTCAATTTTTTGCTTAATGTATTCCAAGGCCTGGCGATTGAGATCTTCTGCCGATTCGTATTCCGGTACTGCCGGCGGGGATGAATAAGCCGAGCTCGCAAAACTCACGAGCAGAGCTACGCTATAGGCAAGGGTAAAGAGAACAGTAAGAATCGCTTTTTTCATACTGGCATACTAACAATAACGCGATTCTTTTTAAAGTTAGATGCGGATGCAGTCGTTAACTTAACAAGGTTATAGTTACTCTAAATTGCGGAGAGCCTGAACCCGGAAATGAATTTAGCCGGTTTTGGTACGGATGCCGCTGAGATAAAGTTTTTAAGGTGAAGGTATGTCAAATTTTCTTAAGGGTGTTGATCAGAGAACCTCTCTGGCCGGAATGAACCGGATGGAGTTGTTACTGTTCCGAATTCATGGAGAGCAGTTGTTTGGAATTAACGTCTTTAAAGTTCGTGAAGTGATTCGCACGCCGCAGATTTCACCGGTACCCAAAGCCGATCCGAGAATTGTCGGTGTTTCCGATATTCGCGGTCAGACCATGCCGATGATCGATTTGGCCAAGGCACTGGATTATCCGGCAATCCCACCGGAAAACTATGCCGACAGTTTTACCATCGTTACCGAGTTCAATAGTTCGATTCAGGGATTTTTGGTACAGAGCGTCGATCGTATCGTACATTTGCGGTGGGAAGATATTTTGCCTCCACCGGACTCGCTGCAGAACATCAACTATTTGACCGGTATTACCCGAGCGCAAAATCAACTGGTCGAGATCGTCGACGTCGAAAAAGTTCTGGTTGAAGTTTCCGGTATGTCGAATTCGGCCGCAGATACCTTTTTACGTAACCATCATGTCGAAACCAGCGCACGTGGATATTTTATTTTGGCTGCCGACGATTCTTCGGTCGCCAGGGCGCAGCTTAAGGCGATTTTTGACAAGATCGGAGTGGATTACGAGATTCTCAGCAACGGTAAAATGGCGTTGCAGTGGCTACAGCAGTGGGCCGATAGAAAAGCTCAGGAGCAGGTTTTCGAGAAACTATTAATGGTCATTTCCGATATTGAAATGCCGGAGATGGATGGCTACACCTTAACCACCAGTATTCGCAAAGACGATCGTTTGAAATCACTTTACGTCGTCTTAAATTCGTCATTGAGCGGTGGTTTTAATGAAAAATTGACGGAAAAGGTCGGGGCTAACGTATTTTTGTCAAAATGGCACGCCGATGATTTGGCAAAAATCATTGTCGAGCGCTTGAATCGAGTCGCCCGGGGTGAAGAGATTCTTTAAAAGGATGTCTCGGTGCCGGCCGTTAGAATGTAGGATTGGGAAGGGGAATATGAGCAAAACGTCGAGTATGGTTACGGCAATCTTCGGAACGGTTTTAACTGTGGCGGCAAATCTGGTCATTGCCGACGAATCCTTGCCGGGCGATAACTGTTTTGAAGTTACCGGTGTTGCTTCCATGCAGGGTGTTAGCGAAGGGTTTGCCAAGAAAATGGCAATTCGCGATGCCTTGAAATCGGCAAGTATGCGTCAGGGGCTGCAAGTCCGTTCGCAAACCACGATGAACCAGATGCAGATTACAAATGATCGGGCACGTTTTGAAACCAGTTCAAAAGTGGAAAATTTTACCGTGCTGCAAGCCGGAATTGAATCTTCGGAAGATATTTACGGTCAACCAAAGCCGAAACCGCTTAACTATGAAGTGCATTTACTGGTCTGCATGGGAGAAGCGGCGAAAGGCTGTGGAACCGGAGGCAAGTCATATCAGGCACGTTTACTGGTAGCGCCTCTGGCAGTGGAAGATGTTGCTTCCGTTTCCGATATTCGAGGTGTGGTTCAAGGCTACTCTTTGGCTTTGATGGATGAATTAAGAGCGCAAGGCTACCGTAACCTCGAGTTGTCGCAGAGCAGTTCGGAGCTGATTCCGAATCGTGCCGTCACCCCGAATCTGGATCGCAATTTATTAAACAATCTGTATGAACGGAGCGGAGCGCAATATGCGTTGCTGTCGGTTTTGCGATCGGCGTCCACAGACAATGCATCAAGTGAGACATGGAACCGGGTTAAGCGATTCTATAATGTGAATGTCGAGCCGAATCAACGCTTTTTGAAATTGGATACCTACCTGGTCGATTTACTGCAGGCAAGAATCGAGCGTCACTTCGAGCAAGGGGTTGAATTAAACGGTGAAGTGCTTGTTGGACGGCAGCACCCGTTCGGTAGTGCAGCCTTCTGGCAGACGTTAACCGGAAAAGGATTCCTTTCTCTGCTTGAGACATCGTCGCAAGATGCGGAAAAATCGCTTAAATGCAAACCGTTTCAGGCTTCGATTGCCGAAATTCGCGGCAAGGAATATTTCATCTATCTTAATCAGGCTTCAGGAATTGAAGTTGGTGACGAACTTGCCGTCTATCACAAAGTGGATCGTCCGGTGAACTATGCCGGTAAGGATTTGGGTAGCGACCTTCAGCCTGGAGCGTTCTTGAAAGTGACTCGTGTCTTGAACGATCTGGCGATAGCGGAAGTCAGTGAATCCGGCGGTATTGTCATTTCAATCGGAGATCGAGTGACGCCTTGGTAACATTAGGCCATCTGTCGGTCGGCGTTCAATTTTTTTCACCACTGCAACATTTAGTTTTTTCACTCTCATCTAAGCGGCAACTTTTTCCGGAAGGGTTTTTCGGAAGCTTAAAGTTTGCCGCTTTTGCTTTTCTATACATTCATTTAGCGCCGTTTTAATGCTGGTTGCACTTTTTGGCATTGTGGTTGCTTTTATCTTCTCAAAGTTTAACGCAAGGAATGTGCAGGCATGGCGGAATCGATTTTCGGTATTCATGAACAAGCTCTGTTGATCCGCAATCAACGGGCTCAGGTGTTAGCGAATAATATCGCCAATGCGGATACCCCTAATTACAAAGCGCGTGATATCGATTTTCGTGCCGCCCTGCAAGAAGCAAGTTCCAAAAATAATAATGAAGGTGATCTGCCGTTGATGAAAACCAATTCCGCTCATTTGCAAACTGACGGAGGTTTGACAACGTCGCAGTTTTTGAAATACCGCCAGCCTTTACAGCCGTCGCTGGACGGGAATACGGTGGAAGGGCATGTGGAAAAAGCCAAGTTTATGGAAAACGCTATTCAGCAGCAAGCAACGCTGCAGTTCCTGAACGGCAAGATCTCGGGAATTAGCAGTGCGCTTAAAGGTGAGTAACTTTCAAACGTGCTTAAGTTCTCATTCAAAGGAGTGAAGTAATGTCCGTATTTTCAATCTTAGATATTTCCGCTTCGGCGATGCAGGCCCAGACCGTCCGTTTGAATACGGTAGCATCGAATTTGGCCAACGCCGACAGTGTGAGTTCGAATGCAGAAACCACCTATCGATCGAAACAGCCGGTGTTTCAGGAAATCATGCAGCAGCAGAGCGCGGGCAGTGCCGGAAGCGGGGTGAAGGTGAAAGAGATTGTCGAAAGCCAGGCTCCTTTGGTAATGGAATATAACCCGAATCATCCGATGGCTAACGAACAAGGATATATCTACCGTCCGAATGTCGATACGGTGGAAGAGATGGCGAATATGCTGTCCGCTTCCCGTTCTTACGAAACTAATGTTGAAGTGATGAATACGTCCAAACAACTGTTGTTAAGAACCATTCAGCTCGGACAATAAAGAAATTTTAACCGGAATTTTTGATCCTCAGATTGTTTCGGTTGCTTAGTAAATTAGGGAGGCAAAATCATGGCTGTTCTACCGACAACTTCTTCCACGACCGATTACATCTCTGCACTGCAGCAGAGTAGTGATACATCTGCGTCGGCACCGAATACCGTAATGGGACAGGAAGATTTCTTGATGTTGTTGACCACCCAGTTGCAGAATCAGGATCCTTCAAAACCGATGGATCCAACCAGTTTTATTACCGATTTGACTCAGATGAGCCAGTTGGAGGCAACGACTAAAATGAATGAGTCGATTTTGGCAATGACGCAAAGTTTCCAAAGTCTACAAACGCTTCAAGCATCCTCATTGATTGGTAAAAAAGTTCTGGTAGACGGCGAAGATTTTTCGCATACACAGGATCAAGTGTCACAGATCCGTTTGCAAAGTGATTTACCTTTGTCGGATGTGACCATTGTCATTTCCGATGAAAACGGACTGGTTAAAACAATTTCCGCAGGTGATTTAGCTTCCGGAGAGAGTCTGGTTGACTGGGACGGTCTGGACGAAGACGGTAACAGTCGTGCTAGTGGTGTTTATAGTTTGACAGCTTATGGAACCGATGAAGATGGGGAGTTACAAAGCATTAATACTATTGTCGCCTCGCAGGTTAATTCGGTAGGGGTTAATCAGGACGGTAGCATGACATTGACCTTGGCCACCGGCGAGAAAGTTGATATGGATTCGGTTCGTGAGATCAGTGCATAGGGTGCTGATTAGAACAGAGATAGATAAATTTAACCCAGTTTTTTAACAGATTTTATAGTGAAAGCGGTCGACTCTGAGAAAGAGATCGCCTTTAAAGGAGTGATGAGATGAGTGCACCTTTTGATTTGAATGCATTGAGCGGGATTAATGCCGCTTCTAATGGCCTTGCGGTTATTTCCAATAACCTGGCTAACTCGCAGTCGGTCGGTTTTAAAAGTTCGCGAGCGGAATTTTCCGATATGTTTTCCGGAACGCAAAACTCACCGGGTAATGGTGTCAGAGTGGCGGCAATCACTCAGGATTTCACACAGGGAACGATTAACAATACCGGGCGTGATTTGGATATGGCATTGGATGGTGAAGGGTTCTTTGTTCTATCCGATAAGAGCGGCCAGTATGACAATATTTACACCCGCAACGGCTCTTTCAAACTGGATAAAGACGGTATTCTGACCGATCAAGGCGGAAATCCAGTACAGGGGTATTTGTTGAATGAAAGCCTGTCGACCGATAATAACACCGTTTTCATGACAACTTTGAGCGACATTGATTTGGATGATTTGAATAAACATCCGAAGGATACTTCGGAAATGAACTTCAATATTAATCTGGACGGTCAGGAAGCCTATAATCTGTCGTCAACGACCGCAATTCCAACTGTGGGGTCAGTCGGAACGGACGCCAACCTGGCCGCGATTATCGACCCGGCTAATACCGCGGTCCCTTATACAGGAACGGCGGATTTTTCGACCAGTAAATTTATTTATGATTCTCTAGGCGGAGAACACAGAATTACGGCCGATTTCTTTAAGCGTGGTGTCGTGGATGCTGCTAACTCGGATTCCGATTTTGATGCAGATGGTAATACGGATAAATATTCCAGCTGGCTCGTGCGTTACACGGTGGAAGACTACGATCCTGAAACCGGCACTTATGTAACCAGTGCGGTCGACAATAACACAACGGCTTTGGCGACAGGCGGTAACACAGGAGTCCTGTTTGAATTGCGTTTTGACGATCAAGGCGATCTTCAACAAGTTTTTCAGCCAAACGATACGGATCCGGCATTAATTACCGGTGATGCACCTGCGTTGGATGCGAACGGTGAACCGATTTTTGATGATTTGGCTGGCTGGACCGATGTCGGTTCAACGCAACCGACCATGGACTGGTTGATTAATAATCCGATTACCGGTGCAATGGATCCTTTAAGCTTTTCGGTTGATTTTGCCGATATGAGCGGCTATGCAGGAACTTACAATATTCGTGGTGTTAGTCAAAACGGTTACCAAGTCGGTGACTTGATCGGTCTGAGTACAGGAGCGGATGGCACGATTCAAGCGAATTATTCAAACGGTCGTTCAGTTGCGGTGGCACAACTTGCCGTGGCCAATTTTGCCGATAAGAATGCGATGGAAAAACTGGGTGGTCAAACCTATGCCGAGTCTTTTGCGTCCGGTACGGCACAATTGGGTACGCCACAGTCCAATGGGCTGGGTGAAATTGTCAGCGGCGCTTTGGAATATTCCAACGTTGATACGGCAGCGGAGCTGGTGAATATGATCCAGACCCAGAGAACTTATCAGGCGTCTGCGCAGGTAATCTCAACCTCGCAAACTCTGACTCAAACCATTCTAAACCTATAATGAAAGTCGATGTCGTAAGTCGCTAAACACCAAGGGAAACGGGAGTAAAATTTCGCTTCGTGCGAAGCTTTCCTCCCATCAACACAGCCGGTTATCAGACCGGCTTTTTTGTTTACGGAGGTCGGGTTTTTTATGGCATGGATGCTGCTTTGTTTAGATATTTAAGAGAGGATGCCTTCTGGTTTCCAAAGCTTAGAGGAGTCTACGATGGATCGCATGTTATACATTTCTATGAGCGGCGCCAAGGAAGTGATGCTGGCGCAGGCGAATAATGCCAATAATTTGGCAAATGCGAATACCGACGGTTTCAAGCAGGATTTTAATGTTTTCCGCGCCCAGCATATGCAAGGCCCCGGCTATGCATCACGCGCCTATTCCTTGGATGAGCGTCCGGCGACCGATTACAGTGCCGGATCGATTAAAGTCACGGGGCGAGATTTGGATGTGGTCACCAAAGGTGACGGTTTTATGGCTATTCAAACACCTGCCGGTGATGAAGCTTTGACGCGAACCGCCAGTATGCAAGTGTTGGAAAACGGTGATCTGGTAGACATTAAAGGAAATCCGGTTTTGAATGAAGCCGGTATTGCTGTCAATGTACCGCCGTACAAATCGATTACCATCGGTGACGACGGCACGATTTCGATCGTTCCTTCGGATGCGCGTGGTAACGAATTGCTGGTTCTTGACCGTTTGCGTTTGGTGAAACCGCAAGTCGGCGATCTTGAAAAAGGATTGGACGGTTTTACGCGTTTAAAAGAGGGCGCGGCACCTTTGGACCAGGCGAATGTACAAGTGGTCAGCGGGGCACTGGAAAGCAGTAATGTCAATACGGCGCAGGCACTGACAGAAATGATTGAACTGTCACGTAAATATGAGATGCAGGTCAAGATGATGTCAATCAGTAAAACCCATGACCAGAAATCGGATCAACTATTGTCCTTGAGTTAAGGATTAACGGTGAATTGAGTGGAGAAATACGATGAATAGAGCTTTATATGTCGCTAAAACCGGATTGGAAGCCCAGCAGCTGCGTTTAGCCGCGATTTCCAATAATCTGGCAAATGCCAATACCTATGCTTATAAGGCGGGAAGAGCCGAGTTTGACGATCTGCTTTATCAGAACGTACGTCAACCGGGAGCGCAGGCAAGCCAGGAAGTCTCCAACACCATGCCGTCCGGGTTGCAGCTTGGAACGGGGGTTAAAGCGGTTGGTGTTCAGAAGATTCACACACAGGGGAATATCATGGTTACCGACAATCAGCTGGATATTGCGATTGAAGGTAAAGGGTTTTTCCAAGTGCTTGATCAGGAAGGTAATCTGATGTATACCCGTGATGGTTCTTTTCAGGTGAATCAAGACGGAGACCTTGTCACGTCTTCCGGCTATCTGTTGGAACCGAATATTAATATTCCTCAGGATACGACGGAAATTTCCATTACACGTGACGGTGCCGTTTATGTGACTCAACCGGGCAACACCGAGCAGACTCAGGTTGGGCAGATAGAGTTGGCCACTTTCATCAATCCGGCTGGTCTCGAGTCTTTGGGGCATAACTTTTATGCCGAAACTACTGCCAGTGGAACTCCGAACGTTAATAACCCTCAGACAGCAGAGGCCGGTGCTTTGACTCAAGGTGCTTTGGAAGCATCCAACGTGAACACTGTTGAAGAGCTGATCGGTATGATCGAAGCTCAACGGACCTATGAAATGAATTCTAAAGCTATTTCGGCTGCCGATGGCATGATGCAGTACTTGAACAATAATGTTTAAGAGCCTTATTTAGCCGGATATTTAGGAGAATAACCATGAACAGACTCAGTCTAAATGTCTTAATCGTCGGCCTTTCGGCCGTTCTAACAGCATGTAGCTCGCCCCCTCAGCGGGTTGAACATATCAGTTACGCACCGAGCTACCCTTTGGATATTCCGAAACCTCCGCAACCGAATAACGGTTCGCTCTTTCAGGATGGTGCCATGACATTATTTGACGACTCGCGAGCCCATAGAGTCGGCGATATTATTACGATTCAGCTGACAGAGAGTATTTCGGCAAATAAGAAAGACGAAGCTAAATACAATAAATCCAATTCTCAGGATTACGGCATTACCACCCCGATTTCGGTTACTACACCGAATAATTTGATCGGTAAGGCCATTAACGGAGTGACTTCTCCTATTCAGGGATTGGGAATCGGTTACGGTTCCAATGGTGCCTTTTCCGGTAAGAGTGATGTAAAACAGAATTCCAGCCTGGACGGATCGATTGCCGTAACGGTGGTTGAAGTCATTTCCAACGGTAATCTGGTGATACGTGGAGAGAAGTGGATTACGATTCACGATGGTGACGAGGTGGTTCAGTTTGCCGGCATCATCAGACCTGAAGATATTCAGCCGGATAATACGATTTCTTCCACTAAAGTCGCGGATGTACGTTTGGTGTACAAGGACGTTGGAATGACTGGCGACAACGCACGTGCCGGAGTGGCTTCGCAGTGGTTGTCAAAATATTGGCCGTTCTAATGCGACGGATGATTTAGTCGCTCAAACAGAAGTTTTTACGCAGTAAAAACCCTTAGCGGATTTCCTGTATATTCTTGGATTTATAGGGGAAATGAGGTAAAGTAACCTTGTTTAGAAACGGAACGGTCATTTGACCGCATCTCTTTTCAGCCAGCCTGTTTTTTCTTATCTCCTTTTTTGCAGGCTGGTTTTTTCTTTTCTTAGTTTCTCTCTCGTCATTTTGGTTTTGCATTCAGATATTTTTTTCAAACCTTAAGTTACTGTTTTCCCGTTTGCTTCTCGTGTCGAACTAAAAAGTGCCACAACTGGCACAAACTATGCTGTTTACCTGTTAAAGATGAAGAAGAGCGGCATATTTTGCCGCGTGACGGAGAAAGCAATGAGTGCAAGAATTTTCGCTATCATTACGGTATTTTTGCTGGTGTTGAGTGGCCAGGCTTATGCCGAGCGCATCAAGGATCTGGCGAATGTCGGCGGTGTCCGCACCAACCAGCTGGTCGGTTATGGGCTGGTGGTTGGCTTGAACGGTTCCGGAGACAAAACACCGTTTGCCGAGCAGAGCCTGCTCAGTATGCTGAATAAATTCGGTATTCATGTACCTTCCGGGGTGAAAACCAAATCGAAAAATATTGCCGCCGTTGCCGTGCATGCTGAATTGCCGGCGTTTGCCAAATCAGGTCAAAAAATTGACGTTACCGTCTCTTCTCTAGGAAATGCTAAAAGTCTTCGCGGCGGAACGCTTCTGTTGACTCCTTTGAAAGGGGTAGACGGCAATGTTTATGCTTTAAGCCAGGGTAACCTGGTTGTCGGCGGGTTGGATGCTTCCGGTGCCGATGGTTCGCGAATTACCATCAACGTGCCGAGCGTCGGACGTATTCCGGACGGCGCGACTGTCGAAAGAACCGTCAATACCGGTTTCGATCTCGGTAATACCATCCGCCTTAATCTGAAAAATGCCGACTTTACTACCGCGACCAATCTGGTCAAAGCGATTAATACCAAGTTGGGTGAGGGAGCTGCCAGCGCTTTGGATGCCGAGACGGTGGAAGTGTTGGCACCACGGCAAAGTAATCAGCGCGTGGCTTTCCTCTCTCTATTGGAAAATATTGATGTTACTCCTGGCGAAGAAGCGGCAAAAATTATCGTCAATTCCCGTACCGGTACGGTGGTCATCGGTCAACACGTTACCGTCAGCCCGGCGGCTGTGACTCATGGTGGCTTAACGGTCAAAATCACCGAAACGGGACAAGTTTCGCAGCCGAACCCTTTGAGTGGCGGAACAACCGCTTTTCAACCGAATTCTTCGGTTGAAGTCGAGCAGGGAGGAAACGGCCGGATGTTTAAATTCCCGGAAGGCGTTTCGTTGAATGACATCGTTCAGGCGGTCAATAAGGTTGGCGCGGCACCGGGTGATTTGGTGGCGATCCTTGAGGCTTTAAAGCAAGCCGGCGCCTTAAAAGCCGAACTGATGATTATCTAGAGATTGTTTGTATGTCTGAGATTAAAGATACTTTGCCTGCTTATACCAATTACACCGACCTGCAAGGATTCGAAGGGTTGAAAAAGCAGGCCAAACAAGATCAGCAACAAGCTTTAAAGCCGGTTGCCCAGCAATTTGAAGCACTGTTTTTACAGCAAATTCTGAAAGAGGCGCGTCAGGTAAAGTTTGATGATGGTTTCTTAAGCGGTGGGCAGAGCGATTTTTATCAGGATTGGTACGACAAACAGCTTGCTCAGGATCTGGCAGCTAAAGGCTCGATTGGTTTGGCCGATAAATTGGTGGAGCAGTTGAGCCCGACTTTGCCACAGGCGCAGACGGAAAAACAGGAAACAGGAACGATGGAGTCGACTCAGAAAGCATTGACTTTACGTTCATTAGGATTACGCTAAGCAGAATAGATCTTAGGATCAACAGGATAGACCCATGGCAGATATGTTAACCATCGGAACCGTTGCGACGAACACTTTTAAAAAGGCGTTGGACGTAACCAGCCATAACGTCGCAAATGTGACGACAGAAGGCTATAGCCGACAAAGAGCGGAGATTAGCAGCAATACTCCGAATGTGGTTGGTTCCGCTTTTCTGGGCGGTGGTTCAACGGTCGACTCCATTACCCGAATTCATGCCGATTATATTCAGTCTCAGCTTAATACCAGCCAGTCTTTGGTTTCGCGCTACGATACTCAATCTCAATTGGCTCAGCAGGTTGAGGGGGTGATTTCCAGTAATGATGAAGGTGTGCAGACCTTTATTCAGCAGTTTTTCGAAGCCGTGCAGACGGTGGCCAATAACCCGACGTCCACTTCCGCGCGCCAGGTTATGCTTGACGAGTCGACCAATCTGGAAAGTCATATCGGCAATCTGTCAACCATTCTGCAGGATACTCATAATCAGGTTAACAGTTATATCGGCGATCTGGTCGGTGAAGTGAATAGCCGTCTGGAATCGATCCAGGCCATTAATCAGCAGGTGCAACGTGCAGAAGCGGTCGGCCAGCAAACGCCGAATGATCTTCTGGATCAGCGTGACCAGGCGATTCTCGAGTTGAGCCAGTACATCGATATTCAGGTCTATAAGCAGGAAGACGGTAGCGTTGATATTCATACGGGGAACGGTCGTTTACCGCTATTAAGCGACAATTCCCTGTCGCGTCTTGAGGTGGGATCCAGTGCCTATGGTGATGAAAACCGTCAGGAAGTGTATATGACCTTAAACGGCCAGCGTCAGTCGGTCAGTGATCGCATCAGTGGTGGTGAACTTGGCGGTGTTCTTGATTTCAGAAGCAATATGCTTGATCAAGCGGAAAACGATCTTGGTCTGATGTTAAATGGTTTAGCGGCGGCGACCAACTGGCAGCATTATCAGGGTTACGATGCAAATGGTGATGCGGGCGGCAATTACTTTACGCCACTGAGTATGAGTGCGTTGGATAATGCCGCGAACCAGGGGACGGCTTCCGGTTCGCAGATTTCGGTAAGTTTTAATCCGAATGCCGGCGTATCCGAACCACCGTATGATGGTGTGGGTATTAATGGCCAGCCGGCAACTTACGGTGATAAACAGACTTATTTCGAGAATGCGCTGGATCAGATCAGCCAATTGGAAGCGAAAGAGTACGAGCTGCGTTACAACTCGGCAACCGATTCATTCGACTTTTTCGACTATAAAACCAGTGCTCCGATTGTCGATTCTTCCGGAAATCCGGTTTCAGTCGCGCGCGGTAGCAGCGCGAATGTTGATGGTTTTAATTTTGATTTTACGTCCGTCACAGCGGCGCCGGCTGAAAATGACCGATTTCTGGTCCAGCCACATAAGCAGATGTTGAGTGATTTCGCTTTGGAAATTGATGATCCTGATTTGATCGCTGCGCGAGGACAAAGTCCGGTAGACAGCAACTCGGACGGTTCTTTAGATGATGAAGTGCCGGCAGCGGCAGGGGATGGTGATAATGTGAATATCGCCAATCTGGCCGGTTTACAGTCAAGAAATTTGTTACTGGCCGATAATAATGGACAAGCTTCGGAAACCTTACTGGGCGCTTACTCTTTGATGACGACGAATGTTGGTACCTATGTGCGTAGTTCCGATATTCAGCTTAGTGCGCAAAACAGCGTTTACTCCCAATTGAGCGAGCAGCGAGAATCAATTTCGGGAGTCAATCTGGATGAGGAAGCAGCAAATTTATTGCGCTTTCAGCAGGCTTACGAGGCTGCTGCACAAATTATTTCGACTTCGCAATCACTGTTCCAGACATTACTGGGCGTGGTAAGAGGATAAGGTTATGAGAGTTTCGACTAATCAATTTAACAGCCAGAGTATCAGTTCGATTCAGAAACATCAGGAAGATATTTTGAAGCTGCAGCTACAGTTGAGTACCGGAAAACGTGTCAATGCTGCCAGTGACGACCCGGTTGCGGCCTCGCAAATTCACTCGTTGAAAAATACTATGTCGATGATCGATCAGTTTGCGACCAACGGCACTTATGCTCAGACTCAGCTATCTCAGGAAGAGACTGCGATTAGCGACATTACTTCCTCTTTACAGCGGGCGCGGGTATTAGCTGTGCAAATGTCGAGTGATACCTACAATGCCGATAATCGTAAAGCCGCTGCGGAAGAAGTCGGCCAGTTGATCGATCAGGTTAAAAGCATGATGAATTACACGACTGCCGATGGAGAAAAAATATTTGCCGGTAGCAGCGTCAATGCCGATTCGGTTTTTGTCGAGGATCCGACCAATCCCGGATATTACGCCTATATTGGCAGCGATAATTTAATCGGGGAGCCGGAATACGATCCTCAAGCTAATTTCGGAGCGCGTTTCGTACAGATCGGATTCGACAACGATAACCAGGTTTCTCCCGACGATAGCGGTGATTCCAGTCGAGTTCGCACTACCGATAACGGAGCTAAAGTGTTTGCAGTTGAGGGTAATTCTTTACCAGCAGGCGTCGACAAAAATATCCTTAATACATTGGTTGAGTTCAAGAATCAATTGGAAGCCGGTACGGCGCCAAGTGACGGAATTATCCAAGACATTGATTCATCTATTCAGCAACAGTCCGTTGTACTTGCTGAAGTCGGTGGGCGTCAGAATCGAATTGAATCGCAATACAATGCCGGAGAATCTTTTAAATTGAGTCTGGAAGAACGTCGTCAGAATCTTGAAGACATGGACGCCGTCCAGGGGATTACCGATTTGACTCAAAGTCAAAATGCGCTTCAGATCGCGCAACAAATTTATACTCGGGTACAGAGTTTAAGCTTGTTTAATTACTTGTAATGACAAGGAATTAAATCAGGATGCGGAGCGGTAGATGGGAAGTCTCAGCCTGAAAAATGTTTCTGTTATCTCAGTGCTGCTTCTCTGTGCAGGCGTTTTCTCGCTAAGTGACTGGCTGGCGCAAAGCCCGCAAATCTTAAATTCAATCTCTTCATCTCGGGCAAGTGCAATGTCGCTACCGTTTGTCAGCGGACAAACTGCAATGGTTTCTACTGACAGGGTTCAAGCGCCTCCAGTCGGATATAAAGAACAAGCCCCCGAGTTGAATATCAACGCCTCGGTTAATCTGGCATCCTCGCCGAAAATGACTTTACCTTCCCAGATCGAACAACAAAAGATCGCCGTTTCCGAAGCTGTCGTGATCAACCCTAACCCCTCTGCTCCTGTACAAAAATCTGCAATACCTCTGAACCCCTCGCGGGAAGAGAACGCCCAATCAGGAAAACCGCAAGCTTTCGTTAAGTGGCGGCAGGACAGTGCGAAAAGAGGTGATCAGCAAAATTATCTTGAAATCGGCTTGCCGAATACCTTGGCTACGCACGGAAATTTCTTACGGGCGGTTAGCCGGGTTTTATTAAGTAATCAAGCGCCGGATAATGTCTTGCCACTGACCCGTGAGCCTCTGGATCTGGCTGCCGAACCGTTTTTACTGGGATGGGTCAGAGATGCGACGGGCCAGGAAATTCGTTATCCGGCACAGGCCAGTGCCTATGCCCGTCATCTATTGGAAAGTTCGCCGCCGAAATTTGGGCCCCTGGGTCAGTATCAGATATTGAAAGTTCCTCTGGATATGACGGAGTTGCCTCATCGGGCACGTCCTTATCGCCAATGGGTTCAGCGCTTTTCAGATGAGTTTTCCATACCGCAAGCGTTGATCTATGCGGTTATGGAAGTTGAAAGCGGTTTTAATTCTCGGGCTGTCAGCCGCAGCAATGCACTTGGTTTAATGCAAATTAAGGCAGATGCCGCAGGTCGCGACGTTTATCAGCTGGTAGATCACCGTTCGGGTAAACCGAGCCATGGAGAACTCTTCAATCCGCAAGCCAATATTCGTATGGGAACTGCCTACTTGAGCCTGCTGCAAAATCACTATTTAAAGCAGATCAATAATCTGGAGGCGCGAGAGCTGGTGGCCATCGCCGCATACAACGGTGGGCTTTCTTCTGCCTTGTCTCTGTTTGGCGTCGGCGAAGATGCGGCGATAGAACAGTTAAATCGCCTTTCTTTGCGACAAATCTATCAGAAACTGCGGTTCTATCATCCGGCTGAAGAGACACGGGGTTATATTCATAAAGTTCTGCAGGCGAAAAACCGTTATCAACGCTGGCTCGGTAAAGATCAAATTCGTGTGTGATGATTTTTTCAAGCCGCTTTCTCGACCTTCTTTCATAAAAAACCAACAATTTACGACAAAAATTTAAGTTCGACTCTTGCAGCTGTGCGAGCTTTAACGTACCTTATGGAATGCATGCAGCGTCTTGAAAAAATCTGCCTTCGGGAGCATCCATGAATCAAAATAATTATCGGGATTTTTGGCAGGGCAAAAAAGTCTTGGTGACCGGAGCCGATGGTTTTATCGGCTCGCATCTGGTTGAGTTGCTTGCCGCTGCAGGTGCAGAAGTTCGCGCTTTGGTGTTGTATAACTCCTTCAACAGCTGGGGATGGCTCGATCAGTCGCCTTGGGCCGAGCAGATCGAAGTTTTGCCCGGCGATATTCGCGATCCTTTTCTATGCCGTCAGGCAACTCGCGATTGCCACACCGTATTTCATCTCGCCGCTCTGATCGCTATTCCGTACTCCTACGCTGCGCCCGCATCCTACGTCGAAACCAATGTGCAGGGAACTTTGAATATCGCCCAAGCCTGTCTCGATAACGGCGTTGAGCGGCTAATGCATACTTCTACTTCTGAAGTGTACGGCACGGCGCAATATGTGCCGATCGACGAAAAACATCCGCTGCAACCACAATCCCCGTATAGCGCTAGTAAAATTGGTGCCGATTCGATGGCGATGAGCTATTACAATGCCTTCGAATTACCGGTGTGCATTGCCCGTCCATTCAACACCTATGGTCCGCGTCAATCGGCCAGAGCGGTCATCCCGACGATCATTACCCAGATTGCTCAGGGGATGAAACAGATTCAACTCGGTGATACTTCGCCGACCAGAGATTTCAACTATGTGCTTGATACCTGTCGGGGCATGATGACTATTGCCGCTTCACAGGCAACGGTGGGGCAGACCGTGAACATCGGTTCGAATTTCGAAATTTCGGTGCAGGATACGCTCGAATTGATTAAAGAATTAATGGGCAGCGATGTTGAGTTTGTGCAAGATGCGCAAAGGCTCAGACCGAAAGACTCCGAGGTTTTTCGCTTGTGGTGCGACAATCGTCTGATCCGTGAACTGACCGATTTCGAACCCGAATACGATCTGCGCCAGGGCTTGCAGCACACGATCGATTGGTTTACCGATCCGGACAACCTTCGGAGATACAAGGCGGGACAATATAATGTCTAATAAGGTTTACGACGAATTAATCGCGTTTATTCGCGAGCATTACCAAAGCAAGGAAGCTATCCCGCTGCATGCGCCTTGTCTCGGGCAGACGGAAAAGAAAATGCTGATTGATTGCATTGATTCGACGTTTGTTTCATCGGTCGGGAAATATGTCGATCAACTGGAAAATCAGATTGCCGCCTACTGTGGAGTCAAGCATGCCATCGCGGTGACCAACGGTACGCTGGGCCTGTATTTGGGACTGCGCCTGTTGGGCGTTCAACCGGGCGATTTGGTTTTAACTCAGTCTTTAACCTTTGTTGCAACCCTGAATGCAGTCAAAATGCATCATGCAGATCCCTATCTGTTGGATGTGGATGAAAATAATTTAGGCTTGTCGGCGCAAAAATTAGCGCACTTTCTGGAAAACGAAACCCGGATCGAGGACGGCGAATGCATTCATATTTCCAGCGGGAAAATCATCCGTGTCTGTATGCCGATGCATACGCTTGGCTTCCCGGCGGAGATAGACCGTATCTGCAAACTTTGCCGCCAGTACGGAATTGCTGTTCTGGAAGATGCCGCAGAAGCTTTGGGAAGTCGATACTATGAGCGCCATTTGGGTTCTTTCGGCGATATCGGTGTGCTCAGTTTTAACGGAAATAAAGTGATCACCACCGGTGGGGGCGGAATGTTGCTGACCGACTCGGATGAACTGGCGTATGAAGCCAAGCATTTGAGTACCACGGCAAAAATGCCGCATGCGTGGTTATTCGAGCACGATGAAGCGGCTTATAATCTACGAATGCCGAACTTGAACGCTGCGCTCGGGTTGGCGCAGTTGGCCAAGCTGGCGGACTTCTTAAAAGAGAAACGCTTACTTGCTTCCGAATATCAGCACCTGTGTGCCAGTTTCGAAGAATTCGATTGCTTGCCTGCTCCGCAGAACAGTCAGCCAAACTTCTGGCTGAATGCCCTGCGCTTCCCATCCAAGGCTGAACGCGACGAATTTCTTGAATATACCAATAAACGCTCTATTCAGACACGGCCCTTATGGACGCCGATGCATCTTTTGAAACCTTACCAATCGACCTTGCGCGACCATTTGCCGGTTACCGAACAGCTGGCTGAACAGATCGTCAACCTGCCAAGTGGAGTACGCTGTGTCTGAGACGAAGCTGCCTCTGTTACTGATCGGCGGCGGAGGTCATTGCCGCAGCTGTATCGATGTAATAGAAACGGAAGGGCGTTTTCGGATAGTCGGCATTGTTGAAGCAAATGGTGCAGCTATTACCGATTCAACCGGTTATCCAGTTGTCGGGTATGATGCCGATCTTCCGCAACTACTTGAACAGACGCCACACTGCCTTATCACCGTCGGTCATGTCAAAAGCGCGGGCATCCGCCGCAGGCTTCAGCAGAGACTGGATGGATTGGGCGCCATTTTCCCGGCGATTGTTTCCCCTTATGCGTATGTCTCACCAACAGCGCAAATCGGTGCTGGGTGCATTGTAATGCATCACGCTTTAGTTAACGCTTATGCCCGGATCGGCGAACACTGCATTATCAACTCCAAAGTCTTAGTTGAGCACGATAGTCGGATTGAACAGCATGTCCACCTGGCAACCGGTTCGATTATTAACGGTAACGTCGAAGTCGGTGCCGGTTGTTTGATCGGTAGCGGGGCGGTGGTCAAACAGGGGTGTCGAATCGCAGCAGGAGCAATCGTAGGGGCCGGAGCCCTGATTCTCAATTCGCTGTCGCAGGCCGAAACCTACACGGGGGTGTGCAAATGAGGGTGTTTATCATTGCCGAAGCCGGTGTCAATCATAACGGCGATTTTCAACAAGCTCTGGCACTGGTGGATGCCGCAGTCGAAGCGGGTGCCGACGCAGTCAAATTTCAGACGTTCGATACCGACGAACTGGTAACCGAAACCGCCAAGCAAGCCGATTATCAGCGTGAAAACAGCGGTTTGGCAGAAAGCCAGTATGCGATGCTTAAACGACTTGAATTACCGGCAAAAGCGCATGTCGAATTAATGGATTACTGTCGTCAAAAAGGCATTGAGTTTATGTCGACACCTTTTGATGATAGCAGTATTGATCTGTTGCACAATCTGGGAATGCGCCGCTGGAAGATTCCGTCCGGTGAATTGCTGTCCGTGCCTTACCTGCGGCATATTGCGCGCTTCAATCAGGCCACGATTCTTTCTACCGGCATGGGCGATCTGGAAGAGGTCGCTTTTGCGGTCCATACGCTTCTTGAAGGCGGTTTGGATAAAAGTAATTTAACCATTTTGCACGCTAATACCGCCTATCCGACCCCTTATAAGGATGTCAACCTTAAAGCGATGTTGACGTTGAAAGAGACGTTTGAGGTTAAAGTCGGCCTGTCCGATCACAGTTTGGGGATAGAAGTTCCGATTGCCGCAGCGGCGATGGGTGCAAAAATTATTGAAAAGCACTTTACTCTGGATCGAAGTATGCAGGGGCCGGATCATGCTGCCAGCCTCGAACCGCTGGAACTGAAGCAGATGGTCGCTGCAATCCGTCATATCGAGCAGGCGTTGGGCTCCGGAGAAAAAATTCTCACCGACTCAGAGGCTGAGAATCTCATGGTGGCGCGCAAGCGAATCGTTGCCCGGCGCAAAATAGAGAAGGGCGAAGTTTTCAGTCCGGCTAATTTGACATTGAAACGCAATAATTACGGGCGTTTTGCCCGAGAATGGGATCGGGTCGTCGGCAGTTATGTCGAGAGGGATTATGCTGAGGGAGAGGCGATTGAATCCTAAAAAAATCTGTGTGGTCACCGGTACACGGGCGGAATACGGCTTGTTGTATCAGACTTTGCGCGAACTTCAAGCCCACCCCAATGCCGAATTACAGCTGGTGGTTTGTGCTGCGCATTTAAGCGAGCAGTTCGGTATGACAGTACAGCAGATTGAAACCGACGGTTTTGAAATCTCGGCCCGGGTGGAAACTCTGAATACGCTGGATGATCAGGACCCACAAAAACAGGTTGCTCTGTCGGTTGCTCGCGGTATTGGAAGTTTTGCCGAGGCATTTCGCAGACTGCAACCGGATGTAATACTGCTTCTTGGCGACCGTTACGAGATTTTTGCTGCAGCGCAGACTGCGCTGTTTTTGCACTATCCGCTGGCGCATATTCACGGCGGTGAAGTTACTTCGGGGGCGATCGATGACGCCTTGCGACATGCGATTACCAAGATGGCGCATCTGCACTTTGTTGCCGCCGAGCCTTATCGAAAAAGAGTCATTCAGTTGGGTGAGCTTCCCGAGCGTGTTTTCAATGTCGGCGCACCCGGTCTGGATCTGATTTCAAGGATCGATTACCGGAATCGCCAGCAGTTAAGCAATGATCTGCAACTTGATCTCGGCGATGAGAAAACACCGATTTTTCTGGTGACCTACCATCCGGTCACCTGGGGAGAATCCAGCGGAATCGAAGCGGTTCACAATCTGTTTGCTGCGCTGGAGGCTTTTCCTCAAGCGAGGATTATCTGGACCGGTTCGAATGCCGATGCGCATGGCGCGCAGCTGCAAACGTTGATTAATTATTGGGCATCAGCAACCGACCTTCACGTCAAAACGGTCAGTTCGCTTGGTTCGCAAAGGTATTTGAGTTTAATGAAAGTCGCTACCCTGGTGTTGGGCAACTCCTCAAGCGGCATTATCGAAGCCCCTGCGATGGGCACGGCGACAGTCAATATCGGATCACGGCAGGACGGACGTTTAAAGGCGCCTTCGGTGATCGATTGCTCCGAAAGCCCGAAAGCCATTACCGAAGCGATCACTCTGGCCATGGGCGACGCGCATCAGGCTGTGAGCAAAACCCGCCCGAGTTTGTATGGGCAGGGTGACAGCGCGCACCTAATCGTCGAAACTTTATTGAGCGCCGACCTAAAAAAACTGACCAACAAGCCGTTTTATGATTTAGTGGAGTAATGTTTTCCACTGTTCGACGTGCCGAGTTGTTTACAGAGTGTTTTAACCTGAATGAAAAATAATACCATCGCTTTTATTCCCGCCCGTGGCGGCTCCAAACGCTTTCCGAGAAAAAACGTGGCTTTGCTGAATGACAAACCGCTTATTGCCTGGACCATCGAGTCGGCGATTGAATCGGGCGCCTTCGAAAAAATCGTCGTTTCCAGTGATGACCTGGAAATTCTCGAAGCGGCCGAAAAGTACGGTAGGGATAAAATCGTACTGCATCAGAGAAGTGAGGCGTTTTCCGGGGATACGGTAACGGCTCCGGAAGTGCTGGGACATCTTTTGAGAGAACTTGCCGCTCAGGGAGAAGAGTATCAGCGCTGCTGCTTATTGCTGCCGACCTGTCCTTTTCGCTCCGCCGAAGACATTGTCAAAGCGCAGGCTCTGTTAAACGCACAGGTCGATTCGGTCATTTCCATGAAACCGAGCCCGGTGGTCGCGGATTTTATTTTTCAGGAAGGGAACGATGGTGTTGCACACCCTTTACTTGAAGATACGCGCGTGATTCAGGGCAAAACCCGAAGTCAGGATTATCCGGATATGTATTACCCGAACGGGGCGATTTATCTTGCTTGGACGGAGACTTTCCTTAAAGAAAACCGTTTTTACAGCCGTAATTTCAAAATCTTGCCTATGCCGGAGTTCCGCTCGGTTGACATCGATATAGAAGAAGATCTTATCTATGCCCACGCTATTTACGAACACTTTTTAAAAACGCCGCAGGCTTGAAGGGGACGGAATGTTTAAATTCAGCGACTATTTAGGTGATACCGCACCAAGCCCTATCTTTTTGCCTGAGGTTGGAACTTTTTTTAATCAGGATAAGCAGTTAGCGCATGAATTAATCGATCGGCTGATCGGTTACGGGGTTGAATGCCTCAAGGGCGAAATTCTGCATTCTGCCGATCTGGCTTTGGATATCGAGTTTGAAACCGCCTATTACGATAAGTCATCCAAAACCTATAAAAAAGAGAATTACCGGCAACTGATCGAACGCAAGATTATGTCATTCGAGCAGTATGAAAATCTGTTTTCCTATCCCAGAGAAAAAGGGATTCAACTGGTTTTTTCGGTCTATGATTTGGATGGAGCGGACTTTGCGATTTCGATCGGGGCCAAGGCTTTGAAAGTCGCTTCCTCGAATCTGGTGCACCAGCCTTTAATTGAATATCTGGCGCAAAAGGGCATTCCGACGATTATCGATACCGGAAAAGCGCATTTTTTCGAAATCGCCCGTGCGGTAGAGTGGTACCGCAATGCTGGTGGTAAGGATCTGCTGTTGGAACACAGTCCTTTGGCGCCGCCGGCTCCTGCGAGCGAACAATATCTATCGATGCTACCGATTTTACGCGACACCTTTCACTGTCCTGTCGGTCTATCCGATCATTACGACGGTAACGATATGTTGCTGGCATCGGTTCCTTTAGGCGCTGCTATTCTCGAGAAAGGCGTGATTCTTCCGTCGATGCAGGGCGAACAGGATTCGGCGCACGCCATGTTGATCGATGAAGTCCCGCAGGTAATGCACCAGATTCAGGTGCTTTATGAGGCGTGTCATAGAGGAATGCGCCCGCCTCCGAGTGCGACCCATGCCGCCAGAATGGGACTGGTCGCCAAGCAGATTCTGCAGGAAGGAGACGTTATTTCTCTGGATACGGCCACTTTCGCCTGGCCGGCACTCGGTATTCCGGTTGAACTCTGGTCGCAAGTTGTCGGAAAGAGAGTGGGTAAAAAGATTGCCGCTCGGCAACCCATCACGCTTGGTTGTTTGGATTAATGGAGTGAGTCCATTAAAACGCATCCTGGTTTCAGCACGCGATCCGGCAAGTCTGCAGGCGGTTCAGCAGTTGCTGCCGGCATTGGCCCAACAATATTCGGTTAGGCTCTGGCTACAATCTCCGGCCTTTGATATCTGGTGCGAGGGGGAGTTTCAAGTCGAAGGCATCGAAGTCGAGCAGGTTACCTTAAAAGATTGGAGCGACGGCATTTCGAAAGAACGCTGGCTGAAAGAATCCGCTTTGAGGGACAAGCTGCAAGCCTGCTCTCCTGATTTGGTATTGACCGGCGTTTCCGGGCCGGGAGTGGGTGTGGATGAGGCTCTGCTTCTTTTCTCACGGGAACTCGGTATTGCGAGTCTGGCGTTGCAAACTTTCTGGGGAGGTTTTAATAGTGAATTGGATGCTTTGCCGGATTATGCTTTGGTAATTGACGATGGAGCGGTGCAAATGAATGCGGCCACCTATCCCGAGATTACCTGCTTTGCTGTAGGCTCATTACGGCACGCTCCGTATCAGTCTCTGGATGTCGAGGCGCGCAGAGCGGAACTTAGAAACGATTTTCCGATATGCAACAAGACACTTGTTTTATGGCTTGGACAACCGCTGTGGCAGGTTGAAGGTTATCTAAAAACCCAGCAGGTATTTGCGGATTTTCTGCACCGTAAAATAGAAGAAACTTCCGAGTCGTATTATCTGCTTTACCGCGCGCATCCTAAGGAAGATTCCGAGCAGGTCGCTGTAGTTCACCAGCTTCTGCAGGACTCCATACCCGGTTGTTGGCAAGATGTCAGTAAGCACTCGTTTGTTGATTGCCTGCTGTTAGCGGATATGGTGGTCAGTTGTTTTTCGAGCGGCGGTTTCGATAATGTCTGCTTAAACGAAAAAACCACGCAGCCTTTTTCAAGCACTCTGTATCTGTTTTTTGACCCGACGATTCGCGAGTGGTTTCATCGTTATTCCCATCTTGAAGAAATTCCGGTGGTTTCCGAAGAGTTTGCACTTGCCGTAACCTCGAAAGAACAGTTTGCAGATCGTTTTGCCGAAGCGATGGATGACAGTGTCCGTTTGACATTGGGACACAACGCAAAACTGCATCTGCCGCCGGCCGATTATGCGGTTGAAAAGTCAATGGAAGTCATATGCCGTTTAATGACTTAGAACCGATTATGTCGCAAATTATCCTGGTAAATTCTGAATTACCGGTGATGCTGGAGATTTGTTATGCATAAGACTCCGGCGTTTCTCGATCACCGCCACGGCCCGGACGGATTTCAAAGTTTGACGGTAAGCGAACAGAATCGCTTGGGCAAAATCCTGTCTATCGAAGCCGGCGTATTTGAAGTTCTACCGAGCAGCTACCACTTCCCAGAGGGATTTTTTCGTTATCGAAAAGACCTGAGCCAAGACTGGAGCGATTTTTATAAAGTGCTTCCGGCGAAGGTGCTGCCTTTGGAAAAGCACTCGGCACGTTTTGAAAAGCAGCTATTGCAACAAGGTGTTCTGTCGCGGCAAATGGATGTCTCGCAACAGGGAGATTTCTGCATTTGTCATCTGCCTTATATGCAGTTGCAGCCGTTTGCTGCGGATAGTGAGTCATCGCGGAAGCTGGGTAACTATTTGGCTGAGGTGCACGACTGTTTGCAAACGAGTCTGTCGGTTGCCGATGTGGAAGAGATCAAACATAGCTGGCTTAAGCGTTTAGCGAGTTTTCAAACCTGCTGGCAGAGTTTTCGTGATCGAAGTGTGTCGGCTCGCAACGGTTTTTTAGGGGTAGAAGCTGGTGTTCCTTGTCTGACCGAGTCGTTTATTCATGAATTTGAAATGCATCTGGAACTGTTGAATTTTCCGTTATCCGACGCTCAGGTCGTACATGGCGACCTGAACCCGGGTAATGTATTACAGCGGACTGAGGACAAGGCTCCGATCATTATTGATTTTGAAAACAGCCATTACAGTTTTTTGCCGAGAGTGATGGATGTCGGCATGCTGATTCACCGGGTCTTTTGGATTCAAAGAGACGGCAACCCGAATGTGCTTGATGCGTGTCGCGAATTTTTGCAGGCATATGGGGCTTTCTCTTTGCCTATGTCCCTTTCGGACGCCATGATTGCTTGTTGCCTCCGTTCGCAGTGTGTTTTAATTGAACGGTTCCAGCTCTACGGTGTCTGGTATGACTCGGAATGGAAAAAGTTTATTAATCTGATTGAACAAGTTAAGTGCCATGCCGATACCTTTGATAAGTTGGTCGAATAGGGCAGTGTGAAAAGATGAAGCTTTACCCGGATTTTAAAAATATTACGCTTTACGAAGATGCTTCGATTCGAGATGCCATGGCTCTGCTGGATCGGTATGCGATGCAAATCGTTCTGGTGACGAATGAAGAGGGCGTGCTCAAGGGAGTCATTACCGACGGGGATATCCGTCGTGCTCTTCTGGCAGGGTGTACTTTGGCTTCGTCGGTCAGAGAGGCAATGAATTCATCCCCTAAAACCGGTTCCAGCCACATGAACTTAGCCGGTTGGCGACAAGTAATGAAAAGCGCGCAATGCCGCCATTTACCGGTAATCGACGACGAAGGGAAACTGGTTGAGCTCGTTTACGACAAAAACACGCCGATTGTCCGCCAGACGAGTTCGGTGGTACTGATGCTTGGCGGACTGGGTACACGTCTGCGTCCTTTAACTGAAGATACTCCCAAGCCGCTTCTGGAAATCGGCGGTAAGCCGATTCTGGAAACCATTCTGGAGCGTTTTTCCGAACAGGGATTCAATCACTTCTACTTCTGTATCAACTACCTCGGTGACCAAATCAAAGATTACTTCGGCAACGGTGAAAACTGGGGTGTTCACATCGAATATATTCGCGAAGAGCAGCGTCTGGGAACTGCCGGAGCACTGAGTTTGATCAATCGCCAAGTCGATGAAGATTTGATTGTTATGAACGGTGACCTGCTGACCAAGGTCGATTTTGTCTCTCTTTTGAAAATGCATCGCCAGCATAGTAACGACGTGACGGTTTGTGTCCGCGAGTATACCCAACAGATACCTTACGGAGTAGTTGAGGTCGATAACGAATCGGTACAGAAAATCGTCGAAAAGCCGGTGTACCGCTACTTTTTGAATGCCGGGATTTATGTGCTGACGCCGTCACTCTTGTCGATGATCCCTTACAACCAGTTTTACGATATGCCGACATTGCTGGACGAATTACTCGCCAAGGATTCCGGAAAAGTGGGAGCTTTCCCCATTACCGAATACTGGAAAGATATCGGACATTTCCCGGATTTCGAGCAGGCTCAGGTCGATTACGAGCTGCATTTTACGCCGCTCAAGTAGATCGGGTGCTGTTCCGGAGTAGTGGGACGTTTTTTACGAAAAAGGATAATCAGTTTGATGAGTTCAAGATTTGGTGCTTTAGAAACGAATGCGTTTGGTGAAAAATTCTTCCCGGAGATTAACGGTCGTTGGTTTGTAAAGCAGTCTTCGGAAGTCTTGTATCATCGTTACTATCCCGAACTTTTACAGGAAGAAGACCATCTGTTCATTATCATTGGTTC
Source organism: Thiomicrorhabdus heinhorstiae (assembly GCF_013391765.2). GTDB lineage: Bacteria > Pseudomonadota > Gammaproteobacteria > Thiomicrospirales > Thiomicrospiraceae > Thiomicrorhabdus > Thiomicrorhabdus heinhorstiae. Next base: position 2,633 of record NZ_JACBGI020000024.1, on the reverse strand, counting down.
GGATTCCGGACTTCTGTATCGCTTTCTGCAAACGCACACTTCTTTACCCAAACACACCCACTACCTTCTGATCGATTTCGACGAAGCGACGTCTCATCTGGATATCGCCGAAAAACAGCGGGATTCTTTTGCGGATTCGGAAAAATTACCCCAGGTTTTGCTGGTTTCAGATCAGTTTAATCTCGCGAATGTCGGCTCTTATTTCATGTCGTATCTGGTGCGTAACAAGATCACACTGTTACGCTCGTTTGCAGCGGAAGACGCCGAACCCGGCAGCGAATACGGCCAGCTGCGCAAAAAATTCGAAGAAGCTTACACCCAGTTAATCCATCAAGAATTAATCGCTTTGAATTCACGACCGTTTGTTGATGCCCAGTTAATGAATCTGGCCGATAACCTCAATCCATTCGGGCAGATGAAAAACCGCCTTGAAGGTTCGGTTGCGCTGGTGCTTGGCGGGGGGCCGACACTGGATTCCGCCATTGAATGGATCAAGAGCAATCAGCAACGAGTAGTCATTTTTTCTGCAGCGCGCATAGCGCGTCGGCTTATTAAAGAAGGGATTGACCCGGATATTTTCGTTTCCGTCGACCCGCATGATGTCAGTTTCGATAACTCCAAGGGCATTTTCTCTTTCTGGAATAAGAGCCTGCTGGTGCACAGTTATCATATCAATCCGAAAATTCTTGCCCAGTGGTCGGGTGTCAGTGCTTATTTGGGCAAGGCGATGCCGTGGGCAAACGATGAAGCAGCGAATTTTGACGCGCCGGGTCCGAATGTCATTAATACGGCGACTCACATCGCTTTCGAACTGGGGTGCTCGACGATTATCTTTAGCGGTGTCGATATGTGTTTTGCCGGTAAGCAGGCTTTTGAATCCGGTTCCGACGAAGCCAAAGCAGGCGGTAAATTCGTGTTTAAAGAAGTTCTGTCGGTCGAAAATAATGCCGGAGAACAGGCGCAGACCCAGCCAAGATATGCCTTGGGAAGAGATATGCTGGAAATGCAGGTAAACAACTATCTGCAACAGAAACCGGCGATGCAATTTTTAACTCTGGGCCGTGAGTCCGCCAAGATGGCCAGGGTCACCTATGTCAGCCCTCAAGAATTGCAATTGCAGGGGAATGCGATCCAGTTTGAAATCGAAACGATGATCGATGCTTTGCGTCTGGATGGGAAACAGCGCCAATCCAGAGTTCAATCGGTTATCGGGCAATTGAAAAAACAGATTAAACGTTTCCACAGTCTGCATTCCGATGCCGAAGCGGTTTTGGCTTTGATTCCCAAGATGTATGATCGTTTTGGTCAGGAAGATTCCAAGGTTCTCAAGAAATTTTTTACGCTTAAAAAGTCCGTGGATAAAGCGATCGGCGAAGATGGCGATATGCTGTTTCACTACGAAAACAAACCTTTTTCGGCAAATTTCAAGTCAATCGAAGATGAATCCGCCATGTCGCAGAATGAGATCCAGGATCAGCTGCAAAGTTTTTATTCCGGTGTGAAAGCGGCGAGTTCGGCTTTTCATAAATCGTTATTGAAAGCGGTCGAAATGGCTGAGTTGAGGTTAAGTGAATTAAAAGGGCATGATCTTAAATTCTGCATCGCCAAATGGCAAGAACTGGAACAGCCTGGCCGCGCTTTGCTATGGCTGAATTGGCATCCGCTAGATCGCGAGAATGAGAATGGACCTTTGTTAGATCAGTGTGTTGCCGATTTCATGCAGCTGATTGAAAATACGCAAACCAAAAAACTTGCCGAATTAGAACAGACCAGTCAAAGCCTGCCCAGCCTGTTTAACCGGGCCTTGAAGGCGTTTGAAAACAGGGATGGTATTGAAGTAGAAGATATTATTCAGCATCTTCAGCAAATGGAAGACAAACAAGGATTACAGGACCTTATTCATTTCTGTTTCGGTTTGAAGCAGGAGCTGCAGGCAAATTGGCAGGATGCATTACACGAATATTTGAAGATCGAATTCGCCTCGATTCGCCACCCGTCCTTAAAGCGGGCGCTGAATGTCAGTATGCAGTTGCAGGATAACCAGCTCTCTTTACAGCTGCTGGAACAGTTGTGTCATTACTCGCTGGATTATATGCTGCCTTATGCCAATCTTCTGGATCTTTTGGGGCAGAAAGAGTTTTCTGCGGAAGTCTTAAATATGTACCTGCAGCAGAAACCTGAAAACGATTCGGTGCGGGTTCAACTGGCGCAAAAATTGATGGAATTACAGCATGTCGATTTGGCGCGCCAGCATCTTCAGCAGGTAGTGGATCGTCATCCCGAGCACAAAACGGCACTGCATTTACTCTCCCAACTATAGAATTTATCCCCCTCTTGTCCATAAAAACGGCCTCTTTTTAGAGGCCGTTTGCATTTTTTGTTCGTGAAAAAGGCCGTAAATACGCCATTCCACATTTTTTCACTCTGAAAAACGTAATTTTTTTCTCAAGCTTCTGGACATGTGCCGTTAAATAAATTGAAGGCGGGAGACACTGCCTCATAAATAAAAAACTTTAAAAACAAATACATACACAAACACAAGCGTGAATATATCACAAGGGAGAAAGATCATGTCAATGGTGATTAATACAAATATGGGTTCACTAAACGCAGTACGTTTATTGGATCAGTCC
>NZ_JACBGI020000023.1 GCF_013391765.2 Thiomicrorhabdus heinhorstiae | reverse complement strand
GGCATTCTTTGAGAATGCCCGGCCTTTTTGTTTTCTGCCAATGAAAAACATAATAAGAATGGTTTGCTTATGGATAAAAGTTTGTAATGATGGAAGGGGCGGAAATCACGCTATACTGGCTTGGCTGTAATTGAGATTACAGTTAGTACAACGCCTGCAATTCCGGCGGGCGGTTTTATAGATGAGTCAGGAGGTTTTGAAATGAAAAAAGCGTTAAAGGTTATGGCTGTCGGTATGATGGGTCTGATGTCTTCCGCTGCATTCGCTGAAGATGCGATGACGGTAAATGTGGCAAGATTAAATGTCGACGTAGCGAAAACCATTGCCGAAAACACGATTAAGGCTTGCCGAGAAAAAGGTATACCGGTCAGTGTGACGGTCGTTGATCGAAACGGTATTCCGCAAGTTCAAATGCGCGACACTATGGCGCCGCCGGTTTCCTGGAGTATCAGCAAGAAAAAAGCTTATACCGCAGTGATGTTTAATGTTAAAGGCTCTCAGTTGGACGGTCGAGCAAACAGTCCTTTGCAAACGATGGGTGAGGGGTTGGCGTTTATGGCCGGTTCGTCTCCTATTCAGGCTGGCGGAAAGTTGTACGGTGCCGTAGGTGTCAGTGGAGCGCCGGATGGAATGGACGATGAAGCCTGCGCGATCGCTGGTATTCAGAGTGTTCAGGACGACCTGGAAATGATGTAAATTCGGTGTTTTTCGCCCGTCAAAAAACTTTTAAAAATTTTTTTTAAATTTTTTATTTAGGTTTAAAGGTTTCGGGCGTTAAATACTATGTAAACCTGCTAAGGCTTGGTTATACTTAAATTCACTAGAGGGATGTAGACTCTGTAATCCAGCGTTTAGATGCCTCTATTTATCTGTCTGTTTCGGAGGGAATGTAATGTTGAATGAATCTAAAGTTATGCGTTTGATTCGCCAAAAGCAACTTAAAAAGCAAGAAGGTGCATCTATGATTGAGTACGCACTGGTTATCGCCGGTGTCGCAGTGGTTGCCTATTTGCTATTTGGTGGCACAAATGGTGGTACTGTCGGTACTGCAATCCAAGGTGCGGTTAATAACTCTGTTGGTAATCTTTAATCTTAGTTAACTGATACAGTTTGCTGAGATTAGTTTTTGCATAGAAGAATTGTCCAATGGAATTCAGACATCGGATTAAGCGGCAAAAGCAGACGGGTGCATCTATGATTGAGTATGCGCTTGTCGTTGCCGGAGTCGCTGTTATTGCATATCTTTTGTTCGGTAATGGTACTGACGGTGTCGTTGGTTCCGCTATTGAGAACAAGTTCGATAGTGCAATTAATTCTGTAACGGTTCATTGATGATTTTTTTGGAGAAACAAGAATGACATTGCAACGTCAAAAGCAAAAAGGCGCAGTAATGATCGAAGCGGCGTATTTTTTGCCCCTTTTGATCGGAGTGGTGTTGTTTATTATTGAGGCCGTCGGTTACGGCCTCAATAGTTTTGTTGTCAATGATACGATTACCGATATTCATTCGACAATTACCAATGAAATTCAGGAAGTCGCCGCCCTGGAAGCTGGACAAACCGCTAATACGCTTTATGTAAGTTGTAATTCCGGTCGTGTCGGATTAAAGGCGGATATTGAATCGGCTATTAATACCAAGATTCTCGCTGATTTGTCCCTTATTCCGGTCGAGTTGACTGAGGATAATCCAGGTCGAACTACGGTGACACAGACGAGTGATTCCGGATTCGATATTTACCGAATTAATTTTAAGGGTGAAGCCGTTCCAATTGTTTTACCCAACTTTTTGAGTGGTCTGTTGGTTATCAATGTCGATACACTCATTAGCATTAAAGATTCTTGTGTCAGTTCCTAAGTGGAATGACGATAAGTTTTATATACGTCGATACGTATTTAAAAGGGCTTAGTGACAACAGGTAGAAAAGCCTGCTCCATCCTATAAAAGCGCCTCGTGTCGAGGTAAAGTTCTCTCGCATCACGGAGAATTTTCAAACAGGGTCCTAGACCAAATTTTCACGCTTAACAATCGGTTTAATTGTTATGAAGATATTACGTAGTGATTTTATTTTATACGGAATTGCGGCATTGGCTGCTATTTTGGCGGTCATGCTCGTGTACGGCTATGTTGAAAAGCGCGTTTCCGAAGCTGAAAGTAAAGAGATCATTAAAACGGTAACGGTGGTAGAAAAGCCGGAATTACTACCGATTGTGGCGGTAAATCGCGATATTCTTCGCGGGGAACGTTTATCGGAAGCGGATTTAACTGTTTTGCGGGTCCCTAAAGAAGGTATTGAGGTTAGCGGAAGTTTTCAGGATGCTAAGCAGGCGGTCGGGCATGTCGCTCAGCAGGCAATGTTTAAAGGTGAGTGGGTTTTAAAATCTAAAATCGGCACGCAGAATCCTGATGAAAAAGACATTCAAGACAGTAGTGAAGTTGAAGCCCTTTTAACCAAAGGTATGCGAGCGATGCGCATCCCTGTTTCCGCGGAGAGTGGATTGCTGGGGATTCTAAACCCGGGAGATCATGTCGATGTGATCAGTGTTTTTGAGGTGCAAAGCGGTTCACAGAAAAAGGTAATCAGTCGAAATATTCTGCAAAATGTCGAGGTGCTTACAGTCGGGCGTTTTAACCGGGTCGGCAAGCAGGATGACGTTGACAAAAAAACCAATACCGAAATGGCGGAAAAGGTTTCCATGGTGACTTTGAATGTGGACGTTAAGCAAGCTGAAAGCCTGGCCCTGGCGATGAATGTCGGTAAAGTTCATTTGGCTTTGCGTAGTGCAGCGGATGCCAAGATTGTCAATTCCAGAGGTGTGGATATCCGCGAAATGCAAACGTCGACTATCAAGGATCCTCTGAATGATGCGGGTGATAAAGTCGTTCAAAAAGTTCCGTATCGCAGTCGTCAGGAGACGATTGAAGTTTTGCAGGGTGATCAGGTAGAGAAGGTGGTGGTCAGATGAAAACTTTATATATGCAAAACAAGCAATTTAGTCCTTTCATTCTGGTGATCGGCTTTCTGGTTGTGGGTTTGCTCTCTTCTTTTACAGTCAAAGCCGAAGTTGCTCCAATTTACTCGGTAAAAGAGGGCGAAAGCCAAATTATAAAAATTAACTTTCGTTTTAATCGAGCAATGATCGCTAATCCGAATGTGGCAACCTTGAAGGTTCTGAATAAATCGGAATTGTTGCTGACCGGTAAAAGTGCCGGCAGTACGCAGTTAATGTTGACGCCGAAAAGCGGTGCTAAAGCGCAGTTGTTTGCCGTCAAGGTTATGGCAGATCAGACTCAGCGTCTGCAAATTGAAGAGACTTTGGATAACCTGTTAAAAGATTTGAACCCGCAAGGAACCGTTACTTATAAGCTTAAGCGAATTTGGGTGAAGTCCGGTTCCTCGGTTCGCCGAGAGGTGGATAATGTCGGGAATCAAGTCGACGGTGACGCATCGGAGCAAGTACTGGGTCGTCAGGATTCAGAGGTGTTGCAGACGGAAACCACATCCGGTTCGGTAAATATCCAACCTTTGGCTGGTGACTATATGGTGATCCTTAAAGGGGATGTACCGAATAAAGCCCAGAAAAAGCGTATTCAGTCGGTCATTTCCGCTTTAGGATTGAGCGTGGTCAATATGGTTCATATTAGTGGGCCGCAGAGAGTGAAACTTTCGGTACGTATTGCCGAAGTCGTGAAAGGAAACCCTTTTAGAAGTGGTTTTATTTTGAGAGATTCAAATCAACGAATCGGCGTTTCTGCGCCTGGTACCGCCAGTAGCCTTTTAGGGGTTCTAAGTAATGCTTTAGAAAATATCGTCCCGGCCCAGAACGATGCATTTCAAATCGGTTTCAATCCCGCTGGAGAAGACTTATTCGGTTTGCTTTCCATTATGGAAGGAAATCAGCTGGCGCGTGTTTTGGCTAAACCTGAATTAATTGTTCAGGCTGGAGAAACGGCCGAGTTCCTGGTTGGTGGTGAAGTGCCGATTCCGGTTGCGCAAAATGCCGAGGCGATTACCGTCAAGTATAAAGAATTTGGTGTCCGTTTGCGCTTCAGTCCGGTCATTACGGATTCAGGTGAGATTCAGATGACGGTTGCTCCGGAAGTCAGCAATATTGATGAAACCGCCGGTCAATCTTCAGGCAGTATCACGGTTCCGGGTTTCCGTTCAAGACGTGCCAGCACCACAATTACCTTGGCTGCCGGACAGAGTTTCGTGATCGGAGGGCTTTTACAGGATAATTTTAGTAGTTCGGTCTCAAAGATTCCGTTTTTGGGCGATATCCCTATTATAGGAGCACTTTTCCGCTCAACGACCTACGAGAAGGATCAGTCGGAACTGGCGATCTTAGTTACGCCGACTTTCGTTGACCCGATCGAGAAAGGAACCAAGATTCGCCTGCCGGGTGAAAATATGGATCGTCCGACGGCAGCCGAAGGATTCTTTGAAGGAAAAGTGGTCGAGATGTTGCCGGAAGGCCAGGTCGTCTTACCGGAACTATCCGATAAAATAGGATTGGAGAAACCATAATGAGTGCAGCGCTTTCAACCGGGTCGCTTACGTTAAAACCTTGCCTCTATTTTGGCGGAGACAAGGATCTTCAGGAAGCGGTTAACCTTGCCATTATGTCAAAGTATTCGCTGGAAGTGATGCACGAGGTGCCTCACATCTGGCCGGAAAATATCGGACTGGTTTTCTTGGAATACCAGGGGGACGACACCAACGTTTTAGAACGAGTGAACCAAATTTTGACCCTGGCTCGCGGAGTATCGATTTACATCCTTCTGAAAGAAAAGAATGCAGATTTTATTATTGCCGCCAGTCACCAAGGGGTTCAAGGCTTTATCGAATGCCCGGACGAAGTGTTCCAGATCTTGTCTATATTGCATATGCAGGATCGTCGCAGACAGGGCAAAAACGGTATTATCTCAACGTTTTTCAGCCTGAAAGGCGGAGTTGGTTGCACGGCTGTCGCAACGAATATTGCGGCGAATTTAAACGAAATCACTAAGGGCCGTACGGTTCTTGTCGATTTGAATATGCCTTTAGGCGATACCGCCTTGTATTTGAATATGGAAGGGCGTCGTTTATATTCCCTGACGGATTTTGTCTATAACTTGAAGCGCTTTGACGAAAACCTGATTTATAAGTCTCTGAGTCGCCATGAATCCGGTCTGTATATTTTAAGTTTGCCGACGGAAGTCAGTGAATTGGAGAGTATTTCCGGAGATTTGATTAAAACGATTATTCAGGCTCTGCGTCGTTACTACGATCATGTGGTGATCGATTGTGCCAGTGATCTGTCGGATATCACTCTGAGTTGTTTGGATGAGTCGGACAATATTGTTCTGGTGGCGGAGCCTTCCCTGTCTTCGTTCCGTGCGGTAAATACGGCGCTGCAGTTGACTCAGAAGCTTGGTTATTTGCGTGAAACCATCAAGTTGATTGTGAACCGCAGTACCAGCCAGGATGATCACATGCTTGACGATGTTGTCGAATCGTTTGATGTCGATGTTGTGGCGAAAGTTGCCAACGACTACGAAGGATTTACCAATTCATTGAAAGAAGGCAAGTTGATTTCCGCTTACAAGCCCGAGTCAGTGGTGAATAAGCAGCTATGGAACATAGCCAATATGTTGCATAACGGCAGCGTTAAATTAGAAGTGGATAAAGAACCGGTGTTTACGCGTCAGGCACGAGGTATGTTCAAGCAGCTTTTGGACAAGATGCCGGCAAAACGCTTGTTAGAGTCCGGAGACGAGAAACAGAAAGCGGCGGTGTAAGTCATGAGTATTCGAGAGCGATTGCGTAGAGCGGAACAGAGGGTACAGGTTGCGTCCGAGACGGTTATCAACGACGACGGTGAAGTCGAAGAGAAAGTTAAGCATACTGCTGAGAGTTTGAAAGCAGCCAGCCTGGGTAAAAATTCGACCTTTATGGAAATCAAAAGTCGCTGTCAGAAAAAAGCGGCTGAAGATGAAGCCTTCTATCAGGCGAACAGTCAGGAAACCCGTCAGGAATTAAGACCGCGTCTTGAAGCTTTGGTTCGTGAAAATGCTGCGGAAATCGGATACCCCTTGTCCGAGCTCGAGGTTAGACAGCTCGGCATTGAATTACTGGATGAAATTTATGGTCTAGGGCCGATTGAGCCTCTGATGGCCGATCCGACCGTGTCGGATATTCTGATTAACGGTTATAACCAAATTTATATCGAACGCGGTGGGCAGCTTGAATTAACCGACGTTAGTTTCATCAGTGAAGAGCACCTGCGTAATAAGGTTGATCGCATGCTCTATACCACCGGGCGTCGTGTCGACGAATCTTCCCCTTTGGTTGACGCCCGTTTGCCGGATGGATCGCGGATTAACATTATTATTCCTCCTCTGGCAGTTGATGGTATCAGTGTTTCCATTCGTCGCTTCCCCGAACAGCATTTAAGAGCTAAGGATTTGATCTCCTTCGGTTCCATGACCGAGCAGATGTTCCAATTCCTGGACGTGGCGGTTAAATCGGGGATGAATATCATTGTTTGCGGTGGTACCGGTTCCGGGAAAACGACGACGTTGAATATGCTTTCGGGCTTGATTCCCTTTGGTGAGCGTACTGTTACCATCGAGGATAGCGCCGAACTGAGAATGCAGCAGCCGCATGTCGTTCGTCTGGAAACCAGACCGCCGAATGCCGAGGGTGTCGGTGAGGTCACTCAGCGTGAATTATTGAAGAATGCCCTTCGTATGCGACCGGACCGAATCGTTTTGGGTGAGGTTCGTGGTGGCGAAGTCTTGGATATGCTCCAGGCAATGAACACGGGGCATGAAGGCTCCTTAGCGACGCTTCACGCCAACAGTCCGCGAGACTGCATCTCACGTTTGGAGCTGATGATCAACCTTAGTGGGGTTGATATTCCTGCCGAATCGATTCGCAAGCAGATTGCCAGCGCGATCGATCTTATCATTTTCGTTAAACGTGGTAAGGACGGTAAGCGACGTGTTGAGTCCGTCACCGAGATTATCGGTGTCGAGAATGAGAATGTCGTTCTGCAGGAGTTATTCGTATTCGAGGCGACACCAGATCCGATTACCGGCGTGATCATTAATCGCTTTAAAGCCATCGGTATTCGTCCTAAATGCGGTAAGAAGTGTGAATCTTTCGGTTATCAACTTAATGAAAGTTTGTTTAATTTCATTCAGGAAGTGGTTTAAATGGATTGGGCGTTTGTCGGTATTGCGGTGGCGATCGGTTTACCGTTTTTGATTCTTAGTCTCGGTATGGCGTGGGGCCGCCGTTATGAGCGATCACGTCTATTATCCGTAATGAAGCGTCGGGTTGGTTTGGAGCCGAACGAAGTTTTGAGTTTTAAGGAACAGCTGCTACAACAGCAACAGAGTCCTTGGTTCATATGGGTCAGCGATAAATTCAAACAAGCCGGTATTGTAGATAAAAAACAGACTATTCGCCTGTTGATTCTGGAAGCGGTTTTGATTCTGGTTGCTTTCGCTTTGTTAATCAAGCAGTTGCAAACCGATCAGCTGGATGGAAACTCTTTGTTTCTAGCGGTGATTCTGCCGATACTGCCGATTATTTATCTGTATGTCAAAATTAATCAGCGCCAAACGGAATTACGCTCTCAATTTCCGGAGATGCTTGAAGCCATCGTTCGTTCTCTGAATTCCGGTTACGGCGTGGATGGAGCCATCGGAGCATTGGGGCAGGACATGACCGGCCCCTTGGCCGAGGAAATGCGCGAAGTTCATAAGCAGCTGGCGTTGGGGATTAGTATGCGCGAAGTTCTTCGCGAGTTTCAGCGACGGGTTGATCTGCCGGAAGCACAGTTCTTTGTTATGACTTTAATTATCCAGCGTGAAACCGGTGGTCAGCTATCAAATATTTTGCGCGAATTGGCCCGCCTGATGCGCCGTCGTGAAGTTTTCCAAAATAAATTAAAAACGCTGACGGCTGAATCACGGATGACGGCCTGGTTTATCGGTGGGGCACCGGTGCTGTATGTTGCGTATAAATTCCTTTTCGACCGTCCGTCATTGCATTTTTTCTTGAATGATCCTCTTGGGATTCAATTATTCGCGATCTCGTTTGCGTTGATCTTCACCGGTGCTTTGATTTTGCGTTATATGCTGCGCTTGAGGTTCTAACTATGTTGTATCTATTGTTATTCGGTGTTGCAGTATTGATTTTTTTGAGTAGTTGGATTTTGCTTAAAGCTCTCCAGGAACGCCGTAATCAGCACTTGCAAATGGAGAGAGTTAAAAGCCGTATCGGCCTTGGCCAAGAGCTGCATATCGAGCATGTATCCAGTGAGCGTTGCTGGTGGTGTAGCCTTGGCCGGGCTTTGGGTCCAAGAAGTACCAGAGAGATTGAAAAAACGCAAAGAATGCTGGTGAGTGCCGGATTCCGAAATGAACGTTATATCGGTGCCTACTTTTTTATCAAGTTCGCCCTGGTGCTGGTTTCGCTTTTGATCGCTCTATTCATTTGGGCTTTGTTTGCGGTTTCGCCTGTTATCTTTTTTGTCCCCCTGATTTTGCTGTTGCTTCCCGAATGGCTTTTGAAGGGATTGGCGAATAAAAGACTTAGCCGTATCAGTGAATCGCTTCCGGATTTTTTGGATATGACCAATGTGAGTATGAACTCGGGTCTGAGTTATCTGGGGTCGATCAAGCGGGTTTCCGAAGAGTTGAAAGAACTTCAGCCGGAGATTTGTTACGAGTTTGAATTTTTATTGGATCAGATAAAGATTGGGGTTCCTCGTCAGGATGCTTTGAGACAGTTTGCAATACGTAATCCGACTCGAGAAATCGAAGGCCTTGTTCAAGTGCTGATTCAGAACGAGAAAATGGGGAGCTCGATTAGTGATGCCTTGAACGAGTTTTCTCGGCGCATGTACCAGAATCGTGAGTCTCAGATGGAAGAGAAGGCGGCAAAAACTTCTGCCAAGATGGCGATGGTCATTATGCCGTTTCTACTGGCGCCTTATCTGATTCTATTGCTTGGCGAACGAATGGTCGCTCTGGGTCGAGGGCTATAGCATGCAGTTAAGCAACAAACTCCCTGTTATTGCGTTTGCTCTGTTGTTGTTGAATGCATGTACGACGGCATCGACTTCTCAGAAGAATGATCTGAATTACGCTAAATTCTCGACGCAGCAGACGCCTTTGGCGACGGAATTGACCTCCGAACAGGAGGAAAAGTTTGCCTTGGATTTGATTGAGCTGGAAATTACTCGTCAGCATTATGAACGTGCCGAAGAGATGTTGCAGAAAATTCGTAAGACCACTTCAGATCAATTGAGAACTTACCGTCTGTTGGCAAAAGCCTACGAAGGACAGGACAAGCGTCAGTTGGCTCTTTTGGCTTGGCGCGAAGTCAATCAGTTGCCTGGCAAGACTGTTGATGATGAGGCCGGTTATGCGCAAGTAGCATTGGTTCAAGGAAATTATCAGACCGCCGATAGTATTTATCATACGTGGTTATCGAGCGGTGTCGCTGAACGTGAAGTGTCGGCGTTAAACAATTTGGGATTCTCGGCATTGTTGCAAAAGCACTATGACGAAGCGAGGAGTTATTTTAAGCAAGCCTTGCACCGAGATCCTCTGAATAGTAAAGCGCTTAATAACCTGATTTTGTTGGACGGGCTAACAGGTAGGAAGTGATGAAAACATCCAGTTTAAATCGCCAAAAAGGGGCGGCGACTTTCATCGTCATCGGAACCATGATGACAGCAATTATCGGGTTCGGCCTGATTATGGAGTACGCCAAACTCAAGATTGTTGATCGTGAGCTGGATAACTATGCGCGCACGATTGCCGAAACCGCCTTGAGATCAGAGTTGGCGATCACCAAAAAGATGCTGGACGAAAAAAAGATTTCTTCAGCGCAGACCGATCTGGTGACCAATGCCGTATTAGCTCAGTCGGGTTATGTGCTTGACGGAGGAGAGAACGGTAATCGTGAAATTCATAAAAAGATTACTTTCGGTAATTTTTCTGATTCGGATGCTTGCCGAAACCCGAATGCCGGGAATAATCAGGATTGTTTTATTCCCCTGGATTCCAATGCCGAGAACCCGAAAGCGGTAGAACCTCCGCCTGAGTTCAGCGCGGTAGCGGTTCAGCTGTGGACCGACGATGACTTTTACGGCTTTGTTCCCCAGGGTCGTGCCTTATACGGTATGACCGATGATCAAGAAGGGTGTTATTGCGATACGCGCTATGAGTCTTGCGTTAGCGGAGACTTATCCAAAGTTGAGATAGCTAAAGCGTTAAGGCCGCATGTCACCCGCGATATATTGGATATATTAAATTTAAAACCAGTTACGGGGCATTCGATTACACCTTCGGAGGCGAATGCCATTGCACAAGCCATTTCAGTCCCAAATTCTGAAGCGCGAAAAAATTACTGTGAATACGGTTATACCACCACCAGTCCGGTGGATGCATCAACAAGTAAGTATCCCTATATCAGTTTTGCCAATAAGCAAGGTTGGGTTGGAAATGTCCCTAATGCCAAAGATAACGGCTGGTTGTTGAACTTGGTTTACGCCTCGGGATATTCTCAAGTCGATTTCGATCATGTTTTGGAGCAAAAACCCGTTTATGTTAACGAAGGCGTGGATATGCTCTACGATACGACGGGACTGATTCCAACCGTAACTGATTTGTTGGATATTTTAAATCCTAATACAGGTTCTTCTTTACTGTATTCCCGTCTGGATCAGCCATCAATGTCAATTGAGCAAAAATCTGAACTGCCCAATAATGGCTATCAATATAAATGCTCATTGGTGAATGCCGGTGTTGATTTATCGATTCTGAATTTTTTAACCGGTTTTTTAGGTTTGCAGCAAAATGCACTGGCAATGGATTGTGATGCACCAGTTTCGCAAATTTTAGGCGTTTTAGATGCTCTCACAAGTCCACTGTTTAACCTTTTGGGCGGTCTTCTATTAAAACCGCTTGGTTTAGATGGGTTGCTAGGTTTTCTTGGTGTCGACGGCCTGACTCAAATTCTTGATGATCTGCTGGATCCTGATGTAGTCGTAAGTGATCCAGTCTATATTGGACGTTCGGGAGTGTGTATCTACGGAACGGATGAAGATAGTCTGAATCCGGGTAGTTGCCTGCATAATGGTATCGAATATCAAAGTTGTAGAGCGATTATGTCCAGCATGCCGAATGATAAGGTAATGAGTTTTGGCGAGCGTCTGACGGCTTTTTTACTGGGGCCTTTGACCGATTGGAATGCTTCTTATGAGAGTTTGGATTGCGAGGTGTCCCATTTTAAATATAAGGGTTGGCTTTTCTGGGGAGGATGGGAAGAGTTATAGGCATAAGTCGTTAAAAGATGGTTCTTAAAAAATCAGGTTAAAAAATTACTATTTCGGCCGATACATAAAATGATTTCCCTTAAGTGATTTGTCCGGGAATCTTTGTGAGGGTTTAAAAGGATGTAAGGCCCGTTAATACCTACACCAGGGATCGGTCATAATTGTAAGCGCTGAATTTCCAAGGGGACTTGGAGGCAAGGCTGGGATGGTGTGAGTTATCTTGATTATTTTGCCGAAGTTAATGAGCTATGAGAGTCAATTCCTTAAGTGTATTTTCTTAGATTCTGACATGGTGCAATATTCGATAACCGAATAGGTAAGTTGCCATGAGATCATCAAGTTTTGAGCGTCAACAAGGCGCAATATCTTTTTTCGTTATCAGTAGCCTGATCACGGCGATTATCGGTTTTGGAATGATTATGGAGTATGCCAAGCTCAAGATCATCGACCGTGAACTGGATAATTATGCCCGCACGATTGCCCAAACCGCACTACGTTCCGAGCTTTCGATTACTCGAACAATGCTGGAAGAGGGGGTGATCTCTTCTGATCAGACCGCTCAAGTAGTAGACTCGATACTGATACGTTCCGGCTATATCACCGAGGGTGGAGAGGAATCTAATCGAGTGATTCGCAGAAAAATCACTTTCGGTAATTTCTCCGATTCAGGTGTCTGCGCCGACCCAAGCAGTATCAATAAAGAGAGCTGCTTCATTCCGCTTAGTTCCAATGCAGAAAATCCGAAAGCCGCAGAACCTCCGCCGGAATTTAGCGCGGTTGCCGTGCAATTGTGGACCGACGACTACTTTTACGGTTTTGTCCCTCAAGGTAGAGCTTTATTTGGCTTAATGGAGGATGACGACGGTTGTTATTGCGATACCCGTTATCAAAGCTGTTTGGATGCAGACTTTAACTCTTCCGAGTTGCCTGATGTCGAACCAGCCGAGTTTAAAATTGCGATTACGGTAAAAGGCTCGGAAGCCCGGAAGAATTACTGTGAATACGGCTATGTTCCTCCACACGTCTCCCACCCGGACAATTCCATATCAAAATATCCATGGGTTGATTTTCACTCCGGCTGGATCGGGCAAACGCCGCCGGAAACCAGTGTGTTGCTCGGATTGCTTTATGCTGGCAACTATTCCAAAACCGATTTTATGCGGGTTCTGGCGCAAAAAAATGTGACGGTCAGTAATGGTGACGATCCTCTGGATGATGAAGGAGGCGTGCTTTATACGGTCGGAGGATTGCTTGACCTTCTCGCTCCAACTTCTCAGATGGTTGCTTTAAATAGCGATGGTACTGCTATGCAAGCCAGTGATATTGATCCGGCAACGACAGACGGACGTAACCAATATCGCTGTTCCCTGACCAATTTAAGTGTGGATCTGGTCGATTTGCTTGATGCGGAGGGAGAGTTGTCTGAACCTTGCGGCGGGTTGGTCAATAATATTGCCAGTACTTTGTCATCAATCTTGAGCTGGCTGCTAAGCGGTTTGGTGATAGACGTGACGGATCCGAATGTGTTGTTTTCTGATACGGCTTATATTGGGCGAAGTGGAGTTTGCACTCCATTTACCGATGCGGATAATATCACTAACGACCGATGCTTATGGCAAAGCACAGGCGGCGGCGTGTATCAGAGTTGTGAGAATATTTTGCATAGCAATCCGAACGATATGACTTTTCAGGATCGTTTGACTGCCTTTCTTCTCGGACCTTTCATCGATTGGGAAAAAGCCTACGAGGGGTTGAATTGCGAAGTCTCGCGGTTCAAATATAAAGGCTGGCTTTTCTGGGGGGGATGGGAAGAGCTATAGGAATTGGTTTAAAGAGAATCATTTTTTAGCAGGAAGGGGCGCGCCAGTTAAGAGTCTGCACCAAGGACCGGAAGTTGTGTAATCTTTGAGAATCCAGGACGTTGAGTATATGGCTGGGATGGTGTGAATTATCTTGATTGTTTTACCGAAGTTAATATGCTGGGAGAGTTAATTCCTTTAAATGTATTTTCTTAGATTCTGGCATGGTGCCATGTTTGATAATCGGATCAGTAAGTTGCTATGAGATCATTAAGTTTTAAGCGTCAACAGGGCGCGGTAACTTTTTTTGTTATCAGTAGTCTGATAACGGCGGTTCTCGGTTTCGGGATGGTTATGGAGTACGCCAAGCTCAAAATCATCGACCGGGAACTGGATAATTATGCCCGCACAATCGCCGAAGCGGCCTTACGTTCCGAGCTATCGATTACACGGACAATGCTGGAAGAAGGAACGGTGTCTGCTAATCAGACCAGCCAGGTGGCGGAAGCCATTCTTGCCCGATCCGGTTATGTTGTCGAAGGTGGTGACAGTACTAATCGTACGATTCATAAAAAAATCACCTTCGGTAATTTCTCCGATTCAGAAGCCTGTAAAGATCCAAACAGTATTAACAAGGAAGGGTGTTTTATACCTCTTGGCTCCAATTCTGAAAACCCTAAGGCGGCAGAGCCTCCGCCGGAATTCAGTGCCGTTGCCGTACAGTTATGGACGGACGATTACTTTTACGGTTTTGTTCCGCAGGGTAGAGCTTTATTTGGCTTAATGGATGACGAAGAGGACTGTTATTGCGACACCCGTTATAAAAGTTGTCTTGATGCCGATTTTTCAGTTCCCGACTTGGTCGGGGTTGAGCCGGCACAGTTTAAGCAGGCGATCCGTGTAAAGGGTTCGGTGGCAAGGCAAAATTATTGTGAATACGGTTATGCTCCGCCTCATCCGGCTTATACCGATAATTCCAAAGTGAAATATCCGTGGGTCGATTTTCATTCCGGCTGGATCGGCCAGACACCATCGCAAAATAGCGTTTTACTTGGTTTACTTTACACGGATGACTATACCAATAGTGATTTCATGCGAGTGCTGTCGCAGATGAATGTGGCCGTTGAAGATGGTGATGATCCGTTGGACGACGAGGGTGGTTTGCTGTATACGGTTGGAGGGCTGCTGGATTTGTTGGCGCCGTCATCGCAAATGGTTGCCTCAAATCAAGATGGTTCAACCATGCAGGCCAGCGATATTGAACCGGATTCAATCAGTAATCAAAACCAGTATCGTTGCTCTTTAACTAATGTCAGTGTCGACTTAATTAATTTACTGGATACCGGCGGTTTGCTGACCGGACCATGCGGAGGGCTGGTCAATGCGATAGGGCAAACCCTGACATCGATAACCAATGGTCTGTTGAATGGATTATTAGGCGGTTTGCTTGGTGGACTTGGAGGGTTGGTTATTGATGTAACGGACCCGAATATATTGTTTTCCGACACAGCTTATGTCGGACGTAGCGGAACCTGTACTCCTTATACCGATTCTGATAATGTTAATAGTGATCGTTGTTTTTGGCAAAACACCGATGGTGGTATTTACCAGAGCTGCGAAACCATTATGCATAGCAATCCGAATGATATGAATTTTCAGGATCGTTTAACCGCCTTTCTTCTTGGTCCTTTCATCGATTGGGAAAAAGCTTACGAAGGATTGAATTGCGAAATCTCGCGGTTCAAATATAAAGGTTGGCTTTTCTGGGGCGGCTGGGAAGCGTTGTAAGCTTTAATAAAAAACAGGCGATACTCTAGACAAGCCTAGATACGCCTTGTATAATCCTGCATTCCTTCGGAGAGCTGTCTGAGTGGTTGAAGGAGCTCGCCTGGAAAGCGGGTATAGGTTAATACCTATCGGGGGTTCGAATCCCCCGCTCTCCGCCAAGCGGGTATCGTATATTGGCTATTACCTCGGCCTTCCAAGCCGATGAGAGGAGTTCGATTCTCCTTACCCGCTCCAATTATGGTGACTTCGTTCGTCCCCTCGCGACGCTAAGTCGGGAACCCCGCCAGGTCCGGAAGGAAGCAACGGTACCTTCTGATGCGTGCGCCGAGGACCGGCGGGCGAAGTTGCCTCCATTTTTCTTATTGTCCTCTTTGTTTTAATTCTTTAGATCGCTTGCTTTAACCTTTCCTGATTGCGTTTAAATTCTTATCCCTTTACACCCGGTTTCACGTTAAAATGTTGACTTATTTTGTCTCGAATTAGTTCGGGACGAGCATGGCTTTTCGGGTCGGAAAATGGATTCGATGTTGAGCTTCGGCTTGCCATATTTTGTTCGCATTAAGGTTAAAGGATTGCATGAGTTATCAGGTTCTGGCGCGAAAATGGCGTCCTAAAAATTTTAGTGAGCTGGTTGGTCAGACACACGTCATGCAAGCTCTCTCTAATGCTTTGGATCAGCAGCGCTTGCACCATGCTTATCTGTTCACCGGCACACGCGGTGTCGGGAAGACGACCATTGCGCGTATTTTCTCTAAAGCGCTGAATTGCGAACACGGTGTATCCTCGCAGCCCTGCGGGCAATGTGCTGCATGCCGCTCGATCGACGAAGGGCGTTTTATCGACCTGATTGAAGTGGATGCCGCTTCTAAAACCAAAGTCGACGATACCAGAGAAATTCTTGATAATGTCCAGTTTGCACCGACGCAAGGCCGCTATAAGGTTTATCTGATCGATGAAGTGCACATGTTGTCCAAAAGCAGTTTCAACGCGTTGTTGAAGACGCTGGAAGAACCGCCGGAGCATGTTAAATTCTTGCTGGCGACGACTGACCCGCACAAGTTGCCGATCACCGTACTGTCTCGCTGCCTGCAATTCAATCTGATGCGCCTGACTCAGACACAAATTCAGTCTCACCTGCAAATGATTCTGCAACAGGAACAGCTTCCGTTTGAAGCCGCCGCCCTTGGATTGATCGCGCACAGTGCCGACGGTTCGGCGCGTGATGCTTTGAGTCTGCTTGATCAAGCGATCGCTTACGGCGGTGGTCAAGTTGAATTCGACGCTGTGCAAACGATGCTTGGTTTGGTCGATCAGCAGCATTCTTTGGAACTGGTACAGGCATTAGCAGAGCAGAATATCGAAGGCTTAAAAAGTCAAATTCAGCATCTGGCTTTAATGGGAGTTGATTATTCGGCGCTGCTGGCGCAGTTGATCGAGCTTTTGCATGGGCTCGCTTCGATCCAGCTGTTCGGAGATTTGCCGGTGGAAGGGGCTTTCCCCGTCGATGCGCTTCAGGAACTGGCGAAGGATATGCATCCTGAAAGGGTTCAGGTCTTGTATCAGATTGCACTTTTGGCCAAACAAGATATGCTGCTTGCCCCGGATGTTCGTATCGGTTTTGAAATGGCGATGATTCGTATGTTGGCTTTCCGGCCGTTGGAGGTATCTGAAAGTCCCACGAAACCGCAGATTGTTAAGCCGAATGCCGCTCCAGAAAAAACTGCGCCGCTAATAACTCAGCCTGAACCGCAAGTTCATCCGGAAGTTCAATTGGGCGAAATGTCGATTGAAGAAGCGATGGCCGGATTGGCTTCGGCAAGGAGTCTGGTCGGTAAGCAGATTAAAAAGCCGGAACTTCAGTTAGAGGAAGCCTCTCAGCCGTTGGAAAATCAGGAGATTGAATCGGCTTCGCAAGATGCGATGGTTCCTCCAGAGGAGCAAATGTTTGCACAATCGCATGCGTCTGCTGAAATGCAGGTTGAGCCCGAAGTGCCTGCTGAAGTGGATCATTTGGCGGAAGTAAGAGCGAGGCTGCAGGCGCTGGGAAAGCCTGAGGCGGGGTCGAAGGATTCCGACCCGATCAGCACAGCGAATGTCATTCCGACTCAACCTCGAGACCGCGCTTCAACAATCCCAAGCGATTCTGTAGCCTTGCAGGCCGCAAGTGAGTACGTGAATGATCAATATCTTTCCATGTCGGAGCCTGAAGTTGAAGTGCCCGATATGGCTCCGACCGCTTGGAATTCTGACAACTTTGAGGCGGTACGGCAGGAAGAGCGTTTTGCCATCCCAATGGATCATTTTGGGGCTGGGATGCAACAACCGGAAACGATCACCTACGAAACCTCGACAGAGGAAGTTGTTGCTCCGGATCGGTTTATCAATGCTACTGAAAATGAGCAGGTATTGCAGTGGATGGAGTTGATTGCGCAGTTGCAGTTAAAAGGCATGGCTGCGGAAGTAGCGATGAATTCGGTGCTGGTTTTTTATGACCAGAATCGTCTGGAACTTAGTCTTGATCCTGCCGAGGACTTTTCCAGGCAGGGAGGGGCGTTTCAGCAGATAGAGAGTGCAGTTGCAGAGTTATTCGGGCCGTCGTTCAAGCTCTCTTGGGTTCAGGCGGCAGCGCATTTTACGCCGCGAGCTTATCAGCAACAGCAGAGAGAGCTGCGCATGCAACAGGCCCGAGATTCGATTTTACAGGACCCGAAGGTGCTGGATTTAAGGGCTAAATTCGGTTGGCAATTGCTGGAAGAGACAATCGCACCACTAGAAAATGTACCGGAATGATTTAATAGAACAAGCTGTGGATAAGTTGTGCACAGTTTGAATATGACAAATGACAGAACGCAAATCTAAAGGAGAAAACCCATGTTTGGTGGAAAAGGCGGTTTAGGAAACCTGATGAAACAAGCGCAAGAGATGCAAAAGAATATGCAGAAAGCGCAAGAAGAGATCGCCAATATGGAAATTACCGGCGAAGCCGGCGGCGGTATGGTTAAGGTGACTATGACCGGTAAGCACGAGCTGATTCGAGTTGATATTGATGAAAGCCTGATGGATGATAAGGAAATGTTGGAAGATTTGATCGCTGCTGCGGTCAACAGCGCTTCTCGTCGTCTTGAACAGGAGACTCAGCAAAAAATGGGTGGATTAACGGCCGGTATGGATTTGCCGGGCGGAATGAAAATGCCGTTTTAAAGCGATAACAGATGTCCAGTCCTTTAATTCAATCTCTGATTGAAGCTTTTCAGGTTTTGCCTGGTGTCGGCCCAAAATCGGCACAGCGCATGGCGTTTTATCTATTGGAACGAAATCGTAATGGAGCTTCGCGTTTGGCCGATGTATTGCGAGATGCGGTGCAGAATGTCGGGCACTGTGAAAGTTGTCGAACCTTGACGGAAGAGAAAGTCTGTCAGATTTGTGCTTCTAACCATCGTGACGCGACTTTGCTGTGTGTTGTCGAAAGCCCGGCGGATATTGCTGTGATCGAGGCTTCCGGTGCTTTTAACGGAAAGTATTTTGTGTTGATGGGGCACTTGTCTCCGATTGACGGTATTGGTCCTGCAGAATTAGGCTTGGAGCTTCTCGAAGCGCGCTTGGATAAGGAGCCGATTCAGGAGTTGATTGTTGCCACTAATCCAACGGTTGAAGGGGAGGCGACGGCACACTATATCCAGCAGTTGGCCGACAAGTATTCTGTGACGGTCTCGCGTCCGGCACAAGGGATTCCTGTTGGCGGTGAGTTGGAGTATCTGGATAGCAGCACCTTGTCTCAGGCGTTTTTGAGCCGAAAGCAATTGCTCTAGAATTGTTGTCGGGCAGATAAAAAAATAGGAGGTATTTACCTCCTATTTTTTTATCGATGCGTAACTATTGCCTAAATTAATTGCTCATCAGGAATTCCAGCAGTGCCTTTTGGGCGTGTAAACGGTTCTCCGCTTCGTCCCAGACGACGGTGCCTTCGGCATCGATGACTTCGGCGGTGACTTCCTCACCACGGTGAGCCGGCAAGCAGTGCATAAATAGCGCATCCGAATTCGCCTGCAGCATTACCGCTTTATTGACTTGATAGTCGGCGAAAGCGGCTTCGCGAAGACGCTGCTCTTCTTCTTGTCCCATGCTGGCCCAAACATCGGTCACGATCAAATCGGAGCTTTCCGCGGCATCCATTACGTTGCGGACGATTTCTACTCGATCTGCGTGCGCTGTCACCAGCTCAGGATTTGGATCAAAACCTTCCGGGCACGCGATGCGTAATTTAAAGTCGTATTGAGCGGCGGCATTGATGTAGCTATGGCACATGTTATTACCATCGCCGACCCAGGTAACGGTCTTGCCTTGGATACTGCCGCGATGCTCGTAGTAAGTCTGCATGTCGGCCAACAGTTGGCAAGGGTGAAAATCATCCGTCAGGGCGTTGATTACCGGGGCTTGCGAATATTGAGCCATGGTTTCGACGATGTCGTGACCAAAGGTGCGGATCATAATGCCGTCGACCATGCTGGAAATGACGCGAGCGGAATCTTCAATCGGTTCTCCACGACCCAGTTGAGTATCTCGTGGGGACAGGAACAGCGCGTGACCGCCCAGTTGAGTCATGCCGGTTTCAAAAGAGATGCGGGTACGGGTCGAGGATTTTTCGAAAATCATCGCCAAGGTTTTGTTTTTAAGCGGTTCGAAAATTTCGCCCGCTTTTTGCATCTGCTTGAGTTCGATTCCTCGTTTCAGTAGCTGCTGCAGCTCTGCCGGAGTTAAATCTTTGAGTGTTAAAAAATGTCTTACAGTCATAGCGTTTCTTTTTCAGTCTTGAATTGCTGTCGAGAGCGCGGTCTGACTAGTTGGCCAGAAATTTAAAATAATGTCGAATAGGCCTGTCTAACCAGGTTGCCCTCCGTTTTATTGACTTAAAAAGTCTTTGATTAATTGAGTGACTTCTTCGACCAGCTGGTCGCTTTGTTGTTGTGTCATAACGAAAGCCGGCAATAGTCGAACGGTGTCCTGCCGAGTTACGTTGATCAGAAGTTTGTTTTCCAGGGCTTTGCTTACCAACTCACCGCAAGGACGGTCAAGCTGAATACCTAGCATATAGCCGCGGCCGCGGATTTGTTTGACGCCGGCTACACCGGACAAGCTCTGTTTGAATGCGTTCAGCAGAGCTTCGCCTTTTTTGGCAACCTGCTCAATGTGATTATGAACAGTAAGTGCATTCAGAACGGCCAGACCTGCGGCGCATGCCAGCGGATTCCCTCCGAAGGTTGTGCCATGGTTGCCGGGAGCCAGAACCTCGGCAGCTTTGCCTTTGGCAAGACAGGCTCCGATCGGTACACCGTTACCGAGTGCTTTGGCCAGGGTCATTACATCCGGAGTAACACCGTCGTGCTGTCCGGCAAACCACTTACCTGTACGACCAAGTCCAGTTTGAATTTCGTCCAGCATCAGTAGCCAGCCGTGCTCTTCGCAAATCGCTTTTAGGGCACTCAGATAACCGTCTTGCGGAATGTGCACACCGCCTTCACCCTGGATCGGCTCGACCAAAATAGCGACGATATTCGGATTGCTGCTGTGCGCTTTAACAGCTTCGATATCGTCAAACGGTACACGAATAAAGCCTTCGACCAGAGGGGTGAAACCTTCCTGAACCTTAGCATTTCCGGTAGCGGATAAAGTCGCCATGGTTCTGCCGTGAAAGCTGTTTTCCATCACGATGATTTCGGCTTTGTCGATGTCTTTCTGGTGGCCGTATTTCTTGGCGATTTTGATCGCAGCTTCATTCGCTTCAGCGCCCGAGTTGCTGAAAAAGACTCGATCCATGCCGGAGATATCGATCAAACGATCTGCTAGCTGCTGCTGGTTTTCGATTTGATAGAGATTTGAAGTGTGAATCAGTTTGTGGCTTTGATTGCAGATCGCTTCACTGACGTCAGGATGGGCATGCCCAAGGCTGCACACGGCAATTCCGCTGACGGCATCCAGGTAAGCTTGACCGTTTGCATCAAATAATAAAGCGCCTTGGCCTTTATCAAAACTGACTGGCAGGCGAGCATAAGTATTCATTAAATGGTTTGACATAATTTAATCAGTCTCCGAGGCGAAGTCTTGATGGAACTTTTGAGTCTTCGGCCAAAACAAAAAAGCAACCCTAGGTAATATTTTTAAATTGTCGACACAGTGGTTTTGAATTCGTGTGTTGGCGACTTAAAAATCTGACCTAACAAGGTTGCTTTTCAAACTTAATTTTTTAAATTTAAAAAAGTGATTTTATCTATTGTGAATAAAATAGCAAGCACATAGGACCTGCTAAGCGGATAAAATTTATTGAATTTCTCTATATTAGTCTTATTTAGTATCAGAGAGTGGTCTATAAATTCGGGTAATTTGTCGAAAGATGTTTCAGGGCGAATAGAGGCGTGTTTTCGGGAGGGATTTACTTAGCGAATTCTTACCGTAAAGTACTGAAAAAAAATCAAAAAAAATTGATTTTGCGATAAAATGACCGGCTTAAACTTTTTTAATTTTTGTGGGAGATTTTTTGAATGCAAACGATGGCGGACAGAGATGGCGTGATTTGGTTGGACGGAGAAATGGTTCCTTGGCGTGAGGCTAAAGTCCATTTGCTAACCCACACCTTGCATTATGGAATGGGGGTATTTGAAGGGGTCCGAGCCTATGATGCCGAACAGGGTACTGCTATTTTCCGTTTGCAGGAACATACCGATCGTTTGTTTAACTCCGCAAAAATTTTGAATATGCAGCTTCCATTCGATAAAGAGACCTTGAATGAGGCGCAAAAAGCCTCTGTCCGAGAAAATGGTTTAAAATCGGCCTATATTCGTCCGATGGCGTTTTTCGGTTCGGAAGGAATGGGACTGCGTGCCGATAATTTGCAGGTGCATGTTATGGTTGCAGCTTGGGAATGGGGTGCTTACATGGGTGAAGAGAATTTGACCCGTGGTATTAAAATTGCCACTTCTTCCTATACCCGTCATCACGTTAACGTAACCATGACCAAAGCAAAATCCAACGGTCAGTATATGAACTCGATGTTGGCTCTTCAGGAAGCGATCAGTCATGGCTGCGATGAAGCACTATTGCTTGACGTGGATGGTTATGTTTCCGAAGGTTCTGGTGAAAACTTCTTTATGGTTAAAGATGGTGTTCTGTATACGCCGGAATTAACTTCCTGTTTGGACGGTATTACCCGACGTACAATCATGCAGTTGGCTAAGGATGCCGGCATTGAAGTGGTTGAAAAACGCATTACCCGTGACGAAGTCTATATTGCCGATGAGGCTTTCTTTACCGGAACAGCGGCCGAAGTGACGCCAATTCGTATGCTGGACGGTCGTGCGATCGGAGCCGGTACTCGTGGGCCTGTAACCGAGCAGTTGCAGTCGCTTTATTTCGACATCGTTCACGGGCGTTCGCCTGCTCACATGGACTGGCTGACCCCGGTTG
This sequence comes from Thiomicrorhabdus heinhorstiae, assembly GCF_013391765.2. Lineage (GTDB taxonomy): Bacteria > Pseudomonadota > Gammaproteobacteria > Thiomicrospirales > Thiomicrospiraceae > Thiomicrorhabdus > Thiomicrorhabdus heinhorstiae. The sequence goes on along the minus strand of NZ_JACBGI020000023.1, from coordinate 18,040 downwards.
CATAATAAAATTTTCAAACGATTAGGAGTTACGGATGACGTCAAACTCGACGAACGCTAAAAAACATTATGAGGTGACTAAAGCGGATTTGCCTTTACATTGTCCGACGCCGGAGATGAGTAAGTGGAATTCGCACCCCAGAGTCTACTTGCCGATTGAAAAGACCGGTAAAGCGAAATGTCCATATTGCGGTGCCGAGTATGTGTTGATCGATTTTGATCCGAATCATGCAGGTGGACACTGATTTGGCTGCATAGATGCCAAACGGGTTTAGTTTTGAAGGCCGTGACAATTTCGATTGTCGCGGCCTTTTTATTTGGGTTGGAGAATTTCGTGTCGAAAGTCCTTAGAGGTTTTTTGCTAATCACGGGTCACGATTAATAATCTTTAAGATCCCAGCGGTTGTGGACCCATAAATATTGGGTAGGGTTGCTGCGAATAGCATCTTCGTAGATGTGATGCAGTCGAAGGGTATCCTGGTAATCGTCTCCGGAAGGAAAATCTTTCAAAGCAGGCAGGAAGCGGATTTGGTATTTGCCGTTGTCAAGTCGGCTGGTAAATGCGAGTACGACTTTGCAGCCGGTCAATTTACTCAGTTTGGATGTGGCGGGATTACTTGGGGCAATATGGTTGAAAAAAGGAACCTTAACATGTCCTTTGGTCCGATATCTCTGGTCGGGAAGTATCACCATGCATTCACCGTTTCGAAGTGCCTTAAGCATTTCACGTGTGTTGGCATTAGAGATCGGTTGCACTTTCGAGCCGTCGTCGAATTCAATCGAACGCCCTTTGGCAATTAAATAATCCATGAGTGGATTGTCGTGCGGTCGGTATACCGGTCGGAATGGTGTTAGAAAGGAGAGAAGCACTCCTGTCATTTCGACGGTAGTGAAATGCGGTGAGACGATTAAAACCCCTTTTCCTGCCTGCTTGGCTTCTTGCAGGTTTTCACCGTCAACAAGTTCGATCAGCGAGCTTTCAAAAGAGGTTTTATGATTTTTTCGGTGTTCGCCCCATAAGGCGATACCGCTTTCGATTAAGGCGATGCCTATCGACTCGAAGTGCTTCTTGAGAATTTCCAACTGCTGTTGGTCATTTAGCTCTGCCAGGGCTAAACGAATGTTCGCCAAAGCCAGACGTCGACGTTTGCCGGCAATTCTGTACAGGAGTTTGCCGATTTGCTTTCCCAAAGCCATTTTCTGTTTGTAAGGCAGAAAATTGATCAAGCGGAGAAGGCCTAATCCCAACCAGATCCCCCAGTATTTCGGTGCAAGAAAAGCATATTGAAATGGAGTAATCTGCTTATTCTTTTGCGGGCGCTTAGCTTTCATCGGCCAGCTCTCCCTGCTGGTACAGGCCTGAATAATATCCTTGATGTGCCAGTAGCTGACGATGATTGCCGAGTTCGACCAGTTGTCCTTGCGAGAGAACCGCAATCTGGTCGGCATTTTCAATGGTGCTTAGACGGTGGGCGATGATGATGACCGTACGGTTTTGTTTAAGTACTTCCATCGCTTCCTGAATCATCTTCTCACTCTGATTGTCGAGCGCCGAGGTTGCTTCGTCGAGAATCAAGATCGGTGCGTTTTTTAAAAAAGCGCGCGCGATGGCGATACGCTGACGCTGTCCGCCGGAAAGCAGACTGCCGTTTTCACCGATCTGCGTCTCAAGGCCTTGCGGTAATTGTTCGATGAACTCCCAGGCATGCGCGGCTTTAGCGGCGGCGATAATTGCTTCTCGCGGTATGTCTGCTCGTCCGTATGCAATGTTGGCAGCAACCGTGTCGGCGAAGAGTGTCACTTTCTGCCCGACAAGCGCAATTTGTTCGCGAAGATGGTTGCGATCCAGTGATTGCAGGTTTTCGCCATCTAAATAGATGCCACCCTGGGTGGTGTCATAGAAGCGTGTGATCAGATTAACCAGTGTCGTTTTCCCACTGCCGGATTGGCCGACCAGAGCGGTGGTTTTTCCAGCAGGGATAACCAGGTTAAAGTTGTTTAGGGCCGGTTGGGTACTGTTGTTGTAACGGAATTCGACATTTTCGAAGCGAATTTCGCCTTTCAGATGCTCGATTTTGTTAGAACCTTGATCCGGTTCGTCAGGCTGGTCGAGCAATTCAAAGATACTTTCCGAAGCGGCCATACCTTTTTGCACGGTTTCGTTGATGCTGGTTAAACGGCGGATCGGTTCGAAAATTAATGCCATTGCCGTGATATAAGCGAGCAGTTCGCCGGGCGTGAAGAGATCTTTGGCGGACATTTGCATCGCAATATATACAACGCCCGACAAAGCGATTGCGGCAAGAACCTGCACCAAGGGGACGTTCAATGCCGATACTTTGGTGACGTGCATGGAATTATTCAGAAGCTCGCTGCCGGTTTGTTTAAAGCGCTTTTGCTCATAGGATTCGGCTGCGTAGATTTTAATGTCCTGATAGGCGTTCAAGCTTTCCTCTAGATGATGGGTCATTTGTCCCATGTTTTTTTGCATCGCTTTGGAGGAGTTGCGCATCAATTTACTGGCTTTGTCGATGATCCAGGCGACGACAGGGCCGACAATCAACATCAGTAATGTCAGTTGCCAGGATGTGTATAGCAGATAGGCAATCAGTGCAAGAATCGTCAGGCTGTCGCGGATTAAGGTTACCCAGGCGGTGGAAAGTGCGTTACTGGCTTGCGGCACGTCATAGGTGATTTTGGACATCAGATTGCCGGTACCGTACGACTGAAATTTAGCAAAAGGCAGGTTTTGCATTTTGCTGTACATGTCAGTACGAATGGCAAGAATCGCTTTCTGGGCGATCCACTGACTGAATACCTTGCTGAAATACTCGGCAAAGCCTTTTATGATGAATATTCCCGCCAGTAGTAATGGCATCTGAATGAAAGAGTCCGGGTTTTTAGCGATCAGACTCTCGTCCACCAGATCCTTCATGACCATCGCTGTCGCCGGTTCCATCGCGGCTATGACGACCAGGGATAGCATGGTAACGGCAATCATGGCTTTGTAGGGAAGGATATATTTTAGTAAGCGTCGGTACAGGTTTAAAGTCGTACGATCGAGCATTATTCTCGTCTCAAGATTTTATTAACCACGATGTTTGCCCAGCCGTCGCTTTTGAAACGGCGATTTAGCTCTTCACGGTCATAATGGTTCTGTAACCAATCCACAAAATCGGTTTCTGGATGAAGTTTGGCAAATCGCAGGTATTCGTCGAAAAAGAAATCCAGTTTACCGGTTTCCGCCCAGCGGAAGTGACCGTATTTCATGCTTAATTGTTTTAAGGCGACTTCAATCGGCTCTTTTTCAATGAATAATTTATAGAAGACGCTCATCAATCCCGCGCGGTCGGCCCCGGATTTGCAATGAATCAGGATAGGGTATTCTGCTGTCTCCAAAATTTCTTTGGCTTTGAGAACCTGATCGACTTTCGGTAGAGCACGTGATGACATTGTATGGTTGATAAGGTGAATGCCGAGTTGATCGCAAGCCTCTTTTTCCAGACGGTAGGGGCCGGATTTGTTGGCTGCGCGCAGGCTGATAATGCTCTTTAACCCGTGTTCACGCTGCATTTTGCGGATAAACGCCGGAGACGGGTGGTTGCTCCTATAGGCGTTATTCGACAGTCTGAAGAAATTACGATATATGACTCTCAACAGCTCGTGGTCAATAAACCAGGCTTGAAGATGTGCTTTGACTCTGTCCCATACAGAGTGAAAATGTGTCATGAAGGCTGTATCCACGCTTGCTAAATAGGGGGTATTTTACAATTTTTATCGGCGATGAAATGATAGAATTGCTTCTGAATTTCGGAAACGTTAGTACTGTGTATGCTGTCGGGGCCGAGAGAAGAATGAGTTGAATTCGTAATCTTGCTGAGTGTTGAGTGCGGATTGGACTAGCGAATAAATGAAACATAAGAAATACGGACAGAGCAGATGATTGTAGTCACTGGTGGAGCGGGGTTTATCGGTTCCAATATCGTCAAGGCGTTAAATGCTATGGGTCGCACCGATATTTTGGTGGTCGATAATCTAAAAAACGGTAAGAAATTTATCAATTTGGCGGATTGCGATTTTGCGGATTTTTTAGATAAAGAAGATTTCCGTCAGCGAATTTTTGCTGAACAGGGCCTACCGAAGATCGATGCCGTGTTTCATGAAGGGGCCTGTTCCGCGACCACCGAATGGGACGGTCAATTCTTAATGGACAATAACTACGAATACTCTAAAGATGTATTGCATTATTGTCTGGATTATAAAATTCCGTTCTTATACGCTTCTTCAGCATCTGTATATGGAGACGGACCGACCTTTATTGAAGAGCGCCAATACGAAAAGCCGTTGAATGCTTACGGTTTTTCCAAGTTTCAGTTCGACCAGTATGTGCGTGGAATCCTTCCGACGGCGCAAAGCCAGATTGTCGGTTTCCGTTATTTCAATGTATATGGCCCTCGTGAACAACATAAGGGGGATATGGCCAGTGTGGCTTTCAAATTGCATAACCAGCTGCTTGCCGGTGAGAAGTTGAAACTGTTTGGCCCGTACGATGGCTATGATGCCGGCATGCAGACCCGCGATTTTGTGTATATCGAAGATGTTGTGAGTGTCAATTTGTGGTTTATGCAGAATCCGGAGAAATCGGGTATTTTCAATCTGGGGCCGGCACAAGCGGAACCGTTTAAGAATATCGCCGAAGCGGTGATTGCTTTCCACGGCAAAGGTGAAATCGAATATATTCCGTTTCCGGAACATTTGAAAGGGGCTTACCAAAGCTTTACTCAGGCGGATAATACTTTGTTAAGAGACGCTGGATATGATGCGCCTTTCCATACGGTTGCTCAGGGCGTCGAGAAGTACTTGACCTGGTTAAGTGAGAATCCGAAGGTTTTGGATTTTAAATAGATGCGCGTCCTGCTGATCAAGATGTCCTCGATGGGGGATGTTTTTCATACGTTTCCGGCTCTGTCTGATGCGCTACAGGCCATGCCAAACATTAAGGTCGATTGGGTCGTAGAAAAGACGTTTGCGGAAATTCCCAAGTGGCATCCGGCAGTAGATAAGGTCTATCCGATTGAGTTGAGAGAGTGGCGAAAAAGCCTGTTTAAAGGCGAAACTCGTCGCCAGGTCAGAGCCTTCTTTGAGGAAATTAATCAGACATCCTACGATTTGATTCTGGATGCGCAAGGGCTTTATAAAAGCGTTTGGGTCGGCCGCAGAATACAGGGGGCGATAAGCGGTTTTGACCTGAAGAGTGCCCGCGAACCGCTTGCCAGCTTATTTTATCAACGCAAATTTTCGGTAGAAAAATCACAGCACGCTATATTGCGCTTGCGCTTGCTTTTTGCCCAGGCATTAGGCTATGAATTACCGCAAGGTCAACCGATTTATTATGGTTTGCAGACGGAGTTGTGGAATCGCCCCGAGGCTTTGCCATGGAGCAGCGAGAATTATTTGGTCTGTCTGCACGGTACGACTTGGGCAACTAAATATTGGCCGGAAGAAAACTGGTATCAGCTTTTGCGTAAGGCCGTGGAGTCAGGGCTAAAAGTGGTGCTCCCGTGGGGTAATGACGAGGAAAAACTTCGTTCTCTTCGTTTAAAAGCCGATTTGTCCGATAAGGATGTCTGGGTTCCCGAACGGATGCTGACTCTGAATGAGATGGCGGCCTTATTGAAAAATGCGAATGCGGTCGTTTCGGTGGATACCGGATTGTCACATGTGGCGGCTGCTTTGGATGTTCCATTACTGGTTCTTTATCGCGTGACCGACCCGGAGCTGGTCGGTGCGGATGGACCCAAGGTGGCTCGTTTGGTTTCTCCGTTGGCAAGTCAGTATATAAAGAATTTTTCCGGCGATCAGGAAAGGCTTTCCTTACAGAATATCGGCGTTCCGGAAGTAGAGAAATGGCTCGAAGATGTTTGATTACTACCTGATTTCAACCCCTTTGCATATGTTTGTTTCGTCAGCCTTGGCGTTACATCGCGCTCGTAAATGCATTGCAATTTTTATTGATCAATATGAGGGGCAGTCGGACTGTTTCGTCAAGAATTTACGCGATAAGGAATCCGGTTCACCTTTCGATAAAGTTTTTGTTTTCGGTGGGCGAGAAGTCTCCCTGTTGCAGAAAAAAGCCTTTCGAAAGCAGCTTTTTAAAGAGCTCGCAGAAATTGTCGAGCAGTATGCTCCGAATTATATTTTTTGCGGTAACGACCGGCGTATTGAGTTCCAGTTCTTGATGCATCATTCGCGCAAAAATCATCCGCAGGTCGAAGGCGTGTACCTTGATGAAGGTCTGTTCAGTTACGTTGGTCGAGAGGCTTCAAAAAGTTTTTCGGATCGGTATGTCGATACATTTTTCAAAAAGCTGGCATACGGGAACTGGTGGAGTCAGCCGCCGACGGTCGGTGCGGGTAAATGGATTACCTCTGCGTATCTTGCTTACCCGGAGCAAGGGCATCCGCTGATTCAACGCAAGAAAATGCAAAAAATCGACCCTGAATGGTTCTACGCCCCGCACTTCGTCCAATTGACGCAGCATTGGTTGGCTTGTTTCGATGTTGACCAGGAAGTGATCGAAAACAGTCGGGTTGTGCTGACTCTGCCGCAGGATCGAAACATGCGTCTGGTTCCCGGTTATGTCGACAGAGTCTATGACCTGGTCGATAGTTTGTCGTCTTCCGGTTACGGAATTTCGGTTAAATACCATCCGAGTGAACAGCAATTGGATCCGCTGCAAGTCTCTTCCCGCCTAAACGTGAGTATCCTCCCGGCCAAAATTCCGTTTGAAGTTCTGTTACCGTTTATGCCGCGAGATAACGCTTTTGTCATAGGTGATATGAGTTCAACCCTGATTATGACTCGGCTTTTTAGACCGGATGTTGGAGTTTTGGCGATTAAACCGGATCAGGAAAACCGGCATTTTAAGCAGTTTGCTGATTTATATCAGAAAATGGATATTCCTGTTTTGCCGATGAAGCAGATTATCGATACAGTGATGGAAAATACGCAATAAAGAAGTCATGCGTTTCAGTAAAAAGAGCGTGGATTGGAAAATATTTGCGTTTGGCGACATGCTCACTCTTTAACGGCGATTTATATCAATTAAGAAATTGCGGATTGAGTTGGTTTGACAATTTGTGGCCAAGTATTTAAAAGATTGGAATAAAACAGTTATCTTTGGGTGAGAAAAACTGGAACAGTAGGTGCTATTTGTTTAAAGAAAGCTCGTTCATTTTCGTCCACCCAAAATTAGTAGGAACGGTTTATGCGGAACAACTCTATTAAACATTTGTTTATTAGCCATAGGGGAGGATTTAACTATTTTGATATCTTGGCTAAGACTTGTTTTGATGGTGAATATGTCATTATTTATGATAAGTATTTGAAAAATAATCCGGATCCTGATGTTGTTAAAAAACTTAAGGGATTGGATTTGAGTCGTGCGCTGGATTTTAAGTTAACCGAGAAGCTTAAAAAGAATCCTAAGCTTAATTGGCTGTACAGTATGAAGTGGGCGCAGAAAATTTATAAGAGAAAGTTCCGGAAAAAAGCCGAACTTCTCGCGATTCAAGTGGATAAATATCTCAAAGAATATCCCTCTATAGAGTTTGTATGGTTGTGGAATGATCAAAAACCATACAGCTTGATTGTTAAGTCCTTGGTTAAAGATTTGCCGGTTCGGTGTATTTATATGGAGAATGGCTGGCTTCCGAATAGCACACAAATGAATTTGGCAGGAGTTAACTGTTCTTCTGACTTGAACCAGAATCTGAGTTTTTATCAGGAATATGCCAAGCAAGGGCCTGAATATCACCTGGAAGGCCGCTTGCCGACTCGCAATTTCAGGTTGACTCACTTAAGTAAAGAAGGGGTAACTGAGCTACCGGAGCGTTACTTCTTTGTTCCTTTCCAAGTCGATTACGATACTCAGATTATTGCTCATTCTCCCTGGATAACCGATATGCTGGATCTTTTCGAAAAGACCAGTAACGTGTTGTCTAAGTTGGGAGTAAATGTTGTTTATAAATTGCATCCGAGTTCAAGCGTCGATTACTCCGATCTGATGGTTCAAGCAGAAAATAGAAAAAACGTTTTCTTTGCCAATCAAGTCGATACGGAAACTCTGGTTAACCAGTCTCAGGCCGTCATAACGATTAATTCTACGGTCGGTTTTGAAGGGGTACTGCTAAACAAACCGGTTATTTGTTTAGGCAAAGCGTTCTATCAGTTTCTATGCTTGAGGGCGACGGACTCGGAAAGTTTGAATGCAGCCGTCAAAAAGGTTGTCGCAGGCTGGGATTATGACCAAGAAGCAAGACATGGGTTGCTAAGTTATCTTTCCAACGAGTTTCTGGTTGAGGGGGATTGGAGAAAGCCTGATGAACAGCATTTCCAGTCGGTTAGAAACAAACTTGAAGAGTTCGAAAGCAGCGTTGAGCAATAATTAAGTTCGATTTCCCCCGATATTTTATCGTGATGGTCTCTTGCTATGGGGTTGGGAGTTTTTCCGGTAGCAATGGATGGTGACCTCCTCTGCTGGAAGAGCGTGTAAATTTTAAATCACATGAATAATTCAATTAAAACTATTTCAAATGATGCTTCGGTATTTGAAATTCCGGCCGAGAGATTCATCTGCCCCGAATCTCTAACCGATTTAACGCATCAGGTTGAGGCCTGTCTTCGTTTGGCTTTGCCGATTACCATGCGTGCCGGAGGAACTTCGTTAGGCGGACAGGCGATCGGCAGCGGAGCGGTGATTGATGTTTCCAAGCACCTGACCCATATTCTCGATTACCGCCCGGACGAAAAAGAAGTCGATGTCGAACCCGGCGTGATTCAGGACGACCTGAATGCGTTTGTCAGAAAAGACGGTTTGCGCTTTGCACCTGACACTTCCACATCCAACCGGGCCATGATCGGCGGCATGATCGGCAACAACTCCTGTGGCTCGTACTCGGTTTATTATGGAACGACCCGCGAGTATGTTAAATCGATTGAGGTGGTTCTAGCCGACGGTTCCGAAACCATTTTCGAACCTTTGACTCCACAAAAACTGCGCGAAAAACTCGAGCTGCAGAGCTTTGAAGGAAACATTTACCGTACGATTTTCAACCTGCTTGAGCGCCACGGCAAGACCATTCTCGAACATTATCCGCATCCGTCCATTAAACGCCGTAATACCGGTTACGCTCTGGATGAATTATACCGTCACCATCAACCTTTCAACCCGGACGGCAGGCCGTTTAATCTGGCACCTTTGATTTGCGGGAGCGAGGGAACTCTGGCGGTGATTAAAAAAGCCACGCTGAATTTAGTCAAAACGCCAAAATTTCAACAACTGATCTGTGCCCATTTTGATTCGGTCGAAAAGGCGATGAAGGTGGTAAATCATCTGTTGGAGTTTCGTCCTGCGGCGATAGAGTTGATCGATAAAGCTACACTGGATGGCACTAAAACCAATCTTCAGCAGCAGCAAAACCGTTTTTGGATCGATGGTGATCCGCTGGCGGTGCTGGTGATCGAGTTGTTTGATGAAGATGAAAACTCTCTGACAAAACGGTTGATCGAACAGCAGCAATGGTTGTTACAAAATGGATCTTACTCGGTTCCGGTTATTGATCGGGCTGATTCTGCAAAGATTTGGGAAGTGCGCAAAGCCGGGCTAGGGATGCTGATGGGGAAAGTAACGCGCAAAAAAGCGGTTGCGGTGATTGAAGACGCCGCAGTCCCCGTGACCTCCTTGTATGACTATTATCAGGATGTGCGGAATTTAATGGCCGAGCTAGGAGTGGGTTGCGTTTATTACGGGCATGCTTCGGTCGGTTTGATCCATATCCGTCCTGAGTTGGATCTGGCGACCAGTGAAGGTAAGCAATTGTTCCGGACGATTGCTGAACGAAACTCCACGTTGGTAAAAAAATATCGCGGTGCCTTATCCGGTGAGCATGGTGATGGCCGAATCCGTGCGCCTTTCCTCAAGGAACAGGTTGGCGAACAGGTCTATGCATGGCTGCTAGAACTGAAACGCGCTTTTGATCCGCATAATTTGCTCAATCCGGGGGTAATTCTCGGAAATGTATCGATTACCGAAAATTTACGTGCAGATCGTCAGCCACGACAGTCATTGACCACGGCGTTTGATTGGAGTGGAGACCTGTCTTTGATGGACGCCGTTGAAAAGTGTAATGGAGCAGGTGCATGCCGTAAGTCGAGCGGTTTAATGTGTCCTTCTTATCAGGCCACTCGAGAAGAGAATTATTCGACGCGCGGGCGAGCCAACCTATTGCGTCATGCTTTGACGGAACCGGATCCTCGCCAGGCTTTGAGCCACCCTGAGTTGAAAGATGCCTTGGAGCTTTGCCTTGGCTGTAAAGGTTGCAAAAGCCAGTGTCCGGCCAATGTGGATATGGCTCGTTTAAAGGCGGAAGTTTTGTATCAGTCAAGAAAGTTTCTGGATTTGAGTCGTTTGGCCTTAAAGCATTATGGCCGTTTAATGAAGTTGGGGGCTTTATTCCCGCGCTTGTTTAATGGAATTCAATCTCTGGCTTTGGTGAAACGACTGATGGGGGTTGATCCACGTCGTAATTTACCGTCGGTTCGAGCAGAATCTTTGCAGGTTTGGTGGGGTAAGCAGAAACCCTTTTCGGATAGTCGAGCGCCAAGAATTTGGGTGCTGTGTGATCTGTTTAGCCAATATCAGGAGCCACAGGTTGGCCAGGCCGTTTTAAACAGTCTGCAAAAACTTGGGTTGTCTGTCCAACCCTTGTTTATGGCCCAGTCGCCGCGTGCTCTGATCAGTAAAGGTTTGCTGCTTGAAGCAAGGGCAGCGTTACTGGACGTTGCCGAGCAATTGCTAGAGGTTAGAGAAGAGGACTATTTAATTGGCATTGAGCCTTCTGAGTTGTTGGTGTGGCGTGATGAAGCGAAAGATTTGCTGGCGAAGGCGCCACAGTCAACAGCTTTGGAAAAAATGCCGGTTTGGCGCTCAAATATTCAGAGTTTTGAGGAGTTTATTCTCTCTTATGTCGAGCTTGAAAAACTGCCGCGGTTGCGTACCTCACCCAGAAAAGTGTGGTTGCATGTCCACTGTCATCAGAAATCGCTGGCAAAACCGTTGGACTCGCAGAGGGCTCTACAGTGGATTGAAGGTTTACAGGTAGAAATGATTTCATCAGGTTGCTGTGGCATGTCGGGCGAATTTGGTTATAAGCACTATGACGTTTCTAAAACCATTGCCGAGCAGGCGCTTCTACCGGCGCTTCAAAATGCGTCCGATGGTGATTGGATTGTCGCCACCGGGACCAGCTGCCGCCATCAAGTTGCCGATCTGGGCGGTTATCAGGCATTGCATATTGCCCAGGTTTTTGAACAGGTGTTAAGCGCCGCTGACTAATTGCTGTCGATTAGCAGAGCCTTTTTCTTTTCCTCACTCGAAGTTTTCGAGAGCCTGTTTTACTTTTTTCCATCTGGTTTCACTTGGTGTCAAGGGTTCGTGACACCAAATCGCATCCGGCCAGACGGCATCTTTTTCATCTCGGAATATCAGATGATAGTGCAGATAAGGGTTTTTATTGCCGATTTTTGCCAGATTGTAGTGCGGTCCAAAACCTTGATCCTGGAGATGTTGAATTAAATGATGGATCTGCTGGTAGTAGCCGGCAATGAAATCGGGATTGTTTAGGGTTTGTTTGGGGATAATCAGTAACCAGGGAATCTCGGTTTCCGCAATCAATGCGGAAAAAAAATCGTTGCCGGTTAAGTAATGGGCTTCAAAACGGGTTTCAAGGGCAGTGATGCTGTGATCAGTAGTCAAAATGTCCATTCATAATTCCGATTACGTCTTGTTAACAGGGATTGCTCCACGTTTCCATGACAATATTAATTGGTTTTTAAGGGTTTCATTATCTTCGACGCGGTAGAATAAGCGTTTATCGATTTTATATTTACCCTTTAGTTTAATAATTTAGATCAGCAATGGCCGAAAAACTATATTTAGCGTCGAGTTCGCCTCGACGTCAAGAGCTTTTACAGCAGATGGGGCTGACTTTTCAACTGGTACAAGCTCCGGTTGAAGAAGTAGCGCTTCCCAACGAATCTCCGTTTTCCTTTGTTCGCAGAATTGCGATTGAAAAGGCTTTGGATGGCTTTAATAAAATTGAAGGTAAGGATTGTTGGGTGATCGGCGGTGATACGGCGGTAGTCTTAAATAATAAGGTGCTAGGTAAACCAAGACATACGACCGATGCGACAACAATGTTAAGGAAGCTTTCCGGAACGACGCATGAAGTTTTATCCGCGGTGGCTGTGGTGTACGATGGTGAGGTTTTTTCGGCAGTGAACCAGACTCGGGTTGAGTTCACCGAAATTCCGACTGAAGAAATCGAGAGAATGGTTGCTTCCGGTGAGCCGATGGATAAAGCGGGGGCTTATGCGATCCAGGGGCAGGCGGCTAAATGGATTAGCCGCATCGACGGCAGTTATTCGGCGGTGATGGGATTGCCGATTTTTGAATTGAATCAGTTGTTGCTACAAGCAAACTTCTATCAAGAGTAAAGGCTTGATGCACTATGAATAATGAAGAAAAAATTTTAGTAAACGTTACCCCGAACGAAACGCGGGTGGCCTGGGTTGAAAACGGCGTATTGCAGGAAGTTTGGGTTGAACGATCCAATAAACGCGGTCTGGTTGGAAATATTTACATCGGTAAAGTAGAGCGGGTTTTGCCGGGGATGCAGGCGGCGTTCGTCAATATCGGTTTGGAAAGAGCAGCGTTTTTGCATGTGTCGGATGTGTGTCATCATGCAATAGGCTATCCGGATACGGAGTGCGACGATATCGTCAAACTATTGCATCCCGGGCAGAAAATCATGGTTCAGGTCGTTAAAGACCCACTCGGCTCCAAAGGTGCCAGAATCACGATGCAGGTAACGATTCCATCGCGAATGCTGGTGTATATGCCGATCGAGAAAACGCTTGGTGTTTCGCAGAAAATTGATTCGCAAGAAGAGCGCGAACGCTTAAGAGAGATGGTCAAACAGATTCCGGAATATCAGGGATCGGAGGGTGGTTACATTGTTCGAACGGTTGCCGAAGGTGTCGATTTTCATGAAATGCGCGCTGATATGCTTTACCTGCAACGCTTGTGGAACAGTATTCAGGATAAAGCGAGGCAAGCGCGTAAACCTGCGGTAGTGTATGAAGATCTTCCACTGTATTTGAGGATTATGCGCGATATTCCGATTGATCGTATCGAGAAAATTCGTGTCGACTCCACGGAAACCTTGAAAAAGATGCAGTCTTTCGTTGATATGTACGTTATGGAATTGGCCGATCGGGTCGGTCTATATCAAGGAGAGCGCCCGATCTTTGATTTATATAATATCGAGGAAGAACTGCAGGCTGCTTTGCATAAGCGTGTCAACCTCAAATCCGGCGGTTATCTGATTATCGACCAGACCGAAGCGATGACGACCATCGATGTTAATACTGGTGCTTTTGTCGGCCATCGGAACCTTGAAGAGACGATCTACCGAACCAATCTGGAAGCGACGCAGGCGATCGCCCGCCAGTTAAGGTTAAGAAACTTGGGCGGCATCATTATTCTTGATTTTATCGATATGGAAGATTCCAACCACCAACAGCATGTTTTAGGTTCTTTGGAGAAAGAGCTGAGCAAGGATCGGGTTAAAACGACGATCAGCAGTATTTCCAGTCTGGGACTGGTCGAGATGACTCGCAAACGTACCAGAGAAAGTTTAGAAAGAACGCTATGTGAACCTTGTCCGGTATGCAGCGGCCGCGGAACGGTCAAGACCGCCGAAACGGTAGCTTATGAAATCTTCCGGGAAATTACCCGTATGGCGCGCTCTTTCGATGCGCAGACTTATCGCGTCATTGCCGCCGAGAGTGTGGTATCAAGAATTATGGATGAAGAGTCCAGCAGTGTGGCGGAGCTGGAAGCCTTTTTGAATAAAAGCATTCGCTTTCAAGCGGAAAGCACCTATGCGGCCGAGCAGTTCGATGTCGTTATGATGTAATCGAGAGTAAAGAGAAGAGGTTAGGCGTGTTGATAAAACGAGTGCATCAATTACTGCATCTTCTCTTCGCAGTTTTTCTGGTTTACCTTCTTGTCACCCGGGCAGTGATTACCTGGGTTCAAGTTGCACCTCAGCAGTCGGTTGATTTTGTTGAATGGCTGACCGATGCGGAGGTGAAATTTAAGGATGTCAGCATCGAGCAGAATCTGCTCGGGTTTCGAGTCGATCTGGATGGTGCCTATTTTAAAAATGGATCCTATGAATTTCAGGCCCGTAAGGCACTGGTTGATGTTAATCTTTTTGCCTGGCTTTGGCCTGGTTGGTCAATCGGTAGTGAAATTGATATTGAAGAAGGCTACCTGAGCCGTGGTTCCGGCTCTAAGGAATTAACATCAGAGCCGTCGAATGTCTTGGGTGTCCAGGATTTTGATGTGGCACGTTTATGGCAGAAAGTCCGAATTTCCGACTTTGTTGTCAGTAATCTTATTTATCCCGATTTGACATTGCATATCAATAACCTGCGTTCTTTGAAAGGCGCGCAGCTGAATCTTGCCGCTGAATTTGGAGTGCGTTACGACAAATTCCTGGATTATGAGCGTTTTAATTTAACCGCTTCCTTTACACCGAGTGAATGGAAAGGGATAGGTAGTGGCACGCTCAATATTAACTCGTTTTCTCCTTTACGCTTTGAGCGTATCGAAAAACTGTTGCCATCCTCGTGGTCCGGTGTTCTGCCGAAAGGCGATATGTTGCTGGATGCGAAAGTAGCCGTTTCTCAGTCACAGCTCTCTTCGGTGGTGTTGAATGTCAATGGCCAGTCGTTGAACTGGAGTTCCTCCGTTAACCGTGTGAAAAATCTGCCGAAAAGCATGGGTGTTGAGTTAAGTTGGGTGCTGGAACACCGCAATATCCATAGAGAATTCCGTGATTGGCGATTTCAAGTTTCCAAGATGCAATTGGATAATCGTTTCATCGAAACCGTTTCCCCCTTAGTGCTGTATTTTGATGACAAAAGCTTGTTGCATTTCGAAGCTAAAGCCGTCGATATTGATCCGTTTAAAAATATGATTAAATCGGCAATCTCCAATCCTCATATTTACGCGATGTTTGACCAAGCTGCCGAGTTGAGTATTTCCGATTTGCACGGTTTGCTAAACTGGCAGACATTGACGCTTGAAGATTTGTCGGTCAAGGTCGATAAGTTGACGGTTCCAAAAACGGAATTTCCGAGTCTGGCTGTACAGAATCTGCAGATCAATAAACGCCCTGATGGGTTTGAGTTTACAACTAATCTTCCGGTGTGGATGGTTGATACTCGGATTCATTCCGGAGCGATTCGCGTAGACCTGCCTAAGCGTTGGAGTTTGGTAAAAGACAATACTTCATGGGCATTGGAAGATTTTAAATTTTTCGTCGATAAAATTCCGTTTGGCCTTTCCCTGCGAGCCGATGATTCCTTCACTCAGCTTGAGGGCGAATTACAAGTGAGAGTCAATAATATGTCGACGTTGAAGCAATATCTGCCGTACGGCTTTATGTCAAAACCTTTGACAAAATGGCTGTCTACGGCCTTGGTCGATGGTAAGAACATTATCCTGAAATCTTCTTTGAAAGGGGATGTCAGCAAGTTTCCATTTAACGATGGGGGTGGCGACTTTTCGGTGACGGGAGAGGTCGATGACGTTAAGTTAAATTTCGATTCTAAATGGCCGATGATTGAACACGCCAAAGTTTATCTTCGCTACCAGCCGCATACCCTAAATATTCGCTCGGAAAGTGTGGATATGGGCGATGGTGTTTTGGCGAAAAAAGTGGCGGTCAAAATTGCCGATCTAAATAAACATGATATTGCGGTGAATATAAGTGGTAATGTCTCAGCCACAATGGATCAAGTTTCTGGTTATTTAAATCGCACTCCTGTTAAAGCTTTGACTGGTTTGGGCTCGGTATTGGATGGAGCAAAACCTCTTCAAGGTCGAGCTGATATTCGCTTGGATTCGATTTGGATTCCCGTGTCCGGTTTCGACGGGGTGGGTGAAAAAGTAAAAGGTCATGTCAAACTTGAGCAGGCATCGTTGAATTTTCACTCTAAGTTGAGCCTGTCTAGCATTAATGGCGAACTGGATGTTTCCGAAAAAGGCGTGAGTGCAGATCGTCTGGACTTTATTGTCGCGGCCGACCGTTTAAAAGGGAATGGACAGGTAAAAGTCACTACCGATTCCAAGTCCAAACAAATCATGATCCTAGGTAATGGAGCTCTAAAAGATGCCAGTCAGCAGTTATTCGCCGGCAGCTTGCCTTGGACAGCGAATATGACAGTGCCTTTTTCTGCCGAAAAAGCTTCGAATTTGGCGCTTAATATTCCTCTCTCGACGGCAAAGAGCCGTTTCCCGGCCCCATTTGATGAAAGGGCCTTGAGTAAGAGCGCAATTAAGTTGAATGTTGGTTTTGCCGAAAAAACGATTGACCTCCAGGCTAGTGTTGCATCTTTACTGGCGGTAAAAGGAGATTGGCGCAAAGGGAAAGGTAACTATGCGCCGCGAGCGGTGTATGTCAGTTTAGGAAAAGGTGGTATTTCGGGTACTAAGTTACAACCCGGCTTGTTTGTGAGCGGCAATATCGGCAGGGTGGATTTCGATCAGTGGCTGCAGTTTATCGAAAATAGTGGTTTGAAAAATCAGTACAGTGATTCCGGTGGCCAGCTTCAGTGGCGTAAATCGACTCTGAATATCGGTGAGTTAATGGTTAAAAACCACCCTTTGAAAGATTTGTTGCTGAGTTGGCATGAAGATAAGCAGCAAATTATTCTGAAGGTAGAAAATGAGATTCTTGCCAGCGAAGTTACCTTTAGCGGTGAAGAGAAGTTGGATGTCAAAGTCGATCGTCTTGATTTTGTCACAGCCGACACTCGACCTGAGCTTGCAGAAAAAAGTGACCAGCAATGCGTCAAACCTGTTGAAAACACCTTCCCGTGGAAGCTGCTGACTTTTGATGGCGATGATATCTCTATCGATGGACGTAAGATTGACCATCTAAATTTTCACATCGATAAAACGAATACGGGTTATAAGATTCCCGATCTTAAGGGTGGCTTTGGCAATGGCGCCGGAGCCATACAAGGGGATTTTGTCTATGACTATTCACAGAATTCCAGTCTATTGAATATGGCGATTACCTCAAAAAACGTCGCTTCAGTAACCAAGTTCTTAAAATTAAAGAGTGGTTTTACTGGTAAGAGTGCGGACGTGAAACTCGCTCTGAACTGGTTGGGAGAGCTGGAGTGCTTTTCTACGGTTCGTGCTAAGGGAGGGATCAACTTTCAGTTGAAAGACGGCGTTATTGAAGATGTTGAGCCCGGCTTTGCGCGTCTGTTGGGGTTGTTAAGTGTTGAGTCCCTGGCAAGACGTTTACAGCTGGATCTGAAGGATGTTACTAATAAAGGCATGGTCTATGACGAAATTAAAGGCCAGGCCAAGTTGGAAAACGGATTCCTGAGTTTGGACGATTTTGCGTTAAAAGCGCCGTCGGCTAATGTTTCCATGAAAGGGCAGATCGATATACAAAAAGAGTCTTTTGATTTGAAAGCGGATGTAACGCCGGCCGTGGGATCTTCTTTGCCGACCATTGCCGCCCTTGTCGGTGCCGCTAATCCTTTAACTGCGTTAGCGGTTTATACGCTTATGAAGGTGTTGCCGGGAATAAATGAAAATTTAATTACCTACCGGTTTGCGATAACCGGGCCCTGGATGAACCCGAATATAAAGCAGTTGGAAGAAAAGCGATCTAGTATCGATTTTGGTAATGAGTAACGTTCAAATTAAAAAAATAAAAAATATTTGCAATTTAAGTGTTGACTTAAAAAATTAAGTAACTAAAATACGCAGCTGTTCCGAGGGGCAGCGAACGAAGCGGCCACTTGGAGTGAAAACCAAGTCTGACGAGCTGTGATGAGTTGGAAGTCGGTGAAAAAAGTTTGAAAAAATATTTGACACCGGATTTTAA
>NZ_JACBGI020000022.1 GCF_013391765.2 Thiomicrorhabdus heinhorstiae | reverse complement strand
GTCATACGCCACAGGGAACCTACTCTGTCACCTTTATGGCCTACGACAATCAGTGGGACTCCGCTGACCAGATCCCACAAAGAGCCGTCGATCAGGGAATCATTGATACTTACGGTTCTCTGGATACCAGCGTCGGCGGGAAGTCCAGCCGTTACAGTTTGTCGGGGCAGTGGTCGGGTAACGATGGCTGGTCGGCCAATCTGTATGCGATTCAGTCGAATATGAACTTATGGTCGGATTTTACCTACTATCTGGATAACCCAGCACAGGGCGATCAGTTTGAACAGGTCGATAAACGCTGGATTTACGGCGGTGAAGTCAAACGGGTTCTCCCTTTCGGCGGCAACTACTCGGGACAGGCCCAGTACGGAGCACAGTTCCGCTATGACGATATCGGTGAAGTCGCCTTGTATAACACACAGGACCGCACCAGGTTCAACACCATCCGTAAAGACAAGGTATCGGAAAAGTCGATCGGCTTATATGCCATGGCAGATGTTGATCTGACTCCGAAACTGAGTCTGATGGGCGGGGCGCGTTACGATTACTTTGCGGCCGATGTCGAGAGTGATTTGAGTGCCAACAGCGGCAGTGCCGGAGAAGGCATCGCCAGCCTGAAAGGCGGTTTGAGCTATGCCTTTAACGACGCCTGGGAAGCTTATCTGAATGCCGGGCAGGGCTTTCATTCAAACGACGCACGCGGCGCGACCATCGAAATCGATCCGCAATCCGGAACGCCGGTAGACTCGGTCGATCTGCTGGTTCGCAGTGTGGGTGCCGAAACCGGGGTACGTTTTTCGACTCCGGGATTGTTCAATGCCTCTCTGGCCTTCTGGTGGTTGAAACTGGATTCGGAACTGCTGTTTGTCGGCGATGCCGGGAATACCGAAGCCAGCCGTCCGTCGGAACGCTATGGGGTTGAGTTCGCCGGCTATTATCGCCTGCAAAAAAATGTGAACCTGGACTTTGAAGCCTCCTACACCGAATCGCGCTTTACAGATACGGTTGCCGGGGAAGGAAAATATATCGATGGTGCGCTTCCTGTCGTCGTTAGCGCCGGCATCAGTCATATGCCCGACCTTGGCTGGCGTCAGTCTTTGCGAATTCGCCATCTGGGCGCGAGACCTTTAACCAGCGATAACAGTGTGAAATCGAAAGACAGTACGGTGCTGAACGGGTCGATAGGTTATGCCTGGAAGAAGTGGCGCACGGAACTGGAAGTGTTCAATCTGTTGGGTAGCCGCGACCACGATATCGATTACTACTACACATCGCGCTTGAGTTTTGAACCGGCGCAAGGTGTTGATGACATCCATTTCCATCCTGTTGAGCCGAGAGCATTGCGCTTTAAAGTCAGCTATTTTTTCTAATGTCAAACTCGTTCAATCCGATCGCTCTAGCGATCGGATTTCTTCTTATTTAAAGTTCAATTCCTCAGTTTGCCCGATCTTTTTTCAGGGGATTTAATTTCTTGAGGCGATAATTTTGTTCTATATAGTGAAAATTTGCACATGGTTGGTGCGAAATCGCTCCGTTATTCGCTGTTAATGAATGGTTATTACTTTTTTTAATTTTGTTAATAATTTATTTTTCTATTAAAAATCAATGGTATGTATTATTTTTGTATGCGGTATTGCGTATTGGATGTTTTAGAAATGGCACAGAAAATGTTTAGTATCTGCTCGGGCATTATGTTAAGAATTCGATGCATGAGTTAACGATGTTCGACAGATGCGAAGTTTGGTTCAACAGTGTGATGTAGCCAAAATTTAGCCGAGGCCCGATCCAAATTTAATCAATGTGAAATGGAAACGATGGAGTAGCAGAAGATGAGACATGGAGATATCTCTTCCAGTAATGATACGGTTGGTGTTGCGGTTGTAAACTACAAAATGCCGCGCTTGCATACCAAAGCCGAAGTGCTTGATAATGCGCAGAAAATTGCGGACATGATTATTGGTATGAAGCAAGGTTTACCAGGTATGGATCTGGTTATTTTCCCTGAATATTCTACTCACGGGATTATGTATGATGCCAAGGAAATGTACGACACCGCTTCGGCTATTCCTGGTGACGAAACGGCTATTTTTTCCGAAGCCTGTAAAAAAGCCAAAACCTGGGGGGTATTCTCTCTGACGGGAGAGCAGCACGAAGAGCATCCTAATAAAGCGCCTTACAATACTCTTATTCTAATTAACGATCAGGGTGAAATTGTTCAGAAATACCGCAAAATTATGCCGTGGTGTCCGGTGGAAGGCTGGTATCCGGGGGATAAAACTTACGTCACCGAAGGGCCTAAAGGCATGATGATCAGTTTGATTATCTGTGATGACGGTAACTACCCTGAAATCTGGCGTGATTGCGCCATGAAAGGGGCTGAATTAATCGTTCGTTGCCAAGGTTATATGTATCCGGCTAAAGAGCAGCAAGTTATGGTTTCTAAAGCGATGGCTTGGATGAACAATACCTATGTTGCGGTTGCTAATGCCAGTGGTTTTGACGGCGTCTACTCATACTTCGGTCACTCTGCAATCATCGGTTTTGATGGTCACACTTTGGGTGAGTGTGGTGAAGAAGATTACGGTATCCAGTATGCCGAGCTGTCTGTTTCTCAGATCCGTGACTTCCGCAAGAATGCACAATCTCAAAACCACTTGTTCAAGCTTCTGCACCGCGGTTATACCGGTAAGATTAATTCCGGAGAAGGCGATCAAGGTGTTGCCGCTTGTCCTTACGAGTTTTATTCAACCTGGATCAACGATCCGGAAAAAGCTAAAGAGCAAGTTGAGAAAATTACCCGTAAGACAGTCGGTACGGCGGAATGTCCTATCGACGGTATTCCTAACGAAGAGACCTCAACCGAGCATCGCTAAGCTCCTCTGATTGACGTTGTTTGCATGAGTTATAAAGTATTTTTAAATGATGTACAGCGTCAACTGGAACTTACCTTATTAGCATTTTTGGGGCACTCGTTCAGAGTGCTTCCGCTAACAGATTTTCAGGTGGTGCCTGCTGTAAGAGCGGGCACTCTCTTTCTTCCCGAATTCATTAAGGCTGATACAGAGAAGGCAGCCCGGCAGAGTTTTTTGAGTGCCGCCCTTCATGCTGCAGCCCATCTTATCTATTCCAGTCCGCAAGATTCAAACGGGTTGAATAACCGCCAATTAGTACTGATTTCACTGCTTGAAGATGCGCGTGTCGAAGCTCTGTGCTATCAGCATTTCCCTGGTATACAGTCCCTTTTCCGCAAGCGTTTTCAGAAAGAGCCTTCCAATACGTTACTGTTTGAAGAAATTGCCTATGCAGTTGCCTATGCGTTAGTGAACGGTGAAAAGACTTCGGAAAATCCTTTTGTTACTAAAGCCGTGCACCTGTTTGATCAGGCTTTTGCCGAAGATCCGCACGATCCATCTCTTTTCAGAGCGGTTGGTCTGGCCTTGGCTAACGATATCGGGCAGATGCGAATCAGCATGAACGAACGAGATGAATTTTCGCTGGTTGACTATCGTGACGACAATTCCTATTTATGGAATACCTTTGAAGAGGTCGCTACCGAGACAGGTCAGGCCAACGAAGTCGAAGAGCCTGTCAGCGTGACCGGTGTCGGTTATGAAGAAGTTCAGGACGGTAAAGCGGTTTCCAGTTATAAGGAAGGTGAACTTGAAGTTGATGGCCTGGTTTTCTCTGCTGTTGAGGAAGAGGTTCAATCTACCTTGCTGAATCATGCTCCGACACATCAGATGTATTTGTATCCGGAGTGGGATTATAAGATCGCCCGTTGTAAGCAGCAGTGGTGTTCACTGGATGAAATTCGGCTGCACGAACAAAATTCGGACGAGCTTTCACAGCGCATTAACCGCTATAAAAGTTTCGTTAAAAAGCTGCAACATATTATTCAATCCTACCAGTCACAGATGCATCGCAGGAAAAAGCAGGAAGATGGAATTGAATTGGATTTCGAAGCGATTATCGATTATCTGGTCGAGCTCAAAAAAGGCGGAGCCGGTTCAGAGTCGCGCATCTATATAGACCATGTGAGGGAACGGCAACATGAGCTATCTTTACTGGTGTTACTCGACCTGTCCGAATCGATGAATGATCCGCATGCAGCAGGCGAGGAAAGTGTGCTGGACCTCACACTGGATTCAACCGTCGTCCTCTCCGAATTGCTGGATAGTCTCGGTCACTCGTACGCGATTCAAGGGTTCAATTCCAATGGCCGCGGCGAAGTGTCCTATTTTAACTTCAAGGACTTTGATGATGAGTCGGACGCCGCTCTAGCAACTTTGGGGCTGGCTGAGGCGGCCTATTCGACTCGGCTGGGGGCTGCGTTACGGCACGCATTTTATAAGATTGCCAAACGTCCTGAACGGCATAAGTTGATTCTGGTGATAACGGACGGCCAACCTTCGGATATCGATGTGTATGACCCGCAGTATTTAATCGAAGATTCGGCTGTTGCGGTAAGGGAAATTGAGGCATCCGGCTGCAAAACATTCTGTCTGTCTCTGGATAAGAATGCCGATCGCTATGTGCAGAAGATTTTCAGAAGAGGTCAGTTTGAGGTGGTTGAGCACGCGGAAAAATTGCCGCAGATATTGACAAAGCTTTATTTAAAGGTCTTTAAATCGTTTTTAGCCTGAATATGCCAACGGCTTCGGTTTTCTCAGGGCATAAAAAAGCCCCGGTATTTGAAAAAATGCCGGGGCTTTTGTTTATGCCTGCTTAGTGACTAATCATCCAAGGGCGCATGGAAGGGAACATTTTCTCACCATTTGCGGTCCACATTAGCTTGGAATCGCTCTTTTTGTGGTGATGCTGGCATCCACAACCGTGTTTATGCTTGTGCTTTCTTTCTGCATAAAACTTGCGCCGTTCTTCATCTTCCGCACGACTTTCCTTAGTCGACATCATCGGCTCGTGCTGAGCCTTCTCATTTCTTTCCATGGCGGCCTTTTTGTCAGGAGCCATATCAAGAATTTCCGGTGGAATCATTAGAACGCGCGGTGCAAGTACATTGCACTGCGGGCACGGCATAGGGTTAGAAGATTCATCCATGGTTGCTAACTCATGAAAAATTCCATGTTCTTGGCATTTATAGTCATAAACTGGCATAGGTTAAACTCCTTTAATTATTTCAAGTCTGGAGCGATCGGTACAGTTACGCTGTCGTCAACCTGTTTGGTTGGGCCTTCAGCATTCGGGTTAATGTCAAAGTCATAGACGCCGGTTGGCATCCAAAGTGTTGCGCTGGCGTTCGGAATGTCAACGGTACCACTGATATGCGCTTGAGTTGGAACCGTGCCCAATAGTGAGTAGACTTGTTCACCCGTATAACCGAATTTCTTCATATATTCGATGGCGTTCAAGCAAGCCTGTTTGTAGGCAACATTAACGTCCAGGTAGTGTTGTTTGCCTTCTTCATCGACCGAGATACCTTCGAAGACGACGTAGTCGTCGTAACGAGGAGTTAGTGGGCTTGGTTTGAAGATCGGATTTTTGATCGCATATTTGCTCATACCGTCTTTGATCAAGCTGACACGAAGATGAATCCAGCCGGCCATTTCAATCGCACCACAGAAAGTGATTTCACCGTCACCCTGGCTGAAGTGAAGGTCACCAACCGATAAACCAGCACCTTCAACATAGACCGGGAAGTAAATTTTTGAACCTTTGGTCAAGTCTTTGATGTCACAGTTACCGCCGTGTTCACGAGGAGGAACGGTACGAGCACCTTCTTTGGCCGCTTCTTTGGCTTCATCCGGTTTCATTTGGCCCATATGAGCGGTTTCTGCATACGGAAGAGTTGCAAGAGCAGGAACGCGATCAGGGTCTGTATCATAAAGCGCTTTTTCACGCTCATTCCACTCTTTCAACATCTCTTTGGATGGCAAGCAACCGATAAGACCTGGGTGCAATAGGCCAGCGAATTCTACACCAGGAATGTGGCGTGATTTAGTCATGATTCCGTTGAAATCCCAGATGGTTTTTTGTGCATCAGGGTAATGATCAGTAAGGAAGCCACCACCGTTATTTAGAGAGAAAAGACCGTTGAAACCCCAATTGCTTTCTTCAAGTGTACCGATATCAAGGATATCGACTACTAGAAGATCGCCAGGTTGAGCGCCTTCAACGCCTACCGGTCCTGAAAGGAAGTGAACTTGTGAAAGGTCAACATCACGAATATCTGATGCATCATCATCGTTTTTGATTTGTCCACCAGTCCAATCGTAGCATTCCAGGATGAAGTCATCGCCAGGCTTGACTGTTGCAGCCATTGGAATATCTGGGTGCCAACGGTTATGAATTTGCTCATTCTCGTAGGCGGACTTTGAAAGATCGACTTTGATTATCGTTTCAGCCATTTTAAAAGCTCCATTGTGGTTGTGAGAAAACTGCTAAATTAAACAGACAGGAATTTAGCGACCTGTTCTTCGTCGACTTCGTCTCTAGGTTGATCATGAATGATTTTCCCTTTCTCGATGACGATGATTCGATCTGCAACATCCAGTGCAAAACTTAAAACTTGTTCCGACACAATGATCGATAATCCTCGCGAGTCGCGAATTTCTTTTAGGGTTTGTGCCATCTCTTTGATGATAGACGGTTGAATCCCCTCAGTAGGTTCATCCAGCAGCAGAACATCCGGGTTACTTGCCAGAGCGCGTGCGATTGCAAGCTGCTGCTGCTGACCACCCGAGAGGTTACCACCGCGACGTTTACGGAAGTCGCGCAGGATAGGGAAGATGTTATAAAGGTCTTCCGGCACCTGAGTTTCCTTCGTCGTCGTCAATCCGGTTTCGATGTTCTCCTGAACCGTCATGGTTGAGAAGATCATTCTTCCCTGCGGTACAAATCCAAGTCCTGAAGCAACACGTTCGTGACTCTTCATGTGAATGAGTTCTTTGCCGTTCAGTTCGACTGAACCGGACTTGGATGGAATCATGCCGATCAGTGATTTCATCAAAGTGGTTTTACCCATCCCGTTGCGTCCAAGTACCGCAATAATTTCGTTCTCTTTCAAAGAAAGATTTAATCCTTTTACGACCTCGCTTTCACCGTAGGCCACGTGCAAATCTTTAATTTCCAACATTCGCTCTACTCCTTAATGACCTAGGTAAACTTCAATGACTTTAGGATCTGATTGGACATGCTCCATCGATCCTTCAGAAAGAACCTTGCCTTGATGCATTACCGTGACGCGGTCAGCAATTTCTTCAACGAAGTGCATGTCGTGTTCGATAACCAGTACGGAACGGTCTTTAGTGATTTTTTGCAGAAGGGCAGCGGTTTGCTTACGCTCGGATACCGACATACCCGCGACCGGTTCGTCAAGCATGAGTAACTCAGGATCCTGGATTAACAGCATGCCGATCTCTAGCCACTGCTTTTGTCCGTGGCTCAGCAAGCTGGCTTTGCTCAGCAACAGCTCTTCCAGGAAAATCATTTCGGCAATCTCATTTACCTTGTCGATAACTTCCTGATCTCGATTGAACGTCAGGGCCCCGAATACTTTCTTTCCACGAGGATAAGAAAGTTCAAGGTTTTCAAAAACCGTCAAATCTTCATAAATCGACGGGTTTTGGAATTTTCGTCCGACACCGGCGTGAACGATTTCATGTTCTTTAAGCTTAGTTAGCTCTTTGCCTTTAAACTTGATGGAACCTTCGGTCGATTTGGTCTTGCCGCAGATTAGATCAAGAATGGTGGTTTTACCGGCTCCGTTAGGGCCGATAATGACGCGGATCTCTTGCTCTTCGATGTAGAAGGAAACGTCATTCACGGCTTTGAAACCATCGAATGAAACAGTCAAACCTTCAACACTGAGTACAAAATCTTTTTGTTGATACATGGTTTTCTCCAAATTTCCTTTTACTCTGCTTTCTCTTTTTTGAACCATTTGTCGAGTTGTTTATCGACTTTTGGCTGAATGTAGGTCTCGTATAGACCCGCCAGACCTTTAGGGAATGCCATTACAACCGCGATGAATAGCGCACCCATTGCAAACAGCCAGATCTCAGGATAAGACTCCGACAAAATGGTTTTGGCCCAGTTGACCAGTAGCGCTCCGTATACTGCACCAATGATGGATAGGTTGCCCCCGACAGCGGCAAAGATGACCATTTCAATTGATGGCACGATCCCGATTAGTGATGGAGACATGAAACCTACCTGTAGGGTAAACATCGCTCCACCGATTGAGGAGAAGATACCTGCGATACAGAAGATAAAGATTTTAAAGTTTGAAACATCGTAGCCTGAGAAGCGTACACGGTCTTCACTGTCACGCATTGCCACAAGTAGGCGTCCGAGTTTACTTTTTCGGATGTATTGAGCAACGACCAGTACCGCTAATAACAGGAATGCATTAACAAAATACAGAACGTATTTAGCCGAATCGGTACGAATATCCCAGCCAAGTAGCGTTCTCAAGTCGGTGATCCCGTTAACCCCGCCGGTATAACCCTGCTGACCGATAATAAGGATGGTCATGATGGCAGCAATCGCCTGGGTAATGATTGCAAAGTAAACCCCGCCGACGCGGCGTTTAAACATCGCAGCCCCGATAATGTAGGCGAAAATGGCCGGTACGACGATGATAGCGACAACCGTGAAGGTGAAGCTGTGGAAGGGCTCCCAGAACCATGGCAGAGCGGTTAACTGGTTCCAGTCCATGAAGTCCGGAATCCCCGGGGTTGACTGAATTGCAGTATTCTCCGGGGTTGAGGCTTCCAGTTTCAAGAACATGGCCATGGCATAGCCGCCGATACCGAAAAAGACGCCCTGTCCAAGACTCAGAATCCCTCCAAGACCCCATGACAGAACCAGGCCGATTGCAACGAAGGCGAAGGTCAGGTATTTACCGATCAGGTTCAAACGGAAGATGTCGAACAGGATCGGCAATAGAACCATAAGTACGATCGCCAGAACAATAAATGAAAGTACATCATTTCTCGGGGTTAATGATTTGAATTTACTTTGTAACATCATTCCTCCTATCGACGTACTTTAAGTGAGAATAGACCTTGCGGACGCAACATCAGGATTACGATAACAACCAGAAGCGTCAGCACTTTTGCCATGGATCCACTTAAGAAGAATTCCAGAATGGATTGCGCTTGTCCGATCGAGAACGCTGAAGCGACGGTTCCCAGCAAACTTGCTGCACCACCAAATACTACGACCAGGAAGGTGTCTACGATATAAAGCTGTCCAGATGTCGGACCGGTCGAACCGATCATGGTAAAGGTTGCACCGGCGATCCCGGCGATCCCGCACCCAAGTGCAAAGGTAAAACGGTCAACACTTGCGGTGTTGATCCCAACTGCACCGGCCATAGCTCGGTTTTGAACTACTGCACGGGATTGCTTGCCTTTTCTGGACTTTTGTAAGAAAAGGTAGACGCCAACAGTAATGAACAGGGTAATGCCCATGACGATCATTCCGTTGATCGGAATTTCGATGGCATCCGTCAGAGAGTAAGAACCCATCATCCAGTCAGGGAGGCTGACACCTACTTCACGGGTACCAAAGATTGTGCGATATAGCTGTTGCAGAATCAGACTGAGACCCCAGGTTGCTAACAGGGTGTCAAGCGGTCTTTTGTAAAGGTGGCGAATCAGCGACCATTCGACGAAAGCACCGAGAAGAAAGGTTCCGATAAAGGCAAAAATAATGGCGATAAAGAAATAGATACCAAACAGCTCAGGAAGGAAAGTGGAAAAAAAATTCGAAGTGAGGTAGGTGATATAGGCGCCAAGGATCATAAACTCCCCGTGTGCCATATTAATTACCCCCATTTGGCCGAAAATAATGGCCAAGCCCAAGGCCATGAGGAGTAATACCGAGAAGAGTATTAGCCCTGAAAAGCCTTGCATCGCAAAAATTGAGCCTAACTCGGCCCAGGTATAGTCCGCAAACATTTAACTTTTCCTCCTGAAAGAGTGGAAGTGATTGATTTAATGAAAAAGTTTAAAAATGGTGTAAAGGTTTTATTTTTTTGATACCGCCTAATTAAATACTCTCCGAAAAGAGCATTTAATTAGGCGTGGCAACCCAATAATGAGGTTGCGCACGCGCAGGTTATTTATTGATCGATTATTGATAACCTTTAGGGAAAGGATTCGGTTCAATCAATTCTTTAGATTCGTAAACAACGTCAAATTGTCCATCGGCTTTAGCATGACCGATACGAGATTTTGACCACAAGTGATGGTTGTCATGCACTTTGACATAACCTTCTGGAGCGAATGGAATTTCGATGCCAGGTAGTGTTTTCTTGATAGCATCGATATCGAAAGATCCGGCTTTTTCAACCGCAGCTTTCCAGATCCAAGGACCAAGGTATGCAGCTTGGGTTACGTCACCGATAACGATTTTATCGCCCCACATTTTTTTGAAGGCAGCAACAAATTTCTGGTTGTTGTCATTCGGCAAGCTTTGGAAGTATTTCATCGAAGCATAAGCACCAACAATGTTTTCACCACCGATACCTAGGATTTCATCCTCGGTTACCGAAATGGTTAATACCAATGGTTTTTCCTTGGTCATGTCAATCCCGGCTGCTTTTAACTGCTTGTAGAAAGCAACGTTGGATCCACCTACAACATCCAGGAAGATAACGTCAGGTTTTTTCAGCTTGATTTTGTTGATTACAGAGTTGAACTGAGTATGGCCAAGAGGGTAGTACTCTTCACCTACAACTTTAAGACCTAATTTCTCGATATGTTTACGAGCGATTTTGTTAGAAGTACGTGGCCAGATGTAGTCAGAACCTAGCAAGAAGAATTTCTTTGCACCTTTTTCACGCACAACCCAGTTAAGACTTTCCAAAATCTGCTGAGTTGCTTCTTGACCGGTATAGATAACGTTTGGAGATTCCTCTAGCCCTTCATAGAATGTTGGGTAGAAAAGCATACCGTTGTATTGTTCAAATACTGGAAGAGCAGCTTTACGTGATGCAGAAGTCCAGCAACCAAATACAGCCGCTACCTTGTCGTTTACCAAAAGTTTTTTAGCTTTTTCTGCAAAGGTAGGCCAGTCACTAGCACCATCTTCTTGAATGTATTCAATTTTTCTGCCTAAGACTCCGCCCATCTCATTGATTTGCTCAATAGCTAACTTTTCCGCTTGTACGGAACCAGTTTCACTGATGGCCATGGTGCCTGTTACAGAGTGAAGAATCCCGACTTTAACAGTACTGTCTGTTACTGCCAGTCCGGTTGTGTTCGCTTCCGCTGCATAAGCAGTGGAAATAAATGAAGTTCCTGCAAGCGCAACTGCGGCTGGCAGAGTGAAAAGTGCTTTAAGAAGCTTTCGACGCATTGTAATTGGCGAAGTGTTCTTGTTCATAATGTTTCCTTGGATTGAGTGGTTGAAGAAATAATCCGCAGTAGCTAATAGCATCTGATGTGCCAGTTTATGTAATTTATTGATTTAAAATAAGAAAGCGTAAAAGTTATTACGTTTTATCTTTTTGTTATGCACATTCATGGTGATAATTTAATTTTATTGGTGCGAAAATTTTGTGTTGTGGACCGGGTTTGGAGTGGTCGTTGGTCTTACTTGATGCGGTTTTGTTCGTATGCTTTAGGGCGATTTTATGGGAAAGAGGCGGCTGTTTGATTTGCAGGTGGGTGTTTTCCAATTTGGTGCGTCATTTTGGACATTATGGCGAGGTGTAGTAAGTATTTTCTTATTAGTCTATTGAAATTACTGGTATTTATTGCATATGGATCTAAAATTGTTTTGTTTTTCGTATCCGTTGAGATCTTTTTTGTTGTTGGGTCTTTGTACCGGATTTAAATCTTAAATGAGTTTTTAACCGGCTTCTGGCCGGTTTTGTTTTTTAGCGGACAGGATTTTGCATGGTCTGCGGTTTTAAATACGTAAGACTTAGTCGTAAGGCTTAGTTTTATGAGCTTAATTTTTATAAAGATAAATCCGGTGATATAACGCTTGTAAATTTGGTATCGGGAGCTCTAGTTGAGCGTTTTATTTAAGTGATTGATTTTAATGTTGAATGTCGTAATTAAAAAAATACAAAAAATAGTGATATAGGATTGTTTCTTTTTTATTTGAGATGTATAATTCTGCACCTTGTTAATCCTTCCCCTTATTGCCCGTTAAACAGTAAGTGGGTGGAAGTCAATTCGTTGATTTGCGCTCTTTGGATTTGGATTATTATTAATTTAGGAACAAATTATGAAAACATTTGTTGCAAAGCCAGCCGAAATCAAACGTGACTGGTATGTTGTGGATGCCGAAGGTAAAACTTTGGGTCGTTTGGCTGCTGAAATCGCTTCACGTTTGCGTGGTAAGCATAAGCCTGAGTATACACCTCATGCTGATTGCGGTGATTACATTGTTGTTGTCAATGCTGAAAAAATTGCTGTTACCGGTAATAAGCGTAAAGATAAAATGTATCATCACGTAACGGGTTATGTTGGTCATTTGAAATCAACTAACTTTGAAAAGTTGATTGACAAGGCTCCAAACCGTCCGCTTGAGTTTGCAGTAAAAGGTATGTTGCCAAAAGGGCCTCTTGGTCGTGCAATGTTCAAAAAGTTAAAAGTCTATGCTGGAACTGAACATCCGCATGCGGCTCAACAACCAAAAGCATTAGATATCTAAGGGGTACACTAGAATGGCAACAGAACAATACTACGGAACAGGTCGTCGTAAAAGCTCAGTCGCACGTGTATTCTTGCGCGCAGGTTCTGGGAAAATGACTGTAAACGGTCGTGACATAAATGAGTATTTTGCTCGTGAAACTGATTTGATGGTTATCAATCAGCCTCTTGAGGCAACAGAAAACCTTGAGAAATTTGACGCTGTGATCACAGTGGTCGGTGGTGGAACGACCGGTCAAGCCGGTGCAGTTCGTCATGGTTTGTCTCGCGCATTGGTGGCTTACGAAGAAGGTAACCGTGCAGCGTTGCGTGCACGTGGTCTATTGACTCGTGATGCTCGTCAAGTTGAGCGTAAAAAAGTCGGTCTTCGCAAAGCGCGTCGTCGTCCTCAGTTCTCAAAACGTTAATATATTATTTATATACGTTGATGAATCGAAAACCCGCCCTAGTGCGGGTTTTTTTGTGTCTGTAAGTTTTTTCTTCATGGGCGGCTTCAAAGGTGGTGTTACAGCAGCTTGGTTAAAAAGTGCTAATGGCGTGGGATTTAAGGAATTTATTAGGTGCAATTATTCTGTATGTTGTAAAAAAACAACATGAATAAACTTTGTAGTTTTTTTGCAAAAAAAAGTTGCGGTGCCAAAAACAAAGGCCTATAGTTTCCTCCAAGCCCGCCGCTGAGTGGGCAGGTTTAACTCATTTAAGGAAGAAAACAATGAAAAAGAATATTGTTGCTCTAGCAATCGCTTCTGCTATCGCTGCTCCAGTAGCTATGGCTGACGCTCCGACTCTTTTCGGTCAAATTAACATGAACATCAACAACACAACTGATGCTGGTACTACGGTAAACTCTACCGCTTCACGTATCGGTGTTAAAGGCGCTGAAGATCTAGGTAACGGCCTTAAAGCGGTTTACCACCTAGAATGGGAAGTTGATGTTGCTGGTGGAACTGGTGCTGCAACTAGTACTACTACACTTAAAGATCGTAACGCTTTCTTGGGTCTAGCCGGTGGTTTCGGTACTGTATTGATGGGTCGTCACGATACTCCTTTCAAAATGTCTCAGCCTACTGACTTGTTCAACGACGGCGCAGCTGACCTTAGCCCATTCTCTGGTAAGCTTGGTCTTCTAGGTAAGGGTGGTGAAATCCGTGCCGCTAACGTTCTAGCTTACGTTTCTCCTTCTTTCGCTGGTATCACTTTCGTTGGTGCTGGTGTATCTCCAGAAGCAATCAACGGTAAGCCAGAATTGACTGACGCTTACTCTGTAGCGGCTATGTATGGTTCATCGAAAAAAGGTCTATTCCTATCTGCTGCATACGATAGTTTCAATAGCGATATTAATGGTGCGGTTCAAACTGCAAACGGTATCACTGTAACAAATAGTTCTTACACTGACGTTCGTGTAGCTGGTCAATATGCAGCTGGTGGTTTGATTGCTAACGTTATGTACCAATCTTTTGATGATGGTGATTCTGCCGATGCAGCTTCTGAAGGTTCTAACATTCAAGCTCAACTTGGTTACAAAATGGGCAAAATCATGCCTAAAATCAAGTACTCTTCTGTAGACTACAAAACTGGTAAAGACGGTTCTGCATGGGCTGCTGGTTTGAACTACTCTCTAGCTAAGAAAACCACTGCTTATGTTTACGTTTCTCAGCTTGACGAGAACATGAAAAACAACTCTCTTGGTAAAGACAAAACTTCTACCATCGTTGGTCTTCTTCACAAGTTCTAATTGCATGCTGACTTAGGTCAGTTGATTAAGAACTTTAAAAACCCCGCTATAATGCGGGGTTTTTTGTTTGCTAAATTAGATAAAACTAATGTTTTTGACATTCAATGAATGTAAAGCGAATATTTAAATAAGTATTTTTTCTTATTTATGTGTTCGGTTATGAAAAGCAGTCGCGGATTTTTATTGCTCTCTTTGGCTGCCGTGCTTTCAGTAGCGGCCTCTATTCTGATTTTTTCCTATTCTTCAAAATGGCTGTTTTCTTTACAGCAAGCCCAGTTTGAATTGCGTATGCAATCTTTACTAGATGCGAAGAAGCGCCTGCTTGCTTTTGCCGTTTTACAGCCAGAGCGTTATTTAACCGATACTTCAGGTGTTTTTCAAAGTGCTGACGAACAACCTTCACCAGGATATTTTCCTTGTGTCGATTTGGATGCGAACGGCTTGTTAACTGATTCGGAAACGCGTTGCGGTAAGATGTTTTCAGGAAGCGCAGATAGTGGTTTTGCGCCTGATCCAGATCGCATTTCTTGTAGTAGATCGCCCTGTGTTGGTTTTTTGCCCGGTAGGATTGTCAGTCGGCATTACTATTTTTCTGAGACTGCCCGGTTCTATTATTTCGTGGACGAACGCTTTGTCCATTCCAATCCTAATTACTCAAATCAGCAGCTCTATCGCTTTGCTCCCATAGCGCCGTCCGTAATGGATACTGCAAAAGGTGGACGAGAACCTGTATTAGTGATAAATGGCCGTTCAGGTTATGTTGCACTGTTGATTGACCCGGGTGTGGATGGGTTAAATGAGGAAAATCGCGATGGAGATAGTGTTTTTGTACAGGGCTCTCAATCGGAAAGCGCTTTGCAGGACTTGGTTGTCGGAATTCATTGGAGTGAGCTCGCTAAATGGCTCGAATCACGTCTATGCGCGGAAAAAGAGAAATATATTGCCGCAATGTCTTTGGAATCAGGTGATGGGCGGCATTGGTTTAGGGAATATGATCAGGTAGTCAATCCGCTCGGAGCGAATGGATTTGAGTGGAGTTGTCCGTGAGTCGCTGCGCAACGTATCAGGTTGGTTCGCTGTTGCTGGAAATGTTAATCATGATGCTATTTTTTTCGTGGATACTGGCAGACTACACTGATTTGCTCCGCTTTCAGAAATACCAGCAAAAAGATGTTGATCAGTTATTAGAAATTGGTAGGCGAAAGCAGAGCCTCTTGGACTTTTTACAGGTTAATGCTTTTTTGCCTTGCCCTGATGTCGATGGTGATGGTGTTGAGGATCGACTAATTTCTTCCGGTGTTTCAATCTGTCGTAATCGAGAGGGAATGCTGCCTTTTAAGACCCTGGGAATTCCTGCAGGGGATATGTGGCAGAGGCGTTATTACTATCGAGTTCATCAAAGATCCGAGTCAATGAATTATGTAAATGAAATCTGTCAGCCGGCAGCGGTTTTTGGAAGTCAGGGGGAGTCTGGATTGGAAAATGCTTGGTTTTGCCCGAGTAGCGGTTTTATGTATTGTACGGATTCTGGTGAACAATGTCGCGAAGTTTGTTTTGGTGCCGATCATCAGCGTATGGATTGCCTGAGTAATGTTGATTTGAGACCGGATTTAAATCAGCCGCCGTATTTTCATTTGTCGACGCCACCGATTGGAACGGTTCCGGTTGCCTATGCTTTGAAAATATGGGATACAGAAGGTAGCCTTCTAGAGAAATCGGCTATGGCGGTTGTCATGTCGTGGGGAGGGGCGGGAGCTTCTGTCAATCGGGATTCTTGCGCCGAGGAACTTGAGACAAATGTTAAAGAAAACTGCGATGGTGATAGAGAGTTTGTGCTGAATCCCTTTGTTGAAAAGCCGCAATATTTACGTTGGATCGACATGGATGAAGCCAAAATGACCTTGATATACTCGGGGCGGTTAAAGTAATGGAAGTCAGGAGATGCTGCGCAGGTTTTACTCTGATGGAGTTAATGGTTGTGGTGGTCATCCTTTCTTGGTTGGTCTGGCCTTTTCTGCAAGGTGTGCAGCGTGTGCAATTCGAGGCTAAAAGGGAATTAACCGAAACCAGGTTGTCCGGTGTTAAACAGGCATTATTGGATTTTGTTCGCGTGAATGCATTTCTTCCTTGTCCTGATGGGAATGGGGATGGGCGCGAGGATAGAGATGGGATGGATCAGTGTGAATTTACCCATGGTTCAGTGCCGTATCTGGATGTATTTTTGCCCCCTCTGCAGTTAAAGGATGCGTTTGGAGGCAATTTTATTTATGCGGTTGATCAGGGTGTGCAAAACCAAGTTTCACTGCATGATGCCGATAATGCGGCGTCCTATTTTGCACGTAATGCGGCTCCCCGTTTTAATTTGCAAACGCCGCCGAACGCTTTGCAATCAGCCGAGAATGGTTTTGTTATCTGTGAAGCGGCAGAGAGTGGTTGTAGTGATATTGAGGCTAAGTTGCATTCTGTCTCTGCAGTGCTTCTGGCGGTAAATCGTCGCGGCATTGGGAGTTCTATGGTGAATTGTTTGTCTCAATCGCTTTGGGAGGAGGAAAATTGCGATGGTGATCGTTATCTTGTTTTTGGGGTTTATTCCAAAGATTTGTTTGATGATCAGCTGATGGTTATTTCATCCTATGAGATTAAATCGGAATTGTCGGCTGTGTGGAGTATTCACTAAAAGCTCTCTTTATAGAAAACATAAAATAAGTAAATTTACTTAATTGGTATTGCTGTGCTAGGATCGACCTGTCTCTTGATTGAAAATTGGGTGTGGAGGTTGTGAGATGAAAATGGTCTTGGTTGTTCGTAATCGGCAGAGAGGTTTTACTTTAATAGAAATAGCGATTGTTCTGGTCATCGTCGGTTTGTTGATTGGCGGAGCCTTGAAAGGGCAGGAAATGTTGCAGAATGCGAAATTAAAAAGTCTTATTCAGGATCTGGATGGTGTGACGGCGGCGCATTATGCATATCAGGAACGTATGGGGGTCATGGCTGGTGATGTGACTAATGTTAACGGCATGATTGATGATGAAGCGGCATTTTGGATAGCGCAAAGAGAGCAGGGATTTTTAAAAGGAGACCCGGCGAGTGGGGCTTCACCGCTACATTCTTTGGGTGGCGTGCTTGAGGTTGGTTCGGGTACTGTTGCGGCCGGTCGCAATTGGGTGTGCGCATCTTTGATTGATTCGGGGCAGGCGGAGGGTTTGGATCGTCGCTATGATGACGGCAAAGGAAACAGTGGCTTTTTGGTTTGGGCTGGTGGTGGAGATAATCCCGCGGCAATGGCGGATTATCCTGACAACGATGTGGTTGGGTTCTTTTGCAAGCTGTTTTAATGTTTATCGGTCTTTAAATGTTTGTTGATTAGCTTAACGGGGTTGCGAGAATTAAGGTTTTGTTTTATTAAGGGTTTTTTAAACTATACTAGGGATTTGTGTTGCGCTGTGTTAGAATACGCGCCCTTGAAATTTGTATCCTTTCGCATGGCATAAAAGCCCGAAAGTAACAACAATATAACGAATCCTTTTAATAGATGAGCGGAAACTATGAGCGGAAATCTTGAATCGCACAACACTCCTTTTGCCGGCGGATTGTATTTGATTACTTACGGCTGTCAGATGAACGAGTATGATTCTGAGAAAATGGCCAGTTTGCTGGAAAAAACCTACGGCTTGGAGCTGGTGGATGAGCCTGAAAAAGCCGATGTAGTGTTGATGAACACCTGTTCGGTCCGTGAAAAAGCGCAGGAGAAAGTGTTTTCCGAGCTGGGGCGCTGGGAAAAATGGAAAAAGCAAAAATCTAATCGCATTATCGGTGTCGGCGGATGTGTTGCTTCTCAAGAAGGGGAAGTGATTCGTCAAAGAGCGCCAAGCGTGGACGTTATTTTCGGCCCTCAGACGTTGCATCGTTTGCCGGCAATGATCGATGAGGCGTTACGTTTGCGCGGTGACGATAGCATCAAGAAAAAGCGCGCCGTTATCGACATCTCCTTTCCTGAAATCGAGAAATTCGACAACCTGCCGGAACCGGAAGTAAATGGGGTTTCCGCTATGGTTTCCGTTATGGAAGGTTGTTCCAAGTATTGTACTTTCTGTGTTGTGCCTTACACGCGCGGTGAAGAAGTCAGTCGCCCGTTTGAAGATGTCATGCGTGAAATTCGTACCCTCGCTTCTCAAGGTGTGCGTGAAGTCAATCTGCTCGGACAGAATGTTAACGCTTATCGTGGTGTGATGGCAGATGGCGAGATTGCCGATCTGGCGGTTTTAATGCATGCAATTCGTACGATCGACGGTATTGATCGTATCCGTTTTACAACGTCGCATCCAAACGAAATGACGCAGAGTATTATTGATTGTTACGCAGAGATTCCGGAGTTAGTGTCGCATTTGCATTTACCGATCCAATCCGGTTCCGATCGTGTGTTGGCGTTGATGAAACGCAATCATATGGCGATCGAATATAAGTCGACAATCCGTAAGATCCGCAAATTGCGTCCAAACCTAAGTTTGTCCGGCGATTTTATCATCGGCTTCCCGGGGGAGACGTGTGACGATTTCAAAGAAACCTTAAAACTGGTTGAGGAATTGGAGTATGACCGCTCCTTTAGCTTTATCTATAGTCCTAGACCGGGTACCCCTGCGGCAAGCTTGCCGGATGAAGAGTCGATGGAAAAGAAGAAACGTCGCCTTTACGCTTTGCAAGAACTGCTTAATAAACAGACTCAGGCGATTAGCGAAGGTATGGTCGGTACCGTTCAGCGCGTATTGGTCGAGCGTTTGTCGCGAAATTCCTTTACCGAAGTAGCAGGCCGTACCGAAAATAATCGCGTGGTAAATTTTGAAGGTTCGCCGGAATTGATCGGCCAGTTTGTCGATGTGGAAATCCTCGAAGCCTTTGCCAATTCTTTGCGTGGTAAAGTGGTTGCAACGCCGGAAGCGGACAGACACGTTGCACCTCAGTTCTATGCACTGTAAACTAATTGTCAACCCTATCCGTTTGTGTCTGTGTATATTGAGACCTTGTCCTTGAGGTCTCTGATGATTACTGAAACCTGATTCCTTTTATTTTCCATAACCACCGAGGCGTTTTTTGTCGACACTTCATACCATCCAGTTTTATCTTTATCCCGAAGATAATGAACGTTTGCAGAATTTATCGGGATGGCGTAATGAGCATTTTGAGCAGGTTGAACTGCGATTAGGTGTCGAAATAAATGTTCGTGGGTTTCAGGTTTTCGTCACCGGGCTGGCGGATCGTTTGGTGAAAACCGAGCAGGTGATCCGGGATTTGTATGAGCTGACCGGAAAAGAAACGTTGATGCCGGACAAAATTCATCTGGTATTGCATGAACTCGGTTTCGACGAAGCTAAGACGATGGATTATCAGCAGCAGGTAATCAAGACCCGTCGCAAAACCATTCAGACTCGTAATCCGAATCAGGCCAGTTATGTTGAGGCGATTCAAACGCATGATGTGAATTTCGGCATCGGGCCGGCCGGTACGGGTAAAACTTATCTGGCGGTCGCTTGTGCGGTACAAGCGCTGCAAAATGAACAGGTACGACGTATTATTTTAACTCGCCCGGCTGTGG
Source organism: Thiomicrorhabdus heinhorstiae (assembly GCF_013391765.2). Taxonomy (GTDB): domain Bacteria; phylum Pseudomonadota; class Gammaproteobacteria; order Thiomicrospirales; family Thiomicrospiraceae; genus Thiomicrorhabdus; species Thiomicrorhabdus heinhorstiae. Next base: position 22,160 of record NZ_JACBGI020000022.1, on the reverse strand, counting down.
AGGCTGGTGAAAAGCTAGGCTTTCTGCCTGGCGATTTGAGTCAGAAGGTAGACCCTTACCTTCGCCCTTTGTTTGATGCTCTATTTGAGATGATGGGCTTTGAAACCGTTGAGCGCATGATTGAAAAAAACGTGATCGAAATTGCTCCTCTGGCGTTTATGCGCGGACGGACTTTAAACGAGGCGTTCATTATTTTGGATGAAGCTCAGAATACGACCGTCGAGCAGATGAAAATGTTTTTGACCCGAATCGGTTTCGGGTCGACAGCGGTTATTACCGGTGATATCACGCAATGCGACTTGCCAAAGCATCAGATGTCCGGTTTGCGGCATGTCATTGAAGTGTTGGAAGGTGTTGATGGAATCGGGTTCACTTTCTATCAGGCTCAGGATGTTGTTCGGCATGCATTGGTACAGAAAATCGTCCATGCTTATGATCGTTATGACCGCAAAAAGGCCGAAAAAAACAACTTCAACAAACCGGAAAAGTCGAACGAGTAATCAAAGGGGGATTTCATGCTTGATATCGATTTGCAATGGGCGATTGAACCGCAGGAAATTCCAACTTTGGAACAGTGCGAACATTGGGTTTCGACGTCCTTGGGCAGCGCACTTTATGATCGTTATACAGAGCTTACGATCCGAATTGTCGATGAAGAGGAAAGCCAGACACTAAATCGCGAATATCGTGATAAAGACAAGCCGACTAATGTACTGTCGTTTGAGTTCGAGCAGCCTCCGGGTTTGGTTGACTTGGGTGAAGAGTTACCTTATCTGGGTGATCTGGTGATCTGCGCCGAGGTAGTTCGCAAAGAGGCGGAAGAGCAAGGAAAAAGTCTCGAAGCGCATTGGGCGCATATGGTGGTACACGGTTGCTTGCATTTGCTCGGCTACGACCATATAGAAGACGATGATGCCGAGGAGATGGAATCCTTGGAAAGTGAAATTATGCACAACTTGGGGTACGGGGACCCCTATGCGCAGGACGAATATTAGCTTCTCGCATGAACCTCCGAGTTTTTTGACCAGTTAGAGGTAAATAACGGTAATGAGTGACAGTAGTAGCGGCTCTTCGTGGTTAGAGCGTCTTGGAAAGGTATTTTCAGATGAACCGGAGAGTCGGGAAGATCTTGTAGATGTATTGAAAGAAGCGCAGTCCCAGGGTGTGATAGATGATGATGCCCTCGTGATGATTGAGGGTGTTCTGGATGTTTCCGAATTGCGTGCCCGAGATATTATGATCCCGCGGCCGCAAATTGAACTGATCGATGCATCCGAACCGTTGGAAAAAATTCTGGAATCTATGCTGGAAAGTTCGCATTCGCGTTACCCTGTGATGGAAGAGAATAAAATTGTCGGTGTTTTGCTGGCAAAAGACGTTTTTCGTGCGGTGGTAAAGGGTGAGCTGAGCTCAAAAGAAGATCTGCAGGCAATTTACCGCGAACCGAAATTTGTGCCGGAGAGCAAGCGTTTGAATGTCTTGCTGAGAGATTTCAAAACTTCGCGAAACCATTTGGCTCTGGTGGTCGACGAATATGCCGAATTAGCTGGTTTGATTACGATTGAAGATGTCTTGGAACAGATCGTCGGTGACATTGAAGATGAGCACGATGAAGACGAGCTAAGCAATATTCAGAAACGTGCCGGTGAATCTTATGCTGTGCAGGCGATTACCCCGCTGGATGAATTTAGTGAATTTTTTGATGTCGAAATCGAGAATGAAAGCACGGAAACCATCGGTGGTTTTCTGGCGGTGCAGTTGGGGCACGTTCCTCGCGTTGAGGAAGAAGTCGAGTATGAAAACCTGTATATCAAAGTATTGAAAGCTTCCGACCGTCGAGTGGAATTGCTCGAAGTGCGTCCTTTGGATGGGGTTGAAGCTGGAGAGGGAATGCCGGTTGCCGGATAGTTTGTTCACTTTCCTGTCTGCATATTTTTATGATCCCGTTTCCGATATGTGAGCGGGATTTTAAAAAAAATCTGCATCTATAATATTCTCCGTCCCACCGTGTTATTGTCAGGCTTTGCTATAGGCTGATTTCAAATTTCCCCGCCAACTTCCTGTAAGCCGTTTTGCAATCTTTGTTTATATCTGTTAAAACATCGTGGCTCCGACTTGGGTCTGTTGAAAATTCATATCTGATTCTGTCGCTGCCTAATTGTGGATGTGGATTTTCAACCGGCTTTAGTCTTCAGGGCGCCGTAAAGATTAATTTAACTTTCAGAACTGGTTCGCTTGATGCGAAACGGTATGAATTGTGGCCTTTGATGACAAGTCGAAGGTAAAGTTGAGATACTGAATATGAGATTCTTTCGCGCCATAAAGGATTTGGCTGTTCCCGGTAAAATTCATCTTTTTGCCCTGTTGTTGGGTGGATTAGGTGTTTTGTCTTTCGCTCCTTTCTTTTTATCGCCTTTGATGCTGTTTTCTTTGCTGGGTCTGTTTTGGTTGTGGCTGAAAGCGGACGCGCCGAGGCAAGGTTTCAAAATCGGACTCTGGTTTGGTTTGGGGCTGTTCGGTTTTGGAGTTAGCTGGCTGTTTTCCAGTATTTATTTCTATTCCAGTGTTTGGCTGCCGCTGGCGGTTATTTTGACCTTCGGTTTTGTTTTTTATTTAGCCTTGTTTAGCGCTCTTGCAGGGTGGCTGGCGTGTCGGTTACGTACCGCTGATACTTACTGGAATTTGCTGCTGGTTTTTCCTCTGGTCTGGATGCTTGGTGAATTGCTGCGCGGTAGCGTCTTCGGCGGTTATCCGTTTTTGCTGGTCGGAGTCAGTCATTTACATACATGGGTTGACGGCTATGCACCCTTGCTTGGTGTCTGGGGAGTCAGTTTGGCTGTTGCCATGAGTGCGTCGGTGCTGTTGCTGTTGGTCAAGAAGCAGGCTTGGGTCACCAGCGCGTTGGTGATGGGGCTTGTCTGGTTTGGCGGCCTGGCGTTACAGCAGGTTCAATGGGTTAAGCCGCTTGGCAAGCCGATAGACATTGCACTGTTACAGGGGAATGTTCCGCAGGAGCGAAAATGGCTGGCGGAAGAGTTTATGCCGACCTTGAAAACCTATGTCGGTATGACCAGGTTGAACTTGGATGCCCAGGTGATTGTCTGGCCGGAAACGGCCATTCCCGCCTATTACAAGATTGTCGAAAAAGGCGCGCTCTTCAGTTTTATTAAGGATGCGCAGATACTGAATGCCGATGTTTTAATTGGGGTAATCGACAGTGCGCCGCAGTCGAATGATTATTACAACGCTTTAATTAATGTACATAAGCCGGAAGATCGCTACTACAAGCATCACCTGGTACCGTTTAGCGAGTATTTTCCTTTTAACGATGCTTTTAAATTTTTGAGTCATCTGTTTGATATTCCGTATGCCACTTTTACTGCCGGAAACGACGAACCGAAGCCAATGGAGTTGGGCGGGCAGAAAGCCGGTCTGAGTATCTGTTTTGAAATGGCGTTCGGAGAAGAGTTGGCCAGGCAATTGCCGGAGGCCAAATATCTGATTACCGTCAGTAATGATGCCTGGTTTGCCCACACTTTTGAGCCGGCCCAGCAGCTTCAGGATGTGCAGATGCGTGCTTTGGAGCTTGGAAGGGAAATTGCCCGCTCGACTAATACCGGTTATACGGCGATTGTGGATGTCAAAGGGCGTATTAAGCAGCAGATTCCCGCCTATCAAACGGGCTTTTTGCGTGGCATGATCCAACCGTATGACGGCATGACTTTCTACGCGCAATGGAAATGGTGGCCGATCATGACGATTCTGGGACTGATGCTTCTCGCTCTTCTATGGCGCAAGCGACTTGAGGCTAAACAAGAGTCTTAGATTGTCATAACTTCATGCTTTGACGATATACCGCAAATTGCCATTCAGAGGATTTGCGGTACTCTGTCTTGTTTTCGGGCTTAGTGGTTTGGGTGTGAAAAGGCTGGGTGCTTCTCGTCCATTGCCGCTGCCAAACGCATTCTTAATACCGTGATCTCGGTCGGATCGGCCAGACTTAGTGCCTTGTCGATCAAGATTTTTTCCAGGATCGGTAGGTCCATCTCCAGAAACTCGTCTATTCCTTGTTCCACTTCGGCCAGATATTCTGCGGTCTGCATCAGATCGGCGTGGACATCTTTTTGCACTTGCTCGAACTCACGCGCGGATAATTCCGCCAGATCGTGGTCCGCCTGTTCGGCTTTTTCAACCGCCTGACCAAGCAGTTGCCAGGTTTTCTGCTCGGCGGAGAAGAGCGTCTCTTTGGCATGATTCAATAAAGTTCGGTAGGCGTGAAGCATTTTATTTCGGTTCATGAGTGAAGTCTCCGTTTTTGATGTTTTGGCGCCGGGTTTATTCTCGGGAAATCCGATGGTTGAAATGCATGAATTTCACGGCGATAAAACAGGATTTTATTTTGTATAATATTGAACTTATTTATTTTTGATAACAAGTTTTTGCAATCGGACGACAAAATAATTCGACTAACGGAAAATCTTTCATCGTCTTAAAAGGAACCCTAAAGAAATTACCATGGCAGACATTCAGTATCAACCTCAGAAATTAGAAGCGGAAATTCAAAAAGTTTGGGATGAGAATCAAACCTTTGTCGTAAAGGAAGATTCCGATAAAGAAAAATTCTATTGTCTGTCGATGTTTCCTTACCCTAGCGGGAAGTTGCACATGGGGCACGTCCGTAATTACACCATTGGCGATGTAATCTCGCGTTTTCAACGTATGCAAGGCAAGAACGTTTTGCAGCCGATGGGGTGGGATGCCTTCGGTTTGCCGGCGGAGAATGCCGCTATGCAAAACCAGCGCGCTCCGGCGGAGTGGACCTACTCGAATATCGACTATATGCGTAATCAGCTGAAATCACTTGGCTTGGGTTACGATTGGAGTCGTGAGCTGGCAACCTGCCATCCGGAATATTACCGTTGGGAACAGTGGCTGTTTACCCGTCTGATGGAAAAAGGCTTGGTGTATCGTAAGATGTCGCAGGTGAACTGGGATCCGGTCGATCAATGCGTACTGGCGAACGAACAGGTCATCGACGGTAAAGGGTGGCGCTCAGGGGCGCCGGTCGAGAAAAAAGATATCGTGCAGTGGTTTGTAAAGATCACCGATTATGCCGAAGAGCTTTTGCAGGACATCGATCAGTTGGACGGTTGGCCGGAACAGGTCAAGACCATGCAGAAAAACTGGATCGGTAAATCCAACGGTTTGCAGATTTCGTTCCCGATCGAAGGTCGCCCGAATCAAACGCTGGATGTTTATACCACCCGTCCGGATACTTTGATGGGCGTAAGCTACGTTGCGGTTGCCGCCGATCATCCGATTGCGCATAAGGCATCGATTCACAACGAAGCGCTGGCAAGTTTCATCGAAGAGTGTTCGCACACCTCGACTTCCGAAGCCGATATCGAAACTATGGAGAAGAAAGGGGTCGATACCGGTGTCCGTGTGCGCCATCCTATTACCGACGAAATCGTCCCGGTGTGGGCGGCCAATTTTGTATTGATGGGTTACGGTACAGGTGCTGTGATGGCGGTTCCGGCACATGATCAGCGTGATTTCGAGTTTGCTAAAAAATACGCTTTGCCGATTAATGCGGTGATTTTGCCGGAAGGCGAAGCGTCGGTGGATGTTTCCGAAGCGGCCTTTACCGAGAAAGGCGTGTTGTTTCATTCCGGCGAGTTCGATGGTTTGAAATCCGCAGAGGCGCTGGAAGCTATGGCGAAGGTGCTGAGTGAAAAGGGGCTCGGTGAGAAGCAGACCAACTACCGCCTGCGCGATTGGGGTGTGTCCCGTCAACGTTATTGGGGCTGTCCGATTCCGGCGATTTATTGCCCGGCGTGCGGTGTGATGCCGGTTCCGGAAGACCAGCTGCCGGTACGCCTGCCGGAAGATCTGGTGCCGGATGGTGCCGGTTCGCCGTTGGCAAAACTGGAAGAGTTTAAAAACTGCGAATGTCCGCAGTGCGGCGGTCGCGCCAAGCGTGAAACCGATACCTTCGATACCTTCTTCGAGTCGTCGTGGTACTACGCGCGCTATACTTCGAAAGATTGCACGACAGGTATGTTGGACGAGCGTGCCGATCACTGGTTGCCGGTCGATCAATATATCGGCGGGATTGAACACGCAATTCTGCATCTGTTGTATGCGCGTTTTTTCCACAAATTGATGCGTGACGAAGGCCTGGTCAAGAGTGATGAACCCTTCAAGAATTTGCTGACGCAGGGGATGGTGTTGGCGAGCAGCTGGTTTACTCAGGACGAGTCCGGTAAGCAGGATTGGTATTCACCGCTGGATGTTGAGCCGATCACCGACGAAAAAGGCACGATTATCGGCGGTAAGTTGAAGTCTGACGGCACTGAAGTGCAGTACGGCGGCATCATTAAAATGTCGAAATCGAAAAACAACGGTATCGACCCGCAGACATTGATCGATCAGTACGGTGCCGATACCTTGCGCCTGTATATTATGTTTGCCGCACCGCCGGAGCAGACTTTGGAATGGTCGGACAAAGGGGTGGAAGGTTGTTCGCGTTTTGTAAACCGTGTCTGGCGTCAGGTACACAGCCACCTTGAAAGCGGTGCGGTTGTAGCCGGTACCGGTTCGGAAGGTTTGAGCAAGGATGCTAAAGCGCTGCGTCTGAAGTTGCATGAGACTTTGCAGAAAGTCGGTGACGATATGGGGCGCCGCCAGACCTTCAATACCGCGATTGCCGCTTGTATGGAATTGATGAACGACATCAGCAAGTTCTGTGTAGCGGGGGATGCGGATCGTGCTCTGATGCAGGAAGCGTTAGAAGTGTTGGTGTTGATGCTTTCGCCGATGACGCCGCACATGGCGCAGAGTCTGTGGGAGTCTTTAGGTAAAGAAGGCCTGGTGGTTGATGTTCCCTGGCCGGCAGTCGATGAATCGGCACTGGTTAAGTCAGAGATCGAATTGATGGTTCAGGTTAACGGTAAATTGCGCGGCAAGATTGAAGTCGCTGCCGATGCCGATAAAGATTCGATTTTAAATAGTGCCAAGGAAAACGAAGCTGTGCAGAAGTTTTTGGAAGGGCAGCAGATCGTCAAGGAAATTCTGGTTCCGGGGCGCTTGGTGAACTTGGTTGTTAAACCGAGCGCTTAAGGTAAAGTGGCGTTTAGTTGGAGGTAATAGCTGTGATGACGACACAAGGATCAATCCGCTGGTATCGGTTTGGGTTCATTCTCGTATGGGCCGCATTGCTGAGTGCATGTAGTTTTCAACTGCGCGGAACCGGCGCTCAGACCGGCGTTTTGCAGAAGGTGTATGTCGAAGAGCTTGATAATCTCGATTACGACTTGCGCCGCGCGATACTCAGTTATTGGCCGGACGGCGGTATCCAGCTGGCCAAATCGCTCAAAGATGCCCAAGTGACGGTTTCGCTCGGACAGGCGGAATTTACTCAGCGCAGAACGGCGCGTTCGGGACAGGGTGATACCACAGCTGAGCTGCTCACTTTGTCGGTTGCATACAGCCTGTATGCCGAAAATAATGATCGCTTGCTTAGTGCCGGGCGTTTGCTGGTTCAGAGGGATCGACAACTACAGCCGGATGCGGTTTTAGCTTCCGAGGCGGAGTTGAAGAGCCTGAGAGAACAGATGTCGAAAACCCTGGCCGATAAGCTGCTGTTTAAGATTCATGCCGATTACAGCGCTTATCTCAATACACTGAAAGGCGGTTCCACTCAGTGATTCTGGCAAGTGCGTTTCTGAACCAGATTGTTTCTCCTCAATTCGAGGTCAAGCCGGTCTATCTGATCTATGGTGAAGAACCGCTTTTTTTGCGGGATTGCAGTGATGCCCTGCGCCAGAAATTAGTCCAGTACGGTTATATCGGCTCCGATGTTTATGAGGTGGATGCCGGTTTTGACTGGCGCGCTTTGCAAATGGAAACCGCTTCCGGTTCACTGTTTTCCGAACAGCGTTATTTGCAATTGAATATGCCGAAAGGCAATCCGGGAAAAGAGGGGAGTGATTTCATCTGTTCCTGGGGCGAATATGAAACCGGACCGGTACCGGAAACGGTATTGATCGTGCAATGCGAGCGCTTGGACAGTAAACAGCTTAAGGCTAAGTGGGTTGCAGCGATTGAAGCGAAAGGTTTGGTCGTACAGGCTAAGCCGGTTCCGATTGCGGCATTACCGAAATGGTGCCAGGATCGCGGAGCTTCTTTAGGGTTGCAGCTGGATTCCGAAGCGGCAGCGCTGCTGGCCCAACGGACCGAGGGTAATCTGTTGGCGGCAGATCAGGAATTGCAAAAGATTGCGCTTTTATCGCCGCCGTCCGGGCAAATCAGTGTTGATTTTGTCGCGCAGACGGTAGTCGATCAGGCGCACTACCAGCTGTTCGCTCTGGCCGGTTCGGTGCTGAACGGTCAGTTGAACGAGAGCTTGCAAATCCTGCAGCGTCTCAGGCAGGAAGGCATCGAGGCAGCCATTATTTTGTGGTTGTTGAGCAAAGAACTGCGTCAGTTGGTCGAGCTGACACAGCTTTGCCGGCAGATTGCGTTGCCGCAGGCATTTAAGCAGTGCAGGATCTGGTCCTCGCGACAGGGTGAGTATCGTGCAGCGGTAGGTCGCGGAGATCTTGGACACTGGCAAAAATTATTGGGTTCCGCTTTGCAGGCCGATTTAAGAATTAAAGGCATACAGCCTATTTTGCATGACCAGGAAATCTGGTCGACTCTTGACGATCTGGTTGTGGCCATGGCGTCCTGAGAGATGCGAATAAGACGGAGAATAAGATAAAAATGGATATTAAAGCCTATATGGAGACTTTGGGGCAGCAGGCTCGTCAAGCCTCGCGAGCCTTACTGAGAGCCGATACACAAGTAAAGAATCGTGCTCTTCTGGCGATTGCCGAGCAGCTTGACGCCCAAAGAGAACGGTTAAAACAGGAAAATGCCAAAGACCTTGAGCAAGGAAAAACCAACGGTTTGGATGCGGCCATGCTGGACCGCCTTGCACTATCCGACAAAGTCATCGACGGCATGATCGAGGGGCTGCGTCAGGTTGCGTCTTTGCAGGATCCTGTCGGAGAAATTTCCGAAATGAGCTATCGTCCTTCCGGTATTCAGGTCGGCAAGATGCGTGTGCCTTTAGGCGTGGTCGGGATTATTTACGAATCGCGTCCGAATGTAACTGTCGATGCCGCGGCTTTGTGTTTGAAATCCGGTAATGCGGCGATTTTGCGTGGCGGTTCGGAAGCGGCTTATTCAAACCGTGCTCTGGCAAGTGCAATTCAAACCGGACTGGAGCAGGCGGGATTGCCGCAGGCTGCGGTACAGGTTGTCGAGACCACGGATCGGGCAGCAGTCGGCGAGTTGATCGCTATGCCGGCCTATGTAGACGTTATTATTCCTCGCGGCGGAAAAGGGCTGATCGAGCGCATCAGTGCCGATGCCCGTGTTCCGGTGATAAAGCATCTGGATGGTATCTGCCATGTGTATATTGATGATGACGCCGATTTCGACAAAGCGGTGAAGGTGGCGTTCAATGCAAAGACGCACCGATACGGCGTGTGTAATGCGATGGAAACACTGTTGGTTGCCGAATCCCAGGCACCTAAGGTTTTACCGAAGCTGGCCGGGCTCTATGTTCAGGAAGGCGTCGAACTGCGTGGTTGCGAGCAAACGCGTCAGTGGATCGATATCAAAGAGGCGACCGAAGAGGATTGGGCAACCGAATATCTCGCGCCGATTTTGTCGATCCGTGTGGTCAAAGATGTCGACGAAGCCATGGCGCATATCGCGCAATATAGCTCCGGGCACACCGAGTCGATCATCAGCGAAAATATTACCACTGCACGCCGTTTCCTGACGGAGGTCGACTCCAGTTCGGTTATGGTGAATGCTTCGACGCGTTTTGCCGACGGTTTTGAATACGGTCTGGGAGCTGAAATCGGTATCAGTACTGATAAATTTCATGCCCGCGGGCCGGTCGGATTGCAGGGGTTGACCTCGCAGAAGTACATCGTTCTCGGTGACGGAAATATCCGAGAATAGGCTGGGCATGCGGCTGATCGGTATTAATGGCGGAACCTTCGATCCGATTCATTTCGGGCATTTGCGACCTGTTTTGGAAGTAATGACGCGTTTGAATCTGGATCAGGTGCGTTTCATTCCTTGCGCCCAGCCGGTGCATCGCGATACACCCAATGTGGATGCCGAGGCACGCTGCAGGATGATTGAGCTGGCTATCGGCGCGCAGGAAAAATTTGTGCTCGACCGGATCGAGATTGAGCGCGACGGGCCGTCATATATGGTGATGACGCTGGACAGTCTGGCGCAGAAATTTCCAGAAGACAGTCTGGTGCTGATTCTCGGCAGTGATGCCTTTGCCAAGTTCTCGTCATGGCATCAGTGGCAGCGGATTCTGCAGCTGGCGAATCTGGTTGTTATGCATCGTCCGGGCGAACTGCCACCTCAAGACGGAGAGGCAGGGAAAATTTTTCGAGACTATGCGGTGGCGGAATTTACCGAGCCCCATGGACAGATAATTGATCTGGGGGTGACTCAACTGGACATCAGTTCGACTTTTATCCGTCAGTGTCTGTCTGCCGGAGAGCCGGTGGATTATTTGCTGCCGGAGGGTGTGGCCGCTTATATTCGCGACCATCAACTTTATTCGTCGTTTTAGGTCAAAAAGGACTGTAGGCGACATTGTTAATATCGACTTAGCGATAAGCTTCGATAGAAAGGCCGATAAGGCTGAGGAGAAAAAACCGAAATGAGTTTGGATTTGAAAGCGACCGAAGAGTTAATCGTCAAGACATTGGATGACGGTAAGGCGCGCGACATTCAGGTGATCGATATCGCTGGAATCAGCAGTTTTGCCGATTTGATGGTCATTGCAACCGGAACTTCGACCACCCATGTTCGAGCATTGGGCTCGCATTTGGAGCAGGCATTTAAAGAGATCGGCGAACCGCCTTTGGGTGTAGAGTCAGGGCCGCAACCGGATTGGGTGTTGGTCGATCTTGGCGATGCTATTGTGCATGTTATGACCGAAGCAGCGCGCGCGCACTACGCTTTGGAAAAACTATGGGACATCAAATCACAAACCACGCGTTTCAATAAGTCTGAGGATTCCGATCAAGCCTCATGATTATCCACTTCATTACCGTCGGGCAAAAAATGCCCAAATGGGTTCAAGACGGTTATCAGGAGTACGCCAAACGCATGCCGAAAGCGTGCAGTTTGAATCTGATTGAATTGCCGATGGCTCCGCGTGGAAAAACCGGCTCGGTCGAACAGTATAAAGCGGATGAGGCCAAACGGATTCTTGCTGCCGTCCCGAAGGGTGCTCGGATGATGGTTCTGGACGAGCACGGCAAGCAGGTTACGACTTTGCAGCTTGCCGAGCAGATGGAAGGCTGGCTCGGGGGTGGGCAGGATATTGCTTTGATTGTCGGCGGGCCGGATGGTTTGGATGTTTTGATTCTGCAACAGGCGCAATGGAAGTGGGGTTTGTCTAAATTGACTCTGCCGCATCCTATGGTGCGGATTCTGGTAGCCGAGCAGTTATATCGAGCCTGGTCGGTCATTCAGAATCACCCGTATCACAGAGAGTGATCCTTGCCTTCGGCTTTTGGATTAGATGTACTTTTTGCTGATTTTTATCTCGACCCGGCGGTTCTGTTGCTGATTTTCCGGAATGGCGTGCCCTTGTTCATCGAGATTGGCAACTTTCGGAAAACTGTCGGCATAGCCGATCGCTTTTAATTTATGCTTGTCCCAGCCGGCATCGAGAAACACTTGCAGGACGCTGATCGCCCGGCTGGAGGATAACTCCCAGTTGGAAGCGAAGCGCTCGCAATGGATCGGTACATTGTCGGTGTGGCCTTCGATTTCGACGTCGAAATTGTCCAGCGGAAAATTTTTGATTTTTTTGGCAATCTCTTCAACCAGTTCCAGTGATTTCGGGTTTAAATCCGCCGAGGCGGTGGCAAATAAAATTCTTCCCGGCAGATCGATCTTCAGGTAATTTTCTCCCGATTCAATCGCTTCGTCGGGAATCATCTGATGCTCGACCAAAGTGTCGGACAAATTTTTGTGCAGGTCAGCCAGCGGACTGAGTTGTGCGGTCGGTTGTTTTTTGAGCAGGCCTTCGTCAATCCCTTTCGAGATCACTTCGAATTTGCTCTGCTGGATAACCGACATCGACAGTATCAGAACGAAAAAGCCCAGTACCAGCGTCATGGCGTCGGCATAGGTCACCATCCATTCATCGGATTCTTCTTCGCTCGGTTTGCCGAGTTTGTTCTCTTTGCTGTTATCATTCATGGCCATAACCTAGCGATCCGCTCGGCGAAATTGATATTTTGGATGAAGGTAGGAGTTCATGGTGTCTTCGATCAGAGAAGGCGAAGCTCCTTTGGACAGCAGTACGATACCTTCAGCCAATATCTGATTGCGCTGGGCCTCGAGATCCTGTTTGTACTCCAGCTTGCGCGCGGCCGGTTTGAGTATCAGCTGAGCCATCAGCACTCCGTATAGAGTTGTCAAAAGCGCGACGGCGAGACCGCTGCCGATTTTGGTTGGATCGCCTTCCATGCTGTTAAGCATAATAATCAGCCCGACCAGTGTACCGACCATGCCGAATGCCGGCGCAGTCGAAGCCATGGTTTGCAAAACTTTTGCCGGGCGCATATTGCTTTCGTAGATCGATTCTCTTGAATGCTGTAATAAACGGTATAGCTGGGTTCCCTTGTAACCGGTGAGCAGAAACATAAAAGACTGATTTAAAAAGCTTAAACCGTCTTCCGGTTTGTCGATCTTTTTTTCCAGCTGTACCAAGCCCTGACTGCGGACAATTTTGGCCCAGTCGATCAAGGTACCGACGTCTTCGTACAATTTCACCGGATTGACTTTTGCGGTTGTCAAAGTGAATAAAATCTCTTCGAACGCCAGAATAACGTAGCGCCCGTCGTAGGAGATCATCGCCGCCGCGACGGTTCCGCCGATCACCATCAAAAGACTCGATAGGCTGAAGAACATTAGATAGTTACTGGTGTTGAAGAAAACCGCGGTGGCAAATAACCCTAGCCCGAGAATAAATCCGAAAAGTGCGCTAAGAGAAATATGCATGGTCTTTGTTGCTTCCCGTTGTTGTGTGTTGTTTTATGAATTACTCTAATTCCTATTGAAATTAACGTCACTTTGCGGAAAATTTTTAGAAATATCTTGACGGATTTAGGAAATATTCTGCTAGGAATAAGGTGAACAGCCGTTTAAAGGGGAAATTTTTCGACAATAATTGAAGTTCAAAGACTGCTTGACTAAGTGATTGTAATTGTGGATAATTCGCGATTCCTTCTGTGGTTGGAGGGTCACATCGTAGTCATTGCGCTTTGTGTACGCATAAACGCAGTGTTGTGTTAATTGTTAATGGTTAGGTCTACGGATCCTTAACACGTAAAAATATTTTGGAGAATTCCTTATGGCAAACTCAGCTCAAGCTGCAAAACGCGCCCGTCAGGCGGAAAAAAATCGTCAGCATAATGTTGCTCTACGCTCTGATATGCGTACTGCAATCAAAAAAGTATTGGCCAGCATTCAAACTGGTGACCAAGCTCAAGCAAACGAATTGTTCCGTTCTGCGCAATCTAAATTGGATGGTATGGCTCGTAAAGGCATTATCACCAAAAATAAAGCGGCACGTACTAAGAGCCGTATCAACGCGCGCATTAAAGCGATGGCTTAATCCAAGCTACGTTGTTGTGAGAAAGGAACCGGGCATTGCCCGGTTTTTTTATGCCTGAAATCCGTTTGATGATTTCAGGTCGGGCACACCATTTGCCCCAGTTCTTCCGTGAGTTTAAGGTTTTCCGAATAGTCGACCGGACAGTCGATCAATACCACACAGTTATCGGCAATCGCTTTTTGCAACGTTGCCTGTAAAGCGTCATGGCTCTCGATACGATAGCCTTTGGCGCCGAAGGCTTCGGCCAGCTTGATAAAGTCCGGATTTTGGAAATCCACGGAGGTTTCGCGGCCGAACTGGTTTTGTTGTTTCCAGCGAATCAAACCGTAACCGGAATCGTTCCAGATCAGAACAATGATCGGAATCTGCAAGCGAACCGCGGTTTCGATTTCCTGAATATTCATTAGTGCTCCAGCATCACCGCTGACGGCGACGACGGTATTTTGCGGTTGAGCCAGTTTTGCGGCAATGGCGCCGGGTAGGGCGATACCCATCGATGCAAAGCCGTTGGAGATAATGCAGCTGTTCGGAGACAGGGTCTGATACATACGTGCCACCCACATTTTGTGAGCGCCGACATCGCAGATCACTTTGTCTTCCGGTTGCAGTATCTGGCGCAAATCATGCAGTATTTTTTGCGGTTTGAGAGGAAAACTGCGATCGTTGTCGTATTCGTGAAAACGCTGCTCAATGCTCAGCTTTAAACCCAGATAAGGCGAATCGTTATGCCGCTTGCTGATCGCGGCAATGGCTTGCAGGGTACTGCCAATATCCCCGACCAGTCCTGCGGCAACGATATAATGTTCGTCAACTTCGGCCGGCAGGCTGTCGATATGGATAATTTGCGCGGTGAATTCTCTGTTCCACAGAGAAGGAGGGTATTCGACTATGTCATAGCCGACACACAGCACGACGTCGGCGCGATCGATACCGCAGGAAATATAGTCGTGTGCTTGCAGGCCGATGGTGCCGAGGGAGCGTTCGTTATCGCACGGTAAGGCGCCTTTGGCCATGAACGTTGTTGCCACCGGAATATTCAATTTGTCGGAAAACTCCTGCAGCGCTTCATGCGCCCGCGAGCGGATAACGCCGTTGCCGGCGATGATCACCGGAAATTTTGCAGAGGAAAGAATTTCTGCGGCCTGACGGACTTTTAAAGGATGGGCGTAAGACGGCAGGGGACTCTGGCGTTTTAACGGAACCTTATCCAAAGACTGCTGGGCGATATTTTCCGGGAAGTCGATGAAGCTGCACCCCGGTTTTTCCGCTTCGGCAACCTTAAAGGCTTTTCGTACCACTTCAGGAATGGTTTCCGCAGTCAATATCTGCGTGCTGTATTTGCTGATCGGTTCGAAGAGATTGACCAGATCAAGAACCTGATGGCTCTCTTTGTGCAAGCGGGTAGTGCTGGCCTGTCCTGCAATGGCGACGACTGGCGCGCGGTCCATATTGGCGTCGGCAACGCCGGTCACCAGGTTGGTTGCTCCCGGTCCCAGCGTCGACAGGCAAACCCCGGCACGGCCGGTTAAACGTCCGTAGACATCGGCCATAAAAGCGGCGCCTTGCTCGTGTCTGGTGAGGATGAAGCGAATTTGACTGTCGTGCAGTGCATCCATCAGATCGAGATTTTCTTCTCCGGGAATACCGAAAATAAACTCCACCTGCTCGTTTTCGAGGCATTTTACAAACAGCTCGGCCGCTTTCATCGCAATCTCCTCCCAGTGATGTCGGTTTCTATCTTGGCACACTTGTCGGACGAAAAAAACCGTTCGCATGCAGTTTGTCGACGAAAGGCAACTAAGTGATAGGTTGAAGCGAAACGGTTTGATACAATGCCGAATCACGCTAGAGTCTGTTGAAACCCCAGTATTTTGTGTTGCTCATTGCTTATTTGGGATAAGCAAACCTCGCTCTGAGCGCCGCGACGATTGAATTTTTTATCCGGTAGCAGAATCAAATCCGAGTTTTCAACAGGCCCTGATGTTAACAGGCCTTAAGTAAGAGACAACAGCGGTGAAGCGCATTATTAAAGCAACGGCCACGGTCGGCTCAATGACCATGATTTCGCGAATTTTGGGATTTGTTCGCGATGTGATTATTGCCCGTTATTTCGGTGCCGGCATGGGCGCGGATGCTTTTTTTGTCGCGTTTAAAATTCCCAATTTTTTCCGCAGACTGTTTGCCGAAGGCGCATTTTCCCAGGCATTCGTACCGGTTCTTGCCGAAGCAAAGGAGAAGAACGGGCATGCGGCGGTTAAACATCTGGTGGATGCGATCAGTTTCCGTCTAGGCGGTATACTGCTGTTGCTGACCGCTTTCGGGGTGTTCGGTTCCTCTTTGTGGATGCTGGTGTTTGCTCCCGGTTTCCTCGATGAACCGGAAAAATTCGATCTGGCGGCGGATATGCTGTCAATCACCTTCCCTTATCTGCTACTGATCTCATTGGTGGCGTTTTCGTCGGCAATTATGAACACCTACAATCAGTTTGCCGTCCCGGCATTTACACCGGTGTTTCTCAATCTGGTTTTGATCTCGTTTGCCGTTTGGGTTTCTCCTCTTATGGAAGTACCGGTCATGGCTCTGGCCTGGGGGGTTCTGGTCGCCGGTGTCGTGCAGTTGCTGTTTCACCTGCCGTTTCTGTATCGACTCGGACTTTTGCCGAGTCCGTCCCGACATTCCGATCCGGGAGTACAGGAGGTCAAGCGCTTGATGATTCCGGCACTCTTCGGGGTGTCGGTGGCGCAGATCAATTTGCTGGTCGATACCATTCTGGCATCGTTTCTGGTGACCGGATCTGTTTCCTGGCTGTACTATTCCGATCGTTTGATGGAGTTTCCGCTCGGTGTTTTCGGGGTGGCTCTGGCAACGGTGGTTTTACCCGGGTTGTCGAAAATGGCGGCAAAAGAGGATTGGCAGGGGTTTCGGCAGGATCTCGATTCGGCTCTCAGACTGGTTCTGTTGATCGGATTGCCGGCCATGCTCGGCTTGTTGATTCTGGCAGGGCCGCTGGTAACGACCCTGTTCTATTACGGTGAATTCAGTGCCAAGGATGTCGAAATGTCGTCTTTGAGCTTGATGGCTTATTCATTTGGATTGCTCGGTTTTATTCTGGTCAAGATTCTTGCACCGGCCTTTTATTCCCGGAAGGATATGAAAACACCGGTCAGGGTGGCGGTGATCGCTTTGGTCAGTAATATGGTTCTGAACCTGGCGTTGATCGGGCCCTTTGCTCATGTGGGGCTGGCGGCAGCGACGTCGATTTCCGCATTTTTGAATGCCGGCCTTCTGTATTGGTATCTGCGTAAGCAACAGGTCTTTGCCCCTATGCAAGGCTGGATCGGTTTTTCCGTTAAGATTGCGTTGGGTTCGGTGGCGATGTCTCTGCTGCTGCTTATGTTGTCGCCGTCTCTAAATGACTGGATGAGTATGGACGCCTGGCAGCGGCTGGGTTATCTGTCTGCGTTGGTCGCCGGTGCCATGCTGCTGTATTTCGCTGTTCTGGCGCTTTTGGGACTGTCTCCTCGTCGTTTGATCAAACGTGCTTGAATTGAGCAGGTTGGAATTAGGAAAAGCCGGCAAAATTGCAGTGATTTATCAAAGCGCTATTTATGTGCATAGACTATAGTTATGCTTGGCAATAGGCTATAATTTAGCGTTTGATTTTCAAACCTTGGGCGACAGGCGTAATTACGGGATGCAATTAATTCGAGGCTTACACAATTTATCGGCGTGTCAGAAACGCTTTTTCGATGGTTGCATTCTCACTATAGGTAATTTCGACGGAATTCATCTGGGCCATCAACAGGTCTTGAAAGCACTTTGCCGCACGGCGAAGCAAACCGGTTTGCCGACGGTAGTGATGATTTTCGAACCTCTACCGATCGAATATTTTTCTCCGCAGAGTGCCCCGGATAGATTGATGAATTTGCGAGAGAAGCTGCAAGCCTTTGCGGATACCCAGATCGACTATGTATTGTGCATGCCGTTCAATGCCGATTTTGCCAATCTGACTGCGCAGGAATTTGTAAAGCAGGTGCTGGTCGATGCGTTGAATATCAAGCATCTGGTGATTGGCGACGATTTTCGTTTCGGCAAAGGGCGCCTCGGTGACTATGCTTTCCTGCAAGAGGCCGGAGAATCTTTCGGCTTTAGCGTGACCGATATGCCGACCTTTTGCCGAGAAGAAGAGCGTGTCAGTAGTACGCGGATTCGTGCCGCATTGCAAAAGCCGGATTTGGCTGAGGCACAACGATTGCTCGGACGACCGTTTTCCTTTAACGGCCGTGTTATTCATGGTCAGAAGCTGGGGCGCACCATCGGTTTTCCGACGTTGAATCTGAATCCGAAGCGCATTCAGATGCCGGTAATGGGGGTGTTTGCGGTATGGGTCGACGGTATTGCCGACCGTCCGTGGCCGGGAGTGGCGAATATCGGTTTACGCCCGACGGTTGACGGTGTTCGTCCGTCAATCGAAGTGCATCTGTTCGATTGGGACCAGGATTTATACGGTCGCCATATCGACGTCAACCTGGCGTATTTTATCCGTCCGGAAATGAAATTTGACGGTTTGGAAGCTTTGAAGCAGCAGATTGCTCAAGATGCCGAACAGGCACGAGCGTTTTTTGCCGCTGGTGACGATTAAGCCGGTCTGGATTGTCACGTAAAATATAATTAAAAAAGAAATTAATGGATTTGACCTCCGACGTTTTTAGAGAGTAACGCATGAGCAATAACAGCCAAGATAGCACTACCACCGACTATAAACCGACCTTGAATTTGCCGGAAACCGATTTTCCGATGCGCGGCAATTTGCCGAACCGTGAGCCGAAACAGGTTGACACCTGGATGTCCGAGTCGCTGTACCAGACGGTTCGCGAACATATGGCAGGGCGCCCGAAATTCATTCTGCATGACGGCCCTCCGTATGCAAACGGCGATATTCATACCGGGCATGCCATCAATAAGGTATTGAAAGATATTATTGTCAAATCGAAAGGTTTGAACGGCTTTGATGCACCTTATGTTCCGGGTTGGGATTGTCACGGTCTGCCGATCGAGCTGAACGTCGAAAAGAAAAAAGGTAAAGTCGGTGTAAAAATCAATGCGACCGATTTCCGTCAGGCGTGCCGAGATTACGCGCAGAAGCAGGTCGAAGGGCAGATGAAGGATTTCCAACGACTGGGTGTAATGGCCGATTGGGAACATCCTTACCTGACCAAAGATTTTAAATTTGAAGCGGATGAAATCCGTGCTCTGGCAAAAATTATTGAAAACGGGCACCTGGTCAAAGGGACCAAGCCGGTTTATTGGTCTGTCGGTGGGCGTTCAGCTCTGGCGGAAGCGGAAGTCGAATATGAAAATAAGCGCTCGAAGTCGATTGATGTGCGTTTTAAGGTGATTGACGAAGCGGCCTTTTTCGAGCGTTGTCATCATGTTGAAGATCATACCGGTGAAGGGCCTTTATCGGTCGTCATCTGGACAACGACGCCTTGGACTCTGCCGGCTAACCAAGCGGTTTCCATCAATCCCGAATTGGAATATGCCGTTGTGCAGGTCGAAGGCGAACATGGTCCCGAAAGATTGTTCCTTGCTGAAGCAATGATCAAGGACTCAATGGATCGTTGGGGCTTCGAAAATTACCAAGTGGTCGCTTACGGGCGCGGCGAGCAGTTTGATCTGATCCGTCTGCAGCATCCTTTTTATGATCGAATCGTGCCGTTGATTCTGGGTGATCACGTTACCACTGATGCCGGTACAGGCTGTGTTCATACGGCGCCGGGCCACGGTGTCGAGGATTTTCAGGTCGGTCTGAAATACGATTTGGAAGTGGATTGCCCGGTTGACGGCAACGGCAACTACGTCGAAGGTACACCTTTGTTTGCAGGTGAAAACGTTCTGAAAGTCGACGATCACGTGATCGAAGTATTGAAAGAGCATAAGGCGCTGGTGCACATCGAAGTCATTGAGCACAGTTATCCGCACTGCTGGAGAACCAAAACGCCGTTGATTTTCCGAGCGACTCCGCAATGGTTTATCTCAATGGAAAAAGCCGGTTTGCGTGATGCGGCCATGCAAGCGATTCCTCAAGTGCAATGGATTCCTGAATGGGGGCAGAACCGTATTGAAGGTATGGTTGAAGGACGTCCGGACTGGTGTATTTCCCGTCAGCGTTTCTGGGGTGTGCCGATTACCATTTTTATCCACAAGGTGACCGGTGAAATGCATCCGCAAACCACCGAATTGATGGAAAAAGTTGCCTTGATGGTTGAAGAGAAATCGATCGACGCCTGGTATGATCTGGATGCGTCTGAATTGCTGGGTGACGAAGCGGATAATTATGAAAAAGTCACCGACATTCTGGATGTCTGGTTTGACTCCGGTATTTCTCATTACACAGTTCTTGGGCAACGCGATGAATTGCAAGCTCCGGCCGATCTGTATCTGGAAGGGTCGGATCAGCACCGCGGCTGGTTCCAGTCGTCGTTATTGACGGCTCTGGCAATCGATGGTCAGGCGCCATACAAGCAAGTTCTGACACATGGATTTACCGTAGACAAGGACGGTAAGAAAATGTCCAAATCGATGGGGAACGGAATCGCGCCGCAGGATATTGCCAATCAATACGGAGCCGATATTCTGCGCTTATGGATTTCCGCTGTGGACTATCGTTATGAAATGACAGTCACAGACGAAATCTTTAGTCGTACCGCCGATGCCTATCGCCGAATTCGCAATACCGCACGTTTCCTGCTGGCGAATATTAACGGTTTTGATCCGCAGATCGATTTGGTTGAATATGACAAATTGTTACCGCTTGATAAGTGGGCGATCGGTCATGCGGCCAAACTGCAAAAAGAGATTATCGAAGCGTACGAAAGCTATAGTTTCCACAATATCTATCAGGCGGTGACGCACTTCTGTTCGATCGAGCTGGGCGCTTTCTATCTGGATGTCATCAAGGATCGTCAATATACCTGTAAAGCGGATAGCCTGGCACGCCGTTCAGCTCAAACTGCTCTGTATCATATCGTTGAAGCCATGACGCGTTGGATTGCACCGATTTTGAGTTTCACCGCCGAAGAGATCTGGCAGGTGCTTCCGGGTGACAGAGCACAGACGGTGTTTGTTTCCCAATGGTACGATGCGCTGACCGAACTCGATGAGACGGCTGCGATGAATTCCGCTTACTGGAATGAAATGATGGAAGTACGTTCTGCCGTTGCCAAACAGCTGGAAGTACTGCGTAACGAGAAAGTTATTAAAGGTTCTCTGACTGCTGAAGTTATCTTGTATGCGGATGATAAGTTGTTCGACAAGATATCCCGTTTACAGGATGAGTTGCGTTTTGTGCTGATCACTTCCGAAGCGAAAATTCTTCCGTTGGCCGAAAAAACTGCGGCGGCGATTGAATCCGAGCTATCCGGTCTATGGGTTGACGCGGGAGCGACCGCTAAGCCGAAATGCGCGCGTTGCTGGCATCATAGGTCTGATGTCGGGGCGCATGCGGATCATCCTGACCTGTGCCAGCGCTGCGTCGATAATGTTGTCGGTGATGGTGAAGTGCGTCATTTCGCATAAGATATAGACAGAATTTAACCGGGCTTGAGGCCCGGTTTTTTATGCAATAGTAAATTTAAAAGGTAATGGAATGTCCTTTTCTTCCTCTACGGCGCTGAAGACCCTGTGGGTGAGCGTGCTGGTGATCATTGTCGATCACCTGACGAAATATCTGGCTGTCAGCTATCTGAGTTTTGGTGTCCCTTACGAGGTGATGCCGTATTTGAACTGGACTCTGGTCTATAACCATGGAGCAGCCTTCAGTTTTCTTGCTGAGATGGGCGGATGGCAGCGCTGGTTTTTTGCTTTTCTGGCGATTGCCATGAGCGTGATTCTGCTATTCTGGCTTAAGAAATTACCTGCCAAATTATCGATCGAATCTGTCGGGATCAATTTTATTCTTGGCGGTGCGGTCGGAAACCTTATCGATCGCATTTTGAGCGGACGTGTAACCGATTTTATCGATTTCTATGTAGGGAACTGGCATTATGCGACTTTCAATGTGGCTGATGTTGCTATCACGATCGGTGCGATTCTGCTGATTTTCAATGAGTTTTTCTGGAAGAAATCTTCCTGATTTTACCTCTTGCTATTATGCGATTCGGAGAATATTCCCCCTCCGAATCTCTCCCAATCATTTTGTCTTTTTCATGTCTTCTGTGATTCGTTTTTATTGTTGCGAAGCGAATTTGTCCGCCTTTTGTTTTATATTTTCTCGACCTGAAAATAACTTCTTAAGTTTTATTTAATCTTTTATATACCCAAATAAACTAAGTTTATAGACCATAAGCATAATTATTGGTTATGATTTTGTCGGTTTGTTAGCGTTTTTTCACTGTTGTCATGACTAGTCTTGGATTGTCTGGTTTTGTCTAGTTACTTG
>NZ_JACBGI020000021.1 GCF_013391765.2 Thiomicrorhabdus heinhorstiae | reverse complement strand
ACGCAATATCTAGCATTTAGGATGTCTAATAATAGTTAAAGCGAAGTTATTTTTTTAAATAGGTTTCGTGTTTTTAGAACTTTCCGCAAAATTATTTTGCGGTTCAATTTTTAGCTTAAAAACCACCAGGCCTGGTTAAAATAGATGGCTTTTAAAATTAAAACTGGCGGATTGTCAAAGAACGAAAAGTCTCGTTTTCTTCTGACTTATCTCGCTTTAACAAATCGCTCAAGCGGACTGCGCTAAAGCGCAGCTCGCTTAGCTTGGTCGTTAGCTTTCAAAGGAGAAATTCGTGGCAACAAAGGTTTTCATCAGTTGGTCAGGAGATTTAAGCAATAAACTCGCAGATGCTGTTCGGCAGTGGCTGCCGGGCGTACTTCAGTTTGTTAAGCCATATTTCACACCATCTGACATAGAAAAAGGAACGAAGTGGGCATCAGGTATCGCTGGAGAATTAGAGAGTTCAGATATTGGAATTATCTGCCTAACCAAAGAAAACCTCACAAAACCATGGATACTCTTCGAATCTGGGGCATTATCTAAAAACCTAGAAAATTCTCGAGTATGCACGTTGCTTTTTGGTATTGACTCAACAGATTTGAAAGGACCGCTTACTACTTTTCAGACAACACGATTCGAAAAGTCTGATTTCAAGAAACTTGTTAAAACCATCAATAATACCGGGGGAGATAATAAGTTAGAGGACAATGTTCTCGAACAGGTTTTCGAAATGTGGTGGGAAAAGCTTGAAAACCAAATTAGCGAAATTCTGAGAAATCACCAAGACTCGGAAGAAACCGAGCATCGGAGCGAAAGGGACATTCTTGAAGAAATATTAGAGCTCTCAAGGCTCGGCGCTCGAAGAAGATCAAGTCGCTTAGAAATGCCACCTGATGTTTTGATGGATTTGGCAGAAAGCGCAATGGAATTACAGCATGTTGTCGAGAGAGAAGGATCAAAGCGAGCGTATATGGCCCTACGCAGAATGCAAAAGCCACTCGAATACTTGATGCGACGCTCTGATTACCCTGAAGTTTACGAAAGATACCGAATGATGCGGAATGAAATGCGACATAGAGTTATGCCGGAAGAAGTGGATTCTGGAGATGAAAGCTAACAAGGCAAATTCACTCGGACACCAAAAAGCGCCGCTGCGCTCTGCTTTTTGTCTCCGGTGATTTGCGGCGTTAAGCATAAAAGGAAAAGCATGGTCGTTTATTGCCCTGCATGTGAAGCGCTGGTTCAAACAGAGAAACTTTCATCACATGAAAAATTTAACGTAGATTATGATTTTGCACCTATGCGTTATTCACTGCTTAAATGCACGGCATGTAATGAAATCCAGTTGGTTGAACAGTATCTTGTTGGCTATGAACCAGAAAATGAAGATCATTGGTCTTCCGCCAAACGCAACTGGCCACTACCTGAACTAGAACTTCCATTACATGTTCCAGCGGTAACAAAAAAATCAATTGAAGAAGCCGAAAGGTGTCTTCGAGCAAAAGCATTTACAGCTTGTACAGTTATGACTGGTCGAGCACTAGAAGGTATCTGTAGACATTATGCTACTAGTAGCAGATACCTAGGTGCTGGAATAAAGGAGCTTAAAGAACAGGGAGTAATTGATGAAAAATTATTTGAGTGGAGTGAAGCTCTTCATCTTCATAGAAACATAGCTGCTCATGCAGATGAAAGAACAATTACTGAAGAAGATGCTAGGGATTTAATGGATTTCACAATTGCTATCTGCGAATACATATTTGTTCTTAGTGAAAAGTTCAAGGATTTTAAGGCTCGCCAAAATTCTTAGGCGCAATATCAATGCTTAACAATCACACTAAGTTTGCTCCCTACGGTCGCCGGACCGACCTCGCTATCGCTCGGCCGCTTATGTGGGCGTTAGCGTCACAAGTGCTGTATCCGGGCAATGGAGAAAAAAATGGAGAAAATTCTTGAAAAATTATCTTCCTACAATATTTTTAATTATCTGTTTCCCGGCGTAGTGTTTTGCGTTGTCGCTGATAGGTACTTATCAATTCCCTTGCTACAGGACTCGATTGTTAACGGTTTATTTCTGTACTACTTCATTGGTTTGGTGATAAGCCGGTTTGGGTCGGTCGCAATTGAACCTGTCTTGAAGAAAACCGGTTTCGTAAAATTTACTGAATATCATGATTTCGTTAGGGCTGCGAAAGAAGACCCTAAAATTGAATTGCTTTCAGAGTCTAATAACACGTACAGAACCTTGATGTCGGCAATCTTCATTTTGTGCATCGTAGCTATTGGCGCGCATATGGCCAACAACAATCCAAACTTTCTAGAGTTCGTAAAATATTTGATACTGCCTGGGCTTGTGTTGTTGTTTGGCTTATCTTACAAAAAACAGACTGAGTACATTTCAAAAAGAGTGTCTGCAGCATTAAAGGAAAAAGAAAGGACGGAACCAAGTGGCGATAAAAAGTAAACAAACTCGTTTCAGGGCGTATCAACTAGGTAATGCCGGGTCGTCATTCTCGTATTTCAATGGCGATACCTTCACCCTTATTGAGGCGCGATACAACGATGTAAATAAAGAAAGTATCGAGCAAGAGCTTTCGCTGTGTAAGGTGAAAGGGATAAGCAACATCCACATTACTTCATGGGACATGGATCATTGCTCACCTTCGCAGCTCGAAGAACTACTTGAAGAGTTCAGTCCAAATAAAATTGAATATCCGGGATATGAGCCACACACAGATTCCGGAAAAGAAAGTTTAAAAATAATTCGTGCATACGAAAAGAAAGGAAAAGAAGCCAAGAAAAGCAGAAAGATTGTCAGCGTAACGCCAGAATATATATCAAGTTTAAACGAAGCCGAAAATTATGGTTATAGAGACACCCTGCATCACCCGAGGTCCATTGATAAAGAAAGCTCAAACAATAATTCAACGGTAAAACATTTCAGGTCAGGTTCATTTAATGTACTGAGTCTAGGTGATGTTGAGTGTAATAATATTGCATCGGGTCTTCGTAGACAACGAACAATTAATGAGGAAACGGATGTAATGATTCTTGCGCACCACGGTGCCAGCAATGGATTCACTACATCTGCATTTATCAAGACCGTTCGCCCCACTGTCGCAATTGCGAGTGCAGATTACGCGAATCAATTTAAACACCCAAAACAAGAAATACGGGATCTATTACATAAACACAAGGTAAAGCTATTCACGACGAAAACTGGAGATATCGTAATCTTTTCCACCGGAAATCATACTGGTCACTATCGGCTCGTTAATCTTAAGGCGGGTAGTTCTGAGGTCTCGAGTCAGTGTGATTTTTACGCCCGTAAGTCGAGCTTTCTAAAAAACAATATTGATACTATCAGAGCAAAATTGAACAGAGGCAACCGTGGGCCAAGACGCTAACAAGGCCGTCAACTCGGACGCATTTTTCGCTCGCTGCGCTCACTACAAATGCCCCGGTTACGGCTGGCGTTAGACAGAAAGTAAAGGGAAACCAATATGGTAATCCGCCCTGCCGAAACCTCTGACACAGAAAAAATCGCCGCAACTCATAAAGCATCCATTGAGACGATTTGTTCCAATTTCTACAATTCTCAATCTATTGCAGGCTGGGTGGAAATCTTGTCACCTGCCATCTATGAAGATGCAATAGAAAATAAAGTCATGATTTTGGCCGAAGAAAATGAAGAAATTCTTGGGATCGGAATTCTCGACCTTGCAGAGGGAGAAATAGGGGCAATTTATATCCATCCGAAAGCGAAAGGAAAGGGTTATGGCCGAAAGCTGTTGCTCGAACTGGAATCTATAGCCCTAAAAAATAACGTTACTCAACTGGCCTTGTGCTCGACAATGAATGCTTTAGGTTTCTATCAGCATCATGGATATATCGGCACAGACAAGACCTTTCACGAATTACCAAACGGTATCAAACTCGAGTGCATTAAAATGAGTAAAAATCTGAAAAAACAAAATGAGTCTGCCTAACAAGTAGTCCCAACGGCCCCAAAATAACCAGGTCCAGAATAAATAACTTTACCCTTACCCTATTTCTTCTCACTTCCAAAACTCCGAAATCGCGGCAATGCCTTGCGCGCCATTTAATTTAGCTTGGTTTAGCAATTCTGTTTTCATGCCGCCTAGTGCAAAGACGGGAACTGGAATTTCTTTGACCATTTCGGCAAAAGCCTCCCAACCGAGTGCGTCCATATCGGGATGAGTGGCAGTTGGCAGTACCGGCGAGAGCAGGATAAAGTCGGCGTCTATTTTCAGTGCTTGAGTAAGTTCTTCGGCATTATGGGTCGAAGCACCGAGCAGTTTGTCTTTTCCAATTGGACGAGAATCGTATTCAAACAGTTGGTTGGAGGCGAGTTGAATACCATCAGCTCGGGTTTGTGCCAACCATTCCGGTGTGCCATTCAGCATCAATTTTGCACCCGCCTTATGGATCGCATCGATATTATCCTGCGCCAGTTTTAATACTTCCGCTTCATCCAGACCTTTGGCACGCAATTGAATCAGTTTAATACCATCACTCAACACCTTGTCCAACCTGGCTGAGAAATCTTCGCTATCGGCAAACCGGCCGCTGATCGCATAGCGATCGCCAAGTTCCAGCGCAGTCAAAATACCTTGATTGGCTTGCGGAAAAGTCAGTTCACGCAATTCGTTTTGGTTAAACCAGCGAACCAGCTGTCCTTCCTTGCCGTGCGGCGTGCCGTCAAAATCGTAAGTCTGGTAAACATGCAGACGAACGCTGACTTCTTCTCCTTTCTTGTCATATACCCAAGGAATTTCAATCAATGGTTGCCAGTTATCGGTCTGCACACCAAGTTCTTCGATAAATTCGCGTTTCAAGGCTTCATCAATCGATTCGCCCGCTTCAATCTTTCCGCCGGGGAATTCCCAATGATCGGCATGGCTCTGGTGCTTCTGGCGCAGGCTTAAACAGATTTCTTCTTCACAGCGTAAAACACCGACCGCTATATCCAAAACATCCATGTGACACTTCCCTTGCTGAATTCAAATTGATTGTTATTGTACGGCATTATTTTCCGTTAAAATACACGGCTAATCCAAAGTAACTTAATCTTTAGTCAGCGCAGGAAAGCCGTTTTATGAGTCAATTCTGGAGTCAACTGGTTCACAGCCTTACCCCTTATGTTCCGGGTGAACAGCCAAAGGTGGATAACCTAATTAAGCTCAATACCAATGAGAACCCTTATCCTCCATCGCCAAAGGTAACTGCGGCGATTGCCGAGCAGAATAACGACAAACTGCGCCTGTACCCTGACCCGAATTCGGATCTGTTGAAGCAGGCGATTGCCGATTATCACGGTTTACAGACTAATCAGGTGTTTGTCGGTAACGGTTCCGACGAAGTGCTGGCACACGCTTTCCAAGCTTTACTGAAACAGGATGCGCCACTGCTGTATCCGGATATCACTTACAGCTTTTATCCGGTGTACTGTGGTCTGTACGATATTGATTATGAATTGATTCCGTTGAATGATGATTTTGAAATCGTCGCCGAAGATTATCAACGTGATTGTGGCGGAATTATCTTCCCGAACCCGAATGCGCCGACTGGCCGACTGCTGGGATTGGATGTCATTAAACAACTGTTGGAAATGCACCCTAACCGCGTGGTCGTAGTGGACGAAGCCTATATCGATTTTGGTGGCGAAAGTGCAATTGCCTTGGTCAATGACTACGGCAACCTATTAGTTATCCAGACGCTATCCAAATCGCGTTCACTGGCAGGGATTCGTGTTGGTTTTGCTATTGGTCAGGCGCATCTGATTGAAGCGCTGGAACGTGTTAAAAACAGCTTTAACTCTTATCCGATTGACCGTTTGGCGCTGTATGGTGCAGCGGCTTCTTTTGGCGATGAAGAGTACTTCCAAAATGCATGTCAGAAGATTATCAGTACCCGCGAAACGCTGGTATCTGCGATGACTGAGATGGGCTTTAAAGTCATTCCGTCGGCAGCGAATTTTATCTTTGCGACGCATCCGCAACAGGATGCAGCAGAACTGGCTTTGGCGCTACGTGAGCGTAAGATTATTGTGCGCTACTTCAATAAAGAGCGTATCGACCAGTACCTGCGAATTACCATTGGTACCGATGCTGAAAACGCAGCACTGATTCAGGCGTTTAAAGAGATTATTGGTTAACCTATCCACAGCATCCGGAAATAAAAAAGGGAGCAAGGTTTTAAACCAGGCTCCCTTTTTTATTTGATCGACTTCTTATTCTTAAATCGAAAGATTAAGAACGATGACATCCGAGCGATGCATTAAGATCGATACATCACGAGCGATACTCTGCATTAATCTTTACATAGTCGTATGAGAAGTCGGTGGTCCAAACCGTTTCGTTAACCGTTCCACGTTTCAGTACGATACGGATATCGATGTCAGTTTCATTCATCACCGCCTGACCCTGTTCTTCGGTATAGCTCGCGGCACGGCCGCCGTTTTCGACAATACACACATCACCCAGATAGATTTTCAGAGCTTCAATGTCCAGATTTTCGACACCGGCACGCCCGACGGCTGCCAGAATTCGTCCCCAGTTCGGATCGGAAGCGAACAACGCGGTTTTGACCAGCGGAGACAAGGCAACCGCATGCGCGACCTTCAAGGCTTCTTCTTTACTGTCGGCTTCTTCTACAATCACCGCAACAAACTTGGTTGCGCCTTCACCGTCGCGCACAATCATTTGCGCCAAATCGGTCATGATCTCTTTCACAGCTTTTGCAAATTGCTGGTAGGCAACCGATTCCAGATCGTGGATTTCCGGCATATCGGCCTGTTGAGTCGCGCTCAGGGTACAGGCATCGTTGGTCGAAGTATCGCCATCAACGGTAATGCGGTTGAAACTGCTTTCCACCGCAGCGCTCAAAGCAGCCTGCAGACAAGCCTGATCGATCTTGGCATCGGTGGCAACAAAACCGAGCATGGTCGCCATATTCGGATGAATCATCCCGGAACCTTTCGACATGCCGGTAATCACAATGCGATGACCGTCGATATCGACTTCACGACTGACCAGTTTCTGCACCAGGTCAGTGGTCATAATCGCTTTGGAGGCTGCATCCCAACCGTCGATCTGTAAACCGGCCATTGCCTGAGGAATACCGTTTTCAAACTTTTCCATCGGTAGATTTTCACCGATCACCCCGGTTGAAAACGGCAGCACACGAGTCATATCGCAACCTAGTTCAGCCGCGACAAAAGCGCAGCTAGATAGAGCGTCTTTCATCCCCTGCTCACCGGTTCCTGCATTGGCGTTCCCGGCATTAATCAGCAATGCGCGCGGCGAAACCTCGGCAAGATGGCGCTTAGCCAGAGTCACCGGTGCTGCACAAAAGGCGTTGGTGGTAAAGGTCGCCGCCGTCAGGGTGCCTTCGATCAATTCGATCACCACCAGGTCCGGTTTACCATTCTTTTTAATTTTCGCTGCCGTCGCACCCAAATAAACGCCGGCAACCGGATGAATCTGCATTTCCATGCTTATGTATTCCTCACATAAAATTTACTATGGTGTTTTGTTGTTCTAGTTTAATCCAACACCTTGAACGAAAAAACCCACCGGAAAAAATCACAGTGGGTTTTTTGGCTTTGAGACTGAATTTCAGTCTTAGCTCAATTTTCCGCAGCAGTGCTTATATTTTTTTCCCGAACCGCAAGGGCAAGGATCGTTACGTCCAACCTTAGGCTGTTCACGTCGGAAAGTTCCTTCTTCGGAAGCTTCCTCGATCTCCTCCTCCGCATGCGACTGAATTGCATCGGCAATACCGGCCGCCGCAGGGTGGCTGGCATCCAGTTCCAGAGGGACGTTCTGATCGTCAAAATCCTGTACGTCCTGCGAACCTTGAATTTGTACCAATGACAGGATCTTAACCGTTTCAAAGGTGACTTCGTTCAAGAAGCTGCGGAACATTTCCGCCGACTCGCGGCGATATTCCTGGAACGGATCTTTCTGAGCATAACCGCGCAGGTGGATACCGCGACGCAGATAATCCATTTCCGCCAAATGTGTACGCCACTGCTTATCGATGGTGCGCAACAGCACTTCTTTCTCGAAATGGTGCTTGGTTTTATCATCAATCACAGACATCTTCGTACTGTAGATGTTCTCCATTGTCTCGACGATTTTATCCAGCATTTTCTCTTCATATAGGTTTTTGTCTTCCTCAAGCCAGGTTTGCAACGGAAGATCGACACCGAATTCCTCTTTCAACGCCAGAGTCAAACCATGAATATCCCACTGCTCTTCCAAAGAACCCGGTGGAACATAATTACCCATGACTTCTTCAATTACCTGAGCACGCAAACCGTCAACAATGTCTTTGACATCATCACTATTTGCAGCCATCAGTTCGTTGCGCTGCGCATATACAACCTTACGCTGTTGATTGGAGATATCGTCAAATTTCAACAGGTTGGCACGTTCATCCTGATGCAAACGCTCAACCTGTTTCTGAGCGCGCTCGATCGACTTGGTAACCATTGAGTGTTCAATCGCCTCATTCGACGACATACCCAAACGTTTCATCATCGACTTAACGCGTTCGGAAGCAAAACGGCGCATCAAATCGTCGTCCAAAGACAAGTAGAAACGCGTTAAACCGACATCCCCCTGACGACCGGAACGGCCGCGTAGCTGGTTGTCGATGCGGCGAGATTCATGGCGTTCCGAGCCGATGACTTTCAAACCACCGTAACTTAATACTTCATCATGACGTGCTTGCCAGGCGGCTTTTACTTCAGCGATTTTTTCTTCGGTCGGATTATCAAGAGCTTCGATCTCCATCTCCAAATTACCACCTAGAACGATATCGGTACCGCGACCGGCCATATTAGTGGCAATCGTCACGGCTCCCGGACGTCCGGCATCGGCGATAATTCCCGCTTCTCTTTCGTGCTGCTTGGCATTCAAAACATTGTGCTTGATTCCGGATTGCGTCAATAACCGCGACAAAAGTTCCGACATTTCAATCGATGCAGTACCGACCAAAATCGGCTGTTTGGTTTCATTAGTGACACGGATATCTTCGACGATCGCGGCGAACTTCCCTTCCATATCCAGATAAACCAGATCAGGCAAATCAATACGCTGCGGCGTTTTGTTAGGAGGGATCACGACCACTTCAAGGCTGTAGGTCGATAGAAATTCGCCGGCTTCGGTATCCGCCGTCCCTGTCATGCCCGACAATTTTTCATACTGACGGAAATAATTCTGGAAGGTAATCGATGCAAAAGTTTGACTTTCTTGCTGGATTTTAACGCCTTCCTTGGCTTCAACGGCCTGATGCAAGCCTTCGCTCCAGCGACGCCCTTCCATCTTGCGGCCGGTAAATTCATCGATAATCACCACTTGATTGTTCTCAACGATATAATCGCGATCTTTTTCAAACAGCAGATTGGCTCTAAGGGCTGCATTGATATGAATCATCAGACCGATATTCGTGGCATCATAAAGGCTGTCGCCTTCCTGTAGCAGGCCGATCTCGGTCAACAGTTCTTCGATCTTGGCGTGTCCTTGATCAGTCAGGTAGATCTGTTTGGCTTTCTCGTCAATTGTAAAATCACCGGTCGACGTTTTGGTTTCGGTATCTTCTTCACCTTTTTCCAAATGCTCGATCAGCGGATTAATCGCCTGATAGATTTCGGATTTATCTTCCGAAGGACCGGAAATAATCAACGGCGTACGCGCTTCGTCGATCAAAATCGAGTCGACTTCATCGACAACCGCATAATGCTGGCCACGCATTACGCGCTCTTCGGCAAAGATTGCCATATTGTCGCGCAAATAATCGAACCCGAATTCGTTGTTGGTTCCGTAAGTAATATCCATGCTGTAAGCCAGCTGTTTTTCCTGCGGAGACTGGCCGCTGATGATCACACCGGTCGACAAGCCCAGAAATTCAAACAATTGTCCCATCCAGTCAGAGTCACGCTTGGCAAGATAGTCGTTCACGGTAATAACATGAACACCTTTTCCGGTCAAAGCGTTCAGATAGGTCGGCAAGGTCGCAACCAGAGTCTTACCTTCACCTGTCCGCATCTCGGAAATTTTCCCTTCATGCAGCGCCATACCACCGATCATCTGCACATCATAATGACGCATTCCGAAAACACGCTTACCCGCCTCTCTTACTACCGCAAAAGCTTCCGGCAGAATATCATCCAAACTTTTCCCGGCAGCCAGTTCACTTTTGAAGAAGTCGGTTTTCTGCCTTAGCTCTTCATCGCTTAAGGCTTCTAGTTCCGCTTCCAATGCATTGATTTTTTGGACAGTTTTACGATAGTTTTTCAGCATGCGTTCGTTGCGGCTGCCGAAAAGTTTTTTAAAGATATTAAAGGCCATAGTGAATCTGGTTTCCGGTTAACAAAATATGCGCAGTGAGAGCGGGGGAATCTCTCAAACTACATTTCATTTCTAATAGGGATGTTTTTATCCCTTTCAAGCGCCAAAAGCGTTTTGCGAAATTTTTTGGGTCGATCCGCCTGCAAACGAAATATCAAGCCAGACATTTTTCTGCGCTAAAATGACACAGTATTCTAACACACCTCAGAATCTTATCAGGATGAAACCTATATTAAATCAAGCCAAAGGCGCGCTTAAAAACTTACTTGAAGATGCACAGATCTTTCAGGCCTTGCTTGAGGTCGGACGCGACAATCTGCCGGAGGATTTAAAACCGCATCTGGTCGGTGTCGGCTTTGAAGGACAAACCCTGCTTTTACAGATCGATGTAGCGGTTTTTGCAACCCAATTGCGGTTTTACGAACCAACGATTCTAGGCTGCTTCCAGGAACATTTTCCGCATTATGTCCTCAACCGGGTCAAAGTACAGATTCTCCCACAGACGGCACCACCGGAAAGAAAAATCCGTCCCAGACAGTTGCCGAACGAATCCGACGCACAAATGATGCAACAGCTCAGTGAAGAGATCGAATCTCCGGGATTGAGTGCCGCACTGAAAAAACTCAGTCAACTGGCACAAAAAAAATCCCCGTAAGCAGAACCTACGGGGATTTTTTATTGATACGCTGGCAAACTTAAAGTCGCTTAGCTGGCAATCTTGGTACTGTTATAGCGATAAGGTTCAGTGCCTTCTTCATAAGAAACGAATTCGTAAGAATCCGGCTGCGCCAACATCGCACGAAGCAGTTGGTTATTCAAAGCATGCCCCGATTTAAAGGCGATGAATTCACCGACGATAGGATGACCGATCATATAAAGATCGCCGACCGCATCGAGAATTTTGTGGCGGACAAATTCGTCTTTATCGCGCAAACCTTCGGCATTCATGACTCCCTTCTCGTCTAGACCGATGGCATTTTTCAAGCTGGCGCCCAACCCAAGGTTACGTGCACGCAACATCTCAATGTCCTTCATAAAACCGAAGGTACGCGCCCGGCTGACTTCTTTGAAATAGGACGTGCAGGAAAATTCCAGAATCATATTTTCGGCGGTTTCCTGAAAAGCAGGGTGTTCGAATTGGATCGAAAAATCCAGACGGTAACCTTCGTACGGACGGAACTCCGCAGTCCCGCCCTTCTCGTTTTCTACCTTGATCGGCTTAAGAATGCGAATAAATTTTTTCGGTGCATCCTGAATATGAAGACCGGCGGACTGCAGCAAAAAGATAAAGTGTGAAGCACTGCCATCCATAATCGGCACTTCGTCGGAGGTCAGTTCGATATAGATATTATCGATACCGACCCCAGCCAAGGCCGACATTAAATGCTCGATGGTGGCGATCTTGATCAATTCACCGGCAGCGTCATTGACAATCGTCGTACACAAAGTGGTTTCCCCAACGATTTGCGGAGAGACTTTAAATTCAACAACCGGATCCAAATCAATACGGCGGAAAACAATTCCGGTATTCTCTGGTGCCGGCTTCAGGGTCATGATCGCTTCGTGACCGGTATGTAAACCGATTCCCTTGGCCTTAATCTTATTTGCTATGGTTCTTTGATTCAAAACTTCAAACTCGTCTTTCAATGCAAGCCACCCGCGGCTTTCGGTTATTTTATCTGTTAGGGTTTATTCGATAATCCTTCACACAATAAACCCGTCAAAATCTCAGTTTTCAAAAATGAAAAATCCGGTGCCTATTCTATCACCGGATTCAACTGAGGTAACTGCGCTCAATTCCCTAGTTACGAAATAGAGAACCGAAGCTCAAATGCCACTTTACATGGCGATTTTAGAAACTGTTTTTAAACCAGTTTTTCATACGTTCAAAAACTGAAGCCGTATCCGACAGGCGACTTCTGGCCGGTTCGCTTGGCAGATTGCTATGCTCTTTCGCATACATCAACAATCCGACCGTGGTTGCATACGCCGGACTATTTACCGCTTCGCTCAAACCGGTCACACCTTCCGGATAGCCTAGACGCACCGGCATATGGAAGACTTCTTCAGCCAGCTCAACAGCACCTTCGACCAATGAACTGCCACCGGTCAAAACAATACCTGCCGCCAAAACATCCTCAAAACCGGAAGAACGCAACTCTTTCTGAATTAACTGGAAAAGCTCTTCATAACGCGGTTCGATCACTTCAACCAGCGTTCGGCGTGATAAGCAGCGCGCCGGACGATCGCCGACGCTCGGGACTTCGATTTCTTCGTCGTGATTGATCAACTGCGGCAGAGCGCAGGCGTATTTCAGTTTAATTTCGTTGGCAGCCTGAGTCGGCGTTCTCAGGGCAACCGCAATATCGTTGGTAACCTGATCACCGGCTACCGAGATGACCGCCGTATGACGAATCGCGCCACTGTGGAAAACCGCAATATCGGTTGTTCCACCCCCGATATCCACCAGACAGACACCGAGTTCTTTTTCATCTTCGGACAATACCGACTCGCTGGAAGCCAGCTGCTCCAAAATAATATCTTCTACGGCAAGCCCGCAACGTTCGACACATTTTGCAATGTTCTGCGCGGCACTGACCGAACCGGTTACCATGTGAACCCGCGCTTCAAGGCGCACTCCGGACATGCCGATCGGTTCGCGAATTCCGCCCTGATTATCGATAATATACTCTTGGGCCAAAATATGCAGAACGCGTTGATCGCCTGGAATCGCCATCGTCTGAGCGGCATCCATGACTCTTTCAATATCGTCATACTGAACGTCCTTATTGCGGATCGCCACCATACCATTCGAGTTGAAACTCTGAATATGGCTACCGGCAATCCCGACATACACCGATTCCACCGTATAGCCGGACATGCGTTCCGCTTCATCTATCGCGCGCTGAATCGACTCTACCGTCGAATCGATATTAACGACAACCCCTTTTTTCAACCCACGGGACGGATGTGTTCCCATGCCGATGATTTCAATTTCTCCATCGGATTTAATCTTGCCGATTACCGCGGCGATTTTAGAGGTTCCTATATCAAGACCGACGACAACATTCGAAGCCTGCTTACGAGCCATTCATTCTTACCTTTTTCAACGCTTCTTTGATTTAGACACACAACGGAGAACATATTTTCGGCTTTCGACAGCCACCGTCATTTGTCTTTTTGACCTACTACAAACCCATTACTATAGCGTAAATCATAACGGCGTGCTGAGTTTCTTAAATCTTCGGACAACGCCGGCAGAGCTCTCAAAAAACGCTGCAAGTGCTCTTGCCAGTTTTCATTACCGAGAACCACTTCAACGCCGTTTTGCATCGCTATATCCCACACTCCGTCACCGCGTAATTTTACAGCCGCCACATCCAAACCGGCTTCTTTCATTTTCGGCTGGATTCGGGTCAGCATCAACAGGATATCGGAGGAACGGCTAAGGTCGCCGTCAAGACGGATTAGATTGGAAAACTCCTTAATATCGTTCGGATAGAAGACAACCCCTTCACGGTTGACCAGACCTTCATCACCCCAGCGTGCAACGGGAAACTGCTCCTGCACACTGATATACAACTGATCCGGCCAGCTTCGAGTCACCGTTACCTTATCAACCCAATCCAAACGCGCCAGATCACTTTGGATTTCATCCAAAGGCACATTCCAGAACGAGCTGCCCAAATATGGCAGCAGGACTTCCTTGATCTCTTCGGAACGAACATGCTGAAGCGGAGTCAGAATCTTAAAATCCTGAATCGGTTTGAAAAAAGGCGAATCTTCCTTACTGGAGTAAACCAGCAGAACACCGACTGCTCCCAGCAGGGCTAATAACAGAAGAATCCGCAGTAAGCGTTTTTTCACTGCCAACTATCCGTCTTTTTTCTCTAGGGTCGCCGCAAGGATTTCATGCACCAACTCCTCAAAGGAGATCCCTTTGGCACGGGCCGCCATCGGTACCAGACTGTGATCGGTCATACCAGGCACGGAATTCAACTCGATCAGCCACGGCTGTCCCTGTTCGTCGACCATCAAATCGACACGACCCCACCCTTTGGAACCGATTACATCAAACGCCTGTAAAACCAGTGTCTGTAGTGCTGACTCGACTTCTTCATCTAGACCGCACGGGCAGATATACTGAGTGTCGTTCGAGCGATATTTGGCTTCGTAGTCGTAAAAATCACGCGGTGTCTGTAAACGGATCAGCGGCAAAGCTTCGCCATTAAGTACACCGCCGGTATATTCCTTGCCGGTAATCCACTGCTCGATCAGAATTTCATGGTCGAACTGCTGAGCATACTCCACAGCTTCCTGCAGCTCTTGCAAGTTGTAAACCTTGCGCATACCGATGCTGGAACCTTCATGGCACGGCTTAACAATCACCGGAAAGTCCAAATCAAAAGCCGTTAAATCAAGCGGCATTTTCTCGCTGACACGAACAAATTTCGGGGTTGGTAAACCGGCTCCCAGCCACATCCATTTAGTGCGCAACTTATCCATGGCGATCGCCGACGGCGCCATCGGACTACCGGTAAAAGGAACATCCAGGTCTTCCAATACCGCCTGAACCACGCCGTCTTCACCCCAGCGGCCATGCAGTGCAATAAAAGCGCGGTCGTACTCTTTTGCGACTTCTTGCAAGTCGTCAATCGACTTGACATCCAGGCCGTGCGCGTCAATTCCCTGCGCTTGCAAAGCTTCGGTTACCGCCTTGCCGCTTCGCAGGGAAATTTCGCGTTCGGCAGCCTTACCGCCCATTAATACAGCCACCTTTCCAAACGGCATATTTTTTCCTTTTATACTTCTTGTTGCGATTGCCAGGCCTTGGAAACCTGACCGATATCACCAGCCCCCATGACCAGCACTAAATCATTATCTTCCAGCAGATCACCAGCCAGCGTCTCAAGCTGATCGAAATCTTCGGCATAGAATCCTTGGCCGCCTCTTAGTCGCAAGGCCTTCAGTAACGCCTTGGAATCGAATTTCGGCAGATGCGCTTCACCGGCAGCATAGACTTCGGTCAAAATCACCAGATCGGCTAACAACAACGCCTGCACAAAATCATCAAACAAATCACGGGTACGTGTGTAACGGTGCGGTTGAAACACCAACACCAGACGCTGCTCAGGGAAAGCATTGCGTGCAGTAGTCAAGGTCGCCGTCAGTTCGGTCGGATGATGACCATAGTCATCGACCAAGGTGACATTTTTCCCTTTTATGCAACGCTGCGGATAAACTTCAAACCGACGGCCAACTCCGCCAAATTCCAGCAAGCCCTGTTGAATCGCTTCTATGGAAACATCCAACTGCAAACCAACGGCTATCGCCGCCAAGGAATTTAGAACATTATGCTCGCCCGGTGTATTTAATCTTACCGGAAAGCAATCAATCCCATCAAGACAAACATCGAAGCTCATTTGCAAACCCTCGGATTTGACGTTTGTCGCGCGTACATCGGCTTCTTCGGAAAAACCGTAAGTCAGAATTTTACGTGTCAGTTTCGGAACAATATTGCGGATATTTTCATCGTCTGCGCATAGAATTGCCAATCCATAAAACGGCAAGCGATGAATAAATTCGATAAAGGTATTTTCCAGGTTGTGATAATCGCCCTGGTAGGTATCCATATGATCTTCGTCGATATTGGTGACCACCGACATCATCGGCGACAAATGCAGGAAAGAGGCATCAGATTCATCCGCTTCGGCCACCAGATAATGGCTTGATCCGAGACGCGCATTCGAACCGACCTGGTTCAACTTCCCGCCGATTACAAACGTCGGGTCGACTCCGCCCTGAGTCAGAACCGCCGCTGTCAAACTGGTCGTCGTCGTTTTACCGTGAGTTCCGGCAATAGCGATACCGAATCGCATGCGCATCAGCTCAGCCAGCATCTCGGCACGCGGAATTACCGGAATACGTGCATCCCTTGCCCAGCTGACCTCTGGATTATTTGGCGCGATGGCCGTCGAAACCACAACCACATCCGAATTTTTGACATGTTCGGCCGAATGACCGATCTGAATCCGAGCTCCGAGAGATTGCAGACGTTCCACCGTGGCATTGCACTTAATATCCGAACCACTGACGATATATCCGAGGTTCAAACACACTTCGGCGATACCCGCCATACCAACACCACCGATACCGACAAAATGAATCTGCTTAACTTGGTCTTTCATTTGAGGAGCTGCTCTTCCTATGCGATTTTTAATCGGCATATGATACAACGCTTTGTATCTTTTCAACGAATTTTCTAATGAGTCGCTCAGAGCTTGAGAATGGAAAAATCTACACCGTGAAACCCATTAATTGGATTGAGTCACTACTTTAGTTTTCATAATCGCTTATCCAGAGTTTCTTAGCAGCGGAAATAAAGGTAGAAATAAAAAAGGAGGCTTATTGCCTCCTTTTATAAGGTAAAAATCGGCCTATAGCAGCATCTCTTTGGCTTCTTCAACCGACGCGACCAGGCGATCGATATCATCAAAGTTATTATAGATACCGAAAGAAGCGCGAACCGTAGCAGGCACTTTAAAGTGCTGCATAACCGGCATGGCACAGTGATGGCTGGCGCGAACCGCAATACCGTCCTGATCCATCAAAGTCGCCATATCGTGCGGATGAACCCCGTCAACGATAAAGGAAACCACCGCCCCCTTATGTTCCGCTTCGCCGATAATTCGCAAACCTTCCACCGTCTTGAGCTTTTCCGTCGCGTACGCCAATAACTCGGCCTCATAAGCGGAAATTCTGTCCAGACCAATGCCTTGCATAAATTTCATCGCCGCTGCCAGACCGATCGCACCGGAAATATGCGGTGTACCGGCTTCGAATTTATACGGCAGAACATTGTATTCCGTTTTATCGAAGGTCACCGAGTAAATCATGTCACCTCCACCCTGATATGGCGGCATAGCTTCCAGCAGAGCTTCTTTGGCATACAGCACGCCGATACCGGTCGGCCCGTACATCTTGTGACCGGATAAAGCGTAAAAGTCACAGTCCAGATCCTGAACATCGACTTGCATATGTGGGGTTGCCTGAGCACCGTCAATCAGGATTTTAGCGCCGACTGAACGAGCGATTTCCGCCATTTCCTTAACCGGGTTAATGGTTCCAAGCGCATTCGACATATGAGTCACCGCCAGCAACTTGGTCTTTTCCGAAACCAACCCTTTCAAGGCATTCAGACAAACTTCGCCCTTCTGGTTCATACGCAGAACCGTCAAACGGATACCGATCTGATCGCGCAATAATTGCCAAGGTACGATATTCGAGTGGTGCTCCATTTCAGTCACGACGACTTCGTCGCCTTCCTTAAGCTGCGCGCGCGCCCAACTATGGGCGACTAGATTAATGGCTTCGGTCGTTCCGCGCACAAAGACGATCTCGCGAGTCGAAGCGGCATTCAAGAATTCGCGAACCGTTTCACGCGCACCTTCGTACAACTCGGTCGCTCTTTCGCTTAAGCCGTAGACCCCGCGATGAACGTTGGCATTCTGTAGACGGTAATAGTCGTCCAGTGCTTCAATAACCGACAAAGGCTTCTGCGAAGTGGCGCCATTATCCAGATAAGCTAACGGCTGACCGTTTTCCTGCTGCTGTAAAATGGGAAACTGCGCACGAACCTGAGAAAAATCGACTGTTGAGTTTTGCATTTTTACCCGTTCATTTTCTGTAACTGTTGTGACAATTCCGCCATCAGCCAACTACGCACAGGAGCTTTAGACAACTCTTCCAGCGGCTCTAATAGGAAAGCTTCGGTAATCATGCGAATCGCATGTTCGCGATGAATGCCGCGTGCCTGCAGGTAAAAAATCTGATTTTTATCGATCTGTCCGGTGGCAGAACCGTGCGAACACTGGACGTCATCGGCATAGATTTCCAGCTGAGGCTTGGTATCCATCTTGGCTTTGTCCGACAACAACAGGTTTTTATTATCCATCTGACCATCAGTTTTCTGGGCTTTCTGATCAACACGGATCATACCGTTAAACACTCCGACTGCCTCGTCGAACAGGACGAATTTATGCAACTGGCGACTTAAGCCCGCTACTTCGTTATGCTCGGTATGAGTACGCGAATCGACGGTCTGCTTTGCCGCTGCCAGACAAGCGCTGTTCTGGTTGCTTTCTATGTGCTCGCCGTTCATATACAGATGGTTCTGATGACGGGCAATCTGTGAGCCGGTCGAAACAAAGAACGTATTGAAAACACTGCTCTCGGCTTGAGAAATATACTGATTGGCAAAATAGTAATCGTCGTCATTCATCTGCTGCATCACGATCTGATTGACACGCGCATTTTGCGCCACATCGATCATAGTTACCGCATTACAGAAGCTTGCAGCGTCCATAGAGACATGGCGTTCGATCCAGCTGATTTCGGCATTCTCGCCGATACGCACCAGATTACGACTATGATCGGCCTGACCACCGGTGTGTACGAAAAGAACCAGCAACGGCATTTCCATAAAAGCGTTTTTTGCCACTTGCACGACAAAACCGTCCTGCATCAGAGCCGAGTTCAAGTTAGCGAAAGGCTCTTTAGCCATTTCGGTTTCGTCCACAAACAAATTTGCAGCCTTTTCATCATTCGTCAGCCACGTTGCAGATGGTTCAAAGCTCACGCCTTTCGGCAGCTGACTGACATCGTCGGACAGAGCAGCTTGAAAACGACCATTGACGAAAACCAGTTTGAAGACGTCAAAATCAGGCAAATAAGGTGTGATCTGTTCGGCACTCAGCTGTGGAACTTGATCGTTGGCAAACAAATTCTGCAAAAAACCGCTCAAACGCGTGTATTGCCAATCTTCGTCTTTCAGCGTTGGAAAACCTTCCGCTGCAAGACGAGCGCAAGCCTGCTGACGCAAAGCACCAAGTGCGCCTTGCGAATTCATAGCCTGCGATTGGGCCAGATAAAAATCGACCGCTTTTTTCGCGACCGGAGACATTTTTCTACTCATGACACTGCAACCCCGGATTATGCTTCTTGGTGTTGCTGAATAATGTCGTCATAGCCGTGCTCTTCCAACTCGTGAACCAGCTCGAAACCGCCCGACTTGACGATACGACCGTTATACAGAACGTGGACGTAATCCGGCTTGATGTAATCCAACAGACGCTGATAGTGAGTAACAATAATAAAGCTACGTTCAGGCGTTTTCAGGCTGTTTACCCCGTTGGCCACCAGACGCAAGGCATCAATATCCAGACCTGAATCGGTCTCGTCCATAATGCATAACTTCGGCTCAAGCAGCGCCATCTGGAAAATGTCGTTACGCTTTTTCTCACCACCGGAGAAACCGACATTCACTGAACGATCCAACAGGTCGGCACGCATATCCAACAGTTCGATCTTCTCTTTGGCATATTCGTCGAAATCGAACATATCCAAAGCCGGCAGGCCCTGCTCTTCGCGTACCGCATTCACTGCGGTCTGCATGAACAATTTGTTACTGACACCCGGAATTTCCACCGGATATTGAAACGCCAAAAACAGACCTTTACGCGCACGCTCTTCCGGATCCATATCCAGCAAATCTTCGCCGTTGAATTCAACCGATCCGGCGGTCACTTCGTAGTCTTCGCGCCCGGCAAGAACACTTGCCAGAGTACTTTTACCGGCACCGTTCGGCCCCATGATTGCATGAACTTCACCCGGTTTTACTTCGATACTCAAGCCCTTCAAGATTTGCTTGTCTTCAATTTCCGCTTGTAAATTTTCAACTTTCAATAACATTGTTATGGTCTTCTTTTAAATTTTAAATTCGGTTAATCAAGGTGGTGTGAGCGTTTAGCCCACCGACCCTTCCAGACTGATCGCCAGCAATTCTTCGGCTTCCTGAGCAAACTCCAACGGCAGTTCGCTAAATACCTCTTTACAGAAACCGTTTACGATCATCGAAATCGCATCCTGCTCGCTGATACCGCGTTGCTGGCAATAGAACAACTGATCTTCACCGATACGCGAGGTGGTCGCTTCGTGCTCGATCTGCGCCGTCGAGTTCTCCACTTCGATATACGGGAAAGTGTGCGCTCCGCATTTATCGCCGATCAGCATGGAATCGCACTGCGTGAAGTTACGCGCACCTTCCGCAGAAGCGGCAATTTTCACCAGCCCTCGGTAGGTGTTATCACTATGACCAGCCGACAGACCTTTCGAAATAATGGTACTGCGGGTATTTTTCCCAAGGTGGATCATTTTGGTTCCGGTATCGGCCTGCTGACGACGGTTAGTCAACGCCACCGAATAGAATTCACCGATTGAATTATCGCCTTTCAAGATACAGCTCGGGTATTTCCAGGTAATCGCCGAGCCGGTTTCCGCCTGAGTCCAGGACAACTTCGAGTTCTTGCCTTCACAGATACCGCGCTTGGTTACGAAGTTCAAAATACCGCCTTCGCAGTTCTCGTCGCCCGGATACCAGTTCTGAACGGTCGAGTATTTTACTTCGGCATCTTCATGCACGATGACTTCAACCACCGCCGCATGCAACTGATAGCTGTCGCGAACCGGTGCGGAACAACCTTCCAGATAGCTTACATAACTGCCTTTATCCGCAACCAGAATGGTACGTTCAAACTGACCGGTTTTGGCTTCATTAATACGGAAATAGGTCGAAAGATCGATCGGACTGTGGACACCTTCCGGAACATAAACAAAGGTTCCGTCCGAAGCGACAGCCGAGTTCAAAGCGGCAAAGTAGTTGTCATGATAAGGCACGACCGTACCGATATATTTCTGAACCAGCTCCGGATGATCCTGCACTGCTTCCGAGAACGAACAGAAGATAATACCCAGCTTCGCCAACTCTTCACGTTTGGTGGTGGAAATCGAAACCGAATCGAAAATCGCATCCACCGCCACATTGGCATCATCGT
This sequence comes from Thiomicrorhabdus heinhorstiae, assembly GCF_013391765.2. Classification (GTDB taxonomy): domain Bacteria; phylum Pseudomonadota; class Gammaproteobacteria; order Thiomicrospirales; family Thiomicrospiraceae; genus Thiomicrorhabdus; species Thiomicrorhabdus heinhorstiae. The sequence goes on along the minus strand of NZ_JACBGI020000021.1, from coordinate 22,752 downwards.
CGTAAATCGGCACACCAAGCATCTCAAACGCCTTGGCTACTTCAGGATCGATTCCGGCTTCTTCTTCGGTTGAGCAGGTTCCGGCGCAACTGCCGCATTCCGGCGCCGAATAGTAGCTGTAATCCTGATAATCCAGAGGTTCGTATTTAGCTTTGGCCCAATGCGGTTCACTCATAGTTTGCCAATGTTTAAAGGCACGTAAGCGAAACTCCAGCATCCATTCCGGCTCGTTTTTCTTTGCGGAAATGGCTCGAACCACCTCTTCGTTAATCCCTTTCGCAAAGGTTTCTACCTGAGTTTTGGTCTCGAACCCTTCGCGATAGCTCAGGTTCTTCTGTAATACGCTTGTGATCTCTTCATATTCCGATTCAACCGAAGTCAAATCGGTCACATTTGCTAATTCAGCCATGAAACTTTACCGTCTATTTTTAATTCCACAGTATTTTAGTAGGTTATTAATTCAATGTCTATGCTTTGGGAATTTTATTGATATAAAAAAACAAACAACTTTGCAGAATCGATAAAGATTTAAACACGACAGGCGTGCAACATCGATTCCAGCCAGGATGAGTCCAGATCGATCCCTTGAAGGCAGAGCTTCCCTAAACCGGACTGATCAAAATCCTGGTTATCGGCGGCATAGGTATCGATCCGCTCGACACCGGCTTCCAGAGCGACTAGATTTTCGTACTCCAAAGTGTGGAAAACGCCTTTGGCACGATAAATCTGCATTCCCAAACTGCGGCGGGCATTGTCCAGCACCATCACCAGATGGTCAAGTACCACTTTTCCCAACTGAAAATGTAACACCTGCATTTGCGCGGCTTGCCAGTGCTGCAATTTGTCTTGCAGATTCATCGGAGGTGAGAGGAATTGCATTGAATCGAGACCGTGTCGTCCCCAACGCAAAACTTTGATATCCGGGTAGTTATGTTTGATGAACAGCGACCAGCGGTTGTGATCCAACAGCGAAACCTCGTCGGCAAAGGCCAGAACCAAAGCGTCGCTGGACTGCAAAAGCGAATCCAGACGTTGATAAACCCACTGCCCTTCAGTTCTTGGAGGTTCACTGCGCGCATCTACCACGCACAGGACGCGGCAACTGTACCCTTCAGGCTCTTCAAAAGCCTGAAATGGCGGCTGAATGCCGCGATCAATCGCAAAAAATCCGCTATCGTCGGCATTATTTTCGTCATCACGCCACTCTTTGAGGTCAAGATGCTCGCTTAGAAAAGCGGCAAATCTCTGCTTGCCGCTGCCGGGTAAACCGGTAACCACAAATAACTGGGCCGCATCTGTCGGCAAACGTTCAGTCACGTTTTTTCTCAAAGCAGTTCTGCATATGTCGAGCCAGTTCGCCGATAAAGAGATCGTAATCGCTAAATTGCTTGCCTTCAGGCGCATAGGTCACCCCCATCGGATCAAGGGTTTCCGTATTGACCTCAAGGCCTTTCGTAACGGCCAGAATGCGTTTTTCAGGGAACTGCGGCTCCTTAAAAATACACTGAACTTCACCGGCCTTCACGCGTGCTCTCAGCTCCAAAATACGTTTTAAACTCGGAGCGATTTCCGGATTCAGACGAATTGAACCGACACCATTCAAACCGTAGTGATGTTCGAAATAATGGAAAGCGTCATGCAAGACCAAGAAAGGCACTTCTTGAAAAGGGTTCAAAATAGTTTGATTTTTTACGTCCTGCACGGAAATTTTCGCCAACCAATCTTCGGTACGCTGTGCAATTTCGGCCGATGATTCCGGTTTTAACTGCTGCAATTTCCGAGACGCCGCTTGAATCAAAATGCGTGCATTATCGACCGACATCCAGATATGCCCATCGTAAGGCGGCAATTCTTTGTGACTGTCGGCAGCCTGCTGTTCGTGCTCATGATGTTCGTCGTGCTCATGCTCGTCAGCATGGACATGCCCGCCCTTCTGCCAAATTCCGCCGGCTCTGAAAGGCAGCGTCTCAATCCCTTCAAGTTGCGCCATTCTCAAAGTTTGCCCATCCGGCAATTTGACCTTCTGCGCCCATGCATCGACCGGCGTACCAACAGTGATTACCAGATCGCTTGTATGCAGCGCCTGCAGATGCGACGGTTTTAATTGAAAACCGTGCGGAGAAGCCCCGGGAGTCAGTAACAGCTGAAGCTCGTCATCCTGATCCAATAAAGGTGCAATCATTCCGGCCAGAGGCGGAACCGATACGGTAATATTAATTGCCTTGGCAGGCATAGCCGGTAGAATCCAAAGACCACACAGCATTCCTAATAGCTTTTTCAAAACTTTACTTCCTTAGATTCAAAAACTCGCTAAAATAAAAACTCAATTCGGGAAGCGGTTCTGCCTGCTACCCCGAATCAACCCATGAACTCTTTGTCCGGCAGACACATTTTCATGAAATACGCCGCGACGGATTTAGATCATTTCAGCGAGTCAACGTTGCACACTATTCCACTTATCGAAGCGAAACACTTAAATCTCAGTTTCGGAAAACAACAGGTTTTGGAGAATGTTTCTCTCAACATCCATCCAAAAGAAATCGTTACCCTTATAGGCCCAAACGGTGCAGGTAAATCCACCCTTCTGAAAATCCTGCTCGGACTCTTGACACCGGACAGCGGAAAAGTGGTTCGTAAACGCCACCTCAATGTCGGCTTTATGCCGCAAAAAATCCAAATCGATCCAACCTTGCCAATGACCGTCGAACGCTTTTTGCAATTAGGGCTAAAAATACAAAAACGCGGCTTTTTCCGGCGAGAATATAGTACCACAAACCTTGAAAAATACGTCGACGAACTCAATATCGGCTATCTGTTAAAGCAACCTATTCAGCAGGTTTCCGGCGGTGAAATGCAACGCATTCTTCTGGCCCGCGCCCTACTGCGCGAGCCGGATCTTCTGGTGCTTGACGAACCGGTTCAAGGTGTCGACCTTCAAGGCCAAACCGAACTTTACCAGTACCTTAACCAGCTCCGTCATCGCGAAGGTTACGGTATTTTAATGGTCAGCCACGATCTGCATATTGTTATGAAGCACACTGATGAAGTTCTGTGCTTAAACCGTCACATGTGCTGCTCCGGCCACCCGCACAGCGTCAGCCAATCCAAAGAATTTCAGGATCTGTTCGGCGAACACACCGAAGCGATCGCGGTGTACGAACACCACCACGACGAAGCCACCTGCGACCACTCTCACGGTCATAACCATATCCACCTGGATGAGACTGGGGAGAGTAAGCACAATGATTGAAATGACTCAATTTCTGGTATTCGCACTACTCGGCGGAATCGGACTGGCGTTGATTTCTGCCCCTCTCGGGGTGTTTATGGTCTGGCAAAGACAGTCCTACTTCGGCGCAACCCTGGCCCATTCCGCTCTACTCGGAATCAGCCTAGGCCTGCTACTCCAAACCGACCTGACCATCACTGTCATCGTCGTTTCAATGGTGATCGCTTGGGGCATCTTTACCCTTAGCCATAGCAAGCAGCTCTCTTCCGACACGCTGCTTGGAATACTAGCGCATAGCAGCCTCGCCCTCGGTTTGGTTTTAATTAGCCTGCAGAACAGCGTACAAATCGACATTATGGGTTATTTGTTCGGCGACATTCTCAGCATTACCAAAACCGATCTATGGCTGATCGCTTTCACCGGAGTTTTAATCCTGCTATTTTACTGGCGCCACTGGCGCGATCTTCTGAACATCACTCTGAATCCACAGCTGGCACAGGTAGAGGGTACGGCAGTTAAGACGGTTCAACTGCAATACATCCTCTTGCTGGCGTTTATGATTGCGCTATCGATGAAAATCGTCGGAATTCTACTGATCACATCTCTACTAATTATTCCACCGGCGGCGGCGAGACGCATCTCCGACACTCCAGAAAAGATGCTGCTGATCAGTATGCTGATCGGTTTATTATCCGTTCTCGGAGGCCTGTTTGCTTCCTACCACTTCGACTTGCCTCCAGGCGCCTCCATCGTTCTGGCAGCCACCGCATTCTTCGCGATACTGCAATTAAAAAAAGCGCCGATGTAAGGCGCTTTTTATCAGGGCAACATTCGTTCGTCAACAACGATCCAGCGTAACAAAATCGAATGCATACGCATGCCGCTCGTCGACAGCGTGACTCTCGCGCTCGATCTCTTGCCAGGAAAGCGCCCGCCAGTCAGGAAAATGGGTATCACCATCAATTTGCGCATGAATCAATGTCAGATACAAACGATCGGCTCGTGGCAGCATCTGTGCATACAGCTGACCGCCTCCCATAATAATCGCTTCCTCCACATCACCGAGACTCTGCAAGGCTTCATCAACCGAAGAGAATACCGCTACCCCATCCAGTTGCAATTCAGCATTGCGACTAATGACGATATTCGGACGGTTCGGCAAAGGTCGCGAGCCAATCGATTCGAATGTCTTGCGCCCCATAATCACCGGCTTGCCGGTCGTCTTGGCTTTGAAATGGCGTAAATCATCCGGAAGATGCCACGGCATATCGTTATCCAGGCCGATGACGCGCTCATCGGTCATGGCGGCAATCATGGCGATTCTCATATCGATACCGTCGCTTTGATATGTTCGTGTGCCTGATAGTTCAGCAATTCGAAATCTTCGAACTTGTAGTCGAAAATCGATTCCGGCTTACGTTTAATGTGCAGGGTCGGTAACGGCAGAGGTTCGCGCTGCAACTGAATTTTCGCCTGCTCAATGGTGTTGTTGTAAAGATGAACATCTCCGCCGGTCCAGACAAATTCGCCGACATCGTAACCGGTTTGCTGCGCCATCATATGGACTAGGAAAGCGTAGCTGGCGATATTGAACGGTACGCCGAGGAAAGTGTCGGCACTGCGCTGATACAACTGACAGGATAACTTACCGTCGGCGACATAGAATTGGAAAAAGGCATGACAGGTTGCCAGCGCCATCTTGCCGTCCAGCACATTCTGCTGCGGACTTTTGGATTCATCCGGCAGATCGGCCGGGTTCCAAGCAGTCACGATCATGCGTCGGCTGTTCGGATTACTTTTCAGAGTTTCAACCACCTCGGCAATCTGGTTGATCACTTCGCCGTTCGGAGACTGCCAGGCAACCCACTGTTTACCGTACAGAGGACCAAGATCACCGTTTTCGGTGGCCCATTCATCCCAGATACGCACACCGTTGTCTTTGAGATATTTGATATTGGTATCGCCCGACAGGAACCACAACAACTCATGCAGAATCGAACGAATATGCAGCTTTTTGGTCGTCATCAAAGGAAAGCCTTTTTGCAGGTCGAAACGCATTTGATAGCCGAAAACCGACCGCGTACCGGTACCGGTCCGGTCTCCCTTATCGGCACCATTCTCAAGAATATGGGATAACAACTGCAAATACTGCTGCATAAAACTCTCTTCTTTTTCTTTGTAAAACCTTACACCACTGCCGATTGAACCGGCTGTTTACGATTATAAGCCCAATAGATCAGACCGGCACCGAATAGAATCATCGGCAAGGACAGGATCTGTCCCATCGTCACCCAGCCCCATAGCAGATAACCAAGCTGAGCATCCGGCACACGCCAGAATTCGACAGTAAAACGGAAAACACCGTAACCAATCAGGAACATCCCGGCGACACTGCCTGCTGGACGCGACTTACGCGCATAGATCGCCAGAATGATAAACAAGACCACACCTTCCAGAAGCGCTTCCAGCAGCTGGGTTGGATACTTTAAAACCGTAGCATGCAAGTGCGGATCATACACCGCCATCCCCAGAGGAGAGTCGGTGACCTTACCCCAGAGTTCACCGTTAATGAAATTACCGATTCGCCCGGTAAACAATCCGATCGGAATCAACGGAGCAACGAAATCGGCCACCTGAAACAGCGATTGCTGAGTTTTGCGTGCAAACAAAACCATTGCGACCGTTACGCCGAGCAGACCGCCGTGGAAGGACATCCCGCCTTCCCAGACTCGCAGCATCGCCAGCGGATCTTGAAGATAATGGCTTAAATCATAGAAGAAGATATAACCGATACGTCCGCCGAGAATCACGCCCATAGCGACGTAGAACAGCAGGTCACCGACCATTTCCGAATTCCACGGCGGGCGACGCTTGCTGCGCATCACGCCATACAACCAGCCACCGCCAAAAGCGAACAGATACATCAAACCGTACCAGTGAATTTTAATCGGCCCCAGCGCTAAAGCGACCGGATCGATAGACGGATACTCCCACATAAGAAGGCGCTCTTCATTGCAATCAAAATTGCTATGCATAATATCAAAAAAAGCGCCCTAACAGAGGCTAATCCGGAAAGGAAATCGAGAAACTTACATGACAAAATCCCGGCGCACTTGTCTCGACACTTCTCGACAAGCCCGCCGAACTTTTAAATTCGAAACTGTTTGACCAGCGTTTCCAGTTGATCGGCCAAGCCTTTCAGACCATCGCCATAGCGTTCGGTATTTTCCGAACGGGCCACCGTCTCTTCGGAAACTTCGTGAATCTGCAAAATATGCTGCTTGACGGTTTCCGCCAATTGCGATTGCGATTGGGCGGCGCTCAAAACCTGCTCGCTCATCTTTTGAATATCGTCCATCAGCACCGACACCGGCTGCAGGGTATCGCGGGTTTTCATGACCGCCTCGCAGCTTGATTTGGTTGCTGCCTTACTGGCTTCAACCACCGATACCGTCGACAAGGTTGCACTGCGGATCTTATCGATAATCGCCTCGATCTCGACGGTCGATTCCTGTGTACGTTGCGCCAAGCCACGCACCTCATCGGCCACCACGGCAAAACCGCGACCATGCTCTCCTGCACGCGCCGCTTCGATCGCCGCATTCAGTGACAGCAGATTCGTCTGCTCGGCGATCTCCTTGATGACACTCACTACAGTACCGATCAGCTCACTGTCCGCACGCAACTGCACAACCGACTCGTTCATCGCCCGCATGCCTTGCGAAAGCTTTTCAATCTCTTCGGCAGCCACCCCTACCATCTCGCCACTCTGCTTGACTCTATCCGTCGCCTGATCGGTTGCGCGCGTGGTGTTACGTGAATGATCTTCGACCGAGGCGGCCTTCTGACGCATCGCCATGACCGAATTCGACAGGTCTTCGGTAGCGGAACGTTGCTGTTGGCTTCCCAAACGAGCATCATGGGTAATATCCAGCAAACGCTTCGAAGACAAATCCAGCTCGTCAACAGTTAGGGCAACCTCTTTTAACATCTGACGGATTTTTTCCATAAAGTCGTTAAAATAACGCGCCATCTCGCCCATTTCGTCCGCGCTGTTCACCGGCAGACGACGGGTCAGATCTCCTTCACCTTCGGAAATATCGCGCATCGCATGCGAGACGGTTTTGATCGGTTCAATCACGGAACGGGTCACCCGTCGCGAAATCAACATACCGACCAGCTGACCGGTAATCGACAGTAATAGCAGCAACACGATATTATTCCAGCTGCTGTCGATCACGTCCCCGCTTAACTGCTTCATCTCGGCAACACTCGCGGACGAAATTTGGTTCAACTCATTCTCCATTTCACGGAAAATCGGCTCGATCTGATTTTGTGCAATCCACAGATCCATTCGCCATTTAGGACTTTCATGGATGTTTCTTAACTCATGGTAATTCTGCAGATACTCTTTGGATAGTTCAGTCAGATTTTCTAGACCGCTCTCTTCTTCAAGCGTCAGATTCTGCGAGTCGGCTTGCTGATTCAGATCGCTTAGCTGCTGGTCGAAATAACCGAGATAGTTTTCGGTCATTTTCTGCATGGAATCATTTCTAAACGCCATATAGCCACGTACCGACGACATCACATTCAACCAGGTTTTCTGTAACTCGATCAGTCGCCCGAGCAGTTGACGGCGGTTTTGAGAATATTCGACCAGTTCGGAATCCAGCATTTCGCTCAGAATCTGCTGCATGCGAATCGCCTTCGGATTCATGTTTTCATCCACATAGGCGAATCCGGGAAATTTCAGCGACGGCTGACTTTGCACCTTCTGAATTTCGGCAATATGCGATGGCAAACTTTCCAGTAATGTCTGCAATCGACGATATGAGCCCGCTATCTCCGAATCCTCCGCCAAATCGACTTTATCGGCGTCACCTGACAGGCGGCTTTCAATCGTTTTAGCCGCCCCTTGGACGCTGGAATTATAAAATTCCAGATTCTTGTCTTCCCCGGTTGCCAGAAACATGCTCAAGGCATTCATCCCTTTTTCCAACTCGAAAGAAATCGACTGTGCTTCAATTGCCAGCGGCTGCTTCTGCTCGATGACTTCCGATACCTTTTCTCGCACCAGAAACAAATTCACTGCCGCTTGAATGGTAATCAACGCCAAAGCAAACCAGATCACTCCGAAACCGAAGCGGATTTTCTGCTGGATCGTCAAACGATGTAAAAACTGATCCATAACTTCTTCTTCCCTTTAAGGCTTGAATGACCAAGCATAGCAATCATACTTCCAGCTTTAAGCAAAGCCAGTGCCAGCCAATCACCCGATAGACGGTCTTCAAGCAAATAGAATAAGCACAATTCTCCGGTACCTCAAACACATAAGCGAACCTTGATACACCTAAGAAAACATGCAATGAAACGGTCTTGTTGGCAAGATCTGCCGTATCTACCTAAACACAACGGCAACGAGACGAAATTCTTAAAGGAAACCGCGCTTAAAAATGCGAAACAGACCAGAGAAAAAGCAAAAAGGCAGCCTAAGCCGCCCTTTCAAGAAGTTGAGAATGACTGTTGTATTCCTAGCGAACCGGATAATTACCGCGAGCGATCAGGCCACCGTCTAATGTCAGGATCGAGCCGGTCATCCAGGCCGCCTCATCCGATAGCAGATAGGCGGTTGCTTCACCCATCTCTTCGGTAGTGCCGTAGCGACCCAACGGCATCCGATTACACCACTTTTTTTCCATCGCCGGTTGCGACAGAATCGCTTCGGTACGTTCAACCGGAACGACACCCGGTGCCAAAACATTGACACGAATACCGTATTGCCCCCATTCCGCCGCCTGAACCTTGGTCATCGCATCCAGCCCGGCTTTGGAAGCGGCATAGGCAGAAAACCATTCGCAAGTCGCCTGACCGTGGATACTGCTGTTATTGACGATCGCACCGCCGTGTCCAGCAGCGATACAGGCTTCGGCAAACGCGCTGCTGAGGCGGTAAGGCGCAAGCAAATTGACGGCAATGGTTTCGGCAAATTGCTTGCCTTCGACATCGTTCAAAGAGGTGACTTTGCTGACCACTCCGGCATTATTAACCAATGCATCCAGGCCATCGAATTTCTGCCATGCCTGTTCGAAAAAACCGCCTAAAGCCGCAGAATCGCGAAAGTCGCATTGCAGGCTAACCGCTTCAGCCCCCATCTCTCTGACTGCCGCCAGCGTCTTTTCAATTCCGCTTTCATTGCGGTTGTAATGCAAAACCAGACGACAACCTTTCCCGGCCAGGACACGCGCCATTCCAGCACCGATACCGCTGGAGGCTCCGGTAATTAAAACTCGTTTCTTTTCCAATCCTCGCACACTTCCCCTCCTACTTTCGGTTGCTGTTGAGAATATCCAGAATCAGACCGACGATTTTTTCGCTGGCTTGAACAGGCGCTTTTTGACGAATCGCATTCGAAGCGGCACTGCGTTTTTCGGCATTCCAGGCCAGCAAACGCTCCTTTAGTAACTCGGCTGTCAATTCATTCTGCTGGATCACTTCGCCGCCTTGCAGGTCGACCAGCGCCTGCGCATTTGCCGTCTGATGATCATCGACCGCATGCGGATACGGCACCATAATTGCCGGACGTGCCGCACCCATCAACTCACTGACGGTTAAGGCACCGGAACGGCATAGGACCAGATCGGCCTGCTGATAAGCGTCGACCATATCGTCGATAAAAGAGACAATTTCTGCCTCGACACCGGCTGCGGCATAAGCATCTTGCGCTTCCTGCAAAGTTTTTTCTCCGGTTTGGTGATGCACCGTGGGACGCTGCTCCTCAGGAAGCAATGCCAACGCTTGCGGCAGAGTCGTATTCAGCGCCAAAGCACCGCGGCTGCCGCCGAGAACCAACAGATTCCACGATTCACGCTCTTCGACTGTCGGCAAGCTTTCCAGACCGGCACGAATCGGATTTCCCAGCATGGTTACTTTATCGCCGTGCAATGCCTGCTGCGGAAAAGCGGTAATCACTGCCTTGGCTATAGGAGTCAGCAACTTGTTGGTCAAACCGGGAATTGCATTCTGCTCGTGCAATACCAGCGGCAACCCGAGACTTTTCGCAGCCAGACCGCCCGGACCGCAGACAAAACCACCCATACCGAGCACCAGCTGAGGTTCAAGCTGTTTCATCAAGCGGCGCGCCTGCCACCAGGACTGCGTGATTTTCAGCGGCGCTTTCAACCAGCCAAGCAGCCCGTTGCCGCGCAGACCGCGTATCGAAATTTCATAAAACGGCAGACCGGCTTTTTCAACCCACTGGCGTTCCATGCCTCCCTTGGTCCCCAACCAGACGGTTTCCACGCCCAATGGCTTCAAAGCGGCAGCCAGAGCCAAGCCCGGAAAAACATGACCACCGGTCCCACCGGCCATAATCATGATTCTAGCCATCTTTATCCTCCTTAATTCCGGCTCTGGTTTCATAATCGACGCGCAATACGACCGCAATCGCAATACTCAGCAACAGCACACTACTTCCGCCGTAACTCATAAACGGCAGGGTCAGCCCTTTGGTCGGAAAAGCTCCAAGGTTTACCCCCATATTGATTCCCGCCTGTAGAATAATCCAGATACCGATACCGTAGGAAATCATACCGCCGAAAAAACGCTCGGAGATGATCGCTTTATGACCGATGCGGAACAGGCGTTGCAAAATACCGATATACAGCAGAATCAAAACCAAGACACCGATAAAACCGAACTCTTCGGCGTAGACGGAAAACAGGAAGTCGGTATGTGCATCGGGCAGGTAAAGCAGCTTCTGTACACTGCCGCCAAGTCCGGTACCTAACCATTCGCCGCGCCCGGAAGCGATTAGCGCCTGCGTCAACTGATAGCCGCTGCCGAACGGATCCTGCCAAGGATCAAGAAAGCTGCTGACGCGAGCCATTCGGTATTCGGAAGTGGTCACCAGAACCACCAGAATCGTCACCATCGGCAGAACCGTCAGCACGAAATAACGCCAGGGCGCACCGGCAATCAGCAGCATACCGGTAATCATGACCGCAATAACCAGCGTACTACCGTAATCCGGCTCCATCAGCAATAGGATCGCCATCAGCCCAAACGGCAGAGCGAGTCGAATAACCGCTTCGAAACTCTCGCGCACCGCATTGGCATGCCGATCAAGATAACCGGCCATAAAGATAACGATGACCAGTTTCATGAATTCCGATGGTTGAAAATTCATTACCACCAGCGGCAACCAGCGTTTACTTCCGTTGATCTCGCGCCCGAAAATCAGTACTGCGATCAGCAGAAAAATTGCCAGGAAGAAGAGTTTTCCGCGATGTTTGGCCCAGAAATCGACGGGAATCTGGAAAAGAAAATAGCCGAACGCGGCGCCCATTCCCATAGAAATCAACTGACGCCAAAAATAGTGATCGGAAGTACCAAAACGAGATTCGCTGATCGCTACCGAACTGGAAGCGACCATTGTCAGGCCGAGAATGCACAGCGCAGTAATCAGACCCAGTAACCAGAAATCCAGTGGCCACTTTCGGCTCGCTTCGCGCCAGGCATCAATCACCTTTACTCTCCTTGCAAATCCATTACCAGACGGCTAAAAACTTCGCCGCGATGCACATAACTATCGAACTGGTCAAAGCTGGCGCAAGCCGGTGAAAACAGGACAACATCACCGTCTTCGGCATTTTCCGCCGCCAATTTGATCGCGCTCGGCAAATCCTCTACCAGCTGCAGATTCACTCCCGGCAGAGCCTGTTGAATAATTCCTTTATCGCGTCCGAAAAGAATCGTCTGCTTGCAGTATTTCCGAACCGCCGGTTGCAGCGACGAGAAATCCGCATCCTTACCGACACCACCGGCCAGTAGAATCAAATGCCCCTCACTCTGCTCACCCAGACTCTGAATCGCGGTCAGGGTCGCACCGACATTGGTTCCTTTGGAATCGTTAATCCAGTCAACTCCTCGCAAGGTGGCAATATGCTGGGTTCTATGCGCCAGACCGTTAAAATTCTTCAAGACTTCGAGAAAGTGTTCTTCGGAAACCGAAAAAGGATGACACAGAGCCATTGTTGCCAAGGCATTCAGCAGATGATGACGCCCTTGTAAACGCATATCCTCTACGGCAACCAGAGGCTGGCTGTGATAGCCGAGCCAGGTTTTTCCTTCGGATTCAACCAGACCGTAATCGCAGTTTTTCAAAGGGCAGTCTAAACCGAAGCGCAAAATTTTAGCGTGGTGAAAAACCCCTTGCGGGCTGAAATCAATCGGCAGAACGGCATAATCGGTATCGGCAAACACTTGTGTTTTAGCCTGAATATAGGCTTCCAGATCATCATAACGATCCATGTGATCTTCGGAAATATTCAGTACTGTAGCGGAAACGGTATGCAGCGAATAGGTCGTTTCCAGCTGAAAGCTAGACAGTTCAATCACGAAAACATCGTAAACATTTTCGTCCAATAACAGATCCAGCACCGGTTGACCAATATTACCGCCGACGGCTACCTTATAGCCGGCTTTTTCCAAAGCCAGGCCGGTTAAGGTTGTTACGGTGCTTTTACCGTTGGAGCCGGTAATTGCCACAACCTGAGAACCGACTGCACGGGCAAAAAGTTCGATATCTCCGATCACTTCCTTACCGAGCTTGCGCAAAGCAACCACCCAGGGTTCGCTCTTGGCGATACCGGGACTTAATACAATGCAGCGAAAACGGTTGAGCCAGCTGCTGGGAATTTCTCCCAAAGCAATCTCCACTCCCGGGTACTGTGCATCAATCGCATTGATATCCAGATTTTCTCGTGTATCAAATGCCAGACATTTTACTTTCTGCGCTTTGAAATAGCGCAACACCGACTGCCCGGTTATCCCTAATCCCGCAACCAGATACATAAGCGACCCTTCCAGTAATAATTAAGCCAAGTCCGTTTAAACGACTTTTAAACCGCTGTTAACTTTGGTACTGAAACCCTCTAACGGATTTTCAAACTAGCCAGTCCGATCATGACCAAAATAATGGTAATAATCCAGAAACGCACGATCACTTTGGATTCGTGCCAGCCTTTTTGTTCAAAGTGATGATGCAGCGGCGCCATCAGAAAAATACGCTTGCCGCGCAGCTTGTAAGAACCAACCTGCAGAATAACCGAGACGGTTTCCGCGACAAAGATTCCGCCCATGACCACTAACACCAATTCCTGCTTGACTGCCAGCGCCATGGTGCCCAAAGCCGCACCGATCGCCAATGAACCGACATCGCCCATAAAGACTTGTGCAGGATGGGCGTTGTACCATAAGAACCCCAAACCGGCGCCGGCCAGAGCGGCGGCAAAGATCGTCAACTCTCCTACACCGGGAATATACGGAATATTCAGATAATCGGAAAAATATACGTGCCCTGACAGGTAAGCGAACACTCCGAGTGCGGCCGAAATCATTACGGTCGGCATAATTGCCAGACCGTCCAGACCGTCTGTCAGGTTGACCGCATTCGAGGTCCCGACAATCACGAAATAGCCCAGCAAAATACTCCAGGCTCCGAGGTGAATCACGGTATCTTTCATGTAAGGAATCAGCAGCTGAGTTTCCGCCGGCACCGTTGCCATCATATACAGCGCTACCGCGGTGGCAAAACCGATGATCGATTGCCAGAGATATTTGGTGCGCGCACGCATACCATTCGGATCACGGTAGACCACTTTTTTGTAGTCGTCGATAAAACCGACGATCCCGAAGGCCAGCATGGAAAGCGTTACCGTCAACAGATAATGATTGCTCAGGTCTCCCCACAGCACGACACCGACGGTGACCGAAAACAGAATCATGGTCCCACCCATCGTCGGGGTACCGGTCTTAACCAAATGTGTTTGCGGGCCGTCCTCTCGAACCGCTTGACCGACTTTTAAACGCTTCAACCAGCGAATCATCGTCGGTGCAATCAAAAACGACAGTATAAGAGCCGTGAGAATACTCATAATGGCTCGCATGGTAATGTAGCTAAACACCCCAAAACCAGAAATATACTGCTGCAAATATTCGGTTAAATAGACCAGCATAATTTACTCTTCGCTCTAATCCGCATCCGCCAGTCAGACGAACGCTTACTGATAAAATTCAAAGACTCGGTTTATTCTTTGTTCTACTTCTCGACAGCGAATTCATCAGTCAAAGCCTGAGTGACCAATTCCATTCGCGCCGTTCGCGAGCCTTTCACTAAAATATTGACCTCATTCGATTGCCGCAAAAAAGCTTTCAATTCGGCAATCATCTGCTGGTGATCGTCAAAGCGTCGTCCATCCGCATGAAACACACTCAACATAGGTTCAGTCTCTTCTCCCAAAAGCCAAAGGTGCTGAATCCCTGCCTGCTGCGCAAACTCGGCCACAGAACGATGTCCCTGCTCACTGTCCACGCCCAATTCACCCATGGCTCCCAGACACAGCATCGAAATTCCGCCCAAATCCTTAAGAGCGCGAATTCCGGCCTTGACCGATTCCGGATTGGCATTGTAGCTATCGTCAATCAGATAACCGAATTGCAAACGGCACGGTTGCAAACGACCGCCAACTCCGGTAAACGACTGAAGAACCGGTTGCATTTGTTGCCATTGCAGACCGGCTGCATGACAGACTGCAATGCAGGCTGCTGCATTATAAGCGTTATGCGTCCCAAGCACAGGCATTTTAACGGCATGCTTCTCTGCGGCGTATTCGACTGTAAAGCCGACTCCGTCCGCGTCACTCTCAACGGAGTTCAAACGCACATCTGCTGACGGAGCCAGACCGAATTTCAGTATTTTGCAGGCGTTATTTTGCTGTAATTTTTGTAGCCAAAAATCGAATCCGGCCGATTCGCAGTTAATGATCGCCACGCCGTTTTGATGAAAACGGTTGAGACCATCAAAAATCTCTCCTTTAGTCTCGATCACCCCTTGCAAACTGCCGAAGCCTTCCAGATGCGCACCGGAGGCGTTATTAAGCAAAGCGATGTCCGGCTTGGCCAACTCGGTTAAATAGGCGATTTCACCGGGATGGTTCGCCCCCATCTCGATCACCGCATATTGATGCCTCGGCCGCAGATTCAGCAAAGTTCGAGGAACCCCTAAATCGTTATTCAGGTTACCTTGCGTTGCCAGAGTCTCTCCAACTGAGGAAAACAGCTGATTCAATAAAGTTTTGGTTGTAGTTTTACCGTTACTGCCGGTTATCGCTACCAGAGTTTGCACCGGCATCTGCATCCGATGCCAAGCGGCAAAACGCCCCAAAGCCAGACGGCTGTTATCGACCACCACTACCGGCACAGCAGCATCAACACTGCGTTCGGCCAAAATCACTGCTGCGCCTTGTACAACCGCCTGTTCGATAAAATCATGCCCGTCAAAACGCTCACCCGCCAAGGCGATATACAAAGCTCCTGGCGCGAGCGTTCGGCTATCGGTACTCACTGAATTAAAATGAATCGCTTCCGGCTCGCATGCTGCGGCCTCCAGACTCAATTCGGCGTCACCTTGCAGTGCTAATAACAAATCCGCCAAAGTCCATGAGAACTCAGAGCTCCCAATATCGCTTTGCAGGCTTCTTAACTGTGCTTCCGCTTGGGCCAGCGTTTGTTCAGGCGACTCCGTCTTCTGCATTTCTATCCTTTGAGTACCAATTCGATTGTATCTTCTGCACTTTGTCTGTTTTCGGTTAAGCCAACGCGGCAAAACTCACCTGCTATTTGTGCATCGCTAAACGGATATTTTATTCCGGCTATTTCCTGATAGGTTTCATGCCCTTTACCCGCCAGCAGCACCAGATCGTGATCGGCAGCCTGTTGCAGAGTCCACTCGATCGCTTGTCTACGATCCTGTATAACCGTCACCATTTCAGATTGCGAAAAGCCCTGGCAGATTTCACCGATGATTGCCTCCGGATCCTCGTCGCGCGGATTGTCACTGGTCACAACCACTTTATTCGCCAACTGCTCGGCAATCTGAGCCATCAATGGTCTCTTACCTCTATCTCGATTACCTCCGCAACCAAACAGCACCCACAATTGCGACTCTGAAGCCGATAGATGATCACGAATAGCTTGCAACACCGAACGCAACGCATCTGCCGTATGTGCAAAATCCAACACGACAATCGGTTGTCGGCACAGCGTCTGCATGCGTCCGTCAACCGCTTTGAGTTTGTGCGCACCATTCAGAAGCTCATGCCAGGAAAAGCCGTTTGCCAATAAGATACTCAAAGCGCACAGCAGATTCTCGGCATTAAACCGTCCCAGCAGAGAGACACTTAAATCCGCATGCTTTTCGGAAAAACTCAAGCTCAACTGCAAACCTTCCGGGTGCAATCGCAAATGATTGCACAGTAGTTCCTTACTTGACCCGCTATGACCTCCTTCTTCTAACCGATAAGAATAAAGATCAGATAAGGCCATACTGTCACACAGCTCTCTGCCGGTTTCATCCTGCAGATTCACTATCTGGACATTTGAAGCAAACTCGGTAAACAAACTCTTTTTAGCATTCCGGTAAGCTTCGACACTGCCGTGAAAATCCAGATGATCGCGAGTAATCTGCGTCAGTGCCACCGTTTGAAAATGAACACCATCAACACGCCCCAAACTCAGAGCATGTGAAGAAACTTCCATCACCACCCATTCATAGCCTTGGCGAAGGAAATCCGCCAGCAAACGCTGAACCGAAATCACATCCGGTGTGGTATTGAGTGTCGGACTCAAATTTTTCCAGTAACCGTTACCCAAAGTGCCTATCAGAGCAACTCTGTTACCGAGATGCTCCAGCAGCTGAGCGGTATAAAATGCCGTCGACGTTTTGCCGTTGGTTCCGGTAATTCCAACCACCTTCAGATGTCGGCTTGGTGCGTCATAAAACCAATCCGCCAGCAACGGAAGAATGGCCTTTAAATCACTGCTCCAGAAAAAAACACTTTCGCATCCACTCTGTTCCCAGATGCTGCGCTCTTCTTCATTCAGAGGGCGGTCGCTTAAAACCAGGCCTGGTTTTTTATCCAGCACCTGAGATAAAAATGCCAGCCCGTGCTTTTGACCACCCTGTATAGCAATAAAAGCATCACCCGCGTTTACACCTCGTGAATCCAGATGCAGGTCAAACACCGGTTCGGAGTGTAAGTCTCCCAGACTCTGCACAGCAAAGCCGTGGTTTTGAAAAAACGCTTCAATCCGTTGCAGCGTTTTCATCTATGCGACGCCACAAGATGGGTTTCGGTTTCAACCTGGTCAGGAGGTACATTACGCAATCGCAACGCCTGCTCCATGACCTCTTTAAAGACCGGAGCTGCAACGGCACCACCATAGTAAATACCGCGCGCCGGTTCGTTAATCGCCACCACCATGACCATATTCGGATCGGACACCGGCACAACACCGGCAAACAACGACATATAGGTGTTTTGCTGATAACCGCCTCCGCGACTGGTTTTATGCACGGTCCCGGTTTTCCCTGCCACTCTATAACCCGGGACCTGAGCCAAAGGCGCAGTCCCTTTCTTGGATACCACCGATTCCATCATCGACAGCACATCAAATGCCGATTGCGGTTTGACCAATTGAACCCCCTGCGGCGGTTGCTGCAACTTAATCAAGCTCAAAGGCAACATTTCACCACGGTTGGCAAACAACAGATAGGCGTGTGCCAAAGAGAGAATATTGATATTAAAACCGTAACCGAAGGAGGCCGAAGCCTGGTCAATCGGCTGCCACTGCTGCGCGGGTTTTAAATAACCGTTATTTTCCCCCGGCAGATAAAGACCGCTCTCCTGCCCGAAACCAAGCTCCTTCCAAAACTCACGTTGCTGTTCGGCCGTCAATTTCAGGGCAATCTTCGAAGCACCGACGTTACTCGACTTCTCGATAATATCGTGTGGCGTCAATTCGCCGTAATTATGAGTATCGGTGATTCGCTCGCCCTGAATCCGCACCGATCCGGGAGCGGTATCAATGACCGTATCGGTCGTAATCACCCCTTCGTCTAGAGCCTTGGCGATCACGAAAGGTTTGATCGTCGAACCGGGCTCGATTAGGTCGGTAATCACTCGATTGCGAATCGCCCGTCCTTTTCTCTGCGATGAATCGTTCGGGTTATATCCCGGCAGACTGACCATCGAAAGAATTTCTCCGGTTTTCGCATCCAGAACTACCGACACTGCCGATCTTGCCTGATGCTTGATCATGGTCTCTTTCAGCGCTTTATAGGCAAAATGCTGGATGCGCTCATCCAAACTCAAAACGATCGGTTTGCCGGCTTCCGATGCCTTAACATCGCGGACAAAATCCACCACATGCCCGGCGCGGTCTTTAATGACCTGTTTCTTTCCGGGCTGTCCGCTCAACCAGTCCTCATACGCCAATTCGACACCTTCCAGTCCGCGATCGTCGATATTGGTAAACCCGATCAGGTGCGAGCTGGTTTCCGCCGCTGGATAATAGCGTTTATATTCGTCCTGAGTATAAACACCGTACAAATTCAACTGATCGATTCGTTCGGCGATCTGCGGTTGCAACGAGCGTTTTAAATAGAGAAAACGCCGCTTATCATGCGATTCAATCTTCTTGCGTACAACCTTTACCGGCTCGCCAAGCACCTGAGCCAATAGAGCAAAACTGTGTCGATAGCGTTCGATCAAACGCATATCCACCCATAAAGACGGTGACTCTTTATTAATAACGATTTTGCGGCCGTCACGCTGCAGAGTCATTTCGATTAATTTCAAATAGACGCCGGGAAGCTGCAGTTCCTTAAGAATCTTCAAACGCTCGGAATCGTTTACCTGTGTAATAAAGCTAAGCTTTTTATCCCGATTCTTTTCTGCCAGCGCGACCAGCTCAGCATCATTCAATCCCAAAACATTGAGAAAAGAGCGATAATTTCGGTCATACTCCAGCAGTATTTTCGGGTCGACCCAGACCGATGCCATCGGCGTACTCAGAGCCAGCAACATACCGTTGCGATCATAAATTTCACCACGAGGCGCCGGAATTTCGATATTACGAACATGGCGCTTATCACCTTCGTTGCGCAGAAAATCGGTTTTAAGAACCTGCACATAAAAGGCCCGCACTGCAACCGCCAAGAAACCGATTACAATCAGATAGAACACCACCTTGTCACGTCGAAACTCACTGGCCACTCTCTACCTCGAAGGCTTGTGCGGACTGAGGCGGCAAAATCACCGTCTCGTAATGGTCTTTTTCAGATGTCATATGCAAACGACTGCGTGCGATCTGCTCAACGCGGATCGATGAAGTCAGATGGGTTTTTTCCAACATTAGACGTCCCCACTCTTCACGCGCTTTCAGCGCCTGCTGCATCACATCGTAGTACTGCGATTCCAGATAACGGATTTCATATTGAATTTTCACTATGGCAACCAGACTGCCCAGAATCGCAACCAGGAATATAAATAGAAAAAGCCCGCGCCATTTAAACGCAATTAAATGGGCAGGCATTGGGAATCGATTGATCATCTTAAACCTTTATCAAGCGCTATAGAGTTGACAATTCAGAGGTTGCGGCTCCGAATTGTACCCTATTAATCCGCTTGACGGCGTAAGAAGGCCGGGATATCCAAATAGCTTGAACCGCTTCCAGCAGAAGGGGCCACACTACCGTTAACGGCCATTTTAGGACGAACCAGTTCCGGTTCAGCCAACATATCCGGCTTAATTGAATCGGTTGAACCAAAAGCCGGCTCACTCTTAACCGCTTCAATGACAGGCTCAGCTTCCAGTTTAGGAGCCGGCGCTTCTACTGAAGTAGCCGTTTTAACAAACTGCGGCTTGGTAGAAATCGCATCGCTTGGCACAAGACCGGTTGCAACAACAGTAACACGAATGTCTTCAGTCATACTTTCATCAAGAGAAGTACCAATAATAACGCGGGCATCCGGGGCAGCTACCTGATCGATAACATCACCCACCTCATTGAATTCACCCAGAGTAAAGTCCAAACCGCTGGTGATATTGACCAACAAACCTTTCGCACCGGAAACAGCAATATTATCCAGCAGAGGGTTGGCAATCGCTTTTTCGGCCGCCTTGATAGCGCGGTCGTCGCCTTTCGCGTGACCGACACCCATCATCGCCATTCCACGCTCACCCATAACGGTACGCAAATCTTCAAAGTCGACGTTGATCATACCTGGACGGGTAACCAATTCAGAAATACCTTGAACTGCACCGTACAAAACCTCGTTAGCGTAGTCAAACGCTTTGGCCAGGACAAAATCGCGTCCAAGCACTTTTAGCAATTTATCATTTGGAACCGTAATCAGAGAATCAACATGTTCGGCCAGCTCTTCAATACCGGCATCGGCCACCTTATTACGGCGTTCGAAGCCAAACGGCTTGCTGACAACACCTACTGTCAGAATACCCATTTCGCGCGCAGCCTGCGCAACAACCGGAGCCGAACCGGTCCCAGTTCCACCGCCCATACCAGCAGTGATAAATACCATGTCGGCACCACGCAAAGTCTCTTTGACTTTTTCGATATCCGCCTTAGCCGCTTGTTTACCTTTTTCAGGATCAGCTCCGGCACCTAAACCGTTTTCGCCCAATTGTAGACAAATATCTGCAGGAGAGTGTTCCAAAGCCTGCGCATCGGTGTTAGCACAAATAAACTGCACACCTTCAACATTCGAGCGCACCATGTAGTCAACGGCATTACCGCCGCCGCCGCCCAGACCGATAACTTTAATGACCGGCATGCCGGGCTTGCGTAAATCCGTTGTTTCTGTTCCGATAAATTTCATGACGACGATTCCCCTTGATCAACATGATTCTAATAAGCTAATGGACTTTACTCCGCTGAACCGATCCGTTCGGCAACCCGCAACACAGCGCTTCGGGATCTTGCATTCAAGCGGCACTCTTCTGCAGATGGAAAGACAGGCTTTCCAATTCTCTTCAACACCGGCTCAATTACTTCGATTTGAATCGGCGAATCAGGAAATAGATCTTGAAATCGAGACTGATCTCGAATAAACACCTTGACGATTCGGTCTTCCAGAGAGTGGAAACTGATCACTGCCAATCGTCCCTGCGGTGCCAACACCTCAATCGAGGCCTGCAATACATTCTTTAAAACATCCAGCTCTCGGTTGACCGCTATGCGAATCGCTTGAAATGTCCGGGTAGCCGGATGTTTGTTTTTTTCGGTTTTCGGCGAGGCTCTTTTAACCAGCTCCGCCAGTTCCAGAGTGGTATTTAGTTTATTTTCCGCCATCGCCTCTTTTATTTGTCGTGCGATGCGTCCGGAAAAACGCTCTTCACCATAATTTTGCAAAGCCAGTTTGAGAGTCTTCTCGTCCACTTCCGCCAACCACTGTTTGGCACTCAAACCGCTTTTATTATTCATGCGCATATCCAAAGGACCTTCGCGCATGAAACTGAAGCCTCTATCAGCGTCATCCAACTGTGGTGACGACACACCTAAATCAAGCAGCAAACCGTCAATTTTTCCGAGCAATCCACGTTCTCGGCAATAATCGGCAAGCTGCTCAAAACTCCCGTAGACTATTTCAAATCGCGGATCGTCAAAATATTCTTTGGCATAAACAATCGCTTGCGGATCCTGATCGATGGCAATCAAACGACCTTTTGCACCTAAACGGGAAAGAATCGCTTTTGAATGCCCGCCTCTTCCGAAAGTGCCGTCAATATAGATACCATCTTCTTTAATATTCAAGGCATCGATCGACTCTTCCAACAATACGGAAAAGTGACTCAAGTTTTCCGACACACAATTCTCCGTTTTACAGACTCAAGCTTGCCAAAGATTCAGAAACTTCATTGGACATGGCTACATCCAACATTTGAGGACGACTGGCATCCCAGGCTTCCTGCGACCAAAGTTCAAACTTATTTCCCTGACCCAATAAAATCGCCGGCTTATCAATCTTGGCGTGTTCGCGCAGCAGGCTCGGCAATAAGACACGGCCCTGGGAATCGATTTCCATCTCAGAAGCATGCCCCAGCAACAGACGCTGATAAAGACGTGCCTGAGGGTCGACATTCGGTAAGGACATCAGTTTGCGTTCAATCACTTCCCACTCGTCCAGAGGATAGATCAGTAAACAGGGGCTATGCAGATCAATAGTCGCCACCAGCTGATTATCGCTGGCTTCTTCTATAGCCTCACGATACTTCTTAGGAACGGCCATGCGTCCCTTAGCATCGATATTGACCGAATTGATCCCTCTAAAAAACAGCATAACACCAAAATTCGCCACTTTTCCCCACTTGATGCCACTATATTGATTATCAGCGCCACTGTCAACCACCCTTACTAACGGAATTTTTCATTACAAGACAATGACTTAGCGAGCTACCAACAAGTAATCGCCACAAAACTTAAAATTTTTTATACTTAGTTATCAATAACTTAAAAGACACTTAAAAACTTGTCACTTAAGTATCAAACAAAAACTATTAAATTTTTTTTGTAAAAAGCGCATTTTCAGGCATTAACAGACAAGTAACTATATATTGTGGACACAATTAAGCACATGCACTAAATAAAGGAATTACCCAATAAC
>NZ_JACBGI020000020.1 GCF_013391765.2 Thiomicrorhabdus heinhorstiae | reverse complement strand
TTATAAGTATTACCTTTTTATAAAAAAGTAATACCTGATATAGAAAAAGAACAATTCGAAGAATCGGATTTTCCGAACCGAACGCTATTATTCATTTAGGAACAAACAAACCGGGAAAAATTATGCAATGGCATCAAATGACATGGCCGGAAGTCGCTAAATTTGCTCAGGCGGATTCCTGTGCCGCTCTGCTTCCAGTCGGAGCAACAGAACAGCACGGCCCTCACTTGGGCTGCGGTATGGATTCGGAAATCGCCGACCAATTGGCTCAGGCAGTCGGTAATCTGACCGATATTGCAGTGCTGCCGACTTTACCTTACGGCTGTTCGATCGGTCACTCTAAACGCTGGCCAGGCACTATCGCCCTGCAGCCGAAAACCCTGATCGATGTAGTCAAGGAAATCGGTGACTGGGTCGCTCACAGCGGATTTAAGCGCCTGTTTATTTTAAACAGTCATGTCAGCAATTTTGCACCGCTACGCTGCGCTTTGGAGATGTTGCGAGCCGAGCATGACGACTTTATGGTCGCCCTGATCAATTCGGCGACCGTCAGTGAGCGCGTAAAAGATCGCCACTTCGAAGATGCCGACGACTGGCATGCCAATGAAGCGGAAACCTCTCTGATGATGGCTCTGGCACCGGAAATCGTTCGTTTCGACAAACTGCATGATAGCGACGATCCGGATAGAACCGTCGATTGCGTTTTTTCGCATCCGGTAAACCGGACCAGTTTAAACGGCGTAACAGGAAAACCGAGCCTGGCTACGGTTGAAAAGGGCCAGGAGCTATTCGAGTGGATGAAACAGGACTTGGCGGAAAAAATCCAACAAGGGCTGAAGGAGCAACCTCCTCTACCCCACTCCTACCACCAAACATTAACCGACGTCGACTGAATCGAACGCCACAACTTTTAAACACAAAATGAACAAATCGATTGCATCGAATTAAGGAGATTTAAATGAACAGTGAAATGGACGTAAAACAGCTCAAGGAAGAATGGAAAGCCAACGGCGTTAAATATTGCTTGGGTGCCTATGTCGATATCCACGGGATTCCAAAAGGTAAATTTGTACCGATCGACCATCTGGACCACATGGTAAAAGGTTCGGAACTTTACACAGGTTACGCTTTGGACGGTTTGGGACAAAGTCCGAACGATGACGAAATCGCCTCGGTACCGGATCTGAACAGCGCCATTCAACTGCCTTGGCAACCGGAAGTCATGTGGATGGCTGCCGACAACACTCTGCACGGCGAACCTTATGAAATCAACACTCGTGTCGCACTGAAAAAAGTCCTTGCCGAAGCCGAAGAGATGGGATTCGGTTTCAATCTGGGTATCGAATGCGAATTGTTCGTTTTGAAAGAAGAAGCCGACGGCAGCCTCTCTGTTCCTGATCCGGACGACAAACTAATCAAACCCTGTTACGACGTCAGCGGTTTTATGAACCGCTTCACCTGGCTGGATAAGATGGCGACCACTATTAACGATCTGGGCTGGGATTTGTACTCATTCGACCACGAAGACGCCAACGGACAGTTCGAGTTCGACTTCCAGTACAGCGATGCACTAACCATGTGTGACCGCTTCACTTTCTTCCGCTACATGGCTAAGCACTATGCCAAAGAGGAAGGTTTGCTGGCAACCTTCATGCCGAAACCTTACGCCGATAAAACCGGTAACGGAGCGCACTTCAATATGTCACTGTTCGACAAAGAAACCGGTGAAAACGTCTTTAAATGCGATCCAAAAGACGATCCGCGCGGTCTGGGGCTGACCGAATTGGGTTATCAATTCATCGCTGGTGTTATCAAACACGGTCCGGCCTTATGTGCTGTATTCTCACCAACAGTCAACAGCTACAAGCGTCTGGTTCGTCAAGGAGATATGAAAACCTTCTCATGGGCACCGGTATTCAACTCTTTCGGTTCCAACAACCGTACCAACTCGATCCGTGTACCTATGGGCGGCGGACGTTTTGAATCACGTAATGCTGACGGTTCCGTCAACCCATATCTGGCTGCTGCGCTGGTATTGGCTGCAGGTCTGCAAGGTATTCGCGAGAAATTGGACCCGGGCCATGCTCAGGAAGACAACCTGTATGAACTGAGCGAAGAAGAGCGTATGGCAAGAGGCATCGAATTCCTACCGCAAAACCTGTTGGAAGCGGTTGAAGCTTTCGAAGCCGATCCGTTTGTCGAAGAAGTCCTGGGTAAAGAATTGCGCGACGAATTCATCACCTACAAGAAACGCGAATGGCGTGAATATCACGAAACCATTTCTGCTTGGGAAATCAAACGTTACAGCCATCTTTTCTAAGCTCAATCTCAATCTGTTTTTACCTCTCAAAGCGCCTTCTGGCGCTTTTGAAATCGATCAAAAATTAAGACCTCAACCTAGCTTTTCATACAATTCCAAAATGGAATCCATTTCCTTCCGTCTTTAGACCACCCAATTTGGCCAACTAGCGATTTCGATGATTTTAATTATTTCGCCGACTGAGAAATGATGAAACTTTCGACCGGGTGGATTCGATTGTCCAGTTCCCGGTACAATTCCGGTTCATTGTTTCCTATCGGTAAATCGTAGATTAAGGTCGATCCCTGGTTCTTATTGACGGAATAATGATTTGCCTTGTCAAATACCCAGAGGCGCGTGCCCAGATAAAAGCCTTCTTTTAAATCGTGGGTAACCATAACGATGGTAATACCCAGCTCTTTCCATAGCTCCAGAACCAGCTTGTGCATGTCTTTTCTTGTTCCGGGATCGAGAGCACCGAAAGGTTCGTCAAGCAATAGGATTTTCGGTTCGCCGAGCAATGCTTGCGCTATGGCCAGTCTTTGGGCCATGCCTCCGGAAAGTTCATGGGGATACTTGTCTAAAACATTATCCAGTCCGACTTTTTCCAATAAAGCCAGTGCTTTTTCGACGAAAGGTCTCTTCTGCCCTTTTGCAAAGAAGCCGAGTGTCTTATTGCGTTTGAAACGTCCGACGATTAATAGATTATCCAAAACCGTAAGATGAGAAAAAACCGAGTATTGCTGGAAAACTACGCCAATCTCTGCCGAAGGTTCATTCGGAAAAGATTTGCCGTTTAAGAGCAATTTCCCCTGAGACGGTTTTTCGGTTCCGAGTATCATTTTCAGAAAAGTGCTTTTACCGCATCCTGAGGGGCCGACCATTGTAATGAACTCGCCTTGCCGAATCGTGACATTCATTTTTTCTAAAACGGATTGCTTTCCGTAATACTTAAACAGGTTTTTCGCTTCAATCATTTTTAGCCTGCTCCTTGAAATGCCACGGATAAAACCATCGGTTGAGCTTTGCCAGCAAAATATCCATCAAAAACGATAGTAGGGTAATCCAGACAACATAAGGAATAATAATGTCCATGGACATATATCGTCGAACCAGAAAGATGCGGTAGCCTAAGCCATTCGTTGAAGCAATTGCTTCTGCTGCAATCAGAAATAGCCAGGCTGCACCAAGTGACAATCGCACGGCATCAATCAACTTAGGCATCATTTGCGGAGTGATGACCCGGAATATCATTTGTACACTGTTCGCTCCAAGCGTTTGCGCTTTGATGAGCTGCTCCCGAGGAATATTCTGAGTGCTTCTTTGAATATCTCGCGCGATAAATGGCGTGATTCCAATCGCAATCAACACAATTTTCGATACCTCTCCGACACCGAAAATAATTAACAATATCGGTAATATCGCCAAAGGCGGAACCAGTGAAGTCACGGTCAGAAGAGGTGAAAAGCCGGCATTTAAATAAGGAAGACTGCCGAGCAAGATTCCTAAAAACATTCCCAATATGGCGGCAATCAGAACACCGACCAGCAGACGGATCATACTGCTGTAGGTATCGACCCAAAGAAGGTACTCTCCTGTCCGTTTACTCGGTTCCAGAGCCATACGGGAAAACGCATTCCACATCTGATCGAACCCGGGCAGAAGCTTATCGCCCGGATTCGCCAGCAGCCTTGCGTCTGACGCAGCCGCGTATAAAACCACAATCAATATTAACGGAAGCAAGCCCAGAAAAATTCCCCAGATAGGTCCGGGAGTTTGGTTAATCACTTTCTTCATAAACAAACCGATCAGACGATCTCTCTTCTTGCTTCTAGCAAAAAGTGGCTAAAGTCGGCACTGTTTGCATAAGAACCGAAGATCCCGCCTTCGCGCTCCATACTGTTAAATACCGACCGGTGCAACTCGCGATTCGCTGCGCCACAGCAGTCTTCCAAGATCAAACAGTCAAAACCGCGATCGTTGGCATCGCGCATTGTTGAAGACACGCAGACATCCGTCGTCACACCCAACAGAATCAGATTTTCTATATTTTGGGCTCTAAGGATCGTTTCCATATCCGTTGCGTAAAAGGCGCTGTTGCCGGGCTTATCAATCACGGTTTCCTCTTCGAGCGGTTTTAAATCGTCGATAATGTCGCAACCGTACTCTCCTCTAATCAATAAACGTCCCATCGGTCCTTCACTGCCGATCGAAGCTCCTTGATTTTGACTTTTGATAAATTTGTTTGCATTAAGATCGGAAAGGTTTTCTCGATGGCTTTCACGTGTATGAATCACCAAGATTCCAAGATGCCGTGCCGTTTCGAGAAATGCTTTTGCCGGTTGAATCGCTTTTTGAACATCGGAAATATCTTCCCCCATACTGGCAAAATAGCCTCCGTCTTCCAAAAAATCCCGTTGCATATCAATGACAATCAGCGCTGTTTTTTCCAGATTCAGCTCTCCGCTAAGCGGCCATGCATAGGGTACTGACAGGTTGAATTGAAGTCGAATCATTGAAGTGGCTCCAACCAGGTAGTCGGAAAACGCAGTTTAACATTGTTGCGATCACCGACAATTTGATGATCCCCTGTTTCGATGCCAATAAAATCCGCCGAAGAAGCGCCTTCTCCCAATAATCCATGTTCAAATGCAAACTGGGTCATTTCTTTTAATTTGCTAGGATATTCAGCTGAAGTCACAAATTTTTCAGCCTTTTCAGGGATAAAGAAGTCGATGGTTTTCAATTGATTATCCAGCCCCTGTTCATCCGTGTGCAATGCTTTGGACATATACGCCATCATTTCCGAATGTTTGGGATTCTGAATGTCCTGCATAATCGACAGAGCTTCATACCAAGCGCCGGCAATAGCTTTGCCGAGTTCGGGTTTGTGCTTTAAGGCTTCGGTTTTTACCGCCATGACATCAACGATTTCGCCGTAGATATCCGCTGAATCAAACACCAGAGTTGAATCGGGGTATTGAGATAAAATTTCGCTCAGTTGCGGTTTCCAGGTTGCAACGACCTCACTGTTCGGATCTTCGAAAATCGCTGCTATATCGGCATCGGAGGTATTCACAACCGTGACATCTTTCTCAGATAGCCCAATCGTTTCCAGAGCCCGGATCAGCATATAGTGAGAGCCGGACAATTCGACCAGATTGACTCTCTTTCCCTGTAAATCTTTCAGGGTTTTATTCTTACCGCAAATAATGATTCCGTCGCTGCCGGCGGAGGTGCTTAAAGGCATGACTGCGGTTGTGTCGATACCAGATGCAGCGGGAATTGTCAGAGCATCCAGCGAAATAGCGATGACCGCATCGAAAGTACCGGCCGTAAACTGGGTTTGTGCTTCGATATAATCGTTTAATTGCACCGCTTCCAAATCAAATCCGTATCTGTCGCCCCATTTCTGTAAAATCCCACTGTCTTGCGCATAAGCCAAAGGCATGGAACCGGCATAGATTGTCCAGGCAATGGTGTATTTATCTTTAGCGTAGGAAACGGCAGCCATACTCAGCAGAAATGTCGCTGCCAGTAGTCGTAAAAGTCTTTTCTTAAAAAGAAACATCGATAAATCCTCTTATTAATCTGTTTCAGGTTTTCAACCTTAGATTAGAGGAATGAGCGAACGGCTTAAATGATGAGGTTTGCAAGTAAACTTGCGACTTATATCATGAACCTTTCAACAGTTTGAAGAAGTGCTCTATGACACCACGGATAGATTCGTCTCTCGCCAGATGTGCGGCTTCAACGACAGAGGTGTGGAATAGTTGTTCGGGCAGGATTGGAATCAAGTCGTCGGATTGTTTAAGGCTTTTACCATAATGTTCGGGCATGAAGCCGATATATTGTCCCGATAATATCAGGAACACCATCGCTTCAAGATTTTCGGTATAACTAACGTGACCGTAAGTTTCCAAGTTGAGTTTAAGCAAATCGCTTTCTTTCAGAAAATTTCGTGATACAAACTTCTGCCCGTTTAAAAGCTGCAAAAGTTTATTGTCCTCCAGTCCTCTTTGTATTTGCTCTCCCAGTTCACTGTCTCTTGCACAGTACAGGTAATCGGTTTCACGGTACAAAGGGGTATAGCCGATTGCGTCATGCTTGCTTTCAAAGATACCCAAGGCGATATCGATACGCTTATCAAGCAATTGTTTTTCGAGTTCATGGGGAGTCTGAACCGTAATGTCGAGCAGCACTTCTTGCGGGTGCTCGGAACAATACTGGCTGACAGCCGCTAACAAAGGACAATTAACGTCGGTGATGATATTGTCGATAATACCGATGCTGAGACTTTGCGCCCCTTGACCATTAAGGGATTCGACTTTTTTCTCAAACCCCCTGAAACCGGTAAAGAGCTTTAAAGACTCCTCATAAACCAAACTGCCTTCCGGGGTCAATTCAAAGCCGCTGCGGCCACGGTTGCATAAAGTAAGTTGCAGTCGGCTCTCCAACTGTGAAATGGCGCGACTGATCGTCGAAGCATCTTTATTTAGCCGAGCCTGAGCGTTGGCAATTCCATTCGATTCGACTACGGCCGCATAAACCTTTAAAAGCTTGACATAGCTTTCATCGACATTCATTCAGTCCTTTGCCTCATCCAATTCCGCCAGCCGCCGGTCTCGGTGATTTCCCTGGCATCTTCGATTCCGTAAGGTTCGCAGATAAAACCGACCACTTCCCTGCCGTCGATCAGCTCGACTTTACCCAATCCCAACGGCGATGGAATCAGTGCCAGGAAGCTGCCAAGGTGCTCTTTCGGCATGGCCCAGACTTCCAGAGCGATCGATTCTCCCCCTGATTTCTGTTTAACCAGACCCGGTTTTAGAATCGGGCGTTCATTCAACTCGTAAAAGCGGTATTTCGGAGCGGTTTCTGTCTCTTCCAGCAAGGTCGCACCGCGTTCCTGCAGTTGCTTGTTCAATGGGAATCCGCTTAAGTGCGCCCCGACTACCGCCAGAGGAATTACCCGGCTATCGGTAAAACAGGCAGGATTGCTTGCCGGAACCGGCAAGCCTTTCGCTCCGGAAGTTTCGACAAATTTGCCGTGCAAGGCATCGGTCAATTGCAGCAAGGCCCGATCGCTACCGGCCGGTGCGAAAAAGGTCACCCCGCATGGCAACTTATCGTCACGGAATCCGGTCGGCATAGCGACTGCGGCATAATCCAGCAGGTTCATAAAATTGGTGTAGGTACCCAGCGTAGAATTATGCTGGATCGGCTGTTCGGCCAACTGTTCGATACTGTAGATCGTCGGTGTGGTCGGCGTCATAATGCAGTCGATCCCTCTCTCCTTCCATTGAAGCTGGGTTTCACGCTGCGCATGTTGCAATTTGTAACTGCCTTTATAGGCATCGGCGGCACTTAAAGTTCGAGCTCCGGCGATGATCTCGGCCACCGTCGGGTCCATATCCGCTTCGTGCTGTTCAATAAACTCTTCTATCGCAACATAGCGCTCTGCCACCCAGGCACCGCCGTACAGCAGTTTCGCCGTTTCCAGCCAGGAACAAAACGGTACTTCAACCAGTTTGTAACCTTCGGAAACCAGCATTTCGACCGCTTTTTCAAAATTTTCCTGAGCAAGCTGATCGCCGTCGAACAGCAAATTCGACGCATTCGGCACCCCGATAACCGGTTTCTTGTGCCAAACCGGTGGATTCAACTCTGCCAGATCACGACTGAATTCATCTTCTTCGTCAAATTTTGCAACCACATCAAAGACCTGTGCCGCATCTTGCGCGTTCAAAGCAAACACGCTGATGACATCCTGCGAACGCACCGCAGGAACCAGTCCGCTGGAACTTAACAGACCTTTCGACGGCTTTAAACCGACCAGATTATTGAACGCGGCAGGTACCCGCCCCGAACCGGCCGTATCGGTTCCAAGCGAGAAACTGCACAGGTTCAGTGCCAAGGAGACCGCAGAACCGGAACTGGAACCGCCGGAAATCATCTCAAAATCGAACGCATTATGACAAACGCCATAGGGTGAACGCGTACCGACCAATCCCGTCGCAAACTGATCCATATTCGCCTTACCGATCGGTATCGCACCGGCTTCGATCAACAACTCAACCACAGTCGCCGAATTTTCAGGCATATAGCTATACTCTTTACAGGCTGCGGTGGTCGAAATGCCGGCCAGATCGATATTGTCCTTAATAACAAACGGCACACCCCATAAAGGCAAGCTCTGCGGATCGCTCTGATCCAACTTATGTAAATAAGGCTCCAGTTGAGTTTCACTCAACAGAGTAATGAAAATATTGTAATCCTGATAGGTAGCGGCTTTTTCCAGCAGGTTTCCAACAACCTGACGAGGGGTCAGTCCGCCGTTTTGATAGGCTTGCTTTAATGCGTCCAGACGTAAATCGATTTCAGACATTTTCATTCTCCTCAAGTACCATTAACGCCTGCCCCATCTGAATCAAATCACCTTCGTTCACCAAAATCTCAGTGACGGTTCCGGAACTTTCCGCTTCGACCGCCACCTCGATTTTCATAGTTTCCAGAATGGCGATGGTATCGCCCTCTTCCACCTTATCGCCCGGTTTGACCTGCAGTTTCCAGACACTGCCGGTAATCGGAGACAGAGCCGCTTCGAAGCCCTCAGGCAATTCGCCGAGACCTTCACTCTGAATCTCTTCCTGGGCGGTTTCGGCTTCGAAATTCGCCAACCCGGATTCTTCCCAATAGAGACGTTCTGCCTCAAAGGCCGCACCCTGAGTCTGTTTGAATTCGTCGATACTGGAATGATTTTCTTTCAGGAAGGATTGGTAGGCATTCAACGACAGTTCGGTCTCTTCAATGTCGATGCCGAAACGTCCCAGCGGGAAATCTAAACGGGCCTGCGCCAGCTCTTCCTCGGAAACCGGATAGAACTGAATCTGATCGAAGAAATCCAATAGCCACGGTTTCTCTTCGGTAAAGAAACGGGTACGGTGATAAGCGTTCCACATCTGAATAGTCCGACCGACAAACTGGTAACCGCCCGGTCCTTCCATACCGTAAACGCACATATAGGCACCGCCGATACCGACGGCGTTTTCCGGTGTCCAGGTGCGTGCCGGATTATATTTGGTGGTGACCAGACGATGACGCGGATCAAGCGGTGTAGCAACCGGCGCGCCCAGATAGACATCACCCAGACCCATGACCAGATATTTGGCATCAAACACGATGCGTTTAACGTCTTCGATACTATCCAAACCGTTAATGCGGCGGATAAATTCGATATTGCTCGGACACCACGGCGCATTCGGACGCACTGTGGTCATATACTTTTCAATCGCCAAACGCGTGCTAGGATCATCCCAGGACAACGGCAGGCGGACAATTCGGCTCTTCACCGTCAGGTCTCTACCGGAAGAGATCTCTTCTTCCAGAGCGATCAGTTTGTCGATCAGCTCGTTCTGAGAGATTTTTCGCGGATCGTAATGTACCTGCAAGGAACGAATCCCCGGAGTCAAATCCTTCAAAAACGCCCAGTCCGCCTGATTATCACGATTCTCTTTCAAGCGTTCGAATAACACCTGAATACGGAAACGCAGCGCCAGATCCAGCTCCATCCTGCCGTATTCAATCAACACATGGCTGTCGCCCGAACGACGGTATTTGACGCCGAATTCATGCGAGTCCGCGGAAATTTCATGCGCGATACACGACTGTTCGGTCGGTGAATCCAGAAAAGACAGTTGAGCAACCGTCGGCGTTTGCAATGAACGGATGGCAGCTTCCTGATCTTTGATCGCCTGTTCGGCCTGTTCAATGGTCACCGGCTTAAAGCGAATTTTGTCTCCCGGACGCAACTGCCCCATTTTCCATTGTTCTGCTTCGATAATGGTTGCCGGACAGACAAAACCGCCCAGACTTGGGCCGTCCTGCGCCAGAATAACCGGCATATCTCCGGTAAAGTCGATTGCACCGATCGCATAAGGGTTATCGTGAATATTCGACGGATGCAGACCGGCTTCTCCGCCGTCTTTCCGCGCCCATTGCGGTTTCGGTCCGACCAGACGGATACCGGTACGACTGGAGTTGTAATGCACTTCCCAATCGCAGTTAAAGAATTTTTCGATATCTTCATCGGTAAAGAAATCCGGCGTACCCTGCGGTCCGTAAATTACGCCGATCTCAAAATGATTGCCGAATGTCGGAATCGCCTGTTCCGGCAGAGCCAAAAGTTCGGAAGGGATCTCCAGATTATGCAACCGCAGAACATCGCCGGCACGTAACAAACGCCCGCCGTGACCTCCGAACTTCCCTAAAGAGAAAGTGGTCTTACTGCCCATATAGTCCGGTACGTCAAAACCGCCCAATACCGCCAGATAAGCACGCTGACCGGCATCCTTGATTACTTTTGTTTTCAGTTGCTGACCGGCTTTCACTTTCACCGCCTGCCACTGAGGAATCGGTTCTTTATCGATCGTCGGCTGCACATCGGCACCGGTAATACAGATCACGGTATCGACATCGAAGGTCAAACCGACTCCGGATACCGTCATTTCAATGGTCGCGGCATCTTGCGCATTGTTCAGACAACGATTTGCCAAACGGTGCGACAAGGCATCCATCGGCCCGGAAGGCGGAACGCCGATGTCCCAGTAACCGACACGCCCCGGATAACTGACGATCATCGAATGGGTACCCGGCTGAGTCACTTCCACCGTATTCGGCGTATGCATAAAACTGTTCAGGAAATGGGTATAAAGTCCTTCGGCCTGCTTGAAAGAGGCATTTCCGCACAAGGCTTCCAGATAGGCGGCATTGGTTTCAAACCCATCGACACGGGTCTTGGATAAGGCGCTTTGCATGCGGCCGACCGCATCTTCGCGATCCGTTCCCTTGACGATGATTTTCGCCAACATCGGATCATAGAAAGAACTGACTTCGACACCACGTTCGCACCAGGTATCAACGCGACAATCCTGCGGCATGTCCCAACCGGTCAGTTTGCCGGTACTTGGCTGGAAATTCTTAAACGGATCTTCGGCATACACTCGCACTTCGATCGCGTGTCCTTCCGCTGCAGGAATCTGCGCGGCCGAAAGTGGCAAAGTTTCATCGTAAGCGACACGAATCATCCATTCAACCAGATCGACTCCGCGAACCGCTTCGGTAATACCGTGCTCAACCTGCAAGCGAGTGTTCACTTCCAAGAACGAATAGGCTTGTTGATCGGCATCGTAAACGTATTCCACCGTCCCGGCCGACTTGTAGTTGACAATCTTACCGAGTCTGATCGCATGCGCTTCCATTTCCGCAACTTGCTCACGGCTGATACCGACCGCCGGAGTCTCTTCGACCACCTTCTGGTTACGGCGCTGCAAAGAGCAGTCACGTTCACCGAAAGACACTACTTCACCGCGACCGTCACCGAAAATCTGAATTTCGATATGACGCGCATTGACGACGAATTTTTCCAGGAAAATCCCTTTCTGACCGAAAGCGTTTTGACTGAGACGTTCAACCTGTTCAAAGGCGTCACTCAATTCTTTTGGCGTGTTGCAGCGCTGCATGCCGATTCCACCGCCGCCGGCGGTGCTCTTCAGCATTACCGGATAACCGATACGTTCGGCTTCGGTCAAAGCGTGCTCGATTGAATCCAAAAGCCCTGAACCCGGCAAGAGCGGTACGCCCGCTTCAATCGCCAGCTCTCGGGCCGTATGTTTTAAACCGAAATCGCGGATGTGTTCCGCTCGCGGACCGATAAAACGAATGCCGACGGCTTCACACGCATCGGCAAAACTGGTGTTTTCACTCAAAAATCCGTATCCCGGATGCACCGCTTCGACACCAAGGCGAGTCGCTTCTTCAAGAATCAAAGGCACATTCAGGTAAGTCTCGGTTGCCACATTTCCCGGCAAAAAAATTACTTCATCCGCTTGCTGAACATGTAACGACGCGCGGTCGGCATCCGATGCCAAAACCACAGACTGGATACCCATTTTTTTCAAGGTGCGGATAATTCGAGTGGCAATCGCTCCACGGTTGGCAATGAGTACTTTTTTAAACATTGAGTGTCCTTTTCTCAGATCGTTCCGAGGCAATTTGTTTCAACTAGGTCGTCCTAGATTTATTTTGTTTGTTATCAGTATTAGTTTTTTACTTGCGAGAGCCTTAACGGAATAGCTGTAACTCTCTCAATTTTTAAATTTAAAAACGTTATGCAAAATTCCATAACTCTATAAATTGTTAGTAGTGGTTCAAATGCTAGGCGCACGGCAAGAAAATTTTGAGACATATCATTAGATAGGCGAAAAATTTTCGAGGACGCAACAACGCAGTTGAGCCATTAGTGACAATTTATTCCCAAATAATCATTTCGACCGGGGTCGGGTTATACCCATTACACGGATTATTCAACTGCGGGCAGTTGGAAACCAATACCAGCACGTCCATATCCGCCTGCATCTCGACATAGCGACCCGGCGCGGAAATCCCGTCATCGAAATCCAGATGCCCGTCCGGCGAAACCGGAACGTTCATAAAGAAGTTGATGTTGCTCGCCAGATCTTCTTTGGTCATGGTTTTACCGTGGTTGCAGCTACAGCTGCCCAAAGCCATCAGGAAAGAGTCACGGCACGAGTGCATGTGACGTTTTTCAATCGCATAGCGCACAGTGTTACTTTCTGCAGAACAGGCTCCACCGATGGTGTCGTGGCGCCCGCAGGTATCGTCGACAATCGTCAGCATTTTATTGCCTCTGTTGGACATCAACTCGCTGCCGGTGGTCAGATAAATCTTGCCCTGCTCGCGAATGGTGTCGGTAGCCGAATAACGTTCGGCCTGATCTGCGGCGCTATAGAAAAGCGTGTCGACCGCCTGATTTCCTTCCAAATCGACGATACGGAAATACTGCCCGGCTTTGACTTCATGCATCCAAGGGTCACCGGCTTTTACTACTTCGCGGTAAACGATTCGATTTTCGTCAAACTTAGTCATTTGGGTTTTCTCCGTAAAAGATTTTGGTGTTGTAGTAAGCGCGCTCGTTTTCTCCGCGATGCAGTCGGCAAGGATCGTCCTGTTCGACTTTCAATGCCTTATAGACACTCAACTCGACCGGTTTAGGGCTGTATTCCGGGTTCGGGTCCATCGGGTGCTGTGCGGTAGACAGACAGACGATACAATCCATTTCAAAACGCAAATCGACATAGTCGCCGGCCTTGGAGTTGTTTGCGACAAACGTCATAGTACCGTCGTCTTCGACACGAACCTTACTGAACCAGTTAATATTCGGCATGATATCGCTTTCGTTCAAGCCCCACTTTTCCAACTCGTTGATCAAACTGTCATGGCCGTTTTTAAAATAGTCGTTATGCGCATCCTGGTAGCTCTTGCTGCCGTATTTTTTCTCAAGCGATCTCGCGCTGGAAATCCCGCCGATGGTGTCGTGCCAGCCGCAGGTATCGGCAATAATCGAGCACATTACCCGCCCCATATCGCTGAAACACATATTCGGCGTCGTCAAAAAAGCGGTCTTTTGCGCTTTCAAAGTATCCGGCATGTTGTAACGTTCGTTTTTCACTTCCAAGTTGTTGATCAACATCGAAACATTCGCCAGACCTTCTACGTCCGTCAAACGTAGAACCGTGCCGCGACGAATCACCCCCGACCAGTGTGCGCCTGCCGGAATGAATTCTTTCCAAACAAAACCGTTGTATGAAGGTGCCTCAGGCATTGTCTTTCTCCTGTGTTAATCTGCTTGAATTGGTTGTATAAATAGGCGGAAGAGCAGAATCCGTCAGATAAAGGTTGCTGTTTTTTACGCCTTTAAACGACATCATTTCATCACTGATCCGCTTCAAACCCTGCGCAGGTCCCTGCATCAGGTTGACTTCCAAAGTATGCTGGTTCATTAGTTGAACCTGTGTGGTGGAGATAATCTCCGCCACATATTTATGTTTTAGCTGGTTAAGTTTTTGCTGCAATCCCGGGATCGAGTGGTCGTATACCAACGTGAAGGTTCCGGCCATAATCTCGTTGGTATGATCCTGACGGAATGCCGACGCTTCCTTGCGGATAAGGTCGACCAACATCGCAGAACGATTTTTCAGTTGGCGTTGATTCGTCAACCATTCCAGTTCGTTTAATACCTCTTCCGGCAGAGAGGCGCTGGTTCTGATTAAATTACTTGGCTTTTTCATCTTAAAAAATATCCGGTACGTCTGAGTTAACTGAAACCATGCGGACCATTTTCAACTTATCTTCCATATCTTCAGGCTCTTCCTCTTCGTGATGAACCAGACTCTCCAAATAAGCTTTGGTCCCCATAAAAGCAGGGCTTAAAAAAGTATCGTTTGCTCTCGGTCTCGGTAGAGGCACATTGACCACCTCCTTGACCCGACCCGGATGGGCATCCAATACCAAAATCCGGTCAGCCAGATAGATGGCTTCGTCCAAATCGTGCGTAATAAAGAAAATCGTAATATCGATGTTTTGCCAGATTTCCAACAGATACTGCTGCATTTTCAGGCGGTTCTTCGGGTCGAGAGCGGCAAAGGGTTCGTCCATAAGCAGTACTTTCGGCTGGTTAGCCAAAGCTCGAATAATCGCGACGCGCTGTTTCATCCCGCCGGATAACTGATGCGGATAGGATTCGGTAAACTTCTCCAAACCGACCAGATCGATCCATTGCAAAGCTTCCGGTTCGGCAGTGGTTTTCGACATACCGGATTCAATCAGACCGAACATCACGTTCTCTTTGACCGTCATCCATGGAAACAGCGAATAACTCTGGAACACCATGCCTCTATCCGGTCCGGGAGAAGTCACTTTCTTGCCGTCCATCAAAATACTGCCGTCGTCGATGGTTTCCAGCCCGGCAATCAATCTGGCCAAAGTCGACTTTCCGCAACCAGAAGGTCCGACTACACAGATAAATTCGCGCTTGTAAGCAGTGAAGTCGACATTGCGCAACACTTCAATCTGCTTACCCTTGTGCTCGAAAGATTTATGCAACTGCTGAATATCCAATACCGGCGGGCGCTTTAGGATTCGCTCGTTTCGATCTTGAATTTCCGGTGTAATCCATTCGTTAAGAGGATGACTATTCACGAAAACTTTCCTTATTATTTACTGGTGTGCCAAGGGAACAGGCGCTTGCCCAAGCGGGCTAAAATCATGTCGGTTATCAGACCGATGATGCCGATAATCAGAATCGCCGCAAATACATTATCGAAGTTCTTGTAACGGGCCTGCTGAGTAATAAACCAGGTAATCCCCGAACTGGTTCCGATCAATTCGGCAACAATCAAATAAGTCCATGCCCAACCCAGCAGAATACGCATATCTCGATACAGGTCCGGCAAGATACCCGGCAAGACAACACGGCGAATCATGCGCAGACCTTTACACCCCAGAGTTAGAGAAGCCTCCACCAGAGCGATATTCAATTTGCGCGTCGTTGCCGAGACAATCAACACCATCTGGAAAAACGTCCCTATGAAAATAATGGCGATTTTCGGAGCATCGTAAATTCCTAGAATCGCCACAGCAAGTGCTCCGAATGCCGGTGCGGGCAGATAGCGAAAGAATTCGGTAAAAGGTTCGATCAGATGCGATGCCGAGGCATAGGTTCCGGCCAGGATACCCAAAGGCACCCCGAATACCATCGACCAGAAAAAGCCCCAGGCGATGACTTGAATCGAGTGCCAGAGACTCTCATGCAACCAGGGCTCGTTGTTGCGCTTCGGAGGCGTGGTAAAGGCGGTATAAAGTGCGGTGACGACTTCATGCGGAGCCGGTAAATAGACTGGGTTGGCAGGCTCCCCTTGAGGCAAGAGAGCTGGATCCAAGTCTGGATTGGCTGCCAGTTTTTTATCGACTTCCTTCTGAAAAATCTCTTTATCTACCAGCGTTCCTTCTCTAAAATAACTCACACCGCCAGGTTGAGTGATCTCCACTTGTGGATGCCAAATAAACGGCACATAACTGAACAGACACCACAACAATATCGGAATGGCAAAACTTCCAAAAGTCAGTAAACGTTTGGATTGTTTATCTAAAGGGGTTCGTGGCGTGAACCAAGCAGATAAATTATTGAACATCGGTCGCCCCAAGTCTTAAATTTTTAACCGGTAAAAAATTATTACGTTTATTTAAAAAGATAATAAGCAAGCGCCATACCAATTAAAAAACCGCCCAAAACCCGCTAGATCAAGCTAAAAACTTAGAACAAATACCGTTACGCGCACCATTCAAGGGCAGCTCTTACCCAAAAGACTGCAGGCAAGCTTCACGGAGAATCAGACCTCCTCTTGATAATACCTTCAACAATCCTTATTAGTTATTTGATGTCGTATGCTCTATGCTGGAATAAATCGGCTATAACGGACATCTATAAAAAATAGCCCGACGTATGTCGCATTCAGCCTAAACTGATCAAACCTACTTACGATGAGAAAACCCTTTGAGCCGTTTCGTTAATAAATTTTACAAGGCATTTGACACGCTGGTCGATACAGGTGCGCAATCCCTGGAAAACCTTTTCTCCAGAGACGTGCACCATGTCATTATCACCGGCCTGAGTCGCAGTGGAAAATCGATGTTCTTCACCACCCTGATGTCTCTGCTAAGCCAGAGATCGCAACAGACATTCGATAATCTGCCGTTACTCAGAAGTCTGCCAAAAGAGTTGATTCAATCGGTTGAACTGAGACCGATTGAAGGCGAGGCCCTTTTTCCGCTTGACCGTAATCTGCAAAAACTGCAATCTCGACAATGGCCCGAATCCACCGAACAGATATATGGTTTTGAACTGGTTCTGACGACCAAACCGCTTAACGCCATCAGTAAGCTACTCAGAAAATCCAATCAAATCATTTTCCGTTTCCATGACTATCCCGGAGAATGGCTGACCGATCTGCCGATGCTGCACAAAGAGTTTGTCGCTTGGTCGGACAGCGCCTGGTCGCAGCAACTTAATCCCCCGCAAAAACATTACGCTTCCGACTGGCATGCCTTTGTCGAAAGCTATGATTTTGACCGCCTGCCGAATGAAGAACTCGTCGGTGATTACATGCAGCAGTACCGAAACTATTTGATTGCCGCCAAATCCAAAGGGATTACTCTGCTGCAACCCGGCAGCATGCTGATTCCTTCCCCGAAATTCAATTGGGAAAAGAACGGTTTTGCTCCTTTACCAAGCCGAATTGCCAGTGACCCTGAGCACCCATGGACCTTACTGTTTCAGAAGAACTTTGAACACTTTAAGAAAATTTGGCTCGCCCCCCTGCAAGAGTCCTACTTTTCCAAGGCCGACAAACAAATCGTTATGCTCGATCTGCATCAGGGATTGAGCCATAGTCGCGCCCATTTAAATCAATTGAAAGAGACTCTGAGCAATCTGGCATCCAGCTTTGTTTACGGCGCGGACAAATGGTATAAACCGAAAATTTTATTCCGCCATGAGATCAGTAAAGTCGCGTTTGTCGCTACCAAAATCGACCTTATTCCCAATTCGCAGCATGAGAATTTCCTGCACCTCCTGCAAGACATTACCTCCGGTATTCGCGCGCATTTAAGGGAAAAAGAGGTCGAATTCCAGCATTTTCTGATTTCGGCAATGCAAACCACCGACCCGGGCAGTTGCGAAAACTGTCTGCGATTTACCAATCCGGACGGCGACTATGAAGAGTGGGAATTTGAAAGCATACCCGATCGGCTGAAAGCCTTGGACCCGGAACAAAACTATCCGGCGATTAATACCATGGTTCCTAAAGATGTCTTGGCCCGAATGAATCACGCTCAAGGCATAGACCGACTCATTGAATATTTAATCAAGTAATTGCACCCATATCGAGGTAATGGATATGAATGAACCTCAATACCAGGAACGCGTCAAAAAACGCACTTTGCAGGAGGCGCAACCGGAGCTAAGCCTGCCGGAAAGCGACGTTCCTCTGCAGAATGACAAGGCCGTAATCGAAGATACCGGTTCGGGCATAAAAACCCTGCTGATCGCATTATTCACGACGGTTTTGGCTATTATCGGCTTCTCACTGATTGATGCCTATCTCTACGTCACCGACCTTATGGCCAGCCACCCTCTTCTCGCAAGCCTGCTAGCGGCCCTCCTGCTTGCGGTTGCCCTTGCCATCTTTGCTCTGATAAGAAACGAATGGAAAGGTTTGAGAGCGATTGGTAAATACAGCAATGACCTCTTTTCAATCGAAGAGCTGAAAACGAAAGGAGATGTCGCAACCACTCGCAGAGCTTTGAAACACCGCGGTAAACTGCAAACCGGGAGTGCTTTCGCAAGAGGTTGCTACCATGCTTTTGAGCACTCTCTGCGTGAACATCACACTAATGATGAAGTATTAAAGATCTACCAGGATATGGTGCTGTCCCCTATTGAACGCCAAGCTAAAAGTGTTCTCAAACGCGAATCCGCTACCGCCGGAGGTATTAGCCTCATCAGCCCGAATTCGTTTATCCAGACTCTGGGAATTTTGTGGATCAGCCTTAGAACCTTAAGACGGATTTCGCTGGTTTTCGGAATACGACCGAGTATTTCCGGAAATTGGCGATTATTGAGAATCGCCTTGGAAAACCTCGCCGCCGGTTCGCTGACAGACCTGCTGACCGATGAAATTGCCGCCCAACTTGGCGGTACACTCGGCGACAAATTACTGGCTAATTCTGTGGATGCCGTGGCGGTCGCCAGCCTTAACCAACGATTAGGTAAAGCTTTGATAAGAGAACTGTCCAAACATTGATCGCTGTTGATCGAGTTTTAAAAACGCGAACAAAGTAATTTTAAAACCGCTAGAATCGGTTTTAATGGGTTAAAGCAGGAATTTAACCAGGAATTCGGGGTTATGGATAACAACAAGATACTGCAACTTCAGTACGAGCTATTAATGTCTTTGGGAAACTCTTTTGAGTTGGAAGAGATGTTGCAAGGTACTCTTAAAGTTCTTTTGGAGCATTTGCACTGTTCATCGGTTGCCCTATACCGCCTGCAAAATAAACAACATTCCTTGGTTTTTTCCGCGCCGTCTGTCTCAAGCAAGCAGCACAACCTCCTGTCACAGATAGAACCATTACTAATCGAACTAGGCCAATCCGACAGCGGTTTTATAACAAGCCGGATCAATCACACCAACCACCATATTATTGAACTGGCTGATTTCGGCTTTGTGGTTTTGATCGAGTCGGAAATAGCCGTTGAAACCGCTCAAATTGAAGGCATTGCCCGTTTAAATACCAAATTAGTTCAAGCAATCAATGCCTGCCTGCAGCAAGAAAAACTAACTAGCAATCAAGATAGATTACTTGAAATACAGGCAATCGCAAAAATCGGCAGCTGGGAACAGGATTTAAAAACCGGGGAACTCTTCTGGTCGCAAGAAACCTATAAGATTTTCGGCGTTGAACCAAGCACATACTCTCCCACCTTAGAAGCTTTTTTCAATGCAGTTTATCCCGAAGACCTGGCAAAAGTAAAACAGGCTTACGACGAGCTATTAACTTCAGGCCATCCCTATGAAGCGGAGCACCGAATACAACTTTCTTCTGGAGAGATCAAGCATGTATTGGAACATGGAAATGCCTACTTTGATGAAGAAGGGAAAGCCATCCGGATTGTCGGCACGGTGCAAGACATTACTGCCCGCAAAGAAGCCGAAAACGCCTTAAAGAATCAGGAACGGGAACTCAGCACGATTATTGAGTCCATCCCCAATATCTTATTTATCAAAGAAGCAAAGGAGTTGCGTTTTGTCCGCTTTAATAAAGCTGCGGAAACGGTATTCGGCTTTCCTCGTGATGAAATGATTGGGAAAAACGACTACGACTTTTTTCCCAAAGAACAGGCAGACTTTTTCGTCGAAAAGGATAGAAAAACCTTAGCATCCGGAGAAATAACCCAGATTCCCGAAGAAGCCGTAGACACTCTTCATGGCACTCGCTTTTTACACACCATAAAAGTCGGAATCCCGGATACCGAAGGAAACCCTAAATATTTATTAGGTGTTTCCGAAGATATTACCGAGGCTAAGGCCGCTAAAGACCGCTTGGAAGAAAGCGAGAAAAAACTTTCCGAACTCTATAATGCAATCAATGACGGCATTTTTTTACACGAAATTACCGAAGATGGTCCAAGCAATTTTATCGAAGTGAACGATGTGGCCTGCCGGATGTCGGG
This sequence comes from Thiomicrorhabdus heinhorstiae, assembly GCF_013391765.2. Taxonomy (GTDB): domain Bacteria; phylum Pseudomonadota; class Gammaproteobacteria; order Thiomicrospirales; family Thiomicrospiraceae; genus Thiomicrorhabdus; species Thiomicrorhabdus heinhorstiae. The sequence continues at coordinate 24,451 of NZ_JACBGI020000020.1, read as the reverse complement.
TTATTCGCGAGAAGAATTATTGCAGATGTCGCCTGCCGATATCGATGTAGCAGGTCAGGATGAAACTAAAGCCAGAGCAATTAAAGAAGCCATCGACTATACCCGCGAACACAAGGAGATGGTTTTCGAATCCTATAATATTCATAAAAGCGGCCGCAAATTTCCCGTTGAGGTTCGTCTTAGAACCGTTGAATATCAGGGGAAAATTGCCCTGATGGCGGTAGTCAGGGATATTTCGGAGCGCAAACGCAATGAAGCCTCTTTGCACCTTTCGGCATCGGTAATCGAAAACCTTGCCGAGGGCATTATGATCACCGACCGTGACAACAAGATCATCTCCATTAACCCCGCCTTTACGGAAATCACCAACTACACTTTAGAGGAAGTTAAGGGAAAAACACCGAATGTATTAGGCTGCGGAATCCAGGATCACAATTTTTATGAACAAATGTGGGACACTTTGCGCTCGGGAGAATCCTGGCAGGGAGAGATAAAAAACCGACGCAAAAACGGGGAAATCTTTCCCGAATGGCTATCTATCAGTTCCGTTCGGAATCAAGACAATGAAATCATCAACTTCATCGGGGTATTCTCCGACATTTCAAAGATTAAAGAAAATGAAGCCGAGCTCAAGTTCCTCGCCCACCACGACTCTTTGACCAAACTGTACAACCGGGTTTTGCTGAACGACCGACTCGATCACGCTTTGCAGAAAGTGAAGCGCCATGGCGGAACTCTGGCCGTTCTGTACTTGGATTTGGATCGTTTCAAGTCGATCAACGACAACTTCGGGCATCATCAGGGCGATATATTGCTGCAAACCGTGGCAAACCGCTTGAAAGAGATACTGCGTGAAGAAGATACCATTTCCCGGATCAGCGGCGATGAATTCGTTATTCTTTTAGAAAACCTTTCCTCGTCAAATGTCGCCGGAATTGTCGCCAAGAAAATTCTCAATCGCATTTCGCTACCGATCAAACTCACCGAACACGAGGTTTCGATCACATCCAGTATCGGTATCGCCATTGCTCCGGAAGACGGCGATGATTCGGTCACGCTTCTGAAACACGCCGACCTCGCGCTATACCGCTCCAAAGATTTAGGTCGGAACAGCTATGAATATTTCTCCAGCGACATGTCGACTTCCAGTTTCGAAAATATGCTGATGCTCAATCGACTTCAACAAGCAGCCCAAAACCACGAATTTGTCGCTTACTACCAGCCTCAGATCGAATTGCGCTCGCAAAAGCTGACTGGAGTTGAAGCCCTGATACGCTGGAAACACCCTGAAATGGGATTGATCCCACCTGGAAATTTCATCCCTCTGGCCGAAGAGTCCGGATTGATTATCGAACTGGGTGAATGGGTGTTACGCGAAGCATGCCGCCAAATGCGTCTCTGGCTGGATCACGGGGTCAAGATACATTACATTGCCGTTAATGTATCGGCGCGTCAGCTGGCTGATAAAAATTTTGTGCAGATCGTACGCAGCGCACTGAATAATGCTGGAATCGACGGGCATTATATCGAACTGGAGTTGACCGAAACATTGGTCATGAGAGAAGACTACTACGCCAAGATGATCGATGATTTAAAAGCTTTGGGTGTGCAAATATCCATCGATGACTTTGGGACCGGTTATTCCTCGCTGGCGAGATTAAAGCAACTGCCTATCGATACTTTGAAAATCGATATGTCTTTCATCAGAGGTATTCCTGAAGATGAAAATAATACCAATATTTCCAGAGCGATCGTTAATCTGGCAAAAGGCATGAATCTGAAAGTCGTCGCCGAAGGAGTCGAAAATGAAACCCAGGCAAAATTCCTGATGCACTACGGTTGTCATCTGGTGCAAGGTTTTCTTTACAGCCCGCCACTTCCTGCTCAAGAACTGGGAGATTGGATAAATGCCAGAAAAGCCGAGGAAATTCCGCAATACAACACGGCGCCAAATGGCTAACAATAAAAATGCAGAGAATCAAAAGGAAAATAAATGGTCGGAGTGGAGGGATTTGAACCCCCGACCACCTGTACCCAAAACAGGTGCGCTACCAAGCTGCGCTACACTCCGAAACAGAAAAATCAGCCAACAATAAAATTTCTACCTTATTGATTTGACTGATCTTATATCGTCTTGAAGCTTCAAGACTTAGAAAGTGGGGCGAATGACGGGGATCGAACCCGCGACAACAGGAATCACAATCCTGGGCTCTACCAACTGAGCTACATCCGCCATAGTAGATATGACGTGCATACCATGAAAATGGCACGCCCATCAGGATTCGAACCTGAAACCCTCGCCTTAGAAGGGCGATGCACTATCCAGTTGTGCTATGGGCGCTTTATCGAACCTATGGTATTAACTTGATTAAAGACCGAATCAAGCTAATGAGAATTAATGGTCGGAGTGGAGGGATTTGAACCCCCGACCACCTGTACCCAAAACAGGTGCGCTACCAAGCTGCGCTACACTCCGATGAAGATGGGGCGTATTGTATAGATCGGCCGTTGGGCTGTCAACAACCAAAATCACTTTTTTTTAATTTTTTTTGAACTTTGGCGAAAAGCTGAAAGGCCCGTATTTTACGGCTTTATAGCCCGTTTTATTAAAATATTGATTCTATTAAAAATTGCCTTCTGAAAGCAATAAATACGGCATATTTCCGACATAAAAACCGCTGTATTATCATCTCGGGTTTTGCAAATTTCTTCTTCTCCTTTCCCTAAATACTGCATGGTAATTGATGGAGCCGAAGTCGTAAAATCGGTTATGATAGACCGCTGATAAAAACCTCGTGAATTCGGAGTGGAAGCATAAGCTCTCACGGTAGTTCCTGAGATGGTTGTTTTTGAGTATTTATTTAGGAAACTGATTATGTCAGCAAAGATTCTTGATGGTAAGGCTATCGCCTTAGAGTTACGCGAATCGATTCGTGCCGAAGTTGAACGCCAAGTGGCTGCCGGAAACGACCGTCCGGGTCTGGCGGTAATTATGGTAGGCGAAGACCCTGCTTCTCAAGTTTATGTGCGCAATAAAAAACTGGCTTGCGAAAAAGCCGGATTTAACGATGTCTCGGAAGTTTTACCGGCCGAAACCACCCAGGAAGAAGTATTGGCTTTGATCGACAAATTGAACGCCGACGATAAGGTTCACGGCATTATCGTTCAACTTCCTGTTCCGGCGCATATCGATCCCGAAGAAATCATCGAACGAATTCACCCTTGCAAGGACGTCGACGGCTTCCACCCGTACAATGTCGGGCGCTTGGCGACTCGTATGCCGCAACTGGCACCCTGCACCCCGCACGGCGTTATGACCATGCTGGAAAAAACTGGTATTCCGCTTCGCGGTCTGGATGCGGTCGTCGTCGGTGCGTCCAACATTGTCGGCGTGCCTATGACATTGGAACTGCTGAATGCCCGTGCTACGGTAACTGTCTGCCACAGTGCCACCAAGGATCTGGCGGAAAAAGTCTCACAGGCAGACTTGGTCGTCGTCGGTGTCGGAATCCCTGAAATGGTCAAGGGCGCTTGGATCAAACCGGGCGCCATCGTAGTTGACGTAGGTATCAACCGCATGGACGACGGTCGTCTGGTCGGCGACGTTGAATACGAAGCGGCCAAAGAACACGCCAGCTGGATTACCCCGGTACCGGGTGGAGTCGGCCCTATGACAATCGCGACACTGCTGGAAAACACCATGAAGGTCGCCTACGAGCTGGAGTGCAAAGCGTAAGTTTCCATTCCGCTCTTCGAATAAAAAACCGACTTGAGTCACAGGATTCAAGTCGGTTTTTTATTGCCTGTAATGTCTATAAGTATTTATACAATCCGTTCCAGATCAGATAGCGACGACTTCGGCATCAGCGGTATAACTTGTGGTAAGTCCCCTCTTGAGCCATCAGTTCGTCGTGGCTGCCGCTTTCGATAATATGACCATCTTCAAATACCAGAATCCGATCGGCCTGACGGATCGAACTCAAGCGGTGGGCAACAATCAGCGTGGTTCGACCTTCCAGAAACGGTGCCAAATCGACATACAACTGACGTTCGGTCTCCATATCCAATGCCGAGGACGCTTCATCCATAATCACAACTTTCGGATCTTGCAGAATCATGCGGGCAATCGCCAAACGCTGACGCTGACCGCCGGACAGTTTGATACCGTTACGCCCGACAATCGAATCCAGCTGTTCATCCAGTTCACGGACTTTATCCGCCAACTGCGCCTGCTCAAGAGCTTGCCATAATACTTCGTCAGGGATAGTCTGCCCCAAAGTGAGATTAAAACGAATCGACTGATGAAACAGCATCGGATGCTGAAGAACCGTAGCGACATGCTGGCGCACGCAATGCTGACCGATATCCGTCATCGGAACGTCGCCGTAATAGATCTGCCCTTCTTTCGGCTGATAGAAACCTAACAGCAACTGAACCAGAGTGGTTTTCCCGCCGCCGCTGGCACCGACCAAAGCCAGTTTTTCTCCCGGAGCGATGGCAAAATTCAAGCTGTTCAGAACATTGTGTTCCTTACCAGGATAAGCAAAAGAGAGATTTTCAACTCTGACGCCGATGGCCGTATCACAATTAAACGGGTTGGCTTTCTGCGGGAACTGCGGCTCCTGATCCAGATCGAGTACGTCATTAATCCGTTGCAAGGCTCCGCTGGCGGCACTGTAGCCGTATTGAATCGCCAGAACTTCCTGCACCGGTCCCATCATAAACCACAGATAGCCGAATACCGCCATCATCTCCCCGATCGACAGACCGGAAAACACCACCATCAACATACTGGCGCCACGGAACAGATCAAAGCCGATCAGGAAAATCATAAAAGAGAAACGGTTAGCGGCATCACTCTTCCACGTGAACGCTTCCGAGCTGCTGCGAATCGCTTCTGCTCGCCCGCGAATGCGCTCAAAAAAAGAGTGATCCTGATTTGCGGCGCGCACCTGCTGCAACGCATCCAGAGTTTCCGTCAATGCCTGCTGGAAAGCATCAATCGCATTGTTTTCATCTTTTTTCAGGGTTTTGACTTTCCGGCCCATGCGCATCGTAAAGTAGATGACCACCGGATTCATAAACAGAATAAACAGTGCCAGCTGCCAGTGCAACCACAACAAAACAGCCGTAACCCCGATTAACGAAAAGACGGCAATAATCAGTTTGCCGACCGTAGTTCCAAGAAAAGTATCGATGGTGTTAACGTCATTGACCATGGTAGCGGAAACACTGCCGCTGCCCATGGTTTCATATTGCGCCATCGCCACACCCTGAACCCGTTGCAGCAGATCTTTGCGAATGCGATAGGTAACGTCTTTGGCAATCACCGTAAACTGCTGCACCTGCCAGACTCCGAAGACCAAGCCGAGAAAGCGCAGGAAAATCGTAATAACCGTGATAGCGAGAATATAGTAGACCGGCCCCTGCCAGGCTTCGGAGACAAAATAATTTAAGGTATGAACAATATGGCTCGGCTTATCCAGCAGCACCTCATCTACCAGCAATGGCAGCAAGAGCGGCAAAGGCACCGTCACTAACATGGCGAACAGAGCGATAAAATGCGCTTTAATCAGTGCCGGTTTATGTTGCAACACCAATTCGTAAATACGCCGCCAAGAGTAATCTCGACCGCACAGATCAACTTTTTGCATGGGTGCAGAAGCGGAAAGATGTCTCATAGGATGATCACAACTCGCTTAAACGGAACAGACGTTTAAAGTTTTCGCTGGTCGCTTCAGCTACGGTCTCCAGAGGGAGATTTTTCAAACGTGCGATCTCTTCGGCGACATAACGGGTGTAACCCGGCTGATTGGTTTTGCCTCTATAAGGCATCGGCGCCAGATACGGCGAATCGGTTTCTACCAGAATTCGATCCAGCGGAACTTCGGCGGCAACCTGCTTTAATTCCTTGGCGTTCTTAAAGGTCACAATTCCGGAGAAAGAAATATAAAAACCGAGTTTCATGGCTCTTTCTGCAATCTGCATATCCTCGACGAAGCAGTGCATAATGCCGCCGATCTCTTCGGCATTCTCTTCTTGCAAAATGTTCAGGCAGTCGTCCGTCGAATTGCGTGTATGAATCACCAACGGTTTTTTCAACTGTTTGGCGATGCGGATCTGCTGACGAAAACGATCATGCTGCCAGCTCATATCGCTTTGCGGATCGAAATGGAAGTAATCCAGGCCGACTTCACCGATCGCCAACACCTTTGGATGCGATGCCGCTTCCAGCAATGCCTCATCACTGATGACTACTTCCTGCGGTTCGCACGGGTGTACGCCGATTGCGGCATACACCTGCGGATGGTTCTCCGCCAGCTGCAACACTTCGTGCCATTGCTCCGGACCGATCGCAATGCACATCATCCGTTCCACGCCCAAAGACTCGGCGCGTTCGATAATCTCGTCGATCGAACCTAATTCATCGGCCGGCAAAATATTCAAATGGCAATGTGAATCTACGATCAAACCAACTGTCCCCTATTCAATTGTGAGCGGAAAATCGACTCGTCCTGTTTTCCTTGCTGCAACGCGAGCCATTGTAAGCACAGGTTTTCCAGCACCAGTTCTTTATTGGCATTGCGCTGCCAGAACGATTTAGCGGTTAACACCTGCTGCTGAAATTTTAAAGCCGCCGATACTTCATCCGTTTGAAGGTTGCCCGCTTGCGGATAAACCTGATGACGGATAAAACCGACCGACCACTGATAAAAGTAGTCAAACACCGCTTCCGGGTGCGGCCATTTCAACCATTGCGCACAGACTTGAACCACATTCTTCTTACCGCTCTGCAACTGTTTTAAGGCCTCGTTCCATTCGCGGTCTTCGTCGAATTTACCTTCTTTGATCCAACGTAACGCTTTCAGAGGCGCTCCCCAATTAATCCGCAGAGCACGCTTCAGCAGAGCCTGATCCATTTGCGGACATTGCATGCTCAACCATTGATTGGCAACCTCTAAAGGCGGAGTCGGTAAATGAATCTGCTGGCAACGGCTTTTAATAGTCGCCGGCAGATTCGCGACCTGATGACAGCTTAATAAAAACAGACTGCGTTCGCCCGGCTCTTCCAACGTTTTCAGCAAAGCGTTGAAGGCCGACAGATTCAAATGCTCGACCCCCTCGATCCACGCCACCTTATAGCCGCCCTGGTGCGCGGTTTCCTGCTGCTGATAGATAAATTCACGAATTTGATCGACCCCAATCTCTTTCTTGTCCGGTAATCGATGCAAATGGTAAAAATCCGGATGTTGATCCGTATCGAATAGATGGCAGCTGGAACATTGTCCGCACGCCGTCTGATCGTGCGCCGCGGTATTCGGACACAGAGCGGCTTTTGCCAGAGTGCGAATCCAGGATTCCATGCCGACTCCCGGCAAGGCGGAAATCAGGTAGGCATGCCCAAGACGACTGTTCAGCTTTTTCCAATCCTGCCAAGCCGGCTGGAGCCATGGATAGATTTCATCCTGATTCATACTCAAGCTTCCGCCAGCAGACTCAGAAGCTGTCGTTCGATTGAAGCCTGTACTTCGTCCAGGCTGCGCGAAGCATCCAATACATGATAACGCTGCGGCGCCTGCTCGGCTCTGTGCAGATAAGCCTGGCGCACCTTTTCGAAAAAACTTCGATCCTCTTCCTCAAAACGGTCAATGGCTCCACCGCGACTGGCGACCCGTGCCATACCAATCTCAATCGGCAAATCGAAAACAAAAGTCATATTCGGCTGGACGCCTTGCTGCACCCAGGTTTCGATCTGTTGGATACGTTCATAAGCCATACCGCGGGCCGCACCCTGATAGGCATAGGACGCATCGGTAAAGCGATCGGACACCACCCATTTCCCCTGCCCCAACGCGGGAAGGATTTTCTCCTGAAGATGCTGCGCCCGGGCGGCAAACATCAACAACAGCTCGGTATCCGGCTGCATCGTTTTGTATTCGGGATTCAGCAAAATTCCGCGAATCGCCTCGCCGATTTCGGTACCGCCCGGCTCACGGGTAATGACGACTTCGATTCCTTTTTCCTGCAGCCAGGTGCAAATATATTGCAGGTTCGTCGACTTACCGCCGCCTTCGGTTCCTTCCAGGGTTATAAATTGACCTTTCATCGTCTCTTCACTGATTTCGACAGCCTTTCGCTGCCGGTTATTATTTTTGTGTAGCCAGATAGCGTTTAACAGCGCGATTGTGCTCTTTCAAGGTATTGGAAAACACGTGCCCGCCGTTACCGTCGGCAACGAAATACAGTGCCTTGGTATCCGCCGGATGCATAACCGCTTCGATTGCCGCCTTGCTCGGCAAAGCGATCGGTGTCGGCGGCAAACCGTCTATCTGATAGGTGTTATAGGGTGTTTTGCTGCGAAGGTCCTTACTACGGATATCCCCGTCATAGTCGGTACCGATACCATAAATAACCGTCGGATCAGTCTGCAGGCGCATCCCTTTGCGCATGCGGTTAATAAACACCGCCGCAACCTTGGGCAACTCATCTTTAACCGAACTCTCTTTCTCGACAATCGATGCCAGAATCAAAGCTTCATAAGGGGTTTTCAAAGGCAGGCCTTCCTCACGCTCCGTCCAGGCTTTGGCCAGTGTCTCTTCCTGCAAGCGACGCGCGCGCTGCAAAATACGCAAGTCGGATTCATTCGCTTCGTAATGATAGGTTTCCGGTGCGAATAAACCTTCAAGGTTCGCATACGGGTAGCGTTCGTCAATCGGCTTATCGATGCCGAAAGCTTCCTGCAGCTTGGCCGGTTCCTCCAGAGGCAACTCCAACTTGAGCTTTTTCTGTTGCTGGATCTGCTTAAGCGTCTGGACAACGGTCTCACCTGGGATCAAGGCGACCGGGTACTGCATCAGTTTACCCGCCACCAGTTGATTCATCAGCTGTTCGACATTCCATTCCGGCTGGATACGGTGTTCACCGGCCTTAATTTTATTCGCCTGCTTTTTAGCTTTCAAATACCATAAGAACCATTTTGGATGAGAAAGGTAATCCGACTGATATAAGCCTTCCGCAACTTTTGCCGCCGAGCTGCCGGCTTCAATACTAATGGTGAGAGGCACTTTTTTATCGGAAATCGGCTGATTCAGAAAGTCTTCTATTTGCCAGATAAACGCTCCTGCTAACAGAGCTAAAACAATGCTTAAGGCGGTAAAGAATTTTAAAAAACCTTTCACGCGTTTATCCTCTTCAATTCAATCAGTATTATGTGTTATGAAATATAACCACTGTCAGACTTCGTCGTCCGTAACCGGTATTAAGCAACATTAGTCGACGTGTAAATCGAGACCATTCTCTCTCTGGAACTTTTGCCAAAGCCTTTGCCATTCAGCAACTTCTCGATTGGCAAAATGCCAGGTACCCATCCCGGTTTTCAACTCTCGAACAGGCATGATACCACGCACCGCATTGGCAAGGAACACACTGTCAGCGCCTTGCAGATCAAGTAATTTCAAACGAACCTCTTGAGCTCCCTGCATCTGCTCTTCGGCCAGACGCAGCAATTGATAACGACATGTTCCTTCAACACCGCTCAAATCCAATATCGGCGTTAACAGGCGCCCGTCTTTAACCACAAACAGGTTCGACTGGGTTCCGCCAATTACCTCACCGGCACCGTTCAGCATCAAGCCTTCCGGAGATTCCTCTAACTCAGCGCGAGCCAATACATTTTCCAGACGGTTAAGGTGCTTGATACCGGCTAATTGCGGTTGCATCCCTGATAGAGTAATGCAAACCGGGATCGACATGGCAGCTTGAATCGGCAGCTCGATTGCCGAAGCACCGCAGGAAAATGCATCTGTTGTATGGCTGAATTGCAGAATTCGAGTGATTTCGGCTTCCCGCGGCGGTTGATAGCCTCTGCCGCCACTGCCTCTGGTGATCAGTATTTTGAGAATCCAGGCATTATCCGCATGGGTTTCAATTGAAGTCAGCTCAGCAAGTGCGTTTTTGATTTCAGCAAGTAACGAGGCTTGGCATAATTCCGGCATCTTCAAGCGAACAGCCGAATTCTGCAGCCGACGCCAATGCGCTTGCCAATTCAACAGGCGCCCGCAGACAATCAAAGCGGTCGTGAAAAAGCCGTCACCGTATTGCAAACCTCTATCCGTCACAGGTAAATCAGCTTGTCGACGGCCGTTTACCCAGATTATCGGTTGGGCATTCATATTTAGATAACCTGCAAGGCTTTTAACAGCCCTTTGGCTTTATGGCGTGTCTCGGTTAATTCACTGTCGGGAATCGAATCGGCAACAATACCAGCACCGGCTCGCAGACGCACTTCGGAATGATGTTCACGCTGATAGTACATCATGGTTCGAATCAAAATATTCAGGTCCATCGAACCGTCGCGATTAATGTACCCGAGTGATCCGGTATAGGCCTCACGCGGCATCTGCTCCAACTCGGCAATGATTTCCATGCAACGCACTTTCGGACAACCGGTAATGGTTCCACCGGGGAACAGTGCGTGGATGATATCCAGAGAAGACAGATTTTCTTGCAGCTTGCCGCGCACATTGGAAACGATATGATGGACATGTTCGTAGGATTCGACCACCATCAATTCATTCACCTCAACCGTCCCCGGCTGACAGATACGCCCTAGGTCGTTACGCTCTAAATCGATGAGCATAATGTGTTCGGCACGCTCTTTGGGATGAGCAATTAATTCATCGATCAAAGCCTTATCGGCATCAGGATCGGCACTTCGGCGCCGGGTTCCGGCAATCGGCCGGGTTTCTACCCAAGGTGCACGATACTTAACCAGGCGTTCCGGGGACGAACTGATAATATGCCAGGGTTCGCCGTCCGCCAGAGACAAATGCGCCAGACAGGCAAACGGTGCCGGATTGTTTTCCCGCAAAGCGTCGTATAAATCGACCGCATCGGCGCTGGAAGGCAACGAAAAATTCCACTCGCGCGACAAGTTTACCTGAAAGACGTCTCCGGCCAGAATGTAATCCTTGATCGCTTCCACGCCCTGCAAAAACTTCTCGTCTTCTTCCTCACACAAATCTTCGGCTCGTGAATACTTCACTGGACCATTAGCAGACTTTAAAACCGTTGCAAGATCAGCCTGCATGGTATCCAGACAGGTTTCAAAGTCGCTTTCCGCAAGTATAAACAGAGCGGCTTCCTGATGATCATAAATAAAAGCAGCCGGAATGCGGGTAAGCAGAGCAAGTGGAAATTGATTTTTCGGAAGGTTCAGGACCGGTTCGACCACCTGGGCATAGTCGTAACTGAAATAGGCAAACCAACCGCCGCTAAACGGCAGAGATTGCTCAAATTCACTACCGTCAACAGCGTTTTCAGCCAGAGCGGTTTGAACTTGTTCGACAAAGGCTTGCTGTCCGTCCGGAGAATCCAAACGCAAGGTCTCCTGGGGGAAGGCCATTAGAATGTCGTAACGACCCAGTTGCCCCTTGGCGACGCTTTCCAATAAAACCGGATAGCGTTCCGGATTGAGGCGATGGAAGAGGCTTAAATCGACCGTCTGTCCATGTGCAAGCGGGATCAGACGGCTAATCACAGATTGCACTTGCTTAGTCGACATGAACCCGCTTCCTGAAATAATTCGGCATTAAGCGTCGATGCGCCCCAATACCAGAGTGGCATTGGTTCCACCGAAACCGAAAGAGTTGGATAGAGCATACTCGATTTTGGCATCACGCGCCGTGTGGGCAACATAATCCAAATCACAACCCTCTTCAGGATTATCCAGGTTAATGGTCGGAGGCATAATCTGTTCTTTCAAAGCCAGCGCAGTGAAAACTGCTTCCATCGCACCCGCGGCACCCAAAGCATGACCGGTCATGGACTTGGTCGAGCTCATGCATAAGTTATAAGCGTGATCACCGAACACCGATTTCACCGCACTGGTTTCGCAAAGGTCTCCGGCAGGTGTTGAAGTGCCGTGTGCATTGATATAATCGATTTTGCTCGGGTCCAACTGTGCATTATGCAAAGCGGTTGTCATGCAACGCGCCGCCCCCTCTCCGCCGGATGCCGGCAGGGTCATGTGATAAGCATCGCCGCTCATACCGAAACCAAGCACCTCCGCATAAATCTTCGCACCACGTGCTTTAGCGTGCTCGTATTCTTCCAGGACAACCGCTCCAGCACCATCGCTCAATACAAAACCGTCACGATCCTTATCCCACGGACGACTGGCCGCCTGCGGATTGTCGTTACGCGTCGATAAGGCACGGGCTGCTGCGAAACCGGCCAGACCAAGCTCAGTCGTTGCGTATTCGGCACCACCGGCCACCATCGCATCGGCATCTCCGTACTGGATCATACGCGCTGCATCACCGATACTGTGAGTTCCAGTCGCGCAAGCAGTACCGATTGCCATATTCGGCCCTTTCAAACCAAACATGATCGACAAGTTACCGGCGACCATATTGATAATTGAACTTGGCACAAAGAAAGGCGACACTCGACGCGGGCCCGATTTCAAATAAGTCGCATACTGGGTTTCGATAGAACCGATACCACCGATTCCCGAACCGATGGAAACCCCGATACGCGAAGCATTCTCTTCAGTAATTTCCAATCCCGAGTCCTGGATCGCCTGTACGCCTGCGGCAATACCATAATGAATAAACGGATCCATTTTTTTAGCTTCTTTCGGTTTGATGTAATCAGCTACCTGAAAGCCTTTCACTTCGCCGCCAAAGCTGACAGAAAACGGCTCGGTATCGAATTTGGTCAAATAATCGATGCCACTTTTACCTGCCAAAATATTCTGCCAGTTCTCTTTTACATCCAAACCAACCGCGGACAATACACCCAAACCGGTAATCACGACTCGACGCTTTGTCAAAATAGGACCCTCTTAATCAAAATATCTATTTAGGCAAGGAGTTCTTGCCTGCCCTAGAAAGGCACTTTATCAATGTTACAAGCATAAAAAAAGCCGTAAAAACGGCTTTTTATAAGCATAAGCTTTAAAGACAAACCTTACAGGTTAGCTTCAACGTAAGCAGTTGCTTGAGCTAGAGTAGAGATCTTCTCAGCTTCTTCGTCAGGAATTTCGCAGTCAAACTCTTCTTCCAAAGCCATAACCAACTCAACGGTGTCCAGAGAATCCGCTCCCAAATCATCTACGAAAGAAGCATCAGGAGTAACCTGATCTTCTTCAACACCTAGTTGTTCAACTACAATTTTCTTTACGCGTTCTTCAATACCGCTCATGGAATTCTCCAGTCTTGTTGTTTGTTAATTTTGTTAAAAATTTTAAATTTGGGGTATTTTCGCTCTAACGCTCGCGATTTTCAAGTTTTAGTTTGAGCTTTTTACCCACAAAGGCGCAGCACCGCCTGACTAAGCCGGATGTCCGGGCTTATACCATATACATACCGCCGTTAACGTTCAGGGTCTGACCGGTAATATAAGCCCCACCGTCACCGGCTAAAAAGGTCACCGCCTTAGCAATATCTTCCGGCTCACCCAAACGACTCAACGGGATTTGCTGAGTCAAAGCGTCACGCTGCTCTTGCGGTAAAGCACGCGTCATGTCGGTATCGATAAATCCTGGAGCGATGGTATTAACCGTAATGTTGCGCGCACCGACTTCACGAGCCAGAGATTTGCTAAAACCGATAATACCGGCTTTGGCTGCCGCATAGTTGGTCTGCCCCGCATTCCCCATGACACCGACAACCGACGCAATATTAATAATACGTCCGCCTTTGGCCTTCATCATACCGCGCAAGCAGGCCTTGCTCATACGGTAAACAGAATTCAGATTTGTCTGAATAATGTCATCCCACTCACTGTCTTTCATACGCATCAAAAGATTATCGCGGGTAATTCCGGCATTGTTTACCAAAATGGTCGGAACGCCAAACGTTTTGGCAACTTCATCGAGCACTTCCGCGATCATTTCCGCATCAGTCACATTCAAACATCTCCCGGCACCTTGTGCACCTGCTTCGGCCAAGTAATCCGAAATGCTTTGCGCACCCGATTCCGATGTCGCCGTACCGATAACGATTGCACCCTGTGCAGCCAGATCCAGCGCGATGGCCTTACCGATTCCACGGCTGGCACCGGTAACGAAAGCGACCTTTCCTGTTAACATGATATGTCCACCTTTATTTTTGTTTATTTTGATATTGCACCAATTCTATAGGCTGGATAAGGCTTTTTCCAGTGTTGCCTCATCAAACACCGCCTGCATCCCCATTTTTCGGTCAATACGACGGTTCAATCCCATCAAAACCTTGCCAGGTCCGAGTTCATACAAACCATCAACACCTTGTTCTTTCATAGCATTAACCGTTTTCACCCACTGCACAGGACGATACAACTGCTGAACCAACAGCTCTTTAATCTCATCCGTACTGCCGGCCTGACTGAAATTCACGTTATGCAAAACCGGAACCTGCGGCATATTCAACTGCATAGCCTGTAACTTTTCTGCCAGCTTATCTGCTGCCGGCTTCATTAGAGAGCAATGTGAAGGAACACTCACAGCAAGAGGAACAACGCGTGAAGCACCGGCCTCTTCGGCCAGCTTCATCGCTTGGTCGACAGCCGCTTTATAACCGGCAATCACCACCTGCCCAGGAGAGTTAAAGTTCACAGCTTCGACGATTCCTTCAGCTTGTTCGCAAACAGCTACCACTTGCTCATCCTCCAGACCTAGAACTGCGGCCATGGCTCCTTCACCCGGAGCAACCGCCGTTTGCATCAAACGACCGCGCTCGGCAACCAGTTCAATCCCCTGCTCCAACGTCATAACACCAGAAGCGACCAAAGCGGTATACTCACCCAGAGAATGGCCCGCCATAAAAGCCGGTGCCAACTCTTTACTCTTTCCAAGAGCGCGATAAACAGCAATCCCGGCTGCCAGCATCGCCGGCTGAGTGACATCCGTCTGATTCAACTTGCCGTCGGCATCGTTTTGAACCAGATTCCACAAATCATACCCCAAGACTTCGGACGCTTGCGCGTACACATCTGTTACTACCTTATGCTGTACTGCCAGTTCGGATAACATTCCAACCGATTGCGACCCTTGACCAGGGAAAACGAATGCATATGACATCTTCACTCTTCCTATATCTAAATTTATGGCTATCTTATAGCTATTATTTCCAAGCCGGTATCTTTACCGGACCGGTTAAAATAAACAAAAGCCGTGTATAGCCTAAACTATACACGGCTGACATTTTTTCAAAAATTAATGACTAAACGCATGCGGATTTCAAAAATTTGCAACACTTTGAAGATCTCAGTAGCGAATCAGTGCCGATCCCCAGGTAAACCCGCCACCGAAAGCTTCCAACAATAACGTCTGACCACGTTGAATACGACCGTCGCGAACCGCTTCATCTAATGCTAAAGGTACCGATGCGCTCGATGTATTTGCATGCTTATGCACCGTCACTACGGTTTGATCATCTCTTAAACGCAGTTTCTTCGCCGTCGCAGTGATAATGCGCAGATTCGCCTGGTGCGGAACCAACCAATCAATGTCTTCTTTTTTCATATCATTGGCTTTCAGAGTTTCGGTCGCAATACGACTCAAGGTATTGACCGCAACCTTAAACACCTCATTGCCACGCATGGCCATAGTTCTTTCGGCTACATCATCGGTTTCCGGTAATTTTGACGGCCCTGAAGGCACATGCAATAACTCTTCAAACTCGCCGTCCGCATGAATATGCGTCGATAGGATACCCGCCTCCTCTGAAGCCTCCAGAATTACGGCACCTGCACCATCACCAAACAGTACACAGGTGTTACGGTCATTCCAGTTAGTGATTCGCGACAGCGTTTCGGCTCCAATAACCAAAGCGCGTTTTGCCATACCGGTTTTAATAAACTGGTCTGCAACACTCAAAGCGTACACAAAACCGGAACAGACCGCTTGAACGTCAAATGCCGGACAGCCGTGAATGTTCAAGCGCTGTTGAATCAAACAGGCAGTACTCGGGAAAATTTTATCAGGGGTGGTGGTCGCAAGTACGATCAGATCAATACTGTTCGGGTCAATACCAGCCATCTCAATCGCCAGGCGAGCTGCCGCTTCACCGAGATCGCAAGTGGTTTGACTTTCGGCAGCAATATGACGCTGCTGAATACCTGTACGCTCACGGATCCATTCATCGCTGGTATCGACCATTTTTTCCAAGTCGGCGTTGGTCAATATCTTTTCCGGCAAATATCCGCCGGTGCCAATAATACGGCTATAGATTTTCTGAGTCATACACTATTCAATTTTATAGAGACAGCAACCCGCTATCTGATTGTTATTATTTTAAACTTAGAAGCTTAATAGGAACTTAATCCTGCCAGCCGACAGGCGCAGGCTTAGGAGGCCTGCTGAGCGTCATCGACCGGAGGCGCTACCAGCAATTGTGAAACTTCTTCGGAAATCAGATCCGGAACGTTCTTAATCACTTCAAGGCGAGCTTCGGCGATCGCGTGATAAAACGAAAAGCGATCGGCTCCACCATGGCTTTTGATTACAATCTTTCTAAGCCCAAGCAAGGAAGCTCCATTATAACGGCGCGGATCAACTTTATCCTTAAAAGATTTCAGTACCGGATAAGCACATAGCCCAATGAACTTGGTCAACAAATTGCGATTGAAGGCTTCTCTTAAATAGAAGGCGATCATCTTTGCGACCCCTTCACTGGATTTTAAAGCAATATTGCCGTCAAAACCATCGCAGGCGACAACATCCGTATCGCCCTTATAGATATCATCGCCTTCAACATAGCCGATGTAATTAATTTTGGAACCGGAAATAATCTGGTGAGCATCTTTAATGCGCTGATGCCCCTTGATCTCTTCTTCACCGATGTTCAGCAAACCGACACGAGGATGCGGGTTATCATCTACCGCCTTGGCCAGAACCGAGCCCATCACAGCGAATTGCGCCAGGTTTTCGCCGGTACAGCCGACATTCGCTCCCAAATCAAGTACATGCACATGACCTTTCATGGTCGGCATGGAAGTACAGATAGCTGGACGTTCAATCCCCGGCAAAGTCTTCAAAACAAATTTGGCAACCGCCATTAAGGCTCCGGTATTACCCGCACTGACACAGGCTTGCGCCTGATCGTCTTTTACCAAGTTCAAGGCAATACGCATGGAAGATTGGCGCTTGTTTCTTAGGGCTTTGGAAGGCAGATCATCCATTTCAACCACCTGTTCGGCATGTTCAATGGTTAAACGGGATGTATCGTACTGATGATTTGCGAGTTCGGATTCGATCAATTGTTTTTTACCGACTAGGGTAATATGCAGATCAGAGAACTTTTGAAGGGCGTCGATTGACGCCGGTACGGTAACCGACAGACCGTGGTCACCGCCCATAGCATCGATGGCAACTTTGATAGTCAAGATAATTAAGCCTTATCTTGAACTACTTTTTTACCTTTGTAATAACCGTCAGCAGTTACGTGGTGACGACGGTGAACTTCACCAGTAGTTTGATCTACTGTCAAAGAAGGTGCAGTCAAAGCATCGTGAGAACGACGCATACCACGTTTTGAAGGGGTTTTACGATTCTGTTGAACAGCCATGTCAATCTCCTAATTTAAAACTCTATTTTTTCAATCCTTGCAAAATTGCAAAAGGATTGGGTTTGCTTTCCGGCTCGTCCTGAGCAACGGAGGTATTCGTTTCCGCGGTTAAACTCTCTTCTGCCGAGTCGTTTTGATAATCCATTGTGGCTTCCGGATCAGTCGGAACCATAGGGATCGCTAACAACAACTCTTCTTCAACCCACTCAACCAGCGATATTTTGTCGCCGTCAAGTTCAAAGACTTCAACATCGGACGGTAAATCTTCTACCAATGCCATCGACTCAACAAACACGCCTTTCACTTCGGTATTTACCTGAAAGTCAAACGGCGCCAGAGAGCGCTGACAGATCAAATTCAATTCCGTATCCAATTTCATGACGAAAGCCGGGAATTTCAAGGCTTTGTCATAAAAAAAAGACAACTCGATATCCACCTCTCTATCGCTCGTTTCCACAAGCTGTTTCAGACGCTGCATTCGCGCCTGGTTGACTCGTCCCACAAATTGTTTATTATGGTTGACCGAGTACAGAGGGTCGATAAATTCGGGAAGCTTATTTAACATAGGCGCGAATCATACTCGTATCGCACCCCTAAGTCAAAAAAAACCGCCTTTTTTTGCAAAGATTTTATTCACTTAGATTCAAATCGGACATTTTTGGCACCAACGCCTTCCCTCACACCGATTTCATCTTAAAAAACATACAATTAAGCGAAATTAAACCAGTCATAAAAACAAGCGCCATGAACTCGATTAAAACCACAAATCCAAAACAAACTCTACCTCCGGTGATCCTCGGCTCCAGTTCGGCCTTCAGAAAACTGCTGCTGGAAAAACTGCACTTTCCTTTTACCCAGGCGACTCCTGACATTGATGAAACCCCTCTGGCTTCAGAAACACCGCAGAAAATGGTAACCCGGCTGGCACAGCGCAAAGCCGAGGCTTTAGCCGAACAATACCCGGATCATATACTGATCACTTCTGATCAGTGTGCTGTTCTGGACGATAAACCGCTTGGCAAACCTCACACCTTCGAAAACGCATTCCGACAGCTCAGCAGCTTCAGCGGCCGAACCGTTCGCTTCTATACCAGCCTGCATGTCAGAAACACCCGCACGAATCGCGACTATCAGGCTTTGGATATCACGGAAGTCGAATTTCGAGATTTGGCGGACGACGTCATTCGTCGTTATCTGGAGATAGAAACCCCTCTAAACTGTGCTGGCAGTTTCAAATCCGAAGGATTGGGCATCACCCTGTTTAAAGCGATTCGCAGCATCGACCCGAATGCGTTAATCGGGCTGCCGCTTATCGAGTTGACGGAAATTTTTTACCAAATGGGTTATCCACTACCTTTGGCAAACAAAGAACGATAAGCTTCTGCAGGCTGACTTATCGCAGAGCACTCTCCGAAACTTTTTCAGCTTGCGGCTTACTGCTCGCCTGACACCTTTAATTAAGGTGTCATTAACCATAAATTCAATTCCTGCAAGGAATCCAGTTGCGCAACCGGAGCATACTCGGCCAATACTTCCATTTGATGTACCCCGTGGCTGAGTGCAATACAATCCATACCGATATTTTGCGCCATCTCCATATCAAAAGTCGTGTCACCCACCATTACCGCATCTTGCACCTTGAGATTCAATTCAGTGAGAATCTGCTGCAGCATCAACGGATCCGGCTTGGAAGCCGACTCAACAGGAGTACGGGTAATATCAAAATAGACACCGAAGCCGGTCTCTTTTAGGACATTATCCAAGCCTTTGCGGCTTTTGCCCGTTGCCACTGCCAATTTAATCCCTTGTTGCGTCAAATTAAACAGCAACGCTTCTGCACCATCGAAAGGCTGCATACCCACCTGACTGTCTTCCAGAAAACCTTTGGTATAAGCTTCGGACATAGCAACAATTTTTTCCGTCGACAAGTCCGGATACAGACCGAGTATTGCTTTATCCAGACTCAAACCGATAATCTGTTTCGACTCGTCGTAAGACAATATCGGCAAACCGCACTCACGAGCAGCGATCTGAATCGAATCGACAATTCGCGCCTCCGAATTCATCAGAGTCCCATCCCAATCAAAAATCACCAACTTATAGGGTTTCACTCCAACTCCTTGACAAAAAACACTCAAAACAAATTAAAACAATAACTTAAGAAAACAACTTAACATCAATTAAAAAATCAAATTAATGTCAATTCGGTAATAATGCGTTTAAAATCCGACCATAAAGGAGCTTCAATCAGCATTTTTTCCTCGGTGACCGGATGGGTAAAGCCTAAAAACTGTGCATGCAGAGCCAGACGCTTCATCCCCAGCTTACGATAATGTTTGTTCTCTTCACGATCACCATACTTATCGTCACCCAGTAGCGGGCAACCTTGCGCCAGAGCATGCACGCGAATCTGATGGGTTCGTCCGGTTTTCAATTTGACCGATATCAGATCACAACCCTGCAAATGCTGCTCTACTTTAAAAAAGCTCACGGCTTCTTTTCCGCTTTGATCGACAGTGACATGCCAGCCTCCATCAGGCAGATGATGTTTTTTCAATGGCAAATCAACCTTGGCGACTTTTTTAGGCCAGCTCCCCAACACAATCGCCAGATAGCGTTTATCCAGTTGGTCGGCACGGATCTGTGCATGCAGGGCTTTTAAAACCGAGGCCTTTTTAGCAATCAGAAGGCAGCCCGAAGTATCGCGATCGATACGATGAACCAACTCCATCCGTTTCGCCAGCGGACGCAGCTGACGCAAAACTTCGATCAGACCCCAATTCAGCCCGCTGCCTCCGTGAACCGCCACGCCGGACGGCTTATTGACCACCATCAAATCCTTATCTTCGTACAGGATACAGCTCTCGATCAGACGCAACTGGTCAGCAGGCACCTTATCCATAGATGGCTCTTCACTCTCGGGCAAAGAGACCGGGGGAATACGCACGACATCTCCTGTCTGCAACCGTTGCGACACCTGAGCTCGACCCTTATTCACCCGAACTTCGCCTTTGCGAACGATACGATAGACCAGAGATTTAGGCGCTCTGCGTAACAGGCGTAATAAGAAATTATCCAGACGTTGCCCGGCGTCCTCTTCCGTTACCGTTACCCATGTCACGCCTTTACCGATCTTTTGTGTCACAACAGCCTTTCCGATAGCAAAATTAAAGGACTATTTTAGCGGATTCACGGCAAACATACAGAAGCTTTCACCCCTGCCCCGGAACAAAGTAAACACAAAGTCATTCGAAGCATAAATAAGGTTTGATAAAGGATGTTATGAATGGTATATTTGCGAGGCTTATTTTGTAAGCGATGTAAACGCTGGCACAGCGCATGAATGTGCAAGAATTTTTCATCACGAATCTTGATCGGCTGCTTGGCTAAAACGCGAATATCAGATGGATTTGGACACAGACAATCCAAACCGCCGCGCAAAAATTATCCAACCTGACGGAAAGATTCTTAATGTAAAAACTTTGAGCAATACATCAAATACAAGACGATACCAAGTCACAAAATCTTGGATGCAAAGTTACCTCGGCGCTCTCGTAAAAAACCAGAGAATAAGACGCCGACCTAACCATACGAGATTGGCTAGAAAGTATTGTTAAGATCAGGATTTGATCTGAGGCTAGAGCGTTCGTCAATAACCAAAAAGAAGAAAGTAACCAACGCTCGATACCAATGTTACACAACCCGAGATGATTCAAACATTTTCGAAAAAGCAATCCGGCTTTTTCAAACCGATACCTCAATGCCCTCAAGATTAAGGGCGTTCAGAAGCGTTTGTGATAACAATTTTGCCTTAATAGACTTTCAACCTTTCATATACCGTCTCGTCTGCTTTCGTCTTCTATTTGACCGGGTGCTCCTTAACAAATAAAAGAGAACAGCATGAAAAGAATGCTTATAAATGCGACTCAACCCGAAGAGATTCGCATTGCACTTGTCGATGGCCAGACCCTGTATGATCTGGATGTCGAAACCCCTCACCATCAAAAGAAAAAAGCCAATATCTACAAAGGTAAAATCACTCGCATCGAACCGAGTTTGGAAGCGGCTTTCGTCGATTACGGTTCCGAACGTCACGGTTTCCTTCCTTTTAAAGAAGTAGCCGAAGAGTACTACCCCAACAGCAAACCGGAGTCCGGGCGCTTTACCATCAAAGATGTTTTGAGCGAAGGCCAGGAAGTCATCGTTCAGGTACAAAAAGAAGAACGCGGCAACAAAGGTGCGGCACTGACCACGCAAATCACCCTGGCCGGTCCTTATGTAGTCATGATGCCGAACAACCCGAAAGCCGGCGGAATTTCACGCCGAATCGAAGGTGACGATCGCAGCGATATTCGCGATACCTTAAAAGATCTGGAAACGCCTGATGGCATGGGACTGATTGTCCGTACTGCCGGTGTCGGCAAAAGTACCGAAGAATTGCAATGGGGTGTCAACTACCTGATCCAATTATGGGATGCAATCCAGAAGGCCGCTAACGACAAACAGGCTCCTTTCCTGATCCATCAGGAATCGGATATCGTTATCCTGGCGATTCGCGATTACCTGCGTCAGGACATCGGAGAAATCATTATCGACGATATGGATACCTTCCATAAAGCGCGTGATTTTATCCAGCATGTTATGCCGCAGCAAGTGTATAAGGTCAAACCATATCAGGATACGGTTCCACTATTTACCCGCTTCCAAATCGAATCTCAGATCGAATCGGCTTATCAGCGCGAAGTCACTCTGCCTTCCGGCGGTGCTATCGTCATCGACATTACCGAAGCTCTGACCGCAATCGATATCAACTCCAGCCGCGCCACAAAAGGTGGAGACATCGAAGAAACCGCTTTCAATACCAATATGGAAGCGGCCTGCGAAATCGCTCGACAACTGCGCCTTCGTGACCTGGGCGGACTGGTCGTTATCGATTTCATCGATATGCACTCCAGCAAACACCAGCGCGAAGTCGAAAACAAAATGCGCGAAGCCGTCAAAAGCGATCGTGCACGCGTACAGATCGGTAAGATCTCCCGCTTTGGACTTTTGGAAATGTCTCGTCAGCGCCTGCGCCCTTCGATTGAAGAATCAACGCAAATCGTCTGTCCACGCTGCCACGGTGTCGGTGTAATCCGCGGTGTCGAATCTCTCGGTCTATCGATTCTTCGTCTGCTTGAAGAAGAGAGCATGAAAGAGAATACCCGTCGCGTTACGGTGCAGATTCCGGTAGATGTGGCCACTTTCCTTCTTAACGAAAAACGTAACCAGATCACCAAAATCGAAGATCGCCATAATCTGCACATCCTGATTGTTCCGAATGAACATCTGGAAACCCCGCAATATATTATGGAACGCACTCGCCACGGTGATGAGTTCGGCAAATCGGCAAGTTACGAAATCAAAGAAGTCATTACCGCCGAACAGCCTCAACTTGAAGAGCCGCAAATGGCTAGAGCCAAGGAAGAACCTGCAGTTCAGAATATTCAACCTTCGGCTCCGCCTCCAGCTCCAAAACAGGAGAGCAAACCGGGTCTGTTCGCCCGTGTCTGGAAAGCCCTTTTCAGCCGAGATGTTGAACAGGAAGAAGAGCAAAAAGCGCAAAGCGATAAAAATCACCGTCCGCAGAACAAGCGCCGCCGTACCACGAATAACCAAAGAGATGAGCAAAGCGGCCGCAACCGCAACCGTCGCCGTAATACTCAGGACGAGCGTGGGCGCAACGGACGTAAGCGCAATGCCCAAGAGAAAAACGAAGCTGTAGAAACGGTAGATATCGAAGAAACCACTCTATCTCAGGAAGAGAGCGAGTCTCCGAAAAAATCTAACCGTCGCAACAATCGTAACCGTCGTAATCGCGACCGTGATAATGTTGCTCATCAGACATCTCAAACAGACAAAGAAATGCTGGACGAGACAGCAGAATTGGAAACCGGCGAAACCGATACCGATTCTGCGAAGACAGATAATGGTGAAGAAGACGGAAATAAATCGCGTCGCGGAGGTCAGAGACGTCGCAGCCGCTACAATAGCCGTAGCTATAACAGCCGCCGCCGCGCTCCGGCCGGAGCGGAAACCATGTCGATCAGCTCCCCTGCACCTGGCAGCGAGACTGAAAAATCCGCTGATCAATCAGAGAACGTCGAGTCGACGCCAGATTCTGAAACTCCGGTGACAGAAGTCATTGCTGTTGAAACTGAAGTCAATGAAGTGGAAACTCCGGAAGTTGCCGTGGCATCTCCTCAAGCTGCGGAAACAGAAGAGGTTGAACAAGCTTCTGAAGAAGCCACTCTGCAATCGGAAGACAGTGAAGAAGCGCCTAAAGCAAAATCACGCAACTCCCGTCGCAGACCTCGTCGTTCGCGCAAGGATCGTGAAGCAAGAGCCGCCGAAAAGCTTGCGGAAGCAGCAGAGCAATCGGAGACAGAAGAAACGGCTGACGTCTCTGAAAACGACGTTGTTCTGACTGCTGACACAACAGAATCTTCCAATGAGAAAAACCCCGCGCCTGCTGGAGAAAATATCGTTTCCGAAGCAACTCCGCAGCACGTTGACCAGCAGCCTGAAGAGGCAGTTGCAAAGGTTGAAACGCTTCAGAGCGAAGAGGCTAAAACCGTTGAAATCGAAAGCTTTGGCACTGCTCCCGTAACGGAAGATAAAGCTGTCGAGACCGATGAAGGCACTCAGGGGTCTTTATTTGCCGAACAGGTAGAAAATAGAGAATCTAACCAGGAAACAGCGCAAACCGATGTTCAACCAACAGAAGTTGCGGCGGAGACTGGCGCCCAGCCTAAGCAAACCCCGGAAGACGTCCAATTGACCTTGGTCGAGAACGAAAACGTTTCTGAGGAAAAAGAGAAAGCGGCGGCCGAAAAATAATCCGCCTCTATTTCTTAAGT